>DATAVR010000103.1:0-7003 GCA_036267635.1 Polyangia bacterium | reverse complement strand
CGTCTACGCGCGGCGAAAAGTGATCCCAGAGCCCGTCTTTGGTCAGATCAAGGAGGCGCGAGGCTTTCGCCGATTCCTGCTGCGCGGGCTCGTGAAGGTGCGCGGCGAGTGGTCGCTCGTCGCGCTGACCCACAACCTTCTCAAGCTCCACGCCGTCGCGTACTGAGCGCTGGCTCCTGCCCAGGCGCCAAAACGTCGCCTGAGGGCTGCTTCGGCCCTCGGGCTCCCGTCGCCTAACCGACAGCTGAATCACAGGAAGGCCGAAGCCGTGAAGACGGGGTCTCTTCCGCGGGGATAGGAGAGTGGGGAGTAGACGGAACAGGTTTATCTCAGGCAATGACGCAGCGGGACTTCTGGCCTTATACGCCCTGCACGCCGGAATGGCCTGGTCCGCAGCTGGGCTATAATTTTGCCGTGTCGACGCATCACAAAAAGGCGGAGGTCCCCGAAGGATCGGTTGACCGCATCGCAAGGCGGCGATTCGCCGAGGAAGTGGCGAGAAAGCACGCGGTGGACCCAGGGGACGTCGAGCACGTCCTTTCGAACCTAACCTTGCCGCCTCTCGAGCGGCTCCAGCGGAGCCTCCGGCGTGCCCGACTTGGACGGCCTGCCAGTAAGTGAGAAGGAGCTCGAGCTCCTTCGCCAACTGACGAACGCCGAGGTGCCTTTCATGTTGGTCGGACTCGGCGCCGCCGTGGTGCAAGGAGCGGATGCCGTCACGAAGGATCTCGACCTGTGGTTCCGCTCGACGGCCCACCCGGGGGTCGCCGAGGCAGCCCGGCGGGTCGGTGCGGTATTCGCGTGGAGGAACAACCCACCGCTGTTCTCCGGACCGGGGCTGGACGACATCGACATCGTCGTCAAGTGCGACGGCCTGCGCGATTTCGACGCCGAGTACGCCGCCGCATCGACATCGCGCTGGCTCCTGGCCTGATCGTGAAGGTGCTTCCTATCGATCGCGTGCTCGCGAGCAAGCGCGCCGCCGATCGTCCGAAGGATCGGGCGGTGATCCCGGCCCTCGAGGCGGCGATCGCCGCCATCAAGGAATCGTCTGGTAGGTAGTTGCCGGTTGGCGCGACGCCTTTACCGCGCGTCTAGCGCCACAACCTCCACCGGCGCCGCCAGTCTCAAATCGGATAGTGACCCGCTGGAGATTCGCACCCTCGCGTCTGGTCGACCTCCTCCCTCTGGGCAGGAACCTTGCGAGGGGCTCGAAGGCAGCCAATGTCCCGCGGCAGTACCAGACAAATGCGACTATCAGCTACGGCGCCTGACAGTCCGAGCGACGGTTTTCCGGGCTCTTTGCAACCAGTTTTTCCCACCACTTTTCCCACCACCCGGGCGTAACGGGCTGGACGTCCAGGTTACGCCACCGATCGTGTTTCAACTACTTGGCACTACCCGTTGCGGCCAGAAACGGCCTTTTTCGTTTTCCCAAGCTGAATGTCGGCGGTTCGAACCCGCTATCCCGCTCCTCAGACCCAGGCCTTCGGGCCCTGGGGCCTTCATGCCCGAGCGCGCCTACGCCTCGGCCAGAGGAATGGGCTTCGCGAGCATCGTGAAGATCGACGGCACCAGGAACAGAGAAAGGGACGTCGACGACGTGAGGCCGCCGACCACCGCCAGCGCGAGGGCTTGATTCGCTTCTGTGCCGGCCTCGAGGCCGAGGGCGGTGGAGACTCATGGGCAGTGTGGCCGAGGCTGTCGTCCGCCGAGCGTCATGCCCCGTCTTGACGATCCATCTTCCCGGTCGGTCGGCGGGAGTCGCCCATCTCGTGACCCCGCTCGTCTGAAGGCTTCCAGGTCGAGCTCAGGGAGCGTCGTTTCGACGTCCCAAGGCCTCGGCGGCTCGACGCGTCTGCTTCTCCGAAGGAGAGCGGATGGCCAAGAACACCGCCGCGGCCGAGGCCAGAACGACGACGACCATCATCGTGAGGAATGAACGGCCCGTCGCCGGTCGCTGACTCCAACCGAGCGCGGACCGCCCACTGTCATTCTTCGTCTTCATGGTTTCGATGACGATCGCACGCACGCAAGGTTCAGTCCAAGTGGAGCGTCTTGCAATCTCCGTCGCAGAGGTCGGCAACGGCCCGAGCTGCCGGCAGGCCTTTGAACGAAATGACGGCGGACGGGTGATTTGTCATCGCTCGACTCACATCGCGGCTGGCTGTCCCGCCACGGATTAGCCACTCCCACTTGGAATGCGTCGTGCACCAGACCGAGCCGGGGTGATCACCAATCACATCGGGTCGAGTACGGAGAGATCCGGCTGGACGACGACGACGCTGGCCGCGATAGCGGCGATCGCCCTGGCGACGACCTCGAGCTGCATGACGAGAATGGAAGCGCACAGGCTGCAGACGAGCGTCGCGGGTTTACGCCTTCGTCTCGATGGCGTCGACAAGCTCGACCAAGCGCACAAGGAGCAGGTTGCGCAGCTGCGGGTGGTGCTCGACCAGGCGACCGCGCTCCTGACAACAAATTCCAGCGACGTCGGCACCAAGGAAACGAAGGCGGAGGTAGACATTGCGACGCTGCAGGCGCAGCTAGACCGACTCGGTCAGACCATCGATCAGCGCCGGCAACACAACGCAGACGACCAACGGCGCTTCGACACCCGACTCGCGGCGCTCGAGCGGAGCGAGGCTGCGATCGCCGACAAGGTCGCGCCGCTCCTGCCGGACGACAAGGACCAGCTCTGGCAGCAGGCCGCGGCGCGCCTCCGGTCCGGGGAGAGTGACGAGGGTCGCCGTTATTACCGCGCCTTCGTTCAGCGCTTCCCGCAGGACCCTCGCGCGCCGCAGGCGTATCTCGCGATCGGAGAGTCGTTTCTTCAAGAGAAGCGGTTCTCGAGCGCCGCGGCGGCGTTCCAGCGACTGCTGGAGACCTTTCCCACCTCGCCCGAGGTGCCGGAGGCGACGCTGCGGCTGTCGTCGGCCTTCGTGGAGCTGCGCTTCTGCACCGACGCTCGATCGCTGTTGCGAGACGTCCTCAAGCGCTATCCGACCTCACCCCCCGCGGCCGAAGCGCGCCGCGAGCTGAAGGTCGTCGAACACCTTCCGAGGGCCGAATGTACCAGTTGATCGAAGGCGACACCGAGACGACCTCGCGCCGGGTGTTCGTCCTCTTGTCGGCTCTCTGCCTGGCCGGCCTCTCCTGCGCCGAGGGGAGAATGTTGCCCGCCGCCTCCGCGCACACCGTTCCGGGCGCTCCCGCAGCCGGGGCCGAAGAGGTCGAGGGGGTCAGGGTCTCCGCGGAAGGTGACGACTGGGACGCGGCGCCCGTGGATCTCTCCACCCGGTTCACGCCGGTGAAAGTCCGGATCGTCAACCACAGCGGTGCGCCCGCTCGCATCGAGTACCAGGAGTTCACGCTGGTTGGCGGCCACGGGCACGTCTACCGGGCCATCCCCGTCGTACCGCTCGATCACCCGACGCCTGTGGACGGAGACGGCACGATCAACCCGATCTACGCAGGCTCGAACTTTTTCGTGGCGCCGCGATACCACGACGTCTACCCGACGTTCGCGGCGTGGCCTCACCCGCTCGTGCGCGACGACGCGCCCTCCGACGGGCGGGGCCAGCGCTGGGGAGGCGGGCTACCGACCCGCGCGATGAGACGCATGGGACTGCCCGAAGGGGTCCTCGCGGACGGCGGTGAGATCTCCGGCTTTCTCTACTTCGAAGATGCGACCAAACGCGAGAGTCGACTGACCTTTCGCGCCGAGATCGACGACGAACAGCAAGGGGACCAGCTGGCGGAGATCAAGATTCCATTCCGGGTGCAATGACCCGAGCGCGCTTGGCCGCGGCGCTGCTCTTCGGCGCCATCTGGACGCGAGGCGCCGCCGGCAGAGGCGCCGACGCGCCACCGGCCCTGTCGACCGCACGCCGCCCTCTGTTGTTTGGGGCGGTTCACGCCGTGGGCCGGCCTGGCGGTTGGAAGAACGCGCCGGGTCCGCGCAGCGGACGGACCGCGGCCGTGGCGGAGACGCCCGACGTCTTCGCCGACACGGACTTCAACTCGTGCCGAAGGCTGTCGGACCGAAAGCAGCTGGTGAAGCTGACCCTCAAACCAGACACGAACATCGACGATCTCGTGGTCTGGATCTCGTCGATCACCTGTCGGGAGTTCGTCTGGTCGGAAGCGATCGCCGCCCGCAACAAGAAGGTGACCATCATGGCGCCCCTCACCATGACGCCCAGGCAGGCCTTCGGGCTGTTCTTGGACGCGCTCGACTCGATCGGCCTCACCGTCGAACCGTCAGGCACCTTCTGGCGGATCATCGAGACCCGTAAGGTCAAGTCGACTCCGATCCCCCTCTACGGTTTTGACGGTCGTCGCCTGGGTCCGGTGACGGACCTCAGCCTGGCTCGACCGCCGACTGCAGATAGGCCCGGGTCACCTGAGACTCGTCGATGAACCCAGCGAGCTTACCCTCGGTGGTCAAGACCGGGAGCTGATGCAGGCCGCTGTTCAGGATCAGCTCGCCGACCTTTCGGAGGTCGTCGTCGAGCGCGAGGAGCGTGGGAGGCTGCATGAGATCCGAGGCGACCGCCGGGGCAGGCACGCCGTCGTGAGGCGCCATCAGCCCGATCGAGGCAGCGCTCACGACGCCCAGGATTCTGGAACCGGCATCGACGACGGGGAAAGTGGTCTGCCAGGTCGTCTCCGCCAGCGCGTGGTGCATCTCCGCGAGCCCCGTCGCCTCTCGAAAGGTACGGATGGGCGTTCGCGCCCGAAGCACTTCCGCCACCCGCAACCGTCCGAGCATCTCCAGAGAGCCGGACGGCTTGTGCACCGGTGAGTCGCTGTACGTCGGGACCTGGGCGTCATAGAGGAAGCGCTTGCGCAGCGCGACGAAGGCGATCCCCTCGGCGAGCATCAGGGGGACGAGCAGGTCGTAGCTCCCCGCAAGCTCGCTGACCATGATGAGCGAGCTCACCGGAACGTGGGCGAGACCGCCGTAGAAGGTGCCCATCCCAACCAGAGCGAAGGCACCCGGATCTATCGACGGATCGTGCAGGAGAACGGCCGCGGCACGACCGAAGGCTCCGCCCAGGAGCCCACCCAACACCAGCGAGGGGCCGAAGTCGCCCGCGCTTCCGCCCGTGCCGACGGTCAGGGAGGTTGCGAGCAGCTTGGCCCCGCAGAGGAGAAGCAGGAACTCGGCGCCCTTCAAGCCGGCCGGCAGCCAATCAGCTCCGGTGATCGCCACCTGGGCGGCGCCATATCCACCGCCCAGGATCCCGAGCGCGCGGCCCGGGGTTCCAAAGTGTCCACCGACCAAGAGGATGAGCGGCACCGCGAACACGCTCAGCGCGAGGCCGCCCGCGGCTGGGCGCGCCCAGATCGGCAGCGGCAAGCGCGCCGAGAGCCGTTGAACGCCACGAAGCGCCGCCAGAAACATCGACGCCACCACCGCGATGAGGACCGCCAGCAAGGCGTAAAGAGGCAGGTGCTTGGGGATGAAGAGATAGCGGGGAGCCCGGGCAAACAGCGTCGATTCGCCGAAGATGGTAATGACGACCGAATAGGCGATGACGCTGGCGAGAACCGCGGGGATCAGCGCCTCGGCCTCGAAGTCGTCGCGGTAGAGAACCTCCGCCGCCAGGAGGGCCGCCCCGAGCGGCGTTCGAAACACCGCGGCCATGCCGGCCGCGACGCCGGCGACCATCAGGATTCGCCGCTCGCGCGGGCTGACCCCCAGGCCGAGACCGACGGCCGAGCCGAGAGCGCCGCCCATCTGCATGGTGGGCCCCTCGCGGCCGCCCGAGCCGCCGGTGCCGAGCGTGAAGATCGAGGCGAGCGCCTTGATCCAGATGACGCGCCGGCGAACGACGCCGCCTTGATGATGGAAGGCGTGAATGATCGCGTCACCGCCGCCGCCCCGGGTCTCGGGCGCGAGCTGACAGATGAGACCGGCCACCAGCGCGCCCAGCATGGGAAGAACCAGGACCACGAGCGGACGAAGGACCACCGGGACACTCTCGCCGTGAATCATCTCGCCGTGTGCCCGCAAGGGCGTGTAGCCGGCCAGGCGTTCCATGAAGAAGGTCTGCGCGTACTCGAGAGCGGCGAAGAACGCGGCGCCGATGAAGCCGGCGGCGAGGCCCACCAGCGCGGTGTGGAACAGCATGCGACCGAGGATCCGCAGGTCGAGCGGAGGCGTCATCGCCCCGAGCACGTTGCCGAGAGGAAGGGTGCGACCGAATACCATCGGTCCCCTTCGACGCTCGGGGGAGGCCGGACCGACCGCTCTGGGATCAGGCTCGGACATCAGGACGGCGAACGGTTCTTGTCGACAATCCCGGCGAGGATCAGGGCGAAGGCCAACAGTCGGATCAGAAACAGGTAGTGCTGGCTTTCGTGCCGCGGAACGACGAATGCCTGCACCAGCCAATCGCAAGCGAGCACGGCGAACGCCGCCGCGAAGAACCCGAAAAGTCGATCGCGGCTCTCCCGGAGAAACCGCAGGAAAAAGATAGAGATCGCCGCAGAAGCCATCGCCAGGAGTCCGAGGATGAAATGTCTCACGCGGCAGCTCCTTATCGTGCGTCCCAGATGAGGCTGAACAAAAGTCCTCCCAGCCCAATCAGCGCCACCAAGCTGCGGAGCAAGGAGAGGTCTGTCTGAGGAACCACCACCAGGTCGACGAACACCAGGACGTTGTTGATCCCGAGCATCGCGAAACAGAAGGAGCTGCCCAAGAGCAACCGCAGTCGGCTCCGACGGTAGGAACGAATCAGCAAGACCGCGCAGGCCATGCTGGTCAGCGCACAAAGCGCATAGACGATCTCAGCCATCGGTCCCGCCTTTCTTGATCCGAAAGGCATCGGCGAAACTGCGAACCGCGTCGTTTGGGCGAGCGTAGATGAGTTCGATGACGGCGGCGCGGCGTTCTCGGTAGCAGGTCGCCAGATCGAGCGTCATCTTTTCGAGCACCGGATTCTTGGGTTGGAACAGGTAGGCTTCTCCATCCTTCGCCACGAGCCCGCGCGCG
>DATAVR010000102.1:0-24768 GCA_036267635.1 Polyangia bacterium | reverse complement strand
CGTCTACGCGCGGCGAAAAGTGATCCCAGAGCCCGTCTTTGGTCAGATCAAGGAGGCGCGAGGCTTTCGCCGATTCCTGCTGCGCGGGCTCGTGAAGGTGCGCGGCGAGTGGTCGCTCGTCGCGCTGACCCACAACCTTCTTAAGCTCCACGCCGTCGCGTACTGAGCGCTGGCTCCTGCCCAGGCGCCAAAACGTCGCCTGAGGGCTGCTTCGGCCCTCGGGCTCCCGTCGCCTACCCGCTGGCCCCTGATGGCGACGGGGGCGGAACGTTAGACCGACACCCTCCTAGGCGCCCGGCCCGGCCAGCTCGGCGCAGACGCGATCGGTGAACGAGCTGGTCGAGCCGCGTCCCCCGAGATCGGGGGTGAGATCGCGGCCGGCCTCGATGACCTGACGGACCGCCCGCTCGAGCCGGAGCGCGCGCTCGCGCTGGCCGAGCCGATCGAGCATCATCGCGCCCGCCAGCATCACCGCCGTCGGGTTGGCCAGACCCCGCCCGGCGATGTCCGGGGCGGTGCCGTGCACCGCCTCGAAGATGGCGGCCCCCTCGCCGATGTTCGCGCCGGGGACGAGACCGAGGCCGCCCACCAGCCCCGCCGTGAGATCGGAGAGGATGTCGCCGAACAGGTTGGTCGTCACGATGACGTCGAACCGCGTCGGGTCCCGGACCAGTTGCATCGCCGTGTTGTCGACGATGAGATCGCTGAAGCCGACGTCCGGATAGCTCGCCGCGATCTCGCGCCCGACCTGCAGGAAGAGGCCAGAGGTCATCTTGAGGATGTTCGCCTTGTGCACCAGCGTCACCTGCTTGCGCTGGTTGGCGCGCGCGTACTCGAAGGCGAAGCGGACGATGCGGTCACAGCCGTGCCGCGTGATGATGGAGATCGCCTCGGCGGCGTTACGGCTCGGATCGATGTAGTGCTCGATCCCGGAGTATTCGCCCTGGGTGTTCTCGCGAACGACGACCAGATCGACGCGATCATAACGCCCGGGCAGCCCGGCGAAGGTGCGCGCCGGCCGGACGTTGGCGTAGAGATCGAACTCGCGGCGCAGCGCCACGTTGACGCTGGCGTAGCCGCCGCCGATCGGCGTGGCCAGCGGCCCCTTGAGGCAGAGCCGCGTCCGGCGGATCGACTCCAGCGTCTCCTCGGGGAGCGGCGCGCCGTGCTTGGGGATGGCGCCCGCGCCCGCGTCGCGCGGCTCCCAGTCGATCTCGGCGCCGGTCGCCTCGATGGCTCGCACCGCGGCGTCCACCACCTCCGGGCCGATGCCATCTCCCCGCAGCAGCGTCACCACCGTCTTCATGCCCGAACTATAGCGACCCGCCGTCAGGGCCGCTTCCCCCGGCTCAGGGCTGCGGCGTCGGCGCGATGGTCAGGTTGTTCTCGACGCCCGCCACGCCGTCGGCGCCGTGGGCGATCTCCAGCACCTGCTTGAGCGCCTTTTCGTTGGCGACCGATCCGGTCAACGTGACGACGCCGTTGCGGGTCGCGACCGAGACGTGATCGAAGTGGCCGCTCTGGCTGGCCACCAGCCCCTCTTTGACCCGGGCGGTCAACGCGTCGTCCGCCACCGACTGCTCGAGGCTGGCGCCGCCCACCTGCAGCCGGTTGTCGATGCCGACGATACCGCCCACCGACGCCAGCCGCGTCGCCACCGACTTCTCGGCCGGCGAATCGACCGTCCCCTTCAAGGTGGCGATGCCGTTGTCGACGGTGACGACGATACGGTTGTTCTGGAGGCTGGGATCTTTCTGCAGCCGGATCTGGATCTGCGCCGCCTGTTCACCTGACGGGTTCAACCCGGGGACCGGATCGGCCAGCGCCGGAACGGCCGTCCCGATCGAGAGCGCCCACATCGCCACCACCCCCGCGCCGCCCACTCGTTTCATCCCGCAACCTCCGTGCCTACCACCAACCTGACTACGCCGGCGCGGACATCCAAGCTCGGCGGGGTCAAACGGACGCGGAAGATCGCGCCGGGGGGTGGCGTAAGGCGTTGGCGTACACATTTTTTCCGACGCTCGGAGATTCCGACGGTTCTTCGGACTTCGAGGATCTTCCCCTATGGCCGCGAAAGGGTTCGGATGACTCAAAAGGCAGCCACGGTGAACGAAGACGGCGCCGGCGACGATCCGCCTCGTGACGATCCGCCTCATATCGTGCAGTTCTACGAAGACGACGATCTGCTCGAGGGCGCGGTGGTCGACTTCCTGGCGGCGGGCCTCTCCGCCGACGCGCCGGCGATCGTCATCGCCACGGCGGCGCACCGCGGTGGGTTCCTCACCAGGCTCGACGCGCGGGGGTTCGACACCGAACGCCTGATCCAGGATGGCCGGCTGGTGATGCTCGACGCCCAGCAGACGCTCGCCAAGTTCATGGTCGGCACAGCGCCGGACCGCGCTCTGTTCCGGCAGACCGTCGGCCCGTTGCTGGAGCAGGCCAAGGCCCAGGGCCGCGGCCGCGAGATCCGGGCCTACGGCGAGATGGTCGATCTGCTCTGGCGCGGAGGCCATCGAAGAGCGGCCGTGCTCCTCGAGGAGATGTGGAACGGCCTGCGAAAGACCTGGTCCTTCTCGCTGCTCTGCAGCTACGTGATGTCCGGCTTCCGCCAGTCGACGGGGGGCCTGCACGAGATCTGCGGCCTGCACACCCAGGTGGATCTCGGCCGATTGCAAGGGCAAGAGCAAGGGGAGGCCCGCGGCGGCCATGCTCATCAAGGCGACGACGTGCGGGCGCTGGCCGCCGAGATCAGGTACCGCAAGGAGCTCGAAGGCGAGCTGCGACAGACGGTGCGCGAGCTGCGGCAACACGAAGAGCAGCTTCAGGAGACAGTTCGCTTCAACGAGATGTTCACCGCGATCCTGGGCCACGACCTCCGCAATCCGCTGGCGGCCATCATCACCTCGGCCCGGTTGGCGATGGCCCGCGACAAGAGCGAGCGGCTTTTGAAGCCGCTCGGCCGCATCCTCTCCAGCGGCGATCGAATGACGCGAATGATCGACCAGCTGCTCGATCTCACGCGCGTGCGCCTCGGCGGCGGCATCCCGCTCGTGCCCACAGAGCTCGATCTCGCCCCGCTGGTCCGCCAGGTCATCGACGAGCTCGATGAAGCGAACCCCGAGTGGACGCTGCGCGCGACCAGCCTGGGCGAAACCTCCGGTCGCTGGGATCGGGACCGGCTCTCCCAGCTGTTCTCGAACCTGGTGGCCAACGCCGTCCAGCACGGTGTTCGCGAGGGCGGCGTCGACGTCACCATCGACGGGCGCGGCGCCGATGACGTGCGTGTGGCGGTGCGCAACATGGGCGCCATCCCGGCGGCCCGCCTCCCGACGCTGTTCCAGCCGTTGGCCGGCACCGAACGGCGCCTGGGGACGTCGGGAGGGCTGGGGCTCGGCCTCTTCATCACGCACGAATTGGTGCGCGTCCACGGCGGCTCGATCGACGTCCGCTCGGACGACGCCCAGGGGACCACGTTCACCGTGGTGCTCCCGCGCGGCGGGACCACGACAGGGACCACGACTGGAACCACGACCGGACAGATGGGCGCGCCCGACGGCACCAGCCCGAGCGCGCCGGTCGCCAGGCACCCGACGACCGTCGCCGCCAGATAGAGCCCCGCCACAGAGCACGACGACAGAGCACGACGACAGAGCACGACGACGGCTCGCCCGGCGGCGCCGATCGTCGCAAGAAATGCCGGCGCGTGGTTTGATGCGCGCCATGCTCGCCCGCCGGCTCGGGATCGTTTCGATCTTGCTCGCGACTGCCGCCGGCGCCTGCGCCCCGACGGAGACCGGCGCGCCGCCCGCCACGGCGGCGACGGCCACGGCGCCGCCTCCCGCGTTGCTGATGGGCGCCGGCACCCCGGTCGCCGTCCGCAGCCCGGTCCCGTTCGTTTCGCTGGAGGGTCCGCTGTGGGTCGCCGCCGGACCCTACCTGCTGTTCTCCGACGTCGTCGAGAAGAATGGGCCCGGGGCGGTCATCTACCGGTTCGACCCCCTGCTTCGTCGCTTCGCCATCTTCCCCTACGCCTCCGACGCGCAGGACCTCACCAGCACCAACGGCCTCGGCGTCGACGCCGCCGGCGCGCTCGTCGCCTGCGAGCGCTACAACGGGCGCCTGGTGCGCATCTCGCCCGAGGGGCAGCGAACCGTGTTGGCCGACGCCTGGCCGCCCGCCACCGCCGGGCATCCGGGCACGCCGCTCAACGCCCCGAACGACGTCGTCGTGCGCGGTGACGGAAACGTCTACTTCACCGACACCGACTGGGGCGCGCGCCCGGGCGGTGCGCACGCGCCGATGGCGGTCTACCGGGTGTCACCGGCCGGCGCGCTCGATCGCGTCTGGCAGCTGGAGAAGCCGAACGGCATCGCGCTCTCGCCAGACGGCGGAACGCTCTACATCGGCAGCGACGTCCAGGCCAAGATCTGGAAGCTCCCGCTCGACGCCGCCGGCGCCGCCGGCGCTCCGACCTTGCTCATCGACGGCGCGCGCGTCCCCGGCGGATTCAAGGTCCCCGACGGAATCTGCGTCGACGACACCGGCAATCTCTACATCGCCAACAACAGCGACGAGATCAGGGCCATCGAGGTGTTCGACTACGCCGGGCGCCTGCTGGGACGAATCCCCTTCCTCGCCGCCCCGTCGAACTGCACCTTCGGCGGCGCCGATCGCAGGACCCTCTACGTCACGACCTTGCACACCCTCTACGAGGTGCGGGTGCCGATCCCCGGCCTGCCGTAGCCGGCGGGACGATCGCCCGGCGAAACGACCGGCCGACAGATCGCCCGGCCGATCAGCCGGGGCCCTGGATGAAGACCTTCGTCCACTGCGCGATGTGATTGGAGGTCGTGATGTCCTGGAACGGCAGGCAGAACGCCGTGAAGCTGGGATCGCCGCCGCCGATGCTGGGCCGAACGCCGACCATCCAGATCAACGTCCCCTTGGTGGTCTCGTCGGTGTCGGCCGGCGCGGGGGGCGAGCGCAGCCCGTACTGCCGTGTCGACGAGAAGGTGAGCCAGATGAGCTTGCCCTGCTCGTCGAGGTTCTCGATGAACGGCGCCCACTTCGGAAACGAGTTGGTCAGCGCCGTCGCCCCCATGTCGGCCACGCCCGGAGCGTTGGCGTTGGCGAGCGGAATCGGCGCGGTCTTCTGCAGCGAGGTGAACATGATCGTGGCCGTGGCGTCGGTGTCGGCGTCGCACGACTTGTCGGCCGGCTGTCCCGCGGTCGGCGTCCCGTTCGTGCAAGTCGACTCGTCGTAGACCAGCAGGTTTCCGTCGGGCGCGATCGCCGGGTAGTAGCGGTTCTTCCCCAGCTGCGACGGGACCAGCACCTGCGGCGCGCTCCAGGTGCCGCCGCTCTCCTGGATGAAGTCGATCCCCCCGGTGGCCGGCCGCTGATCGGTCGTGTTGGCGACGGGGTCGACGGAGGTGAAGGCGATGGTGTTCGCGCCCGAGGTGTTCTTGGACCAGTCGGGGTGATCGGCCCGCAGCCCGCCGAGATCGATCGTCGAGAGCACCATCCCCGACGTCCCGTCGAAGATCATCAAGTTGGAGGGGGCCACGTGCGTGGTGTCGCCGTAGACACCGACGAACTGGCTCCCGTCGGAGTTCCAGGACTCGAACTGGCTCTGCTGCGCCAGCGGATATGGCGACAACGCCGTGTTCGTCGCGATGTCCCAGAGCAGCAAATGCCCGTCGTTCTGGCCGCCCGCGCTGGCGACCAGCTTGGTGCCGTTCGGCTCCAGCGCGTGGCAGCCGACGCAGGTCGTCCCGTCGGTGTTGGTCGGCGTCAAATACGGGGTCGCGGTCGTCGTGCTGCCGGCGAAGTCCCAGCGCATGATCGCGGTCTTGCCGCTGGTGGTCCAGTAGTAGAGCGCCCCCTCGATCGGATCCGCCGCGAACGACATGTGAAAGCTGCCGCTGTTCCCGACCGAGCTGCCGGTGGCGTCGGTCCCACGCACCGTCAGCGTCACCTGCCCCTGGCCCGCGTTCGAGATGGCCACCGCCGACCAGAGCGACGGATCGGGGAGATAGATGCAGCCGTTGATCCCTTGCGGCGCCGTGCAGGTGATGAACGTGTTGATCGTCGAGTCGGTCCCCTGGAAGGTGACCTCGAACAGCGTGTTGTTGTTGCCGGGCATGAAGTGAATCTCGATGCCCGTGACGTTGGGCGGGAAGAGGACGCCGTCGTTCGGGTAGATGAGCTGGGGCGCGCGGCTCATGTCGTTCTTGCTGGTGGTGAAGAAGGTCGCCGCGTTCGAGGGGACACCCTGCCCCGCCATCCCGGGGTCGGTGCCGGTGAAGGTGTAGTTCACGGTCAGGGTCGCGCTGGCGGTGATCCCGTTGGCGGTCGCGGTAATGACCACGACGCCGCCGCTCGAGCCGACGGTGGTCGCGAGGCCGCTGCTGCTGAAAGAGACGACCCCTTGCCTGTTGAGTGAATAGCCGACCTGGTTGGTCACGTTCTGGGCGTGGCCGTTGACCGTGCCGGTGACCGTGTATTGCTGCGTCTTCGGTGAGCCGCCCGCCGTCACCGACAGCGACGCGCTGGTCGGGCTGATGCTGAGCGAGGTCAACCCGTCGATCCGCTGCTGTCCGTTGCCGCCGCCGCTGCCGGTCGTCTCCTGCAGGTTCGACGGCTTGAACGCGCAACCGAGCGCCAGACAGGCGACCGCGGCGACGAACGGCGATACGCCAAAACTACGCGATAGGATCTTAGTCATGAGTGCCTCGCTAAGTTTCCATTCTACGCCACCGCGAAAGATCCGGCGGCGGAGTCTCGAGGCTGGCGCGCCATTCTCCGTCGAGTGAAACGTGGTCCCATGTGCGATAGCCGGCTAACCGGCCGCGGCCAACTCGACCTCGATGGGCGTCTTTGGCACCAGCAGCACCAGCACCAGGCTGGGAATGCTGGCCAAAAAAGCGACGGTAAAGAACAGCGGGTGCCCGAGGCGCTCGTTGAGTGGCCCCGAGGCATATCCGGAAAACGTGCTGGCCAGCGAGACCACGGAGGTCGCCATGGCGAAGTGAGACGCCGAGAACGCGCGCCGGCAGCGTTGCATCAGGAACACGGTGGCGCCAGCCATCCCGAACCCGCCCACCAGCTGCTCCGCCAGCACGATGGCGGTGATTCCGGCCAGGTGGGGCTTCCAGACCGCCATCCCGATGTAGAGCGGGATCCCCAGATTCTGCAGATAGATGAGCGGGGTCAGCGACCGCTCGAGGCCGCGCCGCGCGACGAACGCGCCGCCGGCGACCACCCCCAAGATCGACGCGGCGGTCCCGAAGCCGTTGAGCAGACCGCGGTGGGCCGTGTCGACCCCCAGATCGCGCAGGAGCGGCTTCGACATCGCGAACATCATGATGTCGCCGAGCCGGTAGCAGAGCAGGAACCCGAGAACCAGCGCGGCCTGCGGCTGGGTGAGAAACGATAGAAACGCCTCCAGATAGATCTTCGCCGAGCGGCGCTTCCCGTCGCGCCGGCCGAGCCGCCAGAGCCAGTCGCGCCGCCCCCAGCGATCGCGCCGCCGGTCCCAATACCGGTGTCGCCCGTCCCAACGTTGCCGCCGGCTGCGCCGCCAGAACCGGTAGCGCCGCCGGTTCCCGAGCCGCGGGCGGCCGCCGGTCGTCGAGGCGGCGTCTCGGGGGTTCCGTTCTAGTGGATGCGGCATGACGGCGGCGTTCACCAGCGCGACCACGATCATGAGCGCGCCGGCCACGCCGAAACCCCACAGCCAGCTCGTCCTGCCGGCCAGGTAGACCAACGCGGACGAACCGACGATCAGCGCCAGCCGGTAGGCGCCGAGGCGCGTCCCCGAATAGAGCGCCTGATCACGCTTGTCGAGCGCCTGCAGATAGAAACCATCGCAGGCGATGTCGTGCGTGGCGTGCACGACCGCCATCGCGGAGAGCATCAGCCAGAACGCGGTCAGGTTCAGGTGCGGCCCGACGGAGGGGGCGAGCGCGGCGACGGCGAACATCCCCAGGCCGAGGATGATCTGCAGCGCCCAGAGCCAGGTTCTCCGCTTGCCGAAGAGGTCGAGGACGGGACTCCAGGCGAACTTGAAGGTCACCGCCAGGTGGAGCAGCGAGGTCGACCCGATCTGCGTCTTCGAGGCCCCGATGGCGGTCAGGAACTCGGTCCCCATCTGGTGCAGGAAGCTCCAGGGGAGCCCCTCGCCGAAGTAGGTGGTCGACGTCCAGAGGAGTGCCCGTTTGGAGCGCGGGGGCATCAGGTTCGAAGATGGTCGAGCGCGCGCCCCGCCGCCGCCAGTTTTTTCGGCCCTCCGATGCCGGGAGGCGATTGGGCAACCCGGGCCTCCGGTCTGTGCCGAGAGCCCGGCTTCCCGCCGGCGCGGACACCGACTTCACAGGAATGACACAAAAACTTCACGGGCTTGTTATAGGCGTCAGGGAGCGTCCTCCGGTACGGTCCGCCCCGCGGAAACCCATCTAGAGGAGACATCGAAAATGAGACCAGCCCCTGTTAGAAATACCGTCGTCGCACTCGCGATCACCTGCGTCGGCAGGCTCGCGGTCGCTCAGACGCCGGCGCCGCCCCCTCCACCGGCCCCCGAGGCCGCACCCCCGGTGGCGCCGATGCCGCCGCCCGCGCCGGACATGCCGCCGCCCGCGCCGATGCCGCCGATGATGCCGCCGCCGCCCGCCGTGGTGGTGGTCGTGCCGCCGGCGCCCCCGCCGGCCCCGCCGCCTTCGCCGCTGGCGAACGTGATGACCAAGTTCGGCGCCACGTTCTACGGGTTCGCCGAGCTCGATGCGATCTGGGACTCGACCCAGAGCTTCAACGACCTCGCCGCCAACAACGCCATCGCGCACACTCCGGGCGCGACCACCGCGATGCCCAACCCGGCGACGCCGTACGCCGCCGACCACGGGCGGACGCAGTTCGGCGCCCGCAACTCGCGCCTCGGCTTCAAGCTGAAGGGCCCCGACAGCGACATGATCAAGACCTCGGCGGTCGTGGAGGCCGACTTCCTCGGCAACCAGCCGCAGGGCAACCCAACCCCGGTGGCCCCGGCCGGGACCAGCGGAGTCTCGACGGTCTCGGAGGGATCGTTCTACACCAGCCCGGCATTCCGCATGCGCCACTACTACTTCAAGATGGAGACGCCGTTCATCGACGTTCTGGCGGGCCAATACTGGGTGCTGTTCGGATGGCAGTCGATGTTCCACCCCAACACCGTCGAGATCCAGGGCGTTCCGGGGCAGATCTATTCGCGCACGCCGCAGATCCGCCTCTCGAAGACCATCAAGACCGACGCCATCAACATCGAGATCGCCGGCTCCGCCGCCCGCCCGGTGCAGCGTGACTCCGAGGTTCCCGATGGAACGCTGGGCATCCGGCTGGCGCTCAACGGCTGGAAGGGGATGCACACCATGGGCGCCGCCGCCAGCCAGGTCGACGCCGCGTCGATCGGCTTCTCCACCATCGGCCGCTACTTCAAGGTGCCGAACTTCGCCGCCAGCCCCACCAGCACCGTTTCGATCAACGGCTACGGCTACTCGTTCGACGCGTTGATTCCGATCATCCCGGCCACGGATGCCATGCACCCCGACAACGCGCTCACCTTCACCGGCTCATTCGTCTATGGCCAGGCGATCGCCGACCTCTACACGAACCTCTCGGGCGGCGCCAGCGTCGGGTCGCTCCCCGCCAACGCGGCCGGGATGGCGCAGAACTACCCGCAGGACGTGGACAACGGCCTCATCGGATTCACTTCGAACGGTGCGCTGCACGCCATCCGCTGGGAGTCGTACATCCTCGGCCTGCAGTACTACCTGCCGACGCCGAACCGGATGTTCCTCTCGGCCAACTACTCGCACATGCACTCGTCCGACATCAGCGCGCTCGGGGCGACAAACGCCAAGGTGTTCGACAAGTCGGACTGGGTGGACGCCAACCTGTTCGTCGACGCCAACGCCGCGGTTCGCTTCGGCCTCGAGTACGCCTACTTCCACCAGAACTACCTGGACGGCTCGACCGCCAAGGACAACCGCGTCCAGCTCTCCGCCTTCTACATCTTCTAGATTCTCTCGCGCGCACGGCTGCCGCTCCTCGAGGCGGCCGTGCGCGCCTGTCATTTCGGCAGCACGACATTTTCAGACTCGTCACACTGGCCGCGCGATTGTCCTGATATATGCGCGGGCTTGGGTGGGGGCTTCTCGTGAACACCGCGCATAGGCTCACCCTCTTGGGCGCGGTGGCAGTCGTCGGCGCCGGGGGCTGGTTCCCCTACGCGCACTTCGAGATGCAGCTCATGGAGCGGGTGCAAGCGCCGAGCGGTGGGAGCGCGAACAACACTTTGTTCTTCCAGATTCACTGCTTCTTGCGACCAATTTCCTGTTTCCGGTGACTGAGATCCGGAGACCGGAAACGAAACAGTGTCGGAACAGATTAGCTCCCGAATCGTCACATCGAGCCCCGGACGGCTCCGGTATAAGCGGGACGTTGATTCATTCGCAGCCCAAAACCTGTCAACGGAAGCGGCAAACTCCATGGAACTGTCCAGCACCGCAATGAGGGCCTTGCTGCGACCGGTTCGACCGGTGCCGGCACCGCCGTCCTCAGTCAGGAGCCTCGGCCAGAACTTCGCAGCCTCCCGCGCAATGCACGAACTCTATGCCATGGTGGCCCGTCTGGCGCCGTCCGAGGTGACCGTCACGCTGACCGGCGAGACGGGAACGGGCAAGGATGTCTTCGCCCACTTGATCCACGACACCAGCCCACGCGCCGACGAGCCGTTCGTGGTGTTCGACTGTGGCGCCGTCCCGCCCAACCTGGTCGAGAGCGAGCTGTTCGGCCACGAGCGGGGGGCCTTCACCGGCGCGCACGCCGAGCACCCGGGCGCCTTCGAGCGCGCCGGCGGCGGCACGCTGTTCCTCGATGAGATTGGCGAGTTGCCTTTGGAGCTGCAGCCGCGTCTCCTGCGCGTGCTCGACAACCGCTCGGTGCGCCGGGTCGGCGGGACCAAGGATCGCAAGATCGACGTCCGGATCATCGCCGCCACCAACCGCGACCTCGGCGCCCTCGTCGCCGCCAAGCAGTTCCGTCAGGATCTCTATTTCCGCTTGGCCGCGGCGATTGTGGTGCTGCCACCGCTGCGGGAGCGGCTCGAGGACCTGCCGCTCTTGGCGCCACGTCTTTTGCAGGACCTGGGACGCGGCGACGTGGTCATCACCGAGACCGCGTTGGCGGCGCTGCGCGCGCACTGCTGGCCGGGCAACGTCCGCGAGCTGAAGAACGTGCTCGCCTGCGGGCTCGCCTTCGTCGAGCCGGGACAGGGCGCCCTCGAGCCGCGCCACCTCCGCTTCATCGACCCTCCGTCCGACGAGGCGGTGCTCGATCGCCTCCCGCTCGGTGGCCACGCGCTCGGCCACCTGGAACGGGCCGCCATCCGACAGACGTTGCTCGCCGTGCGCGGCAACAAGGTGCAGGCGGCCCGCACGCTGGGGATCGCGCCCTCGACGCTGTACGAGAAGCTGAAGAAGTACGGACTTTAGCCAAGCGGTCGTTCCACGTTCCGCGCTAGCCTGGCCGCACGATGCGGCTCCTGGCGATCGTCGCAACGGTGACCGCGGTCCTCGCCGAACCGTCAGCCTCCCTGCGTGGCCCCGTCGACGTCGGCGCGCGCCGTGCGGCGATCGGACGGCCGCTGCCCCCGCCTCGGCGGGCGACAATCCCCGCGCCCGTGCGCGACTTGGCCGGTGTCTCGTACTACACCGACGTGAATCGCTCGATCGCCGATCCGGTCCTCAAGAGGAAGAACGAGGCCGCGTTGGCGCCGCTGCGCTCATTCGCGGCACAGGTGATTGACCTCGCCGGCGGCTGGATGAAAAGCCGCCCGGCCGACGTCGCGTACGCGGCGCGGGCGCTGGACGCGCTCGGCGCCTGGGCCCGCGCCGGCGCGCTGCTCGGCACCGTCAATCAACAAGGCGAGTACGAGCGCGAGTGGACGCTCGGCAGCTTGGCCCTCGCCTATCTTCAGATCCGCGATGCGCCGGGCCTCGACCCGGCCGCGCGGACCGCGGTGGAGACCTGGCTGGTGAAGATCGCCGAAGCGGTGCAGCCGAGCTACGGGCACGCGGGCCGCCTGTCGAGCGCCAACAACCACGCCTACTGGGCTGGCCTGGCGGTCGGCGCGACCGGCGCGGCGGCACGAGATCGGGCGCTCTTCGACTGGGGGTTGGCCGAGGCGCGCATCGGCGTGGCGCAAATTCGGGCCGACGGATTTCTCCCCCTCGAGCTCGACCGCAAGGCGTTGGCGCTCCACTACCACCTGTTCGCGCTGGCGCCGCTGGTGATGCTGGCCGAGCTGGCCTGCGCCAACGGCGTCGACCTCTATGAGGAGGGAGACGGCGCGATCCGCCGGCTCGCCGATCGCGTGATCGACGGCTGGCGCGATCCCGCCGCGTTCGCCACCGCGGCCGGCGTCGCGCAGGAGATCAAGCTCCCCCCGCGCGGACCCGACCTCGCCTGGGCCGAGCCCTATTTCGCGCGCTTCCACGACCGACGGCTGGCGGCGCTCCTGGCCGCCGCGCGGCCGCTGCGCGACGATCGGCTGGGGGGCGACCTGACGGCGGCCTTCGGCGTCGATCTGAAGTAGCGGGCTGAAGTGGCGGCCTTCGCCCGGCGGGACGCCCGCTGCTATGCTGCGCGGCTCGCCATGCTGCGGATCTACGAGAAAACGGACGCCGACTACGCCTCCCGCCTGGACGCGCTCTGCCATCGACCGGTCTCCACCTCCGACGAGGTCGACGCGGCCGCGCGCAAGATCATCGCCGAGGTGCGCGCCGGGGGCGACGCCGCCGTTCGCGCGTTGACCGCACGCTTCGAGCGACGCGAGCTGGGCGCGCTCGAGCTCCCCGCGGGCGAATGGGACGCGATGGCCGCCCGCGCGTCGGCGGGGGTTCGCGCCGCGCTGGAACACGCCGCGCGCAGGGTGCGCGCCTTCTACGAGCGCGAGCGTCACCCCTCCTACGAGATCAACGAAGGCCCCATCCGGACCGGCAGCCGCGTCGATCCACTGGCGCGGGTCGGGATCTACGTCCCTGGCGGGACCGCGCTCTACCCCTCGACGGTGATCATGACCGCCGTGCCGGCCAAGGTCGCCGGCGTGCGGGAGATCGTGATGACCACGCCGGGGCCGTCGCCCGAGACGCTGCTGGCCGCGCGACTCGCCGGCGTCTCGCGCGTCTTCGTGATCGGCGGCGCGCAGGCGATCGCCGCGCTCGCCTACGGGACAGAGAGCGTCCCGCGCGTCGACAAGATCGTGGGGCCCGGCAACGCCTACGTGGCCGCCGCCAAGCGGCTGGTGTTCGGCGACGTCGGCATCGATTCGATCGCCGGTCCGACCGAGCTGGTCGTCGGCGCAGACGACAGCGTCGATCCGAGCTGGGTCGCCGCCGACCTCTTGGCGCAGGCCGAGCACGACACGGTGGCGGTGCCGATCCTGATCGCGCGCGGCGCCGACGTCGCCCGTCGCGTCGCCGCCGAGGTGACGCGCCAGGTGGCGCTGCTTTCACGCCGCGCGATCGCCGAAAGGTCGCTGCGGGAGCAGGGGGCGATCTTCGTCGTCGACAGCGAAGCCGAGATGGCCGAGGTCATCAACCGGCTGGCGCCCGAGCACGCCGAGCTGGCGGTGCGCGACCCGCGCGGGCTGGCCGCGCGCATCACCACCGCGGGCGCGCTTTTTCTGGGGGCGCACACCCCCGAGCCGGTCGGCGACTACATCGCCGGCCCCAGCCACGTGCTGCCGACCGGCGGCAGCGCGCGCTTCTCCGGACCGCTCAGCGTGGCCGACTTCGTCAAGCGCACCTCGATCATCGAGTACGACGCCGCGGCGCTCGACGCCCAGACCGACCACATCACCGCGTTGACCGCCGTCGAGGGGCTCGATGCCCACGGCCGCGCCGTCACCATCCGGACGCGTTCCTGACGTTCGGGCGCGGGCGGCGGCCGCTCAATGCCGCATGAGCAGGTAGGTCACGAGCGCGCCGGCCAGCGCGGCCAACAGGACGGTCGCCCACGAAGGTCCCACCGGACGCGGGCGTGGTGCCCCCTGCGACAGCGGCGTCGCGGAGGGGTAACCGGCAGCCGGTTTGGCGGCAGCCGGGAACGCGCCCTGCCCCGCCTTCGCCAGCGCAGCCCGCACCTGCTCGCGCATCTCGGGCGGCAGCTCGTCGATCCCCTTGTAGCTCCGTCCGTCCATCTCGATCACCGTCGGCGTCACGACGCTGACCTCGAGCAGCTCGTCGCCGGGCGGGGCGCCGAATTTTCCTGGCTCAGCGATGTCGGGGATGCCGTCGCCGTCGGCGTCCTCGAGCAGCTTCCGCATCTCGGGCGGCAGCTCGGACGGGTCGCTGATCTCCCGGCCATTCCACCGGATCGAAACCCGCTTGCCGCCGTCGTCCGCCATGAGCCGCATCCTATCCTGCCCGTCGCCGCGACGGCTTCCCGTGTTAGCGTCGCCGGGCCATGAACCTGGCGGCGACGTTGCGCGGAACGACGTACCGTTTTCGCGATCTGAAGGAGGTCCTGGCCAAGGCCAACGAGGAGAAGTCGGGCGATCGCCTGGCGGGCCTGGCCGCCGCCAGCGTGTCGGAGCGGGTGGCCGCCAAGCGCGTGCTGGCCGAGGTGACGCTCGCCGAGCTGCACGAAAACCCGGTCGTGCCGCCGGAGACCGACGCGGTCACGCGCCTCATCCTCGACGATCTGCAGCGGCCCATTTACGACGGCGTGAAATCCTGGACGGTGGCGGAGCTGCGCGAGCACGTCCTCGCCGACACCACCTCGGGCGCTGACCTCCTGCGCCTCTCGCGGGGCCTCACCAGCGAGATGATCGCCGCCTGCGCCAAGCTGATGACCAACCTCGATCTGGTCTATGCCGCGCGCAAGATCCGCGTCGTCGTGCACGCCACCAACACCGTCGGGCTGCCCGGACGGCTCTCCGTCCGGCTGCAGCCGAACCACCCGTCCGATTCGATCGAGGGGATCTTGGCCTCGCTGCGCGAGGGGCTGGCCTACGGCGCCGGCGACGCGGTCATCGGCATCAACCCGGTCACCGACGATCCGGCGACCACGGCCGCGATCTTGAATGCCAGCGGCGACTTCATGCGGCAGTGGCGCATCCCCACCCAGAACTGCTGCCTCGCCCACGTGACGACACAGATGAAGGCGCTGGAGGCCGGCGCGCAGCTCGGTCTCATGTTCCAGTCGATCGCCGGGACCGAGAAGGCGCTGCGCAGCTTCGGCGTCACGTTGCCGCTGCTCGACGAGGCGTACGACATGACGCTGAAGCTGGGCCAGTGCCAGGGGCCGAACGTGATGTACTTCGAGACCGGTCAGGGCTCCGCGCTGTCGGCCGACGCGCACGAAGGGGCCGATCAGATGACGCTGGAGGCGCGCAACTATGGCCTGGCGCGCCACTACGCGCCCTTTCTCGTCAACACCGTGGTCGGCTTCATCGGCCCCGAGTACCTCTACGACGCCCGGCAGATCACCCGCGCGGGGTTGGAGGATCACTTCATGGGGAAGCTGCACGGCATCTCGATGGGGTGCGACGCCTGCTACACCAACCACGCCGACGCCGATCAGAACGACGTCGAGAACCTCGAGATGCTGCTGACCACCGCCGGCTGCAACTTCTTCATGGGGCTCCCCATGGGCGACGACATCATGCTCAACTACCAGTCGACCTCGTTCCACGACGACGCGACGTTGCGCCAGCTGTTCGGCTTGCGGCCTGCGCCCGAGTTCGAGGCCTGGCTGGAAGAGATGGAGATCATGCGCGACGGCAAGCTGACCGCGCGCGCCGGCGATCCGAGCCTGTTCGGCTAGATTCGGATAGGCGATGAAAGACGAACAGCAGAAACGACCCACCCTCGATCGTCGGCGCGTCGAGGCGCTGGTGCGCGAGACGCTGGCGCGCCAGACGGGCTCGACCGGCGCAGCCGGCGCAGCCGGCGCAGCGGAGAGGGAGATCGAGAGCGCCGGCGCGCTGTTGATCCCACCCGACCGCGGCGTCGGCGTCGGCGAGCCCTACGACCCGCGCGCGATGCCGGGGATCTTGCGCTCGACCCCCGCGCGCATCGCCGTCGGGCGCACCGGGCCGCGCTACAAGACCAACACCATGTTGCGCTTCCGCGCCGATCACGCCGCGGCCAAGGACGCCGTCATCTCCGAGGTCGACCCCGCGCTGCTCTCGGAGCTGGGGATGTTCGAGCTCACCTCGCGCGCGCCCGACAAGCCGACCTTCCTCCAACGCCCGGATCTCGGCCGCGCCCTCTCCGACGAGGCGCGCACCGAGCTGAGCAAACGGATCGGAAAATCCCCCACGCTGGTGATCATCTACGGCGACGGGCTGTCGGCCGCCGCGATCAACCAACACCTGCGGGCGTTTCACGCCGCGCTGCTGCCGGCGCTCGCCGCGCGCGGGATCGCCCACCCGCCCGCCTTCTTCGTGCGCCGATCGCGGGTGAAGATCATGGACGAGATCGCCCGGCGCGTCGGTGCCCAGGCCGCGCTGTTCGTCTGCGGCGAGCGCCCCGGCCTCGGGTTCGCCGACTCCCTCTCCGCCTATTACATCTATCAGCCGGCGGCCGGTGCGACCGACGCCGACCGCGAGGTGATCTCCAACATCAACCCACGCGGCCGCCCGCCCGCCGACGCCGCGCGCGACGTGGCCGCCGCCGTCGAGCGCATCCTGCGCGAGAAAAAATCGGGCGTCGTCCTCACGCCGCCGCCGAGCAAGTAGCCGCTCCGCGGACCTCCCCGGGGAAATCCCGGGGAACATCCCTGCTTCCGACCGTTTATCCCTTGGTGTTGCGACATCGGGGCCGACTTGACGCGAGGCAGAACCGCGCGTCTCATGGAGCCGGGCGGGCTTGATCGGCGAACGCATCAATAACTACCAGGTGCAGTCGATCCTGGGCGAGGGCGGGATGGGCGCCGTCTATCTGGCGGAGCACCCGTTCATGGGCCGCAAGGCCGCCATCAAGGTGTTGCGGGGCGAGCTGGCGCAGGACAAGGGCCTGGTCGAACGCTTCA
Source organism: Polyangia bacterium (assembly GCA_036267635.1). Classification (GTDB taxonomy): domain Bacteria; phylum Myxococcota_A; class Polyangia; order Fen-1088; family Fen-1088; genus JADGRB01. The sequence goes on along the minus strand of DATAVR010000102.1, from coordinate 7,695 downwards.
TGAACGAGGCGCGCGCCGCCAACGCCATCCACCACCCCAACATCATCGACATCATCGACGTCGGGCTGCTCCCCTCGGGCATTCCGTACTTGATGATGGAGTTTCTCGAGGGCGAGAGCCTGGCCAAACGGATCGAGCGCGAGCAACGCTTGCCGGTAGACGTCGCGGTCGACGTGGCGACGCAGACCGCCTCCGCGCTCTATGCGGCGCACGGCAAGGGGATCGTCCACCGCGATCTCAAGCCCGACAATCTGTTCCTGGTCCCCGACGACGCGCGACCGTTCGGCGCGCGCCTCACCGTGCTCGACTTCGGCATCGCCAAGCTGCGCGGCGAGCTCTCGGGCAGTGGCGCCAAGACGCAGTCCGGCTCGGTGATGGGCACGCCTCCTTACATGTCCCCCGAGCAGTGCCGCGGCATCACCGAGGAGATCGATCACCGGACCGACATCTACGCGCTCGGGATCATCCTCTACGAGATGCTGACCGGCGCGCCGCCTTTCATGAGCGCCGGGTGGGGAGACGTGGTGCTCATGCACGTCACCAAGCCGGTGCCGCCGCCGCGCGCGAAGAACCCCGGGATTCCCCTCGAGTTGGAGGCGGTCATTCTCAAGGCGCTGGCCAAGGCGCCGGAGGATCGCTGGCCGTCGATGGCGGAGATGGACACGGCGTTGCGCAAGGCGATCGGCGCGCCGCCGCGCGGGTTCGTCTCCGGCTTCAACAGCGACGGCACGGCCAAGAGCACGACCGGCTCGGGCAGCGGCCGCCCCAACACCACCCTCGGATCGTCGAGCGGCGAGGTGGCGCTCGACGAGGACGGCGCGTCCGGAGCTTCGCCCGCCTGGTGGCGGCGTCCGCCGGCGCTCATCGGAGGCGGCGTGGCGCTGGCCATCGCGATCGCCGCGATCGGGATCCCGGGCCGACGGGCGTCAGCGCCGGCGCAGGCCACCGAGACTCGCGCCGCCACGCTGGCCGCGCCACCGCCGGTGGTGCCCGCACCGGCGGCTGTGGCGCCGCCGCCGGCCGAGCCAGCGCCGCCGGCCGCGTCGCCCCCACCAACGCCTGCCAAGGAGATCGTCGCGGCCGCCACGCCGCCGGCCGACGAGATGTCCGGCCACGCCAAGGCGCACACGCGCAAGCACGAGGCGCACGCTGCCAAGAAGACCGCCAGCGCCGTCGCGCCGGCCCCGGCGATCGCTGCGCCGGCCTCGGCCGTGGCCACGCCGCCGGCCACGCGCCCCAAACCGGCGGCAGAGAAGTGGTGAGAGCGCTCGTGCAGCGAAGATCATCGCCGCGACGGAGCCGACTCGGCGTTCCGGTCGGCCTCGCGGCCTTGCTGGTGGTGTGCGCCGCCGGCACCGCGCGCGCGCAGGAACGCGACCAGCGCGAGCTCGAAGCCAAGAAGGCCTGCCTGGGCGGGCATCCGGACAAGGGGATCGAGCTTCTGGCCGATCTCTACACCGACACCAACGACCCGACCTACATCTATAACCAGGGCCGCTGCTTCGAGCAGAACGGGCGCGCCGGCGAAGCGGTGACCCGCTTCCGCGAGTACCTGCGCAAGGCGACCGCCATCGCGCCCGACGAGCGCGCGCAACTGCAGAAGCACATCGACGAGCTGGAGGCGGAGGGGCGTTCGACGTCGCCGGTCACGCCGCCTGCACCGAACGCGCCCGCCGCGGCACCGACGGTGGTGGTGGTCCAGAGTCCGTCGGCGGAACCGTCACCCGAACGCGTGCGGCACCTCAAGATCCTGGCCATGGTGACCGGTGGCGTCGGGGTCGTGGCCATCGGCGCCGGCGTCGTGATGGGCCTGCGCGCGAGCTCGCTGTCGACCGAGGTGACCAACGACGCCAACGCGGGCATCTATTCGCAGAACAAGTTCGAAAGCGGCGAGCGCGCGCAGACCTTGGAGATCGTCGGTTACTCCGTGGGGGCCGCGGCGCTCATCGCCGGTGGAATTCTCTACTACCTGGGCGCCGGGACCGGACACGCCGACGCCGCGCCCGCGATGACCGCCTCCGTCGATGCGAACGGCGTCCGCGCCGGGATCCGGATGGCGTTCTGATGCGCGCCCCCGCCCAGCTGGCGCTCGCCGCGTTCGGCCTGGCGCTCACCGTCGCGACCGGCGGGTGCTTCGACCCGATCTTCCCCAACGGAAAGATCGCCTGCACCACCAGCCAGGAGTGCCCGGGCGGGTTCGACTGCAGCAACGGTCTTTGCTTTCAGCCGGGCGCCGACGGCAGCCCTCCCCAAGAGGGCGGGACCGGCGGAACCAGCGACGCGAAGGGGGGCGCCAGCGGCGCCAAGGGCGGCGCAGGCGGCGGGCCGGGCTCGGCCGGCAGTGGCGGCAGCAGCGGCCGGGGCGGCAACGGCGGCCAGGGCGCGGGCGGCGCCGCGGCGCGAGACGGCGGCACCGCCACCGACGGTGGTTGCCAGAGCGCTTGCGCCGCAGGCGATCAGAAGTGCGGAACGAACGGGGTCGAGACCTGCGTCTCGGTCGGCGGTTGCCTGACCTGGAGCACCGACATGCCCTGTCCAGGCCGCCAGACCTGCCTGGGAAACGCCCCCACGGCCGCCTGCAAGTGCCCCGCGCCGCCGGGTGACTGCACGGGGGCCGGCAAGACCTGCGTGAGCGGCGCGCTCGTCACCTGCGCGGTCGACGGCAACAGTTGCATCTACGCCAGCGCCACCACCACCTGCGCCAGCAACGAGCCCTGCGGCGTGGCGTTCCCGAACGCGGCTTGCCAGTGCCCCGCCAAGCCCGCGGCCTGCAGCCAGCCCGGCACCTACTGCGATCCGAGCAACAACAAGTCGGTGATCACCTGCGAGCCCGACGCTGCCGACTGCCTGGTCGTCACCGGCTCGACGCCCTGCACGCAGCCCTGCACCGGCACGGCCGGCACGGCGACCTGCGGCGCCTGTTCGGCGGCGCCGGCCGAGTGCAAGAGCGCCGGCACGCTCTGCACCAGCGGCCAGCTCGAGAAGTGCGGCCTCGACGGCAACGGCTGCCTCGCCGCGCTCACCACGACGATGTGCACGTCGCCCACCACCTGCCAGGGCGCGCTCCCGAACGGCGCCTGCGTCTGCCCGCAGGCGCCCTCCGAGTGCACGGCCGGCGCTGGAACCTACTGTCTGCCTGATCTGACCGGCACCATCACCTGCGGGATGGTCAACGGCTGCCTGGTCATGACCACCTCCGCCACCTGCGCGCTACCCCAGACGTGCGCGCCGGCCACGGGGGCCTGCACCTGCCCGACCGTCGCCGCCTGCCAGGCGGGCGAGGGCTCCTATTGCGACTCGAGCGGCGGCACCCTCATCACCTGCGCCAAGGTGAGCGGCTGCATTCAGTCGTCGACGAAGGCATGCCAGACGGGCCTCACCTGCGGCAACACCAGCTTCCCGACCGGCGCTTGCCAGTGCCCGACGCCGCCCATGAACTGCCCCACCGCCAAGACCTACTGCCAGAGCAACACGCTCATCGCGTGCACCGCCGACACCCAGAGTTGCCTGCACGAGGCCGACACCAACTGCGCGTCGTCGGGCCTGGTGTGTGGCGCCTCGAGCTCGAGCTTCGCCTGCGTCTGTCCGGCGCCGACCGGCGGATGCGGCAGCAGCACCGGGACGACCTGCAGCAGCGACACCGCCTACCTGGCCTGCAACGCCAGCACGCAGGGCTGCATCCAGGGCCAGACCACCACCTGCGGCACCGGCCAGTACTGCTGGCACACCACCGTCACCTGCGCCGCGCCGAGCCCGGTCGGGTATCCCACCGATCTCGGCTCCACGGGCTCGCGCTCGGGCACCCTCTTGGGGCAATCGTTCACGCTCACCGCCGGCACCACGGTTCGCTCGTTCGGCCTCCTGGTCCCCTCCGCGGGGTCGCAGGTGAGCATGGGCCTCTACTCGGATCAGAGCGGCAGCCCGTACCAGCTGGTCGCTTCGGCCCAATCGAAGGCCGTTCTGGCCGGGACCAACGTCTACCCGGCGGTCGCGGCCGCCGGCCAGTCGCTGACCATCACCACCACGGGGACCTACTGGATCATGGCGCTCTTCGACGTAGCGACGACGGTCCGGCAAGCGCCCACGACCGGCCCCCTCTTGACCATCAAGTACCTCTCGCTGGGGTTCGGCGGCCTGCCGACCACGCTGTCGGGCGTGCTGCAACAGACCGGCGAGCCTGCTTCCAACTACTACGTGCTCATCACTCAGTAACGTCGTCGTCGTCGACAAATTTGCCAAGGGCAGACCCGACCGGGGAAGACAATCCCGCGGCCAACAACCAGATCGTAGGAGGGTGAGGATGAAGAGTGGAGTCGTGTGGCGCCGGAAGATGCGAAGGCTCGTGTGGGCATTGGGTCTCGGAACACTCTTGCTGGCGCGTGCTGCCGCCGCCGTGGATCCGACCTGTTTCCCCGTCGGTGGGGGTGGCGTCCCGTTCCAGCCGGGTCTCCCCGACTGGTGGACCGGAACCTCGACCTACGACGATCCGCGCTGGATTCACTCCTACGGCTACAGCGCGGGACCGGAGAGCTTCAACGCGCTCCTCGACGCCACCAGCGCGACCAACAAGGCGCTGGTGCTCCGCTGGCACGTGACCGGCGACGGCGGCGGCGCCTCGACCGGCGACCAGGTGTGGGTCGGATTTTACAACCCGACCACCACGGTCGGAACAGTCTTCCAGTTCACCCGCGACGCGCTGGTCAACACCGCCGGCGGCGGCGTGGCCGCGGGCGTGATGAGCGCCAACGCCTGGACCCAGACCGGCACCGGCGGGTGGTCCAGCATGACCGTGCCGGCCACCATCGTCTCACAGGCGCGGCTCGACGCGTTCTGCGACACCAGCGGCCTGCCGGTGACCTGCGACGAATGGATCATCCGCGCGCGCATCCCGGTCACGGCGGCCGGCGGCGGCGTCGACCTCGGCGACACGTTCAACATGTGGTTCGAGCTGGACGCCGACCACGGCGGCACCGCCACCACCGACGTGTTGAAGTTCCCGCTGGGCGCCGCCAACGTCGATCCGACCGCGCTGCCGCTCACGTTCCCGCCCCCGCTCGGCAGCGGCGGGTCGACGGCCTGGAACCCCATCAACGAAACCGGCAGCGGCACCTGCGCGGCCGGCGTCAGCATCGAAGCCGAGGACATCAGCGTGACGAACGCGCTCGGCACCGGGACGACCCTCGACGTCAACAGCACCAACAACTTCAACGTGCGGCCGACCAACTTCACCGCCACGAGCTACAACGGCAACGCCATCCAGGCCCGCCTCCGGATCGCCGACTGGGGCTCCTCGCTGGGCAACAACCCGCAGTGGGATGCCGTTCCCGATCCGAGCTGCGCCGCGGCCACCGGCCCGCTCAACCCGCAGGTCGGCCAGAACGGCCAGTTCGATCTGACGTGCAGCTGGACGCTGACGCCCGGCCAGAAGTGCGACTACGGCCACGCCGACGGCTGCGCGCCCGACTCGGGCGGGTTCAAGTACCCGCACCAGTGCATCATCGCCGACCTGACCTCGCCGGTGGTGACGGTGCCGTTCTCTACCTCCAGCGCCTGGAACAACTTCAACTTCGACCACTCCTCGAAGCTCGAACGCCTGGCGCGCATCGACATCGGCACGCTCAGCCCGCGCGACGTGTACGTCTACATCCAGACCAACAACATGCCGGCCAAGGTGGAACCCGCGCCGCCCGCCACGGGGGAGGCCAATGGCCAGGTCAATGGTCAGGCCGCGGGAGGGCTGCCGTCGCGGGCCCTCTCCGCCGCCGCCAAAGATCGTCTGGGGGCGCTGGCCAGCACGCTGGTGCCGGGCCGGGTGACGGAGAAGGAATCGCAGAGCCTGCAGGCGTTGGTGACCGCCGGCAAGCTGCGCTACTCCGACGTCGCCAAGGTGATGCCCACGTACACCGCGTACGTCTGGAACGACACCGGCACCACCGTGAAGACCAAGAACGGAACGGCCAAGCTGCTGTCGCCCCAACCGTCCTTCACGCTCTTCGTCTCGCACGACGGTTCGCTGGCCGGCTGGAAGCACGCCTTCACCGGCGCCAACGGCGCCACGGTGACCGAGATCGCGCACAACTTCTACCGCATCGGCGTCGACAGCCACGGCTCGGTCGAGGTCTTGACGTCCATCGAGGCCGTCGAGCCAGGCCCCGGACCGCGCCCACCCTGGATGATCTGGCTCATCGCTCTCATCCTGCTGGTGTTCGTCATCGTCGTTTACCGGCTGGTCCGCGGATAGCTCCGCGAGCCCGTCGGGCCGGGATCAGTGAGCCGCTTCCCATGTTAGCGTCGCCGTCCATGACCAAGGCGGCGGCGCGGTGAAGCTCGATCTGCCGCCGCTGCCGCCGCGGGCGCTCGCCGTGCGGACCATCCCCGACGCGGCGGCCGATCTGGCGCGCGTGCTGGATCTCCCGGCCGACCGGCGGGCGCTGGGGATCGTCACCGCCACCTCCGACGATGCGCTCTTCACCGCGCTCGATCAGGGGACCAAGGCCTCGCCGGCCGACGTCGTCTACGCCAAGTCGTTCTACGCCGGCGCCGCGCACCCGTCGGGGCCGCTCTCCGGCGAATCGATCGGTATCTACGCCGCGCGCGATCCGGCCGAGATCGACGCCGCGCTCGCCGCCTGCCTCACCTACCTGGAAAACGAGGCCTGGTTCTACAGTGTCGCGCTGGCGGGCGACGCGCGGCCGGTGGCGTTCTACCCGCACGTGATCGCCTCGGTCGGGCGCTACCTGGCCGCGCTCGCCAACGTCCGCGTCGGCAGCGCGCTCGCCTACCTGATCGCGCCGCCGCTCGAATCGGTCGTCGGCCTCGATGCCGCCTGCAAGGCCGGGCGCGTCCGCGTGGCCAAGTGGTTCGGCCCACCGTCGGAGACCAACTTCGGCGGCGCCTATCTGAGCGGCGAGCTCCCCGCCTGCGAAGCGGCGGCCCGCGCCTTCGCCGACGCGATCGTCGACGTCTGTCGGGCGCCCGTCCGCGGTGATCCCCGCGCTGTCGTCTCCGAACGCGAGTCGCCACGCGTTTCAACCGAGGCGATCGAGGGTCGCTTCCGGGCGCTCGACACCGGAGAGCGGTTCGCCGACAAGCCCGATCACCTGACGCACCTGCGCGACGACCAGTCGCTGGTGCCGAAGACGAACCCGCGCATCGCCGCCCGCGGCAAGCTGGATCTGCTGCAATCCACGCTGCTCGACGCACAGGTGGCGGCCGACGCCGACGGCGCGCGCGCTCTCGTCGGCGAGCTGGGCGAGATTCTGGAGCTGGCGCGGGCCCTCGTCGGCGCCGAGGTGACCGGCCGCGACGTTCCGTCCCCCACGCTGTGGGGGATGACCGCCGACCAGATCCGCGACGCCACCCACCACACGCACGAGCTCTACGGCGTCCCCTTCATGTATCCCGACGTGCGCCAGGGTCCGGTGATCGCAAAGCTGACCCTGGCCCGCGCCATCGCGCGCGAGGCCGAGCTCGCGGCTTTGGTCGCCTTCCCACCCGCCGGGGGATTGGTGACGGCGCCGCCCGCCCGCGCCGATCTCGCCCACGCGCTCAACCGAATTTCGTCGGCGCTCTACCTGCTCGCCGTCCGCTACGTGGCCGGCGTCTACCAGGGAGGCCGGCGGCCGTTCGGCCCCGTTCGCGGGTGGAAGCCGCCGCCCGCGGGCAAGACCGACAGCAAAACCGACAGCAAGAAGA
>DATAVR010000101.1:0-33185 GCA_036267635.1 Polyangia bacterium | reverse complement strand
TTGGGCGCCGCCAAGGGTCGATGTCGGTGACCGTCAGAATTGTGCATGCGACCGAAGCCACGATAAGATATCGGGAATCTGCGGAGACGCCACCGGGCCATCGGCACCAATCATATGTCTAAGGGGGACACACGGTGGATCGTCACCGGCTCACTCGTCTTACTGACGGGGTTGGGATGGTTCGCGCTGCATGAGCGGGGCGGCGCCCGGCGCCATGCGGACGAGGCAGATCGGGCCAACGGGGACGGATTCCAGGGCTTTTCGTCGCGGCCGTTCTCGGGCACCGGCGCCGGATCCGAACCGCCCGCGACCCCCGAGACGATCGCCAAGGAGGTCGAGGCGACGATGGGCCGCTGGCGGACCGCCATCGTGGTGAAGGACGCCCCTTCGGTGGTGACGCTGGACCTTGCGTTTCGCCAGATGCCGGACCGCTACCGCCCGGCGCTGGCGACCACCGCCGAGACGGACGACAACGAACGCGTGCGCGCCTTTTCGACGCGCGTCCTCGGGAAGCTGAAGAACCCGACCGAGGCGCCGCTCTACCAGCGCCTGCTCACCGACAAGAGCCCCTATGTACGCCAAAACGCGGCCTGGGCGCTGGGGGAGCTGGGGGCGGCGGCCGAGCCGGCTGTCGCCGAGTTGCAAAAGACCAGCCGGCGCGATCCGGCGACCGATGTCCGAGCCGCCGCCAAGGACGCGCTCGGCAAGCTCTAAGCCAGGAGAACGGACAGACACCGTGGCAGACAAGATCAAACGGAAACCGGCGCGACCGGCCAAGAAGGCCTGGCAAAAGCCGCACATCAAGAGCGGGCGACTGTTCGAGTCCAACAGCCTGGCCTGCGGCAAGAACGGGCCTGGGATGGAGATGTGCGAGCAGGCCCCGAAGATGTCATGAGCAAATCCGTCCCCTCCCCATCCGAGAAGCTGACGCTGTCGATAGGCGGCGTCGTGGGCCACCTGGAGATCGAAGGTGCTCCACGGGTCTTCCTCGAGCAGGTCCGCGCGCGCTACGGCGCGTTCGTGTTGCCGTCGGCCGGCTGGGCGGCGCCCGACTTCAGCCTCCGGTTGAAGCTGACCTCCGCCGCCCCGCCGGGCGTATCGGCCGCCAAGCGCTTCGCCGAGACCGAGGCGCACCCGCTGAAGGTCGCGGTCACCGCGCGGGCGATCGCCGCCGAGCGCTGGGATTTCCAGGTCCGCCTCGCCGGGCGGACCACGCGCGGCGGCCGCCTCGGTTACCGCGGCGAAGGGCGTTGCGAGGCGAGCCCCTTCGCGCTCGACTGCATCCTCCGGGTGCTGTTCGCCACCCTCCTGCCGCGGGTGGGCGGGATGCTGATTCACGGCTGCGGGCTGCGGCACGCCGCGATCGGGGTCGTCTTCCCGGGCGTGAGCGGCGCGGGGAAGACCACGCTCGCGCGCAAGGCGCCCGACGCCGACGACGTGCTCTCGGACGAGATCGTGGCGGTCCGCCGGCTGGACGACGGCTGGCGGGTGTTCGGGACGCCGTTCTGGGGCGACTTCGCGCGAGGCGGGATCTCGATGCGGAGCTGGCCGCTGCGCACGGTCGGCTTCCTGAACCAGGCCCGCGAGGTGGCGATGACCCCCATCACCTCGTCGGACGCGACGCTGCGCCTGCTCGGCTGCTTCCTGGCCTTCACCACCGACCGCGCCTCGGTGACCCGAAGCCTGGCGGTGGCGGCGCAGCTCTGCGCCGAAGTCCGCTCGGTCGAGGCGAACCTCACCCGCGCCGCGCCGACGGCGGCGGTGTTCCGCAAGCTGGCGCCGCACCTCGGCCCCGAGGTGGCGCGCAAGGTTCCGCCCGCGAACGCGCGGGAGCTCATCTCGGAGTTCCGCGCGCTGCTGCTCAAGCAGCGGTCGTATGCCTTTCGGCCGAAGGGGGCGACGACCGGGGGCGGTTGGCTCAAGCCGGGAGACTCGCTCGCCGTCCAGGCGCCGGGCCTCGGCGGACCGCTGGCGCCCGGAGACGTCGTCCTCTCCTGGATCCCGGGGCCCACGCCCGACGAGGACGCCCTCGCCTGCCATCGCTTGCCGCCCACCGGCAGCCGCGGCGCTGCTTTCGAAGGCGAGCTGCTCGGCCGCGTTACGCTCGTGGCGCGCGACGGCAGGGCGTTGCCGCTGCCGGGCCGCCTCGGCGATCTGGCCCGCAGCTTTGGCCCGATGGTGGCGCTCCCCATGCTGAGGATGGCCGGACGATGACCTACAAACGCGATCCGGGGGTCCCGTTTCAAAAGCTCGACGAGGAGACGATCGTGGTCGACCCGCGCACCCGTGAGGTCCACCTGCTGAACGACACGGCGGCCCGGATTTGGGAGCTGCTGGCGTCGTCGCGGTCGGTCGACGAGCTGACGGCCGCGCTCGGCGAAGAGTACGACGCGCCTGCCGAAGAGCTGCGGGCCAGCGTCGAGGAGCTGCTGGGCGGTCTCGGCGACAAGGGCCTCCTCGCCGGCAGCGGAGCCCGCCAGCGCGCATGAACGACGGCCCCCGCTGTCAGGATGACGCCGTCGTGGGACCTGCCGGCGAGCACGCCGTCGTCTCCCAGCTGCAGAGCTTGGCCTACGAGCGGATGATTCCGCTCAACGTCTCGCTCGAGCTGACCCTCGAGTGCAACATCCGCTGCCTCCACTGCTACAACTTCGACCGCGACACCGACGGTCCCGCCAGCTGCGCCGGTGACGCGGCTTCGGCCGCGCCCGAGCTTTCGCTGGAGGAGATCTTCCGGGTGATGGGCGAGCTGCGCGCGGCGGGGACGCTCTTCCTCTCGCTCACCGGCGGCGAGGTCCTGAGCTCGCCGCATCTCTTCCCGGTGCTCGAGCGCGCGCGCGAGCTGAACCTCGCGGTGCAGATGCTCAGCAACGGGACGCTGCTCCGGCCCGGCGTGGCGGCGAAGCTGGCGGGCTACCGGAACCTCCTCGGCGTCAGCATCAGCCTCTACGGCGCGACGCCCGAGGTTCACGACGGCGTCACCCAGATCCGGGGCTCCTGGCGGCGCACGCTGGACGGCGCGGAACGCCTGCGGGCCCAGGGGGTGGCGGTGCGGCTCAAGCTGATCGTCATGCACCCGAACGCGCATGAGGTGGCCGCGATGCGGGCGCTCTGCGACGCGCGAGGGTTCCCCTATCTGCTCGACCTCACCGTCACGGCGCGCCACGACGGCACCAGCGGCAGCCTGGCGATGCGGATCACCGAGCTCGAGCTGGCGGCGCTCTATCGCGGGCCTTTGCGCGACCTCATCCCCAGCGGCAACCGGGTCGTCGACGAGGCGGCGTTTCCCTGCAACTGCGCGCGCGGCAATTGCGCCATCTCGGCGCGCGGCGACGTCTTCCCCTGCGTCTCCGTCCCCTGGGCGGCCGGCAACGTGCGCCAGCAGCCCTTCGGCGAGATCTGGCGCCGCTCGCCGGTGTTCGAGCGCATTCGCGGGCTGAAGATCGCCGACTACGCCGCCTGCGCCCCCTGCCCCGACAAGGCCTACTGCTCGCGCGATCGCGGCGCCGCTTACAACGCCTCCGGCAGCTACACCGGGACCGATCCCTTCGTCTGCACCGCCGCCGGCCTGGCGCGGGAGGTCGCCCACGAGAAGGAGACCGTGCATCTGCCGCTGGCGACTGCTGCCGCGCGCTGACCTGGATTGTCGGCAGACCGTCGCCAGATTTATCCTCGGCTGCGAAGATGTCCGCCCTGACCTCGGTCGTCGAAATCAAGCGCACCCTCGCGGGGGGCGAGAAGCGGTTCGACTGCCTGCGGCTCTCGGGCGACACCGAGCGCGCCGTCCTCCTGTGGGTCGCGCGTGAGCCGATGCACGTCCACGGCGTCGATCTCCCGACGGGCACGGTCAGCTTCGGCCACTTCTGGACCGGCCGCCTGTTCAACGTGTACCACTGGCTCGACGCCGATCGCCGGACGATGGGCTACTACTTCAACATCGCCGACCGAACACGGATCGCGGCGGCCGAGCTCGAGTGGCGCGATCTGGTGGTCGACGTTCTGGCCACGCCTTCCGGCCGCCTCGACGTCCTCGACGAGGACGAGCTGCCCGACGTCGTCGAGCCCGAGGCCGCCCGCCACATCGCGGAGGGAAAGGCCGCGGTCCTCGGTTCGCTGGCTGCGATCACGGCGGAGGTCGAGGCGGCCTCGCGCGCGCTCTTCCCGCTGGTCTTCCCTGACTTGCCTTGACTCGGCTTGACTCGGCTTAGCTGGCCGGAAGATCGACGGTGACCGGCTCGCGGGTGATCGAGGCCAGCGAAAAGCCGTCGACCAGCGCGGGAGCGAACGCCGCCCGGCCCGGCGCACCCAGTCCGGCCGAGGCCGCCAGCGCCCCGACGATCGTCTCGGGCGCCACGCCCTCGTCGCGAAGTGAGGCGAGCGTCGGGGGTCGCGTCCGCTTGGCCAGCCGCTCGCCGCCGCGCGTGACCACCAGCGGCACGTGCGCGAAGGCGGGCGGGGTCCGCCCGAGCGCACGGTAGAGCGCGATCTGGCGCGGCGTCGAACGCAGGAGATCGTCGCCTCGGACGACGCGCGTCACCTCCATGGCGGCGTCGTCGACCACCACCGCCAGCTGGTAGGCCGCCGTGCCGTCGGCCCGCCGGAGGACGAAGTCGTCGACCCCCTCCGGATCGGCCGCGACGGCGCCGTGAACCTCGTCGTGAAAGCCGATCCGCTCGCCGCGGCCCGCGAACCGTACCGCGGGAGCCCTGCCCTGCGCCGCCGCCCGCGCGATGGTCGCGTCGGGCTCGGCGTCGCGGCAGGTCCCGGGATAACGCGGCTCCTGCTCGTCGTGTGGCGCGCTGGCGGCGCGGGCGACGTCGGCGCGCGAGCAGGCGCAAAGGAACGCCCGCTTTGCGGCCAGCAAGCGCTCGATCGCGGCGTCGTAGTGGTTGGTGCGCTCGCTCTGGCGGTAGGGCAAGAACGGGCCGCCGCGGTCGGGACCTTCGTCCCAGTCGATCCCCAGCCAGGAGAGCTCGGCGAGCTGCTGTGCTTCCGCGCCCGGCTGAACGCGGGCGCGGTCGAGGTCCTCGACCCGCAGCACGAAGGCGCCGCCGGCCGCACGGGCGTCGAGCCACGCGAGGAGCGCGGTGCGCACGTTGCCCAGATGAAGCAGGCCGGTCGGGCTGGGGGCGAAGCGACCGCGGACCGGCATCAGTAAACGATCAGCGACTCGACCCGGGCGCCGGCCAGCCGCTCCCGCCCACGCAGGAACTCCAGCTCCACCACGAACGCCGCGATGGCCACCTCGCCGCCGAGCTCCCGGGCGAGCTCGAGCGTCGCCTGCGCGGTGCCGCCGGTGGCCAATAGATCGTCGACGATCGCCACCCGCGCGCCCGCCACGACGGCGTCGGCGTGCATCTCCAGCGTGTCGCTGCCGTACTCGAGCGCGTAGCTCCGCCGTGCGATCCGGAACGGCAGCTTCCCCGGCTTCCGCACCGGCACGAATCCGATCCCCAGCGCCGCCGCCACCGGCGCGCCGAAGATGAAGCCGCGCGACTCGACCGCCAGGATGACCTCGGGGCGGTGGGGCGCGAGCCGTTCGGCCAGCATGGCGACGGTCTGCTGGAGCGCCAGGCCGTCGCCCATCAGCGGCGTCAGATCGCGAAACAGGATCCCCGGCTTGGGGAAGTCGGGGATGTCGCGCACGCGCGCGCGCAGCAGGGCCAGGCGCGGATCTTCGGGGGGCGTGCTCATGGTCGGCTCGCGAGCGGCGGCAGATACGTCATCGGGTCACGGGGAATTTGCCCGCTTCGGACCTCGAAGTGCAAGTGGGGCCCGGTGGCGTGGCCGCTCTGGCCAACGAGCGCGATCCGATCGCCGGCGCGCACCGGCTGCCCTTGCGAGACCAGCAGAACGGAGTTGTGCGCGTAGGCCGTCAGCAGATCTCCGGCGTGTTTGATGACGATCAGGTTTCCGTAGCCGCGGATGGCGCTTCCCGCGTAGACCACCCGGCCGTCGGCGGCGGCAAAGACCGGCGTCCCGATCGGCGCCGGCAGATCGATCCCTTCGTGCGGCTTCCCCCAGCGCGCGCCGAACGGCGAGCCGATCACCACCGGGATCGTGGTGAGCGGCCAGCGAAGCGGCTGGCGTGGCGCCGCCGGGTCCCCCCCGGGCGGCGGCGGAGGTTCGCCGGGCGGCGGCCCGGTCAGGACGAAGAGCAACGTCCCCGGCTTCACCTGATCGTCGCGTTCGATCCCGTTCAGCTCGCGGATGTCCTCGAGCGGGACGCCGGCGGCGTGGGCGATGAGCTCCAGCGTCTCGCCGGCGCCGACCACGTACCAGTGGCCGGGCGGATTCTCCGGATGCATCGGCGCTCGCGCTGCGGGGCAGCCGGTGGCCAGCGCCGCGGCGACCGCGACCGCCGGCCAGAGGTTACGCCGCCGGGGCACCGCCACCGACACCGAACCGGCCGAGGAGATCGACGTATCGGCAGCGCGTGTCGTAGGAGACGGTGAAGTCGTCGCCCGTCCTTCGGACCAGCGCCAGCGTCTGCTCCTCGGGGCCGCCGAGCGGGATCACCAGCCGGCCGCCGTCGGCCAGCTCGGCCGCCAGGAGCGGCGGGACACGCGGCGCGCCGGCCGAGACGATGATGACGTCGTAGGGGGCGTGCGCCGGCCAGCCGCCACCGCCGTCGAACGACTCCAGCGTCACGTTGTGGGCGCCGACCTCGGCGAGGACGCCCCGGGCGCGCTCGGCCAGCGCCGGGACGATCTCGATGGCGAACACCTCGGCGCAGAGCCGCGCCAGCACCGCCGCCTGATACCCGGAGCCAGCCCCCACCTCGAGCGCCCGGTCGGTGGGGTGGACCTCCGCCAGCTCGGTGGCGCGCGCGACCATGTAGGGCTGCGAGATGGTCTGCCCGTGGCCGATCGAGAGCGGCCGATCGTCGTAGGCCATCTCGACCAGGCTCGCCTCGACGAAGCGGTGGCGTGGGACCAACCCCATCGCGCCCAGCACGCGCGCGTCGCGGATCCCGCGGTGCGCGAGCTGCTCGATCACCATCGCGCGTCGTGCGTCGGCGAAGGCGTCGTTCCCGCCATCGCCGCCGTTCCCGCCGCCGTTCCCGCCGCCGTCGCCTTCGTGCCCGCCCCCGCCCCCCCGTGGCTCGTCCATCACCAGGCTAACTTTTAGCGCGTTCGATCGCGGCGTGCACGAACTTCCCCACCTGCCACTCGCCGAGCTGGCCGATGAGCCCGGCGTGCGTGAGGTCGAGGCCGAGCGGCGTCACCGACGCCAGCCCGTCGCGCACGGCGCTCAAATCTGAGCCGGGCAAGTCGCTGGCGTTCTCTTCCGGCCCGCCGATCCAGTAGTAGGCACGGCCGCGCAGATCCTGGCGGACCTCGACCTGATCGCGGTAGACGCGCCGGCCGAGGAAGGTCACCCGGTAGCCGGCGATCGGGCCGCCCGGCATGTTCACGCTCAGCAGCGAGGCGTCGGGCAGCGCGCTCGCGCCGCGGCGGACGATCTCGGCCGCCAGCGCGACGCCGAAGCGGGCGGCGTGCGAAAAATCCTGCGGCTTGCGCCGCTCCAGCGACAGCGCCAGCGCCGGCACCCCGCGCAGCGCCCCTTCCACCGCGCCCGCCACCGTCCCCGAATAAAAGACGTCGGAGCCGAGGTTGAAGCCGTTGTTGATCCCCGAGACGACCAGCGCCGGCCGCCGCTTCACCAGGTGCATGAGCGCGAGATAGACGCAGTCGACCGGCGTGCCGTCGATGGAGAAGACGCCGGGCTCGATCTCGTCGACGCGCAGCGGGCGGTCGAGCGAGATCGAGTGCGAGGCGGCGCTCCGCTCGCGATCCGGCGCCGCCACCATCACCTCGCCCACCTCCGCCAGCGCCTCACGGACCGCTCGAATTCCCGGCGCCGCCACCCCGTCGTCGTTGGTCAGCAGTATCAGCGGCCGTTCGTTCATGGTGCTTGGTCGGGGCGCTTACTGCTTGTCGGGTGTCGGCGTGCTCTTGAACGTCGGCTTCGGCTTGTACTCGTCCGAGGTGTCGTAGATGACCTCGAAGGGGAAGCCGTGGAATTCGCGGCGCTCGTTCTGGTAGTCGACAGAGACGGCGAGCGGGCCTTTGACCTCGATGACGAGATTTTGGTCTTCGAAGGTCTCGGTTTTGGCCTGCATGTACACCGTGAGCTTTTTGGCCTTCATAGGTCGAAGGCTAGCGTGGTTCCCCGCTGACTCCGCGAGAGAAACCGGCTTCTTTTAGTCGGGGCGACTGGATTTGAACCAGCGACCCCCTGTCCCCCAGACAGGTGCGCTAACCAGGCTGCGCCACGCCCCGCGACTAGTTATTCTTCCGCGCAGATACGTATCAGATCTTGAAGGCCTTGCTTGATCTTTCGTAGCGTCTCGGGCGCGATTCCGGTCTGGGCGGCCGGCTGCGGCGCGACGGGCCCCTCGTCGTGGCCGAGGTCGCGCAGACGGGTGCGCGCCCCCTCGATGGTGTAGCGCTTGTCGTAGAGCAGATGGCGGATCTTGAGCAGGTGCTCGACGTCGCGCCGTTTGTAGAGGCGCTGCTGGGAGCGGGTCTTCTGCGGCTTGAGCGACTTGAACTCGGTCTCCCAGTAGCGGAGCACGTAGGGCTTCACGCCCACCAGACGCGCCACCTCGCCGATCTTGAAGTAGGGCTTGTCCGGGATTCCGCGACCGTCGGTCGGTGTCGCGGGGCGGGCCGATTTCCGTGGCCTCAATGTCCGGGGCCTCACCGTCCGCCGGGTCAGTCGTTGAGGACGTTCTTCAGGACCTGGCTCGGCTTGAAGGTCAGCACGCGGCGCGCGCTGATGGTGATCTCCTGGCCGGTCTGGGGGTTCCGCCCGGCGCGCGCGTTCTTGTCGCGCACCACGAAGTTCCCGAAGCCGGAGATCTTGATCTTCTCCCCGCGCTCGAGCGTCTCCTTGATGGTGTCGAAGACCGTCTCGACGATCTCGGCGGCCTCCTTCTTCGAGAACCCGCCAACCTTCTCGTAGACGTTCTCAACAATGTCGGCCTTCGTCATGACCATTGCTTCTATATCACCGAACCCGGAGGGCTCAAAGACGGGGGGGCTACTGCCGTAGTACCACCGAGGGCGCGCTCTTCAGCGCCGAAACGATCCTGGCGTGGGCGGCGTCGACCTCCACGTCGGTCAACGTTCGGTCGTCAGCTCGGTAGACCAACGTCCAGAGCATCCCTTTTTTCCCCGGCGGCGTGGTGCGCGGGTCCCGATAGTCCTCGAGGACGGCGAGCTCGCGCAGGAGCGGCTCGGCGGCCGAGGCCATCAGCGCGCGTTGCGCGTCGGCGGTCACCGCGAGGTCGATCCAGAACGAGACGTCGCGCGACGAGGCCGGGAAGCGCGGCGGGGCCACGCTGCGCAGCGGCCGCCGCTCGCCGGCGATCGCGTCGAGCGCGACCTCCAGATAGAACGCGGAGGCCTCCAGCCCCAGCCTGCGCCGCAGCCGCGGATGGATCTCGCCGACCTGACCGATGAGGTGCCCGTCGGCGCCGCCGATCCGGATCTCGGCCGCCACGCCGGGGTGAAACAGCAGGGGCGCGGTCGGCGTTGCCGGGTTACCCGCCGGCACGAAGGCGGGCGCCTCGACGCCCAGCACGCGCAGGAGCTCGCGCGCGATCTGCTTGGCGTCGAAAAAGTCGATCGTCTCGTCGGGCTCGAGCCAGCCGGCGCGGCGCCCGACCAGGATGGCGGCGGCGGCCGCTGTCTCGACCGGGGCCTCCTTGGGATCGGCCGCGCGCCGGACGATCGGGCCGACCTCGAACAGACCGACGTCGGCGACGCTGCGGGCGAGGTTCCGACGGGCGGCGTCGACGAGGCCGGGGAGCAGCGACGTGCGCATCACCTCGTAGTCGGCGGAGATCGGATTTTTCAGCGCCACGCCGTCGGCGAGCGCGCCCCCCAGCGCCGTCAGCCAGGGGCGCGGGACGAAGCCCCAGCTGACGATCTCGGCGAGCCCGATGGCCGCCAGCGCGTCGCGGGCCCGATCGGACAGCGCCTCGGGGCTGGGGGCCGGCGCGCCGCTCCCCCGCGGCAGCCGGGCCGGCGCGCGATCGTAGCCGACGAGGCGCATGACCTCCTCGACCAGATCCTCTTCGATGGTGACGTCGGGGCGAAAGGTCGGCACGGTGGCGGCGATCTGATCGGCGCCGTCGGGCGCGCTCGGAATTCCTATCGCCGCCAGCTTCTCGGCCGCCTGCCCGAGCGGAATCTCGAACCCGGCCAGTCGGGTGAGCCCCGCCATCGACAGCGTCACCCGGCGCGGGTGTTGCTGTTGCGGGTAGCGATCGATCCCCTCGCCGGCCAGCGCCCCGCCGCCGAGGCGCGCGAGCATGGCAGCCGCCCGCCGGCTGGCGTGGGGCACCCCTTCGGCGTCGACGCCGCGCTCGAACCGATGCGACGCCTCGCTGTGGAGGCCAAGCCGCTTGGCTGTCCGTCGCACGGCGCGCGGATCGAAGGTCGCGCTCTCCAGCAGGACCGCCGTCGTCGCCGCGGAGACCTCGCTCTCGGCGCCGCCCATCACCCCGGCCAGAGCGATGGCGCCCTGCCCGTCGGCGATCACCACGTCGCTCTCCTGCAACGGGCGGTCGACACCGTCGAGCGTCCTCATCTTCTCGCCTCGGTTGGCGCGCCGCACCTGGACGATCCCGCCCCGCAGCCGATCGAGATCGAAGGCGTGCAGCGGGTGCCCGGTCTCCAGCATCACGTAGTTGGTGACGTCGACCAGGTTCGAGATCGCCCGCACGCCGCAGGCGGCGAGGCGCACGCGCATGGCGAGCGGGCTCGGCCGGACCTCGAGGCCGGTGATCACGCGCGCGGCGTAGCGTGGGCAGGCCGACGGATCGCGGATCTCGACGTCGACGCCCCGCCCCTGCGGCAGCGCGATCTGCGCGACGTCGTCGACCGGCGGCAGCCGCCAGCGGGTCTCGAACAGCGCGGCGACCTCGCGCGCGATCCCGGCGTGCGAGAGCGCATCTGGCCGGTTGGGCGTGACGTTGACCTCGAGGATCTCGTCGAGCAGGCCGACCTGACGCGCCAGATCGGCGCCGATCGAGGTCTCAGGCGACAGAATCAAGATTCCGTCACCTTCTTCGCCGATCCCCATCTCGATCTCGCTGCAGATCATCCCCGGCGACATCACGCCGCGGATCTCACGCCGGTCGAGCTTCTTGCCGCCCGGCAACGTCGCCCCCGGCTGCGCCCAGGCGACCTTGCCGCCGGGCGCGGGAACATTGGGCGCGCCGCAGACGACCTCCTCTTCGGCGCCGCCCGCTGCCAGGCGCACGATCGACAAGGTGTCGGCGGACGGGTGCGGCCGCTTGCCGCGCACCTCGGCCACCACCACGCCGGTGAGGTCTCGACCACGCCGATCGATCGCCTCCACCTCCAGCCCGGCCAGCGACAGCTTCTCCGCCACGCTGTCGGCGGTGACGCCCGGCTTGAGGTCACAAAGCTCGCGCAGCCAATTGAAGGAGATCTTCACGGGTCGTCTCTAGCTCACCGGAATTGCGCCAGGAAGCGCACGTCGTGCTCGTAGAAGGAGCGCAGGTCGTCGACGCCGTACTTGAGCATCGCCATGCGCGACAGGCCCACGCCGAAGGCGAACCCCGACACCTCGCGCGGGTCGTAGCCGACGGCGCGGAAGACGTTGGGGTGGACCATCCCGGCGCCGCCGATCTCGATCCAGCCCGACCCCTTGCAGAGCCGACAGACCTTGGGCCCGACCTTGCGCCCGCCCTCGCACAGGTAGCAGTCGGCGTCGACCTCGGCCGAGGGCTCGGTGAACGGGAAGTAGCTCGGGCGCAGCCGCAGGCCCAGGCCGGGGCCGAAAAACCGATGGATGAAGTGGAGGAGCGTCCCCTTGAGCTCGGCGAACGAGACGCCGCGGTCGACCAGCAACCCCTCCATCTGCGGGAACATCGGCGTGTGGGTGGCGTCGTCGTCGCGGCGGAAGACATTGCCTGGCGCCACGATCCGGATGGGGGGCGGCCCCGCCAGCATGGTCCGGATCTGCACCGGCGAGGTGTGGGAACGAAGAATCCGCCCCCCTTCCACGAAGAAGGTGTCCTGCATGTCGCGCGCGGGGTGATCGTGCGGCGTGTTGAGCGCGTCGAAGTTGTTCCACTCCGTCTCGATCCAGGGGCCGGTGCGGACTTCGAACCCGAGGCCCAAGAAGATCTCTTCGATCTCGCGCCGCACCAGCGTCAGCGGGTGCAGCGTCCCGAGGGCGCGCCCGCGCGCCGGCAGCGTCACGTCGACCACGCGCCCGAGATCGGCCGACAGCTCCGCCTCGTCGAGCGCCCCGAGGCGCGCGGCGACCGCGCCCTCGATCCCCGACTTGGCGCGGTTGGCCGCCTCACCCACCGCCGGACGCGCCTCGGCGGGGAGCTTGCCGAGGGCCTTCATCAGCCCGGAGACCTTCCCCTGCTTGCCGAGATAGCGCGCCTGCGCGAGGCGGATCTCCTGCTCGGTGGCGAGCGCGCCGATCTCGGACGCGAATTCGCCGGCCAGCCGATCGAGATCGGCGATCAGGCCGGCCGCGATCGGCGATGTCTCACCGCTGGACACGGCGCCTGGCCCGTCCCGCGTCGTCGGAGCGCGCGGCTAGGCCGCGGCCCGCGCCGTCTCGACGACCTTCTTGAACGCTGCGGGATCGCTGATGGCGAGATCCGAGAGGATCTTGCGGTCGATGGCGATGTTGGCCTTGTCGAGCGCCGCGATCAGCTTGGAGTACGAGACGCCCAGCTCGCGCGCGGCGGCGTTGATGCGAACGATCCAGAGACCACGAAAGTCCGGTTTCCGCTTGCGCCGGTGAAAGTACGCAAAGCGCCACTTGCGGTGCACCGCTTCAATTGCGGCCTTCCAGAGCTTCCCTCGCCCGCCGCGGAAGCCCTTGGCGGCCTTCCGGATCTTGTTGCGGCGATGACGAGACTTGTAACCACCTTTTGCGCGGGGCATTGGATCTTCCTAGGCGTAAGGGAGCATCGCTTTGATCTGATGCTCTTGGGTCTTGCTGATGTAGCCGCCGCGGCGAAGCTTGCGCTTCGCGCTGGACGACTTGGCACCGAGGTTGTGGCGCAGAAAAGCTTTCTTCCGCTTGACGCGCCCATTGGCGGTCAGCTTGAAGCGCTTCTTCGCGCTGCTATTGGACTTCATCTTGATCTTGGGCATGTCGAGAGCGCGGAAGTATATCGATCTCGGCCCTTTGGGCAAGAGATACGTCAACTATGGGGCCCAGCCCAGGAACAGGCTGGCCAGGGCCTGCGTCGGCTCGCTGCCGGCCAGAGGAACCTCGGCCAGAAACGCCAGCCAGAGGCCATGCCGGAGGGCGCCGCGCAACCCGGCTCGGGGGATGACGGCCGTCAGCGTGAGGTCCGGCGCCGCCTCCAGACGGAGGCTGCCGCCCGCGAACAGGGCGAAGGCCGGCCTGGGCGCGAACCAGGCCTCGGCGAGGAGCGCCGGCTCGAGGTGGCCGTGCGCCTGGCCGCCCGTGATGTCGAGCCGCTCGCGCAGGGAGAGGCCTCCGTCGACCACCCAGCGCCGGCTCGGCCGCGCGCGGGCCGCCGCGCCGAGCTCGAGCCCGGTCTCGGTCCGGCTCTGGCTGGCGGTGTCGATCGGCAAGAGAGCGCGCGCGTACGCCGCGACGGTGGTTCGCGGCGCTGTCGAGAGGACGAGGTGGTACCCCACCGTCGCCGGCCCGAACGACGGTCCGGTTCCTACCAGGCCGGCGTTGTCGAAGTAGCGATAGGTCAGGAAGTCGACGGCGATCGAAACCCAGCCGCGCCCGCCGATCCGTCGCCGCGCGCGCGCCGTTCCGCTGGCGACGATGTCGCCCGAGAAGTCGGGCGCGCCGCTGTGATCGGCGAGCTCGCCGCGCAGGCGGAGCGAGAGATCCGACCCCGGGCAGGCCTCGGGGACGGCTCCGAAGTCGGCCGGCTGCGCGGCTTCGGTCCCGCCGGCGAGCGGACCGGCGGCCGCCTCGTAGCGCCCAGGGCAAACGTCGGCCGGCAGATCGGCGCGCGCCGCGGGTGCGGCACAAAAGACCAGGCCGACGATCAGAAGAGCGGAACCGGCACGCGTCACGGCAACCCCGGCGCCGTCCAACCGCCGCCGTCGAGGTCGAGGAGAAACGGGTTGCTGAACGCCGTGGGCCAGACGCCAGGCGCGATCGCCTGCAGATTGAAGCGCGGATCGCCGGTGGCGGGTCGCCCTGGCACGTCGGCGTCGGGAAGGTCGGGCAGCCCGTCGCCGTCGGTGTCGGCAGGGGTGTCTTGAGGGAGCCCGGCCTCCACCACCACCCAGGCGTCACCATGACTGGGCAGCATCAACGTCGCGAGCTGCAGCGTGACGTTCGCCGACTGGGGGGCGGTGCCGAACTGGTCGAGCTTGGAAAAGTCGATCGAGAATTCGGCGGTGTGCACCAAGACCCCGTTGACGAAGACGCGCGCCTCGGCAAACGGGATCCAGGGCGCGGAGGTGACGGCGATCGTCATCGTGGCGTTCGGGCCGGGCGTGAAGGAGGTCGTGAGGTCCGAACGATGGACCGCTCCGTTGCTGTCCTTGATGGTGACGTCGAGGACCGGACCGTTGGTCCCCTCGAGATGACCGGCGAGGATGTCGGCGTCGAAACCATCGACGTCGAGGGCGGTCTTGTCGTGATTCCCCCAGACGAGGTTGCGCGGGTAGCCGATCCGCTCGACCGACAGGGTGTGCGAGTCGCTGTTGGCGGTGCCGGCCCGCAGGAATCCCTGATTGAGCAGCGAGAACCAGAGCGCGCGGTAGCGGAGCCAGTCGGCGCGCGACGCGCCGGTCATCACCTCCTCGACGTTCCAGTCGAGGTTGCTGTGGTTGCCGGGGCCGCCGGTGGTCGGATCGGGCGGCGTGCGCGCCAGCGCGTTCGCCGCGAAGCTGAAGCCGTCCTTCGGCGTCGGCGGGATCGGCGTGGTCGGGTCGTAGCCGATGGCCTGCGGGTAGCCCTGATCGCGCCCCAGCTTGGCCAGGAGATAGGGATGATTGAGCTGGCGCACGGCGGTGGCGGGATTGGCGAAGAGGGCGTCCATGTCGTCCATCAGCTGGCCGGGCTCGCGCAGCTCGGACCAGGGGGCGCCGTTCCGGGTCTGGAAGGTGTCGGGGCTGAGCGGCCAAAAATTGAAGTGACCGAGCGTCTTCGGAAAGGTGTCGTCGGGGACGTAATACCAAAGGATGTTGGGCGTCTGCTCGACGCCGGGGATGACGGCGATGGCGCTCTCCGCCCCGAGCGTCGCCAGCGTGCTGGCGTAGCTGGTCACCACGTTGTGGTCGGTCGCGACGATCACGTCGACGCCGGTGGCCAGGAAGCTGGCCACCCGATCGAGATCGGGGATCGCCGAATCGAAGCTGGCGCCGCCGTGGACGTGGAAGTCGCCCGAGACGACACCGGCCGGCAGGAGCTGCGACGCCAGCGACTCCACGACCAAGGTCGCCTGCGCCGAGATTCCCGGCGCCAGGTCGACGGTCGCGCGATCGAGGCTGGCGAACGGTCCGCGCGTCGCATAGACGTAGTACTGCCCCGCCGGCAGCGCGACGTCGAAGTGTCCGTTGATCGTGATCGCGCGGTTGCACGCGGGCGAGCCACCGTCGGGCGGGCCGAGCATCGGCGCGCAGCCGGGGAACAGGCTGTAGAGGCTGGGGACCGGCGTGCCGGGAGTATTGGGATCGTCCACCGGGATGACCACCAGCTCGGCGTAGCTGGCCGCGACGCCCGGGGACGACTGGACGTCGACCGTCAGCTTCGCCGAGGCGGTGATGGTGACGTCGCCTATCGCCACGTCGCCGGCGGCGACGACGAACGAGCTCGCCGCGGCGGCCGGCAGGCCGAAGGCGTAGGGTTGTACGCGGTAGCTTCGATTCGGCGGCAGCGCGACCGAGAAGGTGCCGTCGCTCCCGGGGACGACCTCGTTCCAGGGGGTGACGCGGGTCGGGTCGTCGAGATTGGCTCCCGGTGCCGGCTCGTAGAAGAGCAGCGAGGCGGCGCGCCCCGCCTGTCCGTCGACCGGCGCGCCGTTCGCCACCACCCGACCGGTGACCGTCACGGCGGGTGGATCGCCGTGGACCATCGTGCGGATGTGCAGCGCCTCGGCGACCGCGGGGGCGAGGCCGAGGCTGGGCCCCGCTTCGGCGAGGATGAACCGCTCGAAGTGAAACCCGTCGCCCGACTCGGTGACGCCGAGGGGGACGCCCGAGGCGGTCAGCGTCGTGCTGTTGAACCCGGCCCCCTGCGATCGATCGCAAGAAACGACGGCGTAGGCCGTGTCGGGCGACGACTGCGAGCGCGCCGCCAGAAAGGGCCATTGCCGCCAGGCCTGATCGACGTGCAGCAGATCGAGCGCCGGCTCGACGAACCCCAGCCCGGGGCCGGGCACGAACGGCGCGAGGCCGTTGTCGCCCCAGAAGAACCCGTCGGCCAGGAACAGCGTGTTCGGATCGGGCGAGCCGTTGTAGAGATCGGTGCGGACGCGGACGCCCGGCTCGCACGGGCGGACCTCGTAGCGGGTGACCACGGTGACCCGCGCGTCCCCCTCGAGGTGGCCGCGAAAGATCACCGCCGCGTAAGCACCCGGCCTCGACGGATCGAGCTGGGGATCGAGGATGGCGGCCGTCTCATAGTGGACGGCGTCGCGCGGAAGCACGCCGGCGGCGTGGTAGATGGCGTTGGTCTGGTCGCCCGGATTCGGGACGAGAGGGCTCGGGACGAGCGGCGCCAGATCCAGGATCGCGCCCCCGCTCGGGCCGATGAAGTGCGGGTGATCGGGAGCGTCGAGCACGACGCGCACCAGATCGTTCTCGAGGAGGTAGTCCCCTGCGGCGGCCAGGGCCTTCGGACCGTAGACCCGCTCGGCGTCGTTGGGCCCGATCTGCTCGACCCGCAGCTTCGGCGCCGCGCAGGCGGCATAGCTGAGCGCTGGACAAGCCGCCGGGGGCAAGCAAGCTCCGTCGTCGCCGCCGACGCAGCCGTCGCGATGACAGCCGGCTGCCTCGGCAATCGCCAGCGCCCCGACCACGACGGTCAGCACGGAAGTGCCCGGGCGCCTCATCGCGCCCGCATATTACCCGGCAACTCGGGTTGAGGGGTCAGCCCTTGGCTGCTGCGGCCTGGGCCGGTGCCGGGGCGGCGCTGGGCGCCGCGGCGGCGGGGCCGGCGCTCGCCGGCACGGCGGCGCTCGCCGGAGCGGCGGCGCTCGCCGGCGCGCTGGTGGGAGCGGCGCTGGGCGGCGCACCGGCGGGAGCGGCGCTCGGGGGACGGCTCGGTCCCGGGCCGGGGCCAGGGCCCGTGGAGACGGGCGGGTTGCGGATGACGCCGCCGCGCGGTCCGATGATCATGACCATCCGGCGCCCTTCCATCATCGGGCGCTGCTCGACCATCGCCACGTCGCCGACGGTCTTGACCACCGAGTCGAGCATCGCCTGCCCGGTCTCGGGGTGGACGATCTCACGGCCGCGGAAGACGATCACCAGCTTGCACTTGTTCCCCTCCGCCAGGAAGCGGCGGATGTGCTTCACCTTGAAGTCGAAGTCGTGCTCGTCCGTCTTCGGACGCAGCTTGATCTCCTTCAACACGATCGTCGACTGGTGCCGGCGCGAGGCCTTCTCCTTCTTCGACGTCTCGTACTTGAACTTGCCGAAGTCCATGATCTTGCAAACCGGCGGCGCTGCGCGCGGGTTCACCTCGACCAGCTCGAGGCCGGCGTCTTCGGCCAGCTTGAGCGCTTCGTGGGTGGGGATCACGCCAACTTGCGAGCCGTCGGCGCCGATGACGCGCACCTCGGGCACTCGGATGCGGCGGCCGACTCGATAGTTGTCCGTCGCGCTGGGGGGGGCTTGATTGAATGGCCTTGGGATGATCTTTCTCCTGGTGGGTGGTGGTCAAGCGAAGTGAAGTTAAAGGTCAGCTCATTGTAATGCCGGCGGGCGGCGGCGGATCCCCACCCACATTCAGTTTTTTTCGGTCGGGTCAGCTTTAGCGGATTCTGGCTTCGTCAGATCGGGAACCTTGGCCTCGGAGGCCAGCCGCCGCGCGAAGTCATCGAGCGGGGTGGCCGGCTGTTGCGCCCCCTCGCGGGTGCGCGGCGAGACCACACGTGCGGCCATGTCTTTTTCCCCGACCACGACCATGTAGGGGATCTTCTCCAGCTGGGCCCGTCGAATTTTCGCTCCGAGCTTGTCGGCCGCCAGATCGGCCTCGACGCGCAGCCCCTCGGCTTTCAGGCGTTCGGTGACCTCGCGGGCGTAGGCCTCGGCCTTGTCGCTGACCGACAGGACGCGGGCCTGGACCGGCGCCAACCACAGCGGGAAGGCCCCGGCGAAGTGCTCGATCAACACGGCGATGAACCGCTCGACCGAGCCGAGCAGCGCTCGGTGGATCATGACCGGCCGCTGGCGCGACCCGTCCGTGGCCACGTACTCCAGCTTGAACCGCTCGGGGAGCTGGAAGTCGAGCTGGAAGGTCCCGCACTGCCACTCGCGGCCGATGGCGTCGCGGATCTTGAGGTCGATCTTGGGGCCGTAGAACGCCCCGCCCCCCTCGTCGACCTCGAACGGCTTGCCGGTCGCCTCGAGCACCCGGCGGATCGCCGCCTCGGCGCGATCCCAGGCGGCGCTCTCGCCCATCAGGCTCTCGGGGCGCGTCGAGAGGAACAGCTTCACGTCGGTGAAGCCGAACAGGTCGAGGATGTCGATGGCGAACTTGAAGCAGTCGCGCATCTCTTCTTCGATCTGCTCCTCGCGCACGAAGAGGTGGGCGTCGTCCTGGGTGAAGCCGCGCACGCGCAAGAGGCCGTGCAGAACGCCCGAGCGCTCGTAACGGTAGACCGTCCCGAGCTCCGCGAAACGGAGCGGCAGATCTCGATAGGAGCGCATCTGCGACCGGTAGATCGCGATGTGAAACGGGCAGTTCATCGGCTTGACGAGGTAACGCTGCCCCTCCAGCTCCATGCCGCCGAAGAGGTTCTCTTTGTAGTGCGCGAGGTGCCCGGAGATCTCGAGCAGCTGCTCGCGCGCGACGTGGGGGCTGTAGACCGGTTGGTAGCCACGCCGCACGACCTCGCGCCGGATGAGATCCTCGATCATCTGGCGCAGCATCGCCCCCTTCGGGTGCCAAAGCGCGAACCCGGGGCCGACCAGATCGTCGAACGAGAAGAGATCGAGGTCGCGCCCCAGCGTCCGGTGGTCGCGCTTCTTGGCCTCTTCCAGCCGATGCAGGTGCTCGTCGAGCTCCGCCTGCGAGGGGAACGCGGTCCCGTAGACGCGCTGGAGCTGCGCGTTCCGCTCGTCGCCGCGCCAGTAGGCGCCCGCGAAGGAGAGCACCTTGAAGGCTTTGATGTCGCCGGTCCGTTCGACGTGCGGGCCCCGGCAAAGATCGATGAACTCGCCGTGCTGGAAGTAGGAGACCTCTTCCCCTTCCGGGATCGATTCGATGATCTCGACCTTGTACTTTTCGCCGCGCGACCGAAACCGCTCGATCGCCTCGGCGCGCGAGACCACGTGCCGCTGGAACGGCAGGTTCTCCGCGACGATCTTGCGCATCTCCTCTTCGATGCGCGCGGCGTCCTCGGGCGCGAACGGCTCGGTATCGAAGTCGTAGTAGAAGCCCGTCTCGATCGACGGACCGATCGCCACCTTGGCGCCGGGGCGCAGCCGCTGGACGGCGTCGGCCATCACGTGCGAGGCCGAGTGCCGCATCCGCGACAAGGGATCGTCAGGAACGTCCGCCTTGTCGCGGGGCCGAATCGCTTTCTTCTCGCTGCTCACGCGTACAACATAGCCGCGAGACCCGATCCCGCACCCAACCAAACAGCAACGAAATCCCCCCCCCCAACCGAAGAATGAGGACTCCCTCCAACCGAAGGACGAGGGTTCCCATGAATCGCGTGAGCGAAGGCGAGCTTTGCTCGCCGGAGCTCGTCGCGGGAGGGTTTGGGAACCCCCACCAGACCGCCGCCATGAATCGCGTGAGCGAAGGCGAGCTTTGCTCGCCGGAGCTCGTCGCGGGAGGGTTTGGGAACCCTCCCAGGGTTCCCATCTGTACTGGTAGGCACGGGCGGGATTGAACCGCCGACCCCTACCGTGTCAAGGTAGTGCTCTACCACTGAGCTACGTGCCTGGGATTTTTCGCTTTCGATTCCGACGCCGATTTCGATTCGGCGTACGTTACGGTTCCCGCCGTCCCTGTCAAGGGAAAGAAGCCGGCGGTCTTCGGCGGTGATTCGAGCTCCCTTCCTCTTTGACGTCCGGGCAACCGCGGTCGCGCGCGGGCGGGCAGCGGCGCGCAGCGCGCGAGGTTGGCTGGCCACGCACGCGACGACGGTGCCGTTCCGGCTCGCGACGGCGCTGGTGCTTCTCGGCCTGCAGCTGATGGTGGCCATTCATTCGGGGGAGCGCTTCCACGCCAAGTTCAACGCCGCCCCCGGCAAACCACCCTACTTTCAACACCCGGCGATCGACTTCGCCCCCACGAACTGGGACCGCCTGATTGTCAGCCGGTGGGACTCGGGCAACTACATCGAGCTCGGGCTGCGCGGCTACCAGCACTGTCCCCCGCGCGGGCCGACGTTGCCGGTCCGTGCCGTCGGTTGCAACCTCGCCTTCTACCCGACCTACGGGTTGCTCGGACGTTGGGTCGGGGCGGTGACCCGGATGCCGATCGACTTCGCGCTCTGGGCGATCTCGCTCGTGTCGTCGCTGCTTTTTCTCTACCTCTGGACCGGCAAGGAGCTGACGTCGCGGCTGGGGCTGGCCGAGACCTATCTGGCGCTGCTGCTCTTCAACGCCTACACCACCGGCTACTGCCTGGTGATGATCCAGACGGAGCCGCTCACGCTGGTGCTGGCGATGGGCGCCTTCGTCGCGTTCGCCCGACGACAGCGCCTGCTGGGGGCCCTTCTGGCCGGCGCGACCAGCGGCGTTCGCGTCACCGGCATCGCCATCGGCCTCGCCTTCGCGGCCGGGCTGCTGGTCGACCTCTTGCGCGAGCGGCCGCGCTCGATCTGGCCCTGGCTCCGCGCCGCGCTCCTCTCCGTCGTCGCCGTCTGGGGCCAGCTGGCCTTGATGGCCTACCACGCCCACCGGTTTGGCGATCCGCTGACCTACCTGCATGCGCACGGTCAGCTGTTCCACCACGAACACCCCAGCCTCAGCTCGCTGTTCCCCCCCGACCCCGACAAGATCGTCCAGTCGATCGACTTTCCGTTGCACGAGGGTCTCTGGCTGGCCGCGGCCCTGCTCTGGTTCGCGCACGGCCACCGCGAAGCGCTCCGGCGGTTCCCCGCCGCCGAGCAGGCGTTCTGGTACGTGACCTATTTCGCCACCGTGGGCATCGCCACCGTCGGGATGATGCCGATCTCCCTGGCCGGGATGAGCCGCTACCTGTTGCTCGCGCTGCCGATGTTCTTCGCGATGGCCGCGGCCATGCGGCCCCGGCCCCTGCTGGCGATCGTCTGGATCGCGATGACCGCCTGGCACTACTGGAACGTCGACATCTGCACCTACACCGGCGGGATGGGCGATCACGTGCTCGCCGTCTGTCACAGCCCCTATTGGATCAGGCACTGACCTCCGGGCGTCGCCGCCGCCGATCGCGCGCCAGCAAGAGCCCGAGCGCGGCCGTCGTAAACGCGAAGAGGATCAATCCTGCCGTCAGGCCGTACGGCCGGTAAGTGATCTCCACCGTCTGGTCGCCCCCCTCCAGCTTGGCGCCCACCAGGCCCCGCCAATTCTCGGCCGGCGCCCCGCCGGCGTGCCAGCCTGGGTCGAAGCTCATGTCGTAGACGAGGAGCTCGCCGGGCGATGCGCCGGTCACCCGTACGGTGATCGCGTTCGGGGTCCAACGCGTGAGCTCGGCGCGGCCTCCGCCGCTGGCCAGGAAGACCAGCCCGCGGTAGCCGGCCTCGTCGCTGCCGACGACCGTGCTCTTGGCTTCGGGGGGAATCCCGTAGCAGCTGACCATCCCGGTGTTGGCCAGCATCGAGGGGTAGATGATCTTGGCCGGCCATTCGTAGCGATCGCGCAGCTCGTGGGAGACGGACGGCTTGCCGTAACGGTAATGCTGGAACTTCTCCTGGCGGAAATCGACGCTGGGCGCCACCGGCGGAACCTGGAGCCTGAACGGCGCGACGGTCGCCTGTCGCGAGATGGTCGCCAGATCGATTCCATAGAGGCAGACCAGCGCCAGCGCGACGGCCTCGGCCCACCGGCGGCGCTGCGCGAAGCGGGCCCACGGCTCGTCGGCGGCGCCGGCCAGGACCAGCGCCAGCAGAAGGATGGCCAGGAACAGGAGCCGCGCCGGCAGGTGCTGCGAGCTGAAGAGCGGCAGATGGTGCACCAGCAACCAGATCGACTGCCCGAGCGACAGGACGACGCAGCAGAGCGCCGCGACCTTGAGCGAAACCAGACGCGGGGTCCAACCGACGGCCAGGGCCACGACCAGCGCCACCACGCCCGCCACGCCGACGTAGGCCCCCCACTCCCACCAGACCCAGAAGACCCGCAGCGGCAGGTGCGGATAGAAATCGAAACCCTGCTGGCGCGCGGTCAGCATCACCCAGACGGAGTGCAGCGACACCGGCTCGTTCGATTCGATGAGACGCGGGAAGCGCGACATGGTGGCGAGCACCGGCGCGAGCTTGGGGGCGGCGAGGCCGAACGAGGTGAGCATGGCGAAGAGAAACAGCGCCAGGGGCCGTCGGCTGCGCGCGCCGATCGCCCGCCCGAGCGCGTAGAGCCAGAGCACCATCAGCGTGTGCGGATAGGGATAGATCCCTCCCACGTAAACCATGAGGGCGAGCATCGCGCCTCCCGCCGCGGCGAGATCGCGGCGCTGTTCCTCGATCGCGCGGTCGACGAAGTAGAGGACGAACGGCGTCCAGGCATACGCCAGGTGCCAGAGGTGCCCGGAGGCGATCTGCAGCGCCCAGCGGCTGTCGAGGATCCAGATCGCGGCGACGAAGGCGCGCCAGGCGGGGCTGCGGGTGAAGCGCCCGGCCAGGAGAAAGGCTCCGGCGGCGCCGGCGAAGGTGGCGGCCACCACCTCCAGGCGCAGCGCCAGCGGGAACGAGAAGAGAAAATAGAGAGGCGCCCAGGGGGAGATGAAGTTGGTCGCCCCCTCCACGTAGCCCCAGGCGGGGAAGCCGCCGCAGAACCAGGGGTTCCACCAGGGGGCCTGGCCGTGGCGGAGCGCCAGCACGGTCACGTAACGATAAGCCGCCTGCGAGTCCCAGTCCTGAAAGCCCATCGCCCGAACGTCGTCGAAGAACGGCGCGAAGATCCAGAGCGCCAGCAACAGCACCGGCACGATCGCCACCCACGCGCGAAGCTGCTCGCGAACCGTGCGGGGCGGATGAGCCACGGGCGCGACTTTCGTACGACGCTGCCTACAAGTCGAGTGGACTTGCTCCCTCGTCGGTGCGCTGGCAAGATCCCGGCACTTTGATCATTGGCCGCAGTCCGCTGCGCGTCTCTCTCGGCGGAGGCGGCACCGATCTTCCTTCTTACTATCGCGAGCACGGCGGTTTCCTCATCGCCGCAGCGATGACCAAGTACGTCTACGTCTCCATGCTCGAGACGACGATCCAGGAGTTGGTCCTGCGCTACTCGCAGATCGAGCGGGTCAAGGATGTCTCCCAGATCCACCACCCGATCATCCGCGAGGCGCTCATCTTGACCGGCATCCGGGGGCCGAACCTGGAGATGACCAGCATGGCCGACATCCCCTCGGGGACGGGGCTCGGCTCGTCGGGGAGCTTCGCCACCTGCCTGCTCAAGGTGCTGCACAAGCTCAAGCGCCAGAACATCCATCCGCGCGAGCTGGCCGAGATGGCCTGCCACATCGAGATCGACCTCCTCGGCGAGCCGATCGGGAAGCAGGACCAGTACATCGCCGCGTTCGGCGGCGTCACCGTGTTCGAGTTCAACCGCGACGACAGCGTCTCGGCGCGCCCCGTGAAGGCCAGCGCCGACACCCTCGATCTGCTCGAGGACAACCTGATCATGGTGTCGACCGGGTTCTATCGCGCGGCCGGCCAGGTGCTGAAAGAGCAGGACGACAAGACGAAGACCGCCGACCCCACGATGATGAGCAACCTCCACTACGTCAAGGAGCTGGGGCAGCGAAGCCTGGCGGCGATCGAGAGCGGCAACCTCACCGATCTCGGGCGCCTGATGGACGAGCACTGGACCCACAAGAAGAAGCGCTCGAAGCTGATGTCCAACCCCGACATCGACCGCTGGTACGGGCTGGCGATGGAGAACGGCGCGCTCGGGGGCAAGCTGATCGGCGCCGGCGGCGGCGGCTTTCTGATGTTTTACACCGAGCAGAAGGGGCGCCTGCGCCATGCGTTGCGTGGCGCGGGGCTGGTCGAGGTGAACCTCGGCTTCGACTATGAAGGCACCAAGATTCTCTAGCGTCGGCGCCCTTCTCAGCTCCTGGCAGCATCGGTTCGAGGTGATGACGTGGGCCGAGCGCGTCGGCTGCGGCCTCGGCATACTGGCGGTTCTGATCGCGTTCGCCGTCTCGAGCTGCGGAATCGGCGGTCCGTTCCCCGACGGTCACTATGCCTCGACGTCGGTCATCGGGACGGCGGCCTACAACAGCTTCCGCTGGAAGACGCTGCTGCCGGTCGAGGTCTACATCGATCATCCGCCCAATGCGTCGCTCTACTACATGCACCACCCGCTGGGGATGTTCTGGGTGGTCGACGTCCTCGGGAAGCTCTTCGGCCTTCAC
Organism: Polyangia bacterium; assembly: GCA_036267635.1. GTDB lineage: Bacteria > Myxococcota_A > Polyangia > Fen-1088 > Fen-1088 > JADGRB01. Next base: position 8,438 of record DATAVR010000101.1, on the reverse strand, counting down.
AACTGGGTGCTGCGCCTGCCGCCGCTCCTCTACGTGACGTCGACGACCCTGTTGTTGTTCAAGGTTGGGCGGGCGCTCTGGGGCGCCATCCCGGGCGGCCTGACCGCCCTCGCCTACGTCGCGCTGCCGATCACGCTCGGCTACGCGAACTACCACGACCTCGAGCAGCCGGTGATCTTCGGCGTCGTCCTCGGCAGCTGGGGCTACCTGCGGTTCGTCCGCACCTGGCGAGATCGATACGCGATCGCCAGCGTGCTCGGGTTCCTGTTCGCGTTGAACAACGACTGGGCCGCCTACCTCTGGGGCGCGCCCTTCTTGGCCGGTCTCTTCGTCTACGGATTTCTCCTCGACGAGCCGCGCCGGGCGTCGCTCCAGATGAAGCCGTTCGCCCGCTACTGGGCGCTCATGTGCGTGGCGGTGGCCGTGAGCCTGCTCGTCGAGCTGGTGGTCCTCGGCGAGAGCAGCCGGATCTCCGACGTGCTGTCGTCGTACCTCCAGCGCTCCGCCGGCACCGCCGTCCCGCTGAAGACGGTGCTGGCCGCGCGCCGCTACCGGATCGAGCTGATGTTCACCACGCTCGGAATCGGGCTGGGGAAGCTGGCGCTGCCGGTCGTCGTCGCGCGGGCGGTCATCAAGCGGAGCCACCTCGAGCTCCTGTCGTTGCCGATCTTCCTCTGCGCGCTGCTCCAGTACGTGATCTTCAAAGAAGGGGCCGACGTCCACATCTTTTGGCCCCACTACTTCGCCCCCTACTTCGCGCTGGCGGTGGGCGCGCTGGCGGCGTCGGTGGCCGAGTTGACCGTCTGGAGCGCCGCCCGCGTCGGCGGCGCCCTCGATCGCGAGCGGGCCCGCCGGGCCGCCCCCTGGGTGGCGCTGGTGCTGCTCGGCCTGCCGCTCGGGTTGATCCTCAGGGACGGGATGTCGCTGCTGCGGCTGGCGCGCGAGACAGGCGGGCGCTTCGCCGAGGCGAACATGGACACCGACCTCGACAAGGAGGCGGTGCTGCGCTGGTTCCTGGCTCGCTATCCCCCGTCGGTGGGGATCGCCTACCACGGCGCGATCCACGACGGCTGGGCGCTGCAGTGGGAGCTGCGGCCGCGTCTGTCGGCCAGCAATCAGCCGGTCGTGGGCGGCGTCAGCGAGAGCACCCGCGTCTACATCATGGACACGCGCACGGCGCCGCTAGCCGATCTGCGCCAGGCGGCCAGCCACTACCACGTCCACGCGGTCGGTTACCTCTGGGTCTTCGACAGGGCCGAGCGCCCCGCCCCCCTCGACGGCTACGCGCTCGAGGAGCGCGAGCCGAGCCTCTGGCAGCGATGGTGGCTGGGGCCGACGGAGCCGATTCGCGCCGTCCGCTCCAGCGCCTGGGCGACCTGGGAATGGCGCACCTTGCTCGGGCAGCCGGCCACGGTGCCGACGACCGCCCCCGCCACGACCGACGAGCTGCGGATCGCCCACAACGCGGCCGTCGAGCGCGGCGACGCAGCAGCGGCCACGGCGTTCCGGGCGGCGCTCACGGCGCGCTTCAACATGCACCTCGGCGCCGAGTTCGAGGGCGGAACCTCGCTCATCGGGGGCCTCCGGCGGACCGGCGCGCGCCGGAGCATCACGCTCTTCTTCGTGGCGGGCGCCATGCCCGCCGACGCTCGATTTTCGGTGCACGCCAAGGTGATCGCCCCACCCCGCTTCTCGGCGCTTCCCGCCGCGCCCGAAAATCTGGAGATCGCGGGCGCCCCGACCTGGCCGAGCAGCCTCTGGCGGCGCGGCCAGATCTACAGCCTGGAGGCCGTCTATCGGCAACGCCCCGGCACCGAGCTCCTGACCGGTGACTTTGCCCCGGGGCCGCGGCGGACCGACGCGGCGACGCCGGTCGAGATCGCGCGTCTCTAGGCGTCCGAGCGGCAGACGGCGAAGGTGTTCATCCCGAGCTTGTGCGAAAAGCAGGTGATGCGGCTGGGGCGGAACCCGGCTGCCACCAGCAGCGGCCAGAGGTCTTTGACGTCGTAGTACATCTTGTGGTCATCCATCTCGCAGGCCGGCGAGAGCCCGAGGCGGAAGGCCGAGAGCTCCAGATACTTCTTGCCGCGCCAGGAGGGGACGTTGATCAGAGCGACGCCGCCGGGCGCCAGCAACCGGTGCGCCTCGGCGAGCAGGCGCGCCGGCTCGCGCACGTGCTCCAGCACCGAGACGATCATGACGACGTCCAGCGACTCGGCGGGGAGCGCGGCCAGCGCCTGCGGGAGCTCCCCTTCGAGCGCCTGCACCCGCGGATGATCCTTGAGCTCGTCGGAGAGCGCGACGTCGACCAGAACGGCGCTGGCGACCTCGGCCAGGATCGTCCGCGCGAACGAGGCGTGGTACCCGCAGCCGAAATCGCCGATCCGTTTGCCGGCGAAGCTGGGGACGTAGCGGCGGATCTGCCAGGACGACAGCCAGACGCCCAGCTTGTCGACCACCGTCGCCGGTGCGCTCTGGAGAAAGGCCTCCTGGCGCGCCGTCACGGCTTGCGCCTCACCGCCACCGCCGTGGAGTGCAGGATGAGTGTGAAGGTGAAGGTCATGAAGCCGAGGATGGAGAGCAACAGACCGGTGGTGGCCAGGTTGTTGATCGGCGAGCCGTTCAGGAGCTGAAACCCGTTGTGAATGTAGTTGCGGGTCAAGAGCCCCCCGCAGACGAGACCGGCGCCGAACAGCCCGGCGGCGATCGCCACCGTGCGCGTATAGGGGAAGCGGCGGAACCACTTGGCCGTCTCGGCGCCGTCCCAGTCGAAGAAGATCCGCGACAGGATCCCCATGTAGACGCACTGGAGCCCGAGGATCGAGAGCGACAGCCCGAGCAGCATCCAGTGGAGATCGAAGGTGACCGGCCCGAGCGTGAGCGTCCCAAACGACAGCGGGAGCGTCAGCAGGAGCCCCGCCGCCAGCAGGATCAGCCCCGGCTTGAAGAGGAAGAAGTCGGCGCCGTAGACGAACATGGCGCGCAGGTTGATCCAGGCGGCCGCCCAGGGGGAAAACCAGCCCGAGCGCTTGTGGTGGCTGAGCCGTCCCTCGCGGTCCTTGAGAAAACGGATCGGGACCTCTTCGGTGCGCAGGTTCATGTGCACCGACTTGAGCACCATCTCGGAGGCGTACTCCCAGGACTGCGAGCGCAGATCCATCCGCCCGAGCGCCGCCTTGGTGATGCCGCGCATGCCGCAGTGGATGTCGGAGAAGCGGCTGCCGAAGATGACGTTGAGGATGGCGGTCGTCACCGGCGTGCCGAGGTAGCGGTGCAGCGGCGGCATCGACCCCGGCTCGATGAAGCCGGTGAAGCGAGAGCCCATGATGAACTCCGCGCCGCCCCGGAACTTCTCCACGAACGGGGCCAGCTCGCGGAAGTCGTAGGTGCAGTCGGCGTCGCCCATGACGATGTAGCGGCCGCGGATGAAGGGCAAGGCGTCGATGTAGGCCCGCCCGAGACCGCGCTTGGGCGTGCGCAGCACGCGCGCCCCGCCGGCCAGCGCGAGCTCGGTCGTGCGATCGCTGCCGCTGTCGACGATCAGGACTTCGCCGACGATGCCGGCCTTGCGCATCCCTTCGTGGCACCAGGCGACGAAGTCGGAGATGGTCAGCTGCTCGTTGAGCGCCGGGATGACGATCGACAGCTCCGGCTCGGTGACGTCGTCGGCGGGGAGCAGCAGCTCGATCTCGGGATCGGCACCCGTGGGGGGGACGAGGCTCACCACGCTCACATCCGCCCCGCTCGCAGGTCGGGGATCATCGCCGAAATCGACCGGCGCAACGCCTCGCGCGTCAGGTGCTCGCAGCGCCAGCCAAGCCCGCGGATGCGCGCGGTGTCGAGCCGGACGATGGGGACGTCCCCCTTCCAGCCGCGGTCGCCGCCCGAATAGGCGAAGGCGACGCGCTCTGGCGGCAGCCCGACGCACTCCACCGCCAGCGCGGCGATCTCGGCGACGGTGATGTAGTCGCCGGTGGCGACGTTGTAGGCGGCGAACGGCGAGGTGGTCTGGTCGTGCGCGGTCAGCACGGCGCGGATGATGTCGGTGACGAACACGTAGGACTTCGACTGGCTCCCGTCGCCCAGGATCTGCAAGACGATCGGGTTTTCGCCGGCCGCGTCGGCGGCGAGCAACCGGCGCGCGAAGTCGAAGCCGACGCCGTGGGTCTGGCGCGGGCCGACCACGTTGCCGAACCGGAAGCCGCAACCCGACAGGCCGAACATGTAGGCGTAGCTGGCGATGAGCGCCTCGCCGGCCAGCTTGCTGGCGCCGTAGGTGGAGACCGGAATCATCGGACCCATGTCCTCGGTCCCTTCCCGCGTGCCGAGATCGCCGTAGACGCCGCTCCCCGAGGCGTAGAGGATCCGCTTGGCGCTGGTGGTGCGCATGGCCTCGACCACCGCGCTGGTCAGCGCGGTCCCTTGCGCGAAATCGATGGTCGGCTCGCGCGCCGCCCGCGCGATGTCGGGGTTCGACGCCAGGTGAACGACCACGTCGTGTCCGTCCATCGCGGCGGCGAGAGCGCGCGCGTCCTCGACCTCGCCGCGCACGGCGCCGAAGCGCGGGTCGTCGTCGTGCCGTGCGTGGTGCCAGGCGCGGCCTGACGAATAGTTGTCGTAGATCGTCACGCCGGCGGCGCCGGCCGGCCCGAGCAGGTGATCGCAGAAATGGCTGCCGATGAATCCGGCGCCACCGACGATGAAGAAGCGCTGCGCGGAGACGAGCTGGCCCACGGGCCGAGCATCCTAATCCAATCTCCCCTCCGGCGCGGTGAGAAGCGTTCAGGCCGGCCCGATCTTGCATTCGTGCGACGGCTGTGGCGATTTGTGGGCCTCGATGCGCCGCCTCCCGCTCCTGTTTCGCGGCATGCCGATCCGCTGGACGATCGTCGCCGTCTCGGCGCTGGGGGCGGCTCTTCCACTGGTCGCGCTGGCGCTCTGCCGGCCGAGCCACGAGATCCGGGCCACCGCCGCTTGGGGAGCGCTGGTCCTCCTCGGCTTCGCCGGTTGGGGAGATCGCGCCCGCCGCCAGTTGGCGCCCGAGGTCGACGTCGACTGGGGGCTGCGGGCAGCGTGGGGCATGGCGGTCACGATCGCGGCGGGCGGGCTCTTCTGTCTGCTGGGTCTGGCGCGGCGGCCGGTCCTGATCGCCTGGATCTGCGGCGGCGTGGCGCTCTTCGCGCAGGCCCTCTTGCGGGGCCGGGCGCGGGCCGAACATCGGATCGGCGTGGCGCAGCCGCAGGCGACGCCGCTCGGGTGGGATGCCGTGCTCGCCATCGGCATCGCCTGCGCCACGGCGTTCGTCTACCTGGGCGCGGCGGGGCACACCTTCCCCAATCCGAGCGACGACTGGCCGGCCTACCTTCCGCTCGCCCGGAAGCTGGTGCAGACGGGGACCTTCGTCGAGCCGTTCAGCGTGCGGCGGATGGCCGCCTACGGCGGTCAGACCCTGTTGCAGGCCTTCACCTTGGTGGTCGCCGACGACACGCAGATTCAGATCTTCGACGGCGGAATCTGCATGGTCCTGACGGTCGGCCTCATCCTCGGCTTCGCCCGCGAGGCGCGAAAGGTCTCCTGGACGCTGCTCCTCTTGACCGCGGCCGTGGTCCTCATGCTTCCCGACGGACGCGCCAACAGCGCCAGCGAGATGTCGGGGGTGGTCGGGTTCGTGGCGCTCTGGCGGACGCTGACCTTCGTCGAACGCCGCGGAATGCGCGGTCTGCGACCGGCCCTGCTGGTCGCGCTCCCGGCGGCGGCCGTCGCGACCTTGCGCCAAAATTATCTGCTGGCGGTGGCGATCGTGCCGCTGGCGCTCCTGCTCCGCGGCAGCGCCGGCAGCGCCGGCAGCGACGCCGGGGGCGCGAGCGAGCGGTCCCAGGATCGGCTCCGTTTTTTCTGGCAGGTCGCCCTCTGTTTCGGCGCCTGCCTGCTCCCCTGGGCGGCGTTGGCGCTGCGTTCGAACCACACCTTCCTATTTCCGATCGTCCACGGGAACTATCACCCGGAGAGCGGCGGGATCTCCGTCCCCACGACCTGGGACCTCCGGCTGAAGACGGTCTTCTCGGCGATGTTCAATGAAGAGCCGATTCATCCGTTGCCGCTGGTCCTGATCGCGCTCCCGGCCGTCGCGGCGGGCGCCAACCGGCGCGCCTCGCTGGCGCTCTGGCTGGGGGCCATGGTCGCCTTCGCGTTTCTCTCCTGGAGCCTCCCCAACTCCGACAACTACACCATCGCGCGCTACGTCTTCGCTTACGTCGTCGGGCTGGTGATCGTGGCGGGGTTGGCCGCCTCCGAGGTAGGCGTGGAGGCGATCCCGAGAGCGGGGCTGGCGGGCGCCGGTCTGGTGCTGGCTGCCCTGGCGCTGCAGATCTACGGCACCCACGCCGCCGCCGTGAAGAGCCTGAACGCGGCCCTCGATCGGATCCGTTCGGTCGATCAGAGCCCAGCGGCGGTGATCGCGACGCCGGAGCTCGAGCGGCGGATGCAGGCCGCAGTGCCGCCCGGCGCGCCGCTTTTGGTGATGATCGATCGCCCCTACCTGCTCGATTTCGCCCGCAACCCGATCGAGATCCTCGATCAGCCGGGCGACGCCAGCCCGGCGCCCGGGATTCCCCTCACCGCGGGGTCGGAGAAGGTCGCGCTCTACCTGCGAGGGCTGGGGATTCGTTACCTCGGCTTCGTGCGTCCCGACAAGGCGCAGAGCCCGCTTTACAGCCGGGCGCAGTGGACGGGGATGAGCTCGGCGCCGCTCTGGAAAGCGACGGCGCCGATCAAGCTGGCGGCGTTTGACGTCGTCGGACAGCTCGCCCGGGACCATCGCCGCCTCTACGACGACGGGAGCCTGGTCGTCGTAGACCTGGCGGTCAGCGGTTCTTAGCTAAGTTTTCTTGGCCAGGCCGGCTTCCGTCGACTCCCACTTGGTCGCGGCCACCTTGAGCCGCGGATGGCTGACCAGGAGGTGCCAGACCACCGCGCAGAGTCCCTCGGTGTGCGGGGTAATTCGGTCGGGCGAGACGGTCGGGATGATCACGCACGCCTCCGCCGCCGTCTTGGTCGCGCCGCCGTCCTTGCCGACGACCCCGAACACCACCGCGCCCCGCTCGCGCGCCAGCTCGATGGCGCGCACCAGGTTCATCGAGACGTTCTTCTCTTTGTTGCCGCCGCCGACGGAGAAGATCAACAGCGCGTCGCGCTTGTCGAGCCGCGAGACCTTCAGCCACTCGGAGAAGCTGGTCTCCCACCCTTCGTCGTTCACCCGCGCTGTCAGCTCGGAGACGTTGTCGGTCGGCGCGTAGGCCTCGAAGCCGCAGATCTTGCGGAAGTCGTTGACGGCGTGGCTGTCGTGTCCGGCCGAGCCGCCGACGCCCAAGATGAAGAGCCGCCCTCCCCCGTCTCGCACGCGGCCGAGGCCGATGGCCAGCGCATCGACGGCGGCGGCGTCGATCTCGCGCACCGCCTTCAGCGTCTCTTGCAGGAAGAGATCGACGAAGCCCCGCGTCTCGCTGCTCACAGCTTGAACCCCGCCGCCTCGGCGTCGCGAAAGAACATCTGCACCGTCTCCAGGCTGAAGTCACCGAGGTCCTTGCCGACCAGCTCCAGCTTCTTCAGGAGGTCGGGCGTCACGGTGATGATGTCGCAGCCAAGCTCTGCGGCCTGGATCATGTTGAGCAGCTCGCGGGGGCTCGCCCACAGCAGCTCGATCGACTTGCCGGCCGCGCGGCAGATCGCCAGCGCCTCCTTCATGAGCGGGATGGGATCTCGGCCGGTGTCGGCGATGCGGCCCGCGAAGACCGAGATCACCGAGGGCGCTCCGCCCTTGAGCGCCTGCGCCACGTCGCGCACCTGCGCGAGCGTGCAGATGGCGGTGACGTTCAACTTCACGCCGGCGCCCGCCAGCTCGCGCACCAGCTCCGTCGTGGGCTCGCGCTTGGTGTTGGTGACCGGAATCTTCACGTAGACGTTGCCGCCCCAGGTCGCGATCTCCCGCGCCTGACGCCGCATCTCGGAGGTGTCATCGGCGAACACCTCGAACGAGATCGGCCTGTCCTGGATCGCGGCCAGGACCTCCTTGGCGAAGGCGCGGTAGTCGGAGATGCCGGCCTTGCGCATCAGCGTCGGGTTGGTGGTGAAGCCGGCGATGCGGGGATCGCGCGCCGATTCGAGCATCGACGGCAGCGAAGCGCCGTCAGCGAAGATCTTGATCTGGTCCAAAGAGCTCGGATTAGTCATGTCTGGTCCTCGGGATAAGAGGCTGCGAGTGTCCCAAATCGCCGGCGAGATACAAAGTCATCATTTCGGTTCGGCCGGCAGGGGCCCGTGGCAGGTCGAGAGATCGCGCACGAGCTTGCCGTAGAGCGGCGGGTTGTCGACCTCGAAGTGCGCGTACTGCCCCTTCACCCCGAGCGCGAAGCCGAGGGCGGCCGTGGCGAGCGCCAGCG
>DATAVR010000100.1:0-20505 GCA_036267635.1 Polyangia bacterium | reverse complement strand
GCGACGCGAAGGGGTAGCGGGTTGGACGCGGCGCTGAAATCGGCGCTGGCGGCGGCCCTCGGGAGCGAGGTCGCCGCGGCCCACGCCGTCGCCGGCGGTGACATCAACCGCGCGTACCAGATCGCGCTGGGCGACGGCCGGCGCCTCTTCGTCAAGGCCAACGAACGGTCGCAGCGCGGGATGTTTGCGGCCGAGGCGCGGGGATTGCGCTGGCTCGGCGAGGCGGTCGCGCTGCGCGTCCCCGAGGTCCTGGCGGTGAGCGGGCCGCAGGCGCCACGGCAGTTCCTGCTGCTCGAGTGGGTGGCGACCGGCGCGCCGGCGCCTGACTTCGACGAGAGGCTGGGGCGCGGGCTGGCGGCGCTGCACCGGCGAGGCGCGCCCGGATTCGGGCTCGATCACGACAACTTCATCGGCTGGCTCCCGCAGTCGAATGCGGCGTCAGAAACCTGGGCCGACTTTTACCGGACGCGGCGGCTCGAGCCCCAGCTGCGGCGCGCCGCCGAAAGTGGCCTCGCCTCCTCGCGCATGCGGCAGGGCTTCGATCGGCTGTTCCGGGCGCTCGAGGATCTGGTCGGCCCGCCCGAGCCGCCGGCGCGCCTGCACGGCGATCTGTGGGGCGGCAACCTGCTCTGCGACGAAAACGGCGGCCCCTGCCTGGTCGATCCCGCCGTCTACGGCGGCCACCGGGAGATCGATCTGGCCATGATGCGCCTCTTCGGTGGGTTCGGGGCGCGCGTCTTCGACGCTTACCAAGAGGCCTGGCCGCTCGCCGCCGGCCACGGCGAACGGCTGGCGCTCTACCAGCTCTATCCGCTCATGGTCCACGTCAACCTGTTCGGCGGCGGCTACGTCGCCTCGGTCGAGGCAGCCCTCGAAAGGCTGTGCTAGGGTCGCGACGCTGTGATGGAATATCGGACACTGGGTCGGACCGACTGGCAAGTTTCGACGGTGAGCTTCGGCGCCTGGGCGATCGGCGGGACCTGGGGCGCGGTGACGGAGGACGAGTCGATGGGGGCGCTGCACCGCGCGCTCGATCGCGGCGTGAACTTCTTCGACACCGCGGACGTCTACGGCGACGGGCTCTCCGAGCGCCTCCTGGCGCGCCTGCGCAAGGAGCGCAAGGACCCGTTCTACATCGCCACCAAGGCCGGCCGACGCCTTCCCAAGCAGACGGTCGAGGGGTACAGCAAGAAGAACCTCACCGGCTTCGTCGAGCGCAGCTTGAAGAACCTCGGCGTGGAGGCGATCGATCTGCTGCAGCTCCACTGCCCGCCGACCGATCTCTACTACCACCCCGAGGCGTTCGGTCTGTGTGACGACCTGGCCAAGGCCGGCAAAATCCGCTTTTACGGCGTCAGCGTCGAGCGGGTCGAGGAGGCGCTGAAGGCGCTGGAGTTCCCCGGCGTCCAGTCGGTGCAGCTCATCTACAACATCTTCCGCCAGCGCCCGGCCGACCTCTTCTTCTCGGAGGCGCGCCGGCGCAAGGTCGGCATCCTGGCCCGGCTGCCGCTGTCGTCGGGGATGCTGGCCGGCAAGATGACCGCCAAGAGCAAGTTCGGCGACGACGACCACCGCAAGTTCAACCGCAACGGCGAGTCGTTCGATCGCGGCGAGACCTTCTCCGGCGTCCCCTTCGAGACCGGCCTGGCCGCCGTCGAGGAGCTGCGCCTGCTGGTGCCCGAAGGGGCCAGCCTGGCCACCTTCGCGCTCCGCTGGATCCTGATGCACGAGGCGGTCACCTGCGTGATCCCGGGCGGCAAGCGCCCGTCGCAGGTCGACGAAAACTGCTCGGCGGTCGAGCTGGAACCGTTCACCGACCAGACGATGGCGCGCGTTCAGGAGATCTACGAGCGCCGCATCCGCGCCCACGTCCACCAGTACTGGTAGGACGCGCGCCTCACAGCTGGACGTCGCGCCAGAGGATCGAGAGCTCCAGCTCGAGCTGCTCGAAGGGTTCGGCCTGCACCTTCGCGTCGTCTTGATGGACCCCGAGCGCGGTCCACTGCCCTGGCGTCGCGCTCGGAAGATGCAAGATCTCCAGCGTCCGTTGTAACGGATTCACTAGCCAGGCGTGTGTCACACCGGCGGCGGCGTAGAGCGCTATCTTCGCAGCCCGGTCGTACCGCTCAGTCGACGGTGACAGAACCTCGCACACCCAGTCGGGCCGGATCGTGAAGTAGGGCTCGTTGGCGACGGCGGGCATCGCCTCCCGCCGCCATCCCGCCAGGTCCGGCACCAGCACGTCGCGGCCGAGGTGCAGCTCGGGCTCGGCCAGGATGATCCACCCGCCGGGGCCTCCCCGGCCCCGTTTGAAGGGCGGCCCCAGCTCCTCGGTCAGCGCGGTCGGGGCCGCCGTGTGCGGGCCCGCCGGCCGCGGCGACAGAACCAGCTCGCCGTGGATGATCTCCGCGACCTTGTTCGGCGGCGCGTTCAACACGTCGACGTAGCTCGCTTCTCTTTTTGCCGATCCGCCCATACCGCCGAGATCATACCGCCTTCTCGGAGGCGCCCGATCCGGAGTTGCGCGACGTGACGATTAGGTCAGCGCGCGCGCAGCTTCGAACAGTGGCGGCAGGGGCGGCTTCTTCCCGAGCGCGAGCGAGATGGCGTGCGCGGCCTGGTGGACGAGCATTCCGAGGCCGTCGGCGTAGCGGTCGGTGTGGGCGCGTGCCGCTTCGGCGAGCGGCGTGACGGAGCCGTAGGCCATCTCGAGGACGGTGGTGGCGGGGGTGAGGACGTCGAGGCCGGCGCGGAGATCGTCGGGCGCCCAGGCGGCGGCGGGGACGGCGGAGACGAGGACCTCGGCCTTGGCGAGCGCGAGACGGAGGCTGTCGGCCGTCCAGACGGCGGCGTCGAACTGTACGCGCTTGGGGGGCGTGAGCCGCATGCCGAGCGCAATCGCGGCCTCCACGCGGCGGGCCAGGATGAGGACGGTGGCGTCGGCGCGGACGAGGGCCTCGGCGGCGCCCGCGGCCGCGCCTCCGGCGCCGACCATGACGATCGTTTTCCCGGCGACGGTGACGCCCAGGTCGGCGAGGGCAGCGATGAGGCCGGCGCCGTCGGTGTTCTCGGCGCGGATCGCTGCGGTGGGCGTGGCGAAGAGGAGCGTGTTGGCGGCGCCCGCGGCCAGGACCTCCGGGCCCTGCGCGGCGGCGAGCAGCGCCGCCGCCTCCTTGTGGGGGATGGTGACGTTCAGGTAGCGGCAGCCGTCGGCGCGCAGCTGCCGGACCAGCCCGGAAAAACCGGCGGCGTCGACGCTGCGGGCGACGTACTCGCCCTCGATGCCGAGCGCCTTGAAGGCGGCGTTGTGGATCGCCGGCGAGCGGCTCTTGCTGACGTCGGCGCCGAGGACCGCAGCGCGGATCACCGCGGCCCCTTCCACTCGGGCCGCTCGACCGGCGCCTCGACGATGGCGTCGAAGCCGCCGTCGCGCACGCGGACGTGGACCCGCTCGCCGGGGGCGACGGCGGCGGCGGTGGTGATGAGGCGGCCGTCGGCGTGCTGGGTCAGGCTGAAGCCGCGCTCCAGCACGCGGACGGGCGACAGCGCCTGCAGCTTTCCACGCGCCGCCTCGATGGCGTGGCGGCGCGAAGCGACCGCCGGGCGAATGGTCGCCTCCAGCCGGTGGCGGACGGCGGCCAGCGCCGCCCGCTGCTCGACGATCCGCCGCTGGGGGTGCGCACGGTGGAGGCGCATCTCCCCGGCGGAGAGCTCGGCCCGCGCGGCCGCCAGCCGTCGGCTGAGCAGACGCCGGCCGCGCTCGATCGATTCGTCGAGGCGCTGCCGGCGCTCGTCGAGCAGCCGCCGCGGATCGCCGAGCCGCCCGCGCAGGCGCTCGAGCCCGTGGCGCGCGGCGCGCACCGACTCGGCCAGCGCCCGACCACCGCGCCGCTGCAAGAGGGCCAGATCGGTGCGCAGATCCTCCTCGACCCGCACCGCCAGCTCGGCGGCGGCGGAGGGGGTCGGCGCGCGCAGGTCGGCGACGAAGTCGGCGATCGTGAAGTCGGTCTCGTGCCCCACGGCGGAGATCACCGGCACGCGGCAGGCGACGATCGCCCGCGCCACCGGCTCCTCGTTGAAGGCCCACAGATCCTCCAGCGACCCGCCTCCGCGTGCGACGATGATGACGTCGACGTCATCGACCGCCTCGAGACGCCGCAGCGCCGAGGCGATCGCCAGCGCCGCGCCTTCACCCTGCACCGGCGCGGGCGAGACCAGGATCGGCAGCGGAAACCGACGGTGGGCGATCCGGATGATGTCGCGCAGGACCGCCCCTTGCGGCGAGGTGACGACGCCGAGCCGGCGGGGCAAAAACGGCAGCGGCCGTTTGCGCGCCGGATCAAAAAGCCCCTCGGCCTCGAGGCGCCCCTTGAGCTGCTCGAAGGCCAGCGCCAGCACCCCGGCCCCCGTCGGCTCGAGGTCGGCGACCGACATCTGAAACCGTCCCCGCGCTTCGTAAAGCGTCAGCCGCCCGCGGCAGCGGACCGCCATCCCCTCTTCCAACGTGAACTTCAGCCGCCCCGCCTCGCGCGAGAAGAGCACGCAGTCGAGCTGCGCTTCGTCGTCCTTGAGGCAGAAGTAGAGATGTCCGGGGCCCGAGCGCTTGAGCCCGGAGATCTCCCCTTCGACGCGCACGTCGGTGAAGCGGCTCTCCAGCGTCAGCCGCGCCGCGCGCAGAATCTCGGTGACCGAATAGATGCGCGGCGCGGCGGCCGACGGCTCGGGCGGCGGCGCGGCGGCCAGCGGCAGGGCGGCGGGCGGCGTGGCGATCGGCCGGGTCAGCAACGAGAGCTGCTCGTTGTCCCGGAGGTCGGGCGTCGGCTTGCGGGTCATTTCGCCGCGCGCGCGGCCGCCCGCTCGTAGTCGGCGGCGCTGGCGCGCACGACCTCGAGGTCGTGGTAGGCGCGATTCATGTCGTCCTCGGTCCCCTTGGCGAGGCCGGCGTAACCCCAGCTTCCGTCCTCGCCACGCGCCAGCGGCACCTGCCGGCCGTTGCCCAGCCCCGCCGTCGCCTGCCCGTCGCCAGGGCCGAGATCGACGCGCGGGATCCCCTGCGCCTGCGGCCCCAGCATGGGAATGAGGACCGGCGCGGCGTCGGTGCGGAAGAGCTCCCGCGCGGACGGCGCCGTGGCGGCGCGCTCGAAGCGGCTCTTCTCGCGATCGCGCTCGGGCCCTTCGGGGTAGTTGCTGAGCACGATGTCGTAGGCCTCGCGGTGGTACTTCTGGATCGTCATCAGATCCCACCGCGTCTTCTGATCGAGCGCGTCGAACAGAGCGGTACCGTCGCCGGCGGCCACCGCCGACGCGAAGCGCTGGAAGGCCTCCTCGGGCGTCTTCGACTTGTGCCGGCAACCGGCGCCGGACGCCGCCGACAGGGCCAGCAGCGCGAGTCCCAGGCGCGCGCGCGTTCGCAACGGCAGCACCCTCCGCACATAGCGGAAACGCCGAAAGAGAGCAAGTCGGGTCCAGGTCCATGTGCTAGGCTCTGCCCCGACGCCGCGAAAGACATGACCGACAAGGCTCCCCCCGACCGAGCCGCCGGCGACGCGGCAGGCGTCGTCGACGAGTTCGCGCACATCCCGCATTCGCGCGGCCGCCACCCGGTGGTGGCGGTGGCGGGCGCCCTGCTGGCGTTCTTCCTCGTCTTCCATGTCCGCCACGACCTGCGCTATGCGCTCTCCTCGGGCGCGCCGCTCGAGCTCGGCCGGGCCAGCGCTGTCTTCGGCAGCGGCCGGGCGCTGACCGGGCTCGAGAACCGCTACGTGCGGGTGACCGGCCTGCCCGATCGCGAGAGCGCGCTGCAGATCGACACCAAGGGGTCGTGGGTCTTCAGCCAGCTCTTCCGGGTGCTCGGCACCGGTGACCGACTGTTTCTCCACCGGCGCGAGAGCCCACTGCCAGCCGCGCTGGCCGAGGCCGACGTCTTCGAGGGCCGGCTCATCCGCGTCGATGAGCTGCCCTTCGCCGCCTCGATCCGCGGCTACTTCTCGACCCACGTGGCGGCCACGCATTTTTTCGCGCCGGAGGCGCTCGGGCGCGCGCTCGCCGAGCGCAAGCCCGGTGTTCCGCTGACCGTGGTCGACACCAGCGGCGATCCGGTGGCGCTCGACGAACGGGAGACGATCGCCGTCGACGTCACCCAGCCCGACGAGGTGAAGATCGGCCTGCCGCGCGATCGCTTCGCCACCGAGGACGACGCGCGCGCGGCGCTCGCCTCGCGTGGCGGCCAGGTGCTGCGGGCGCTCGGCGCCGTCAAGGCCAAGCCGTCGGCCGCGGCGCCGGAGGCGGGACCGCTCTCGTCGACGCCCGAGCCGACGCAGCGCTGGACGTTCGTGGTGAAGTTCCCGGTGACGGCAGCCCAGGCGGCGCTCGACACGATCGGGAACCTCGATCAAAACGTCGAGATCCGCGACGCGCGCCAGACCATCGAGGTCAAGCTGGAGGACGTCTCCCTGCCGGCCGACGGCCGCGGGGTCAGCGGTGGCTTGGTGGTGCGCCCTGGCGAAGGTCCGCCGCGCCACCTCGATCTATCCACCGTCGCGGCCATCCACACCATGGCGCCAGTGGTGATTCCGGACGACGCCTACCTGCTGGTCGAAGGCGACCGCCCGCGCGAGCACGCGGCCACTGTGCTCATCGCGCTCATTTTGGTCATGTTCGGAGCCGTCAACCTGATCGGCCTCGCGCGCGAGCTCTCCCGGTCGACGTCGTAGATGGCGCTCCGGATCTACGACACCCGCGCCGGGAAGAAGGTCCCGTTCGAGCCGCTCACGCCCGGGCGGGTGGGGATGTATTCGTGCGGCATCACCGTCTACGACCTCTGCCACGTCGGGCATGCGCGCATGATGGTGGCCTTCGACGTGATCGCGCGCCATCTGCGCGCGTCGGGGCTGACGGTCACGTTCGTCCGGAACGTCACCGACGTCGACGACAAGATCATCCGCAAGGCCGAGGCCGAAAAGCGGACCGCCGCCGAGGTGGCGCACCACTACACGGCGGAGATGAACATCGACCTGCGTGGGCTCGGCGTGTTGGCGGCCGATCACGAGCCGAACGCCACCGAGCACATCGCCGAGGTCATCGAGATCATCGGCAAGCTGGAGGAACGGGGCCTCGCCTACGCCGCCGCGGGCGACGTCTACTACGCCGTGGCGGGTTTCGCCCATTACGGGCAGCTCTCCAAGCAGCACATCGACGACTTGCGGTCCGGCGCGCGCATCGAGATCGACGAGCACAAGAAGAGCCCGCTCGACTTCGCGCTCTGGAAGGGGGTCAAGCCGGGCGAGCCGTTCTGGCCGAGCCCCTGGGGCGACGGGCGGCCGGGCTGGCACATCGAGTGCTCGGCGATGGCCCACCGTTACCTCGGCGAGCCGTTCGACATCCACGGCGGTGGCGCCGACCTCATCTTCCCGCACCACGAAAACGAGATCGCCCAGTCCGAAGGGGCCTTCGGCGACGGCCAGTTCGCCCGCCACTGGATCCATTCGGGGATGGTCAACTTCGGCGGCGAGAAGATGTCGAAGTCGCTCGGCAACTTCGTGACCATCCGCAAGGTCGGCGAGACCTACGACCTCGAGGCGCTGCGCCTGCACCTCATCGGCGTCCACTACCGCAGCCCGGTGGCCTTCACCATCGCCCACGACGACAAGGGGCACGCCCGCTACCCCGAGATCGACGAAGCCGAGGCGCGCCTCGCCTATTACTACCGGACGCTGGAGCGGCTGGCGGCGGCGCCCGGTGAGGATGACGGCGGCGCGGTCGTGTCGCCCGCCGACCAGACCATCTCCGCCTTTCGCGAGGCGATGGACGACGACTTCAACACCGCCGCGGCGATTGGCCACCTCTCCGACGCCTTCCTGCTGGCCAACAAGCTGCTCGACGAGCCGGCGGCGGCGGCCAAGGACGTGCGCCGCCGGACGCTGGCGCGGCTGCGCAAGGATCTGGCGGCCTGCGGGGCGACGCTGGGGATCTTCCAGCGCCCGCCCTCCGCGTTCCTGGATGCTTACCGCCTTCGGCTGTGCGCGCGGCGTGGGATCGAGCCGGCGGCGGTCGAGGCGCGCATCGGCGAACGGGCCGCCGCCCGCAAGGCCAAGGACTTCGCCAGCGGCGATGCGATCCGGCGCACGCTCCAGGAGCTCGGTGTCGAGCTGATGGACACGCCCGCCGGCACCACCTGGCGCGTCACTGAACCACGTTAAACCGCGCGATGTCGGACGAGCCTCGGCGCCTCGGCGCCGAAGCGCCGACTGGATCGACGCCGAGTCAGGTGTCCGAGTCGTCGTCCGAGTCTTGGTCGTCCGAACCTGTCGAGAGGCCGCTGGTCCCGGCCCGGGAGTTGACCCGCTCGCGCAGCTCCTTGCCCACCTTGAAGAACGCCAGCCGCTTCGGTCGGACGCGAACCGCTTCGCCGGTCCGCGGGTTACGTCCCTGATATTCCTTGTAAGCGCGGATAGAGAAACTGCCGAAGCCGCGGATCTCGATCCCCTCGCCACGGCAAAGGGCGTCGACCATCGAATCGAACATCTGGCAGATCAGAAGCTCGGCGCGCCCGTGCGGCAGCTTGGCGCGCTCGGCGATGAGATCAATGAGATCCGCCTTGGTCATTGGCCCCGTGCGACCACTGTACCCGGATTCGTCCAAGGAAGTCAAAGGTTACAGCCAGTTACAGAATTGGCGTTCATCCCGGAGACGATCATCCGGGAGACGATCATCCGAGGGACAATCATCCGAGGGACAATCATCCAAGGATCTCGGCGCCACCGAGATAGGGGCGCAGCGCCTGGGGGACGTCGATGCGCCCGTCGGCGCGTTGATAGGTCTCGAGGACACCGATCAGGGTCCGCGGCAGCGCCAGGCCCGAGCCGTTGAGGGTGTGGACGAAGCGGGCCTTCTCCTTGCCGTCTTTTGCGCCTCCGGCAGCGCCGCCCTTGAACCGGATGTGGGCGCGGCGGGCCTGGAAGTCGCCAAAGTTCGAGCAGGAGCTGACCTCCAGCCACTCGTTGCAGCCAGGGGCCCAGAGCTCGAGGTCGAACTTGGCCATCGCCGAGAAGGAGAGGTCGCCGGTGCACATCTGCACCACCCGGTAGGGGATCTCCAGCGCCTTCAGGACATCCTCGGCGTCGGAGAGCAGCGCCGAAAGCTCATTCATGGAAGTCTCGGGCTGGACGAACTTCACCAGCTCCACCTTGTCGAACTGGTGGCCGCGTTTGATGCCGCGGGTGTCCCGGCCGGCGGCCATCTGTTCGCGGCGGAAGCAGGCGGTGAAGGCGACATGGCGGATCGGCAGCTTGGCGCCGTCGAGGATCTCGTCACGGTAGAGGTTGGTGACCGGGACCTCGGCGGTGGGGATGAACCAGAAGTCTTCCTCGGCGTCGCGATAGAGGTTCTCGCCGAACTTGGGGAGGTTGCCGGTGCCGACCAGACACTCGCGCCGCACCATGTACGGCGGGTAGATCTCGACGTAGCCGTGCTTCTGCGTGTGCAGATCGAGCATGAAGGTGATGAGCGCCCGCTGCAGCCGGGCGCCCCACGACTTGAGGACGTAGAAGCGCGAGCCGGAGATCTTCACGCCACGCTCGAAGTCGATGATGTCGAGCGCGGTGCCGAGGTCCCAGTGCGGCTTGGGGGCGAAGTCGTAGCTCCGCTTCGTGCCTTCCTCGCGCAGGATCTTGTTTTCGGTCTCGTCCTTGCCGACCGGGACCGACGGATGGGGGAGGTTGGGGAGCTCCAGCATCAGCTCCTCGAGCTTGGCCTCGGCGGACGCCAGCTCGGCGGCCTTGCTCTCGATGTCGCGCTTGACCGCGGCGCTCTCGGCGACCGCGCGCTCGCGCTCGGGCCCGGCCGGAACGCGGCCGATCTCCTTGGACATCTTGTTCTGCGCCGCCTGCAGCGTCTGCGACTCGTTCTTGAGGTCGCGGACGCGCGCGTCGGCGGCGATCACGCCGTCGAGGTCGATCGGCGCGCCGAGCCGCGCATAGGCCTGGCGCACCTCGTCGGGGGTTTCACGCAACAAACGAATGTCAATCACGGCGGGGGAGCATAAGCGACCTGCCGCGCGGGGCAAAGCCCGGGCGGACCCTCACCGCCAGGCGCGCACCAGGGACACCGTCAGCCCGGCGCCCGCCTGCTCATTGCGTCCGAACGACGAGAAGAGGAGGTCGGTGTAAATCGACGCCGAGAGGCGCCAGTCCACGGCGATCGGGAAGAGGCCGGTGGCGCCCACGGTCGTCAGCCGCAGACCGCTCTCGGGTTGGGTGGCGCCGTTGATGCTGGTGTCGCCACGTTCCAGGAAGTTGATGTAGAGCGCGGCGGCCGCTTCGTTCTGGAATACGTAACCGGCGACCGCCAGGGCGGTCAGCTGCAGCGGGTACGACGTCGTCAGCGCGCTCGTCGAGCCGGGGGTCACCGTGTTGCTGGCGCTGTAGCTCGCCCAGAGGTACAGCGCGGCGTAGAGCGGGCCGTGGACCTTCTCCAGGTCGACGCCCAGCGAGACGCTGGTGGTCCCGGTGCCGGTCGCGTCGGTCGAGGCGGGGTTGGTCCCGTCGCCCACCGCCTTTCCGGTCGGGAAGACGACGCCGCCGAGCAGCGCGAAGCCAGGCCAGTACATCATCTCGGCGGCCAGCTTGAAGTCGTAGCGGGCGTTGAGCGCCAGATCGCCGATGCCGCTTCCCCAGTCGTCGACGCCCAGCTCGGTCCGGTGCGTTTCGATGTAAGGGAGCACGAGGCCGACCTGCGCGCGGCGGGCGAGGCGGAACGAGGCGGCCAGATCCTGCTCCAGATCCTGCTCGGTCTCCTCGCCCGATGACGAGACGAAGCGGCCGTCGGCCTGGAACTCGCCCATGTCGTTGCGGGCACGTGTCTGCAGACCGACCGCGTAGTCCTCGGGGGCCGCGAGCCGCACCGGGCTCACCAGCGCGCCGCCGGCGCAGCAGGCCTGTGCGGCGGCCGGCGTCGCCCGCGCCGCCCCGGCGACGAGGATCGCGACCACCGCCGCGCGCCGCGCGCTAAGGCACTTCCACGGTCGGGTCGGCCGAGTCATCCAAGCTTCCTGCGCCGCTCGCATCAGCGCCACCGTCGCCCCCACGGCCCCCGTCGGGGGTGCGGGCGATCGCGGTCATCAGCTCCCAGTTGCCGGCCATGAAGAAGTCGAGCGGCGTGGCGACGTAGACGCCGGGCGCCGTCTCGCTCACCGTCGGCTCGACCGAGGCGCCATGTCCGTGCGCCGGCATGAAGGGGACGACCGTCAGCGTCAACCCGGCGACCGGCGCGCCGGTCGCGTCGGTGACCGCGAGCTGGGTGGCGTCGTAGCCGACGGTCGGCTGCGCCGGAGACCACCAGAGGTCGATGCTCAGCTGGCCCGAGGCAGAGGCCACGGTCAGCGCCGGCGCACCGGGGAAGATCAGCAGCGGCGAGGCGGGCGTCGTCGCCTGACCGCTGCAGCCGGCCGCGAGAATCGACCCGCCGAGGACGGCCAGCGAGCAGGCGAGGCGACCGCGCATGGCCGTGACTCTGGACGAGGCAGCCGCCGCACGGAATGCGAAAAATATTCGCACCGCCGGTGGTGCATTTTCTTCGTTACGTTCGCCGCCGCGGCCGTCGTCCGGATGCGCAGAGGCTTCACCGAGGCGGGTCGGCGGGGTATTTAGGGAAGCCATGGGCGTCGCACAGATCGCCGTGCTGAGTGCCTTGATGGTGGCGACCGGCGCCCTGGGGGCGATCACCGGCGGCAACTCGCTCATCAACGTGCCGCTCATGATCATGGTCGGCATGACGCCGCGGCAGGCGGTGGCGACGAACATGTTCGCCGTCCTCTTCATGACCGTTTCGGCCACCGCGCGGTTCGCGCGCGCGCGGATGCTGCGCGTCGACCTGTTGCTGCCGCTCGGGCTCCTCACCGTCGGCACCTCGGCGTTCGGCGCCCTGGTCGCCGTCAAGCTGCCCGAGACGGTGGTCAAGCTGGTGGTCGGCGTCTCGATGGCGGTGCTGGTGGTGTTCATCGCCCTTTACAACAAGAAGAGCACCGCGCCGCCGGCGCCGACCCGCGCGCGGCGGATGGCCGGGTTCATCGGCACGGCGTTGCTCGGCGTCTATGGCGGGTTCTTCTCGGGCGGCTACACCACGCTCATGACCGTGCTCTGCACCGTCTGCTTCGGCCTGACGATGATGGAGTCGGTCGCGGTCACCAAGCCGGTGAACCTGCTCTCCTGCGCGGCCGCTTCGGTGGTCTTCTTCGCCGGCGGCCTCATCGATCTGCGCATCGGCGTTCCGCTGGCGGCGGCGAACCTGGTCGGCGGCTGGCTGGGGGCCCACGCCGCGCTCAAGGGTGGCGATCGCTTCGTCCGCCTGCTGTTCGTCGGCACCGTCGCGGCGCTGGCGGCGAAGCTGCTGCTCTGGGATCTGATCCTGCGCCGTTAGCTTTCGAGGATCCGCTCCATCAGGAGGTCCTCCAAGCTGCGACGCCCGTCGAGAACCGCGTGAATCTCCACCTCGCGGCGCCCGATTCGGTAGATGAGTCGCCAGGGTGGCTCTGGAATCTCGCGCCACGTTCGGTCGCCGATCGCGCGCAACTCAGGTGGGGTCCGCCCGCGCTCGGGTGAGGCGGAGAGGGACTCGCCGCGGGCGACGATCCGGTCGACAATCCGCCCAGCGCGCGCTGGCGCCTCGTCTCGCAGGTAGACCGCGAGCCGCTCCAGGTCTCGGGTCGCCACCTCGGTCCAGATGACCGCGAATCGGCGCTCGATCACTTCCGGACCGAGGTGCCCCGAAGCGCGGCCTTGGCTCGGCGGCGGGCCTCGGCGCTGGAATGCGCTCGCCCGGTCTTCGCCAGATCGTCCTGGCTCTGGGCGAGCAACTTCAGCATTGCCAGCGTCTCTTGCAGACGGTCATGCTGCCCGACGTCCATCAAGACGACCTTCGGTTTTCCGTTCTGCGTGATGACGACCGGCTGGCCCCCATCCGAGACCTCTTGCAGGAGCTCCTTGGTGCGGTTCTTGAGCTCCGTGATGGGGCGGACGTTGGCGGCCTTCATAGGACAGAATATAGCACGTTATTGTGACCTATCCGCGGCGGAGCAGCGCCGGGAGGAGCGCGGCGCCGGCGGCGGCGGCCAGGATCGTTCCCCCGACGTGGCCGAGCACGACGTGGGCGGTGCCGGCGAACGGGCAGATGAAATGCAGGACCAGCCCACCCACCGCGCCGCCGGCCGCGCCGAGCGCCATGCCGATGCGCGCCCGGCCCATCGGCACCAGGCGGTGGAGCGCGAACAGGCCGGCGAGGAGAAACGGGGCGGCGACCTCCAGCACGAAGCTGGCGCAGTGAACGCACGACTGCAGGAGCGTCATGTGCGCGTCTTCGGGGCGCAGGCTGATGCCCGGGACCTGAACGCTGGCCACGAGCGCGAACAGGAACAGCCCCGTCACGGCCGTGCCGCCCACGCGCGAGGCGCGCCCGGGCGCCGGGAGCACGTCGCCGCGCCGGGGGACCAGCGCGGCGGTCAACGACACGGCGAAGGCAGCGCTCCAGAGCGCGGCGGACGCGATCACCCAGCCGAGCGGCAGCGCGGCGAGATCGGGCCGGAACGCGTGGTGGGTGAGCACGAGCGCGGGCCAGCTGAGGCCGATCAGCGCCACCACCGCCAGCGTGCCGAACCGCGCGCGCGTCCGGACCGGCTTCATCCCCTCGACTGCGTTCAGCAGATCGAGCGAAGGCGGGGGGGCGTCGATACGTCCGGGGGGCAGGGCGCCATCGTCGAAGTCCTTCGTGGTCACGACGGTTCCTTCTCGGGCTTGAGCAGACCGCGCAACGTCACGTACGCCCGGTGGGCGCGCTGCTTGATCGCTCCCGGCGTCGTGCCGGCGATCATCGCCGCCTCGGCGGTCGAGCGGCCGTGAACCTTGGTGAGGAGCAGCGCCAGCCGCTGGTTCTCGGGGAGCTGCTCGAGCGCGGCCAGCGCGACGGCCGCAGCGGCCGGATCGGCCCGGGCGGCCTCGTCTTGACCGGCCTCCGCCGGCACACCGGTGAGGTCGGCCACCGGCTCGGCCGGCAGCGTCCCCTCCTTGGTGAGCTGCACGCGGTTGCGCTTGCGCTTGCGGAGCTCGTCGAGGCAGGTCCGGTGCGCGATGGTGTACATCCAAGGGATCGGGTTGGCGCCGAGGACATAGGTCGAGCGCGCTTCGTGAACCTTGAGGAAGGTGACCTGCAACGTGTCCTCGGCGGCCGCTTTGTCGCGCAGCAGACCGAAGAGATAGGCGAGCAGGCGGGGCGCGAGCAGCGCGTAGAGGCGGTGAAACGCCGCCGCGTCGCCCCGGCAATAGCGCCCCATCACCGCGGCGGCTTCTGTCGCCTCAGGATCCATGCGCGCGCTCCAGCTCCAGCTCCACGAGGTCATTAAATAGACCGTCGCCGAGCGGGCCACAACGGCCCCCGCACCTGTCGGGGAAACAGCCCCCAGCGGAGGGACACGCGTGAGACGATCGAGCGGCAGGCTTCGATCCGCGCGTGACAACTGCAGGGCCGCGTTCACGGGTTGCTCCGGTAGATCGGGTCGGGGGCGCCCTGGTTACGGCCTCTCGGGTGCAGGTGTCTGGGGCGACGCCGCCCGGGACGCTCCGGTGCCGGATGGGAGGCGGCGGCCCCGCCATCTGCCGATCAGACGGTCCAGCGAGACAGGCCCGGCGCCGGCGAGCGCCAACCAGATGAAGAACACCAGGTAGCTCCACTCTTCGAACCCGACCAGCGACGTCAGACCGGTGATGTCGGCGCGCTTCGCGGTGAGGATGGCGATCACCATCGTGAACCCGAGAGGCAGCGCCACCAGGCGCGTCCCCAGGCCGAGCAGGATGGCGAGGCCGCCGAAGAACTCCGTTGCCGCGGTCAGTCGGGCGTTGAACCCCGGCGCCGGGATGTGCAGCGAGGTGAAGAAGTCGGTCACGTCGGGGATCGAATGCAGCTTCCCCCAGCCGGTTCCGATGAACACCAGGCCGACCGTCAGGCGGGCCAAGGTTGGCCCCAGGAACGAGATGCGGTCTGCGGTGCGGCGCAGCCGGTCGAGCGTGGTGGTCACGAAATTCGGCGTCATGTGCGGCCTCCTGAACCTCCTACGTCGGCCGCCCGGATGGGTTACGGGCGGCTCCGCGGGCTATGCTTTTTCGGTGCGGGTTCGAACCAAGCGCTGGAACGATCCGGTCGAGCCACAGGACGGCGTTCGGCTGCTCATCTGCCGGATCCGCCCCCGCGGGGTGTCGAAACAGAAGGAGACCTGGTCCGAGTGGTGGCCCGACCTCGGGCCCAGCCGCCCGCTGCTCGACGCGTTTCATGGCAAGCACGGGCCGGCGATCTCCTGGCAAGCCTACGCCGCGCGCTATCTGGAGGAGATGGGCGGTGGGCAGCAGCTGTGGCGCATCCGCGATCTGGCGCGGCGGGCGGCCGGGGGCGAGGCGATCACCTTGCTCTGCTCGTCCGCCTGTCACGACCCTGCGCGCTGCCATCGGACGCTGTTGGCGCGCCTCATCGAGGGGGGCGCGGCCGGCCGCCCGGCGCGCAGTCGTGATTAGCTTTTCGTCATGAAGAACGTTACAGCCGCCTTCTGGTTGGGAGTGATGATTGCGGCGGCACCAGCGGTCGCGTTCGCCGACGACAGTCAGCCTCAGCCCCAGATCCTCAACAGCTCGGCCGGGGCTGTTTCGGGCGCCAATCGCATGGGGGGGCCGACTATGACCTCCCCTCCGCACGCCTGGACCGCCACGGGCCAGAGCCCAGAGGCGCTCAGCACCGATGACACTCGGAGGGAGAGCCCTCGCAATCCTTCGGTGGTTGGTCCCCCGGTGCCGCGTCACGTGACCCTGCCCCCGCCACAGGTCAAGCCGCAAGACGACAAGTCGCCGAGCGACCAGCCGGCGCAGGATCGGCCGGCGCAGGATCACCCGACGACCGATCAGCCGACGACTGACCAGCCGGCCCCGACCGATCAGTAGCTGACCCGTGAACGAGCCCACGGTCCAGGTAAGA
The DNA here is from genome assembly GCA_036267635.1 of Polyangia bacterium. Classification (GTDB taxonomy): domain Bacteria; phylum Myxococcota_A; class Polyangia; order Fen-1088; family Fen-1088; genus JADGRB01. The sequence goes on along the minus strand of DATAVR010000100.1, from coordinate 4,500 downwards.
TCGGGGGCGATGGAGCCCCTTGCATCGACTGGGCTGGTCCACGCCTTCCAGGCCACTGCCTTCGTGGAGAACCTGTCGCTGAAGGACCTGGCGGCGGTCTATCCCGAGGCGCGTCGGCGCGCCCACCAGATGTTTTATCGCGTCGACGGCGGCGCGGTGTTCGTCTATCCGTTCGGCGCCATCGTGTTTCGCGATCTCCCTGCTGCCGCGCGCGAGCGTGAGCTCGAGCGTCTCCGGCGCGCACGTCCGGGCCTGACGGCGGCGACGGTGATCGAGGAGCTGAGCGTGCGCGAAGACCCGGGCCGCCCGCCCGACGTGGCGGACGGGATCCTGACCCTCGACCAGCTCACGCCCGACAGAGCCAGCGTGGTGGCGCTGACCGTCGCCCAGAGCGCCGCGATGGAGTACTACGAGCGAATCGTCGAGGAGATGTTCATCCGCACCGATCAGCTGGTGCAGCGCCTCGAGAAGCAGGGGACAGTCTCGCTGCGGACGCGGCCGCTTCATCGTTTCATCGGCGCCGCGATCTCCACCCGCAACGAGGTGTTGACCAGCCTGCACCTGCTCGACAAGCCGGACGAGGCCTGGGACGACCCGGGAATGAGCCTCATCTACGACGAGCTGCGCGCCGAGTTCGACCTGGTCGACCGCTACCAGGCGCTGGAGCTCAAGCTGCGCAGCATCCAGGAGGCGCTGGAGTTGGTGCTCGACGTGGCGCGCGACCGCCGACTGGTCCTGCTGGAGGAGGCGGTCGTCGTGCTGATCCTGCTGGAAATCGTGCTGACGTTCTTCCGGCTGCGTTAGTTCGTGGCCGGCAGCGGCGAGGTGTACGGCACGGGGATGTAAAACGAGACGGCGTAGTTCGGTTGCGTCGCGCCGCTCAGCTGCCCGACGATCGGATCGGAGTCGCGCAGCTGCCCCCAACGGAGGGTGCCGTTGTCGTAGCTGTAGCCGTTCGGGTCGGGCGTCGAGGTGAGCGCCGAGCCGGCCGAGTAGGCGTAAGCGACGCTGACCAGCTGCCCCTCGACGGTGTCGCTGCAGGTGATCTGCACGGTGTCCATGTTGCCGCCGGTGCCGGTGATGGCGACCGACTGGATCATCTCGGGCGCGCTCGCCAGCGTCACCTCGAACCCGCGTCCGTTCACCCACTCGGGCGCCACTCCTTGCGGCGCGACGAGCGCGTCGTCCCAGGCGAGCGGCCCGACCGGGACGTGGAAGTGAACGCTGATGACGTTGCCGCTGGCGTCGGCGCTGATCGGTTGCAGAGGCTGCCAGTCCTCGCCGAGGACGACCGCGTGGTAGTAGACCTCGGCGTACTTCTCGCCGAGCCGCTCGTACCCAGGGGTCGTCAGGTGAACCCCGTCGGAGAAGTAGGGGTACTGGTACTTGGGCCCGGTGCAGATGGCGGCGCCCGGATGGTCGAGGCCGACCTGCCACTCGGCCAGCGTCGACGCCGAGCCGGACCCGGCCTGCTGGGGGACCGACTCCTGCTGCGAGACCAGCAGCAGCACCGGCTCCGCCTGGCCGGTGATCGCCTGGACGTCGGCCGTGTAATCGGACTGCATCTGGAAGAGCTGGCTCTCGTATTCGGTGTTGCCGGCATCCGCCTCGCCGTGGGTGATGACCACCGCGCCGACGCCATGGGTCTTCCCGGCAGCCGTCGCCAGGTTGTGGATCGCCTGCACCTCGAACAGCGAAGCGGCGTAAGCACGTCCCTTGGTGCCGTCGTCGGTGGCCCCCTTCTCGATCGCCGTCATCGGCATTCCCGACTCGCCGACCACCGTGTGCGCGGTGAGGTAGTCGCTGCCGCCCGCCGCCTGATAGAGCGCCGTGATCTCATCTGCCATCGCCGCGTGGGGCGTCTCGCCGAAGATGTTGGCCGGCCACTCGGCGGTTCCGGCCGAAAGTGGGCGGATCGGCTCGACGAGCGGGACCATCGACAGCTCGCTGCTGGTCGGATCGGGGATCGGCGGCGCGGTCAGCGTGCCGAGCGACAGCTTGAGGTTGTTGTACATGGGCGTGACCGCCCCGGCCGACAACGGCGTCCCCATCACGCCGACGGAGAGGCTCTGCCCGGTGCCGATCACGCCGGCCCAATCCCAGGCAGGCGCCGGCAGCTTCGGCTTGGCGGGCGCCGACGATCCCCCGCCGCAGGCCATTTCCGAAAGACAGGCTGAAAGGAGAACGGAGAGAGAGATGTTCTTCATGGGCACGCGGACGCGAGAGTACAACAGAGCGCGTAGTCGCTCACCTAGTACTCGGGACCGTTGGCGCCGACCTTGGTGTCGAGTGTCAGCGGAATCTCGTACGGCTTCGGACCGTAGAGAAAACGATATTTGGCGTAGAGGCTGGTGACGCGCTTGACGTACTCGCGCGTCTGCGCGAAGGCCACCAGCTCGACGAATTCGTCGGTGGGGTGGCCGGCGTGCTGCGTGCACCAGCGGGCCATGGCGCGCGGCCCGGCGTTGTAGGCGCCCGCCGCCAGCGGCACCTCGTCGCCGAACTTCCGATAGAGCGCGCCGATGTAGCTGGCGCCGAGCCGAATGTTGATCTCGGGGTCGTAGAGTTGATCGGGGAAGAACGGCTCCCGCATCTTCTCGGCGACGCGCGCGCTGGTCGGCGGGATCATCTGCAAGAGCCCGCGGGCGTCGGCGTAGGAGACGTCGTGCGGGTCGAACCCCGACTCCTTGCGCATGATGGCGTAGAGGTAGAGCTCGGGGTTGCCGGCCGCCGGGCCGTAGCGATCCACGAGCGACGCGTAGGCGCGCGGGAACGCCGCCTCCCAGAAGACGCGCACCCCGTCGTCGGCGTGGGGATCGGCCCCCAGCGCCCCCGTGTCATGGGACTCGACGAAGTGGTAGGCGCGGTGATAATCGCCGGCGCGGCGGTAGACCCCCAGCAGCCAGGCGGCCGCCTTCTCGCCCCCGGCCCGCTGCAGGACCCCCTTTTCATCGCGCTCGATCTCGCCGCCCGCCTCGACGTCCATGCCGGCGTCGGCCAGCTCCTCGGCGCGCGCCACCACCGGATCGCGCGTGGGGTGGGCCGGCGCCAGGCCGGCGGTCTTCTTGGTCGGAAGCGCCAGCGGCTCCTCCTGACCGGCCTCTTTCAGCCGCGCGCGCGCGAGGAGGCCGTAGAACGACAGCGGCGCCCGCCGGGCCAGCGCGCGGTAGCCGTCGAGCGCCTCGGGCCTCGCCGCCTTGGGGCCGAGCTTGTCGCGAAAGCGCGCGCGCCAGTAGGCGACCCGATCGCCGCGCTCGGCGTCGGTGATGCCGGTGGCGGGGATGCGCGCGTAGCGCTCGAGCGCGGCCGTCGCCTGCACGGCGTCGCCCAGCAGGAAGTGGGCGAAGGCCAGGCACCAGGCCGCGTCGTCGGCGAAGGGGCTGCCGCCGAAGTGATCGAGCGTCGCCTGCAGTCCGGGCAAGCTCTCCTTGAAGCGGCCGCGGTTGTAGTCGAGCCAGCCCGACAGGTACTGCGCCTCGGCCGCGAAGCGCGAACGCGGAAACTCGGCCAGCACCTTCTTGTATCCCGCGATCGCCTCGTCGTCGCGATCGACGCGCGAGAGCGCGCGGGCGCCGTGGAACGCCGCCGAAGCCGCCTTGTCGCCGGAGAGATGCGGGACGGTCGCCAGCAGCAGCTCGCCCGCCTTGGCGTAGTCGCGCCGCATGTGGAACTTGGTCATCCCGATCTGGTAGTCGCGCTCGGCCGCCTCGTCGACTGGCAACGCGGCCGGCAGCCTCTCCAGCTCGGCGAGCGCCTCGTCCCAGTGGCGGTCCTTGGTCAGCGACTCTGCGCGCTTCAGACGATCGGGGACCGAGAGGTTGTCGGTCGTCGGCGGGGCGACGGATGTCCCTGGCGTCGGCGGGGGTGTTGCGGGCGTCGCCGGCTTCGTCGGCGCTCCGGGAGTCGCGGTCCGGCGCAACGCTTCGTCGGCGAGCGGGTGCGCGGGGAACTCGCGCGCGATCGCCAGGAGCTGCCTGTTCCCCGCGGCCGGATCGCGCGCGGCTGATTCCTCGGCGATTCGAAACCGCGCCAGCGCCACGTCGCCGGTGGTCGGCGTCGCCTTTTTGAGGAGGCGCCCGTAGGCCTTGGCCGCCGCCGCGTGGTCCCCTTCCATCCAGAGACAGTCGGCGATCCGAAACGGCGCCATCGCCGCCGGACGTCCGCCGTGTCCACGGGACGCTCGTTCGAACGCCGTGCGCGCGGCGCGGTAGTCGCCGTCGTAGAATGCGCTCTCGCCGAGGAGGAATGCCGCCCAGTCGTCGTTCCGAACCTTCTCGTTCAGCGCCGCGCGGAACGCGCTCGCGGCGTCGTGGTATTCGCCGGCCCGGTAGGCGGCGAACCCGCGCGCCAGGCTCGAGACCGGCGTCGGTGGTGCCGACGTCCCGTGCGCCACCCAGAGCGCGATCGTCAGACCGACACGCAGCACGCCGTCATCTTACCTGACGCTTGCCGACAGCCTGCAACCCGAGCCGCAACCATGGCCCCTTCCCGCCCGATGAC
>DATAVR010000099.1:0-137873 GCA_036267635.1 Polyangia bacterium | reverse complement strand
AGGCGGTGTTCGTCAACGGGGCCTTCAATCCGCCGTTCACGTTCGACTTCGGCTCTTGCGCGTCGTCCGCCGGCACCGGCCCGGGGACCTGCAACGTGACCGAAACGCTGGCGCCAACGACCGCCGGCCCCATCGCGGTGCAGCTGGTGATGCAGGAGTGCCTCCTCACCGACAACAGCAGCTGCATCAACCTCACGACCAACCTCACGGCCAACGTGGTCGACGCCACGACGGCACAGACGTCGGTCGCCTTCGGCAACGTACCGATCAACACCTCGGTCACGAAGTCGGTCCCGATCAAGGTCGACGCGGGCTACATCATCGAGGCGGTCTTCGTCAACGACGCGTTCAATCCGCCGTTCACCTTCGACTTCGGGACTTGCGCGAGCTCCGCCGGCACCGGCCCAGGCACTTGCAACATCAGCGAGACGTTCGCGCCGACCACACCGGTCAACGAGTCGGTCACGCTCGTCATGCAGGAGTGCCTGCTCACCGACAACACGACCTGCTTGAACCTCTCGGTCCCGATCACCGCCAACGGTGTCAGTGAAGGCTCCGCGAGCGGCGGCTGATCGGCCCCACGCTCCACGCGAGCGCCCGTGCCACCCGGCACGGGCGCCGCGTCTCACTCGATCTCACACCACTCTCACTCACTCGACTCGCACTCTCACAGGTTTCGCAGCTGGCGGCCCTTCGGCCCCGGCCTTCGTACGGTCGAGCTTGGCGCGATGTTTGCTTTGCCGCGCTCCATGAAACGACTGGCCTTCTGTCTGGCAATGCTCCTCCCGATCAGCGGGTCGTTGTCGGGCTGCTCCTGGCTTTTCGTGCAGCCGCTCCCGCCCCTCTACGAGCGCGCCGATCGCACCAATTGCACGACCGACCGGACGGCGCCGGTCGTCGATACAATCTTGACGTTGACCAACGTGGGCTCTTCCGTCTACGTGGCTGGCGAAAACAACGCCGCGAACAAGGGCGCCGCCGTCATGCTGGGCCTCCTGGACGGCGCCATGTGGTTCTCGTCGGCAATCTACGGCTACACCAAGACCAGCGAATGCGAGGCTGCGCTGGAGGAGGACGAGCAGCCGCTCTACAGCCACCCTCGTCTGCATCTGCGCTCACCGCCGCCAGGCGTCGGCGGTCCCACGGGGATGCCTGCCGACCGGCAGCCGGCCTGGGATGCGCCGACGGTGGTGGTACCGCCGGTGCCGCCAGCGGCGCCTGCACCTGTCGGGCCTGCGCCTCAACCGCGAGACGACGATCCAGGCGCACGCACTCCCCCGGCGCCCCCGGCCCCGCAGCAGGCGGACCCAGAATAGCGGCTCCGCGGCGGGGAGTGAGATCTCACGGGACTCTCACTCACTCGATCGCACTCTCACAGCTGTCGAGGCGCGACCGCCGGAAGGCGCGCGGTTTTACCGTTGACGTGTGGCCCACCGATTGCTGTTGTCGAGGTCCGATGCGACGATTGGCGTTCTGCTTGGCAATGCTGCTCCCGACGAGCTGTTCGCTGATGTTCGTGAACGGACCGCCACCTGGCGAGCGGTTCGTCGAGTCGGGGCAATGCACCCAAAGCGGCGGCTGGCCGGTCGTCGACGTTCTGCTGGCCCTGGGCGAAGGCGCGCGAACCGCCTACGCGATCACCCGCACCGACGCCGACTACCAGGGGTCGTCCCTGTCCCGCCCGTCGGACATCGCCATCGGATCGGCGCTGCTCGCCTTGACCGCCATCTCGGCGGGCGTCGGCTTCAGCCGGGTCAGCGATTGCAACGACGCCATCGGCGGGACGTTGCGCCCACACCCCGTTCGTCGCGTCGTCGCCCCGCCCCGCTACACGCCCCCCGGAGCCGCCGAACCGTCGGTCGACGTCGCGGCCCCCTCCGGCCCCGGCGAGCGCCCGACCCCCGCGCCGGCCCGGCGGCCGCAGCAAGACGACCCGGAGTAGGGCGCGCGTTCGCGTGGCCGGGGATCGGACGGCGTGGCCGGAATTTCGGACGCGTCCATCTCACTCGATCGCACTTACTCTCACCCTCCACTCGCACTCGCACTCGCGCAGATTCGAAGCCGGGAGGCCGACGTGGAAACAGGTATAACGTACATGTGGTCAAATCCATTTGTGTCGATGCTTCGCTTCCACGATGAAATGACATTGACGGTGTACGACGCTATTGCCGGTACCGCGGAACCTTATCGTCCGGGCGCGGTGTCGCGTTCGGCTGGAGTTATTCTCGCGATTCATCAGATGTATGTAGTAGCGGCATGTTTGGCAATACGTCCGGCGAGCCTGTTGTGGACGAAGGAACATTGGATCCTCTCGGTATGTAGTTGCGCCGCGCTGATATTTCCATTGATGACACTCGTGGAGAGACGGTTGTTGGCGGCAATCACGTCGCGCATTCCAAGGTCCATTGGTGACTCTCAGGAGTATGTCCGCCAGAGACGTCTGTGGTGCAAGCGGACGGCAGTATATGTTGCACTGGCATTTGTGTCCTTATGCTTGGCCGGGATTGCGCGCTCGGGTTAGGATAGAGCAAGTTCGGTATCCGACTTCTCGTACGTAGGAGGGATGGGATATCCAGCGATCACACCCATTCGGGCATTAAGTACGTCCATTGAGTACGGGCAAACGGTGGGTGAGGACGACCTGCTGAGAAGCGACATCCCGCCTGGGCGGATCTTCTTGGTAGCGTGCGCGACTCGTTTTATCCGAAAGCGGAGTTCGGCAACGTCCGAGGTAACCGCACTTCATTCGGCTGACGGCCGCGGTTCAGAGCGATTGGCGCGCCGGTAGGGCGCGCGCCTTCTCTGTGAGCCTAGCCAGCGCCGGCGCCTTCGCTGCAGTGTACGCGGCCAACGTAGTCGCGCCCCCCGCCACCGCCGCCCGTTTCGCCTCCGCATACGCCGCCGCCTCGTCCGGGTGCGCCCGGAAGTAGTCCCGCAGCGCCAGGCCGTCGCGCCAGAGCGCCCCGCCTTCTTCGACGAGCGTCAGATCAAAAGCGCGCAGCGCCGTGCGCTTTCGGAAGCAGATCCGCCCCGGCACGCCCGCGTCGCCGAGGTCCTCGTAGCCGAGCGCCACCACCCGCGCGCGCAGCTCGTCGAGCGCCGCCCAAGAAGCTGGCGGGGCGCCGAGCAGCAGGTCGACGATCGGGCGGCCGGCGAGGCCCGGCACGGCGGTCGACCCGATGTGCTCGAACTTCAGCGAGGCGGTGGCGAGGCCGATGCGCAGGCGGTCGCGCTCGCCGCGGTAGCGGCCTTCGTGGTGGGGGTCGGCGGCAACGATTTCGACGGGCTCGTCCGGATTCACGGCGCGCATGATAGGCGCGCGGGGGCGGGTTTAAAAGAGTCCGCCGACAGCGGGCAGGGAGGCGCCCACGGTGCGCGTGCCGGTGGTGTCGAGGACCGGCGTGGGGGCGGGCATGCCGACCGCCCAGTGGCCGTCGGCGTCGCGGGCGAAGAGGGCTGGGTAGGCGGGGGCGCTCGCTTGGATATCGGGGGCGTCGAGGTCATGGGTGGCCAGGGCGGCGATGGCGATTCCGGCGACCAGGCCGGCCAGCGCTCCGCCGCCGGCGGCCTGGCCGGTGACGTGATTGCCGCCGATCAGCAAGGAGATGCCAAGGCCGACGAGGGCGCCGCCGACGGCGCCGGCGTCGATGATGAGGACGCGGTTCCGCGACAGGTCGAAGCTGTTCGCCAGGCCGATGCCGGCCCCGAGACCGACGTCCATGGCGATGGCGCCGGTGCGCCAGACGCCCTCGGCGTTGGTGTTCGGCGCGAAGGCGGCGGTCGCCAGCAGGCCGGCGGTCGTTCCCCAGAGCAGCGACGAGCGGACCAGCTCGACGTCGCCGGCCTTGGGGCGCCGGGTGGTGGCCACGAAAATCGCGATGGGCGTAGCAACGACGCTGGTGGCGAGCGACAGCCCCACGACCCCTTGCGCTGACAGACCAAGGCCGCCGCCCCACAGCGCGCCGTTGAGGCTGCCGTAGTCGAGGCCGGTAATGATCGTCCAGGCCTGGCCGGTCGTCACCGGATGGCCGGAGGTGATCACCAGGGATGTTCCCAGCGCCACGCCCATCCCCACCATGGGGAGAAGGACGGCGGGCTGTACGCTGTTGACGTCGATCAGGATGTCGCCCGCGATCCCCAGCCAGATTCCGTAGAGCGACGACCAGAGGACCAGGCGACCGCGCCCCTCGTTGGCCGAGGCGCTCTCGCTGATCGTCTGGCGTGGCCCGGCGGTCGCGGGCGGCGCGCGGAGGACGTTGCCGCACAGACGCTCGACGGTGTCGGCCCAGGGCGCGCTCGGGTCGCCGCGCAGCGCGCGGACATCGTCGAGGCCGTCGCGGCAGCCTGAGCGCAAGACGCGCTCGAGGGCGTTGTCGGCGGGCGACGGGGGCGGCGGTGCCGGCCCGGAAGGCGACGCCGGCGTGGCTTGCACCTTCTCACCGTCGATTGAGATCTCAGGGGCGCCCGATTCCGTCTGCGCGCGGGTGGGGCCGGCGGCCGCGTCGATGGCAACAAGCGCAAGCAACCCCAAGCGACGGCTCGTCACGGGCCGATAGTATCGGGAATCCGTCCGCGGCTCATGCTTTGGGCGTGGCGGCGGGGTTCGGGTACACCCTGGGCCGCCGGTCGGCCGCGCGGTACACTCGAGAGCGTCGACGCAGGCGCCAACGGCGGTCTCGACGCCAAGTGGATCGAGGAGCTTGAGCGGAGGGCCCAGGATATCGACAAGGGTCGCGGAGACTTTCTTTCTTGGCCGGAGACGCGTCGACAAATAGAAAGCAGCCTCCGCCGGGGCCGATAACTGAACCTCCTCGTCTCCAGGAAGGCGCGTGCTGACATCCGGAGAGGAGCTCGCTTCTACGACAAGAGGGATCCGAACGTCTGCGGCCGCTTCCTGAACGACGTCGGCACAGCCTTCGACATCGTCACTGATGCTCCCGCCCGCTGGCCGCAGGTGCAGGGCCTGGGACCGTCCCAGCGCATGCGCTATTACGTAATGCCGAATGTTCCCTGCACGGTCGCGTATCAGCGACGCGGCGAGGACACTGTCGAGATCGTCGCTGTAGCCCATCACAGCGCCGCTCGCGGTACCGGGATCCCGGCGCTCGCTGACCCGAGCGTCGAGTCCTATCTTTTGAGCGCGTCGGCGATCCGGCGCGGGAGCTCGAGCTCTTCGATCTCCTCGAGCGGCTTTTCGAGCGCCAGCGACCAGTTGGGCCACTCGGTGACCGTCCCCGGCAGGTTGGGGCGCTCGGGCGCGGCGACCGCGTCGTCGAGCGTGGCCAACAAGACGCGCGAAGGCGCCTTGGCCAGCGCGCGGTGGGTCGACTCGATCACCGTCTCGACCGGGGCGTCGTCTTTCAGATGGCCGAGCGTGCGCAGCTTGTCCCGCAGGGACTTGGTCCCCGCTTCGTTGGGGTCGATCCCGATCTGCTTTTGCGCCACGGCGTCGAGGCCGGTCCAGAGGCCGGCGATGGTCGGCAGGTCGTGGGTGGTGACGCTGGAGAGCGCCAGCTCGGGGAACTGCTCGGGCGGCGACGGCTCGAAGTAGAGCAGCCGGTACGACAGCATCTTGTGGTCGTGCAGCCGCTCGCGCACGCCCGGCTCGACGGTGCCGAGGTCCTCTCCGATGACAAACGCCCTCGCCCGCTGGCTCTCGAGGGCGACGATCGCCATCAGGTCGTCGGCGCGGGCGCGCACGTAGCTCCCCCCCTTGGTCCCGAGCGCGCGCGGGATCCAGAACAGCCGGAAGAGGCCCATTACGTGGTCGATGCGCAGCCCGCCGACGTGGCGGAGCATCCCCCGGATGGTCTCGATGAACGGCAGGTAGCGGGCGGCGCGCAGGCGGTGGGGGATGAACGGCGTCAGCCCCCAGTCCTGCCCGCCGGCGTTGAACTCGTCGGGGGGCGCGCCGACCGAGACGTCGCGCGCCAGCAGATCCTGCCAGCACCAGGCGTCGGCGCCGGCGACGTCGAGGCCGATCGGCAGATCGTTGACGATGGCGATCTCCTCGGCCGCGCGGGCGAGCTGCGCGTCGAGCCGCCACTGCAGCCAGGCGTGAAAGGCGATCCGGTCGACGTTGGCCTTGCGAAACGCGCCGATGCCGGCGCCGTCGGGGCGGCGCACCTCATCCGGCCACTTCCGCCAGTCCTTGCCGTGCTGCTCGGCCAGCGCGCAGTAGGTGGCGAAGTCGGTCAGCGCCTGGCCGCGCCCCCAGCGGAACCAGTCGAAGCCGACCTCCCCGTCGAAGTCGGCGAAGAGGGCCTCGAGCGCCTCCATCTTCAGCTTGAAGATCGCGTCGCGATCGATCTTGCGGGTGGCGTTGAGCGCGCGGCCGGCATTGCCGAGGCGGGTGCGGGTCGGCTCCGGGAGCCGCTCCCAACCCGGCACCTCTTCGATGCGCAGGAAGAGCGGGTTGGCGAACCGGCGGCTCGACGGGTAGTAGGGGGAGGGCTCGATGGGGTGCACCGGCGTCGGCGCTGTCAGCGGGTTCACCATCACCACCCCGCCGCCGAGGTGGCTGGTGAAGCGCCCGATGCGCGCCAGGTCGGCCAGATCGCCGATCCCCCAGCTCGCCCGCGAGCGCGCGGCGTAGACCTGCGCGGCGAAGCCCCAGGTGCGCAAGTCATCGGGCAGGAAGCAGTGGCCGGGGCTGACAATCAGCGACGTCTCGCCGCCCCCTTCGGGGTAGAGGCGGTGGTAGCCGGGCGGCAGGTGTCCCGGCAGCTCGCCCTCGACGGCGTGCCGGGCGCCGTCCTCCAGCAGCAGATCGGCGCGGCCGGAGAGCCGCCGGTCACCGCCGGGGACGACCACGCGGACCGCGCGCGCCCCGTCGTCGTCGGGGGCTTCGGCGTGCGGGTCGGCCCCCATCGCCGCGCGCAGAGCCGCCCGCGTCTCCTCGGAGGTGGTGTGCCCCGCGCCGGCCGCGTCGGTGAAACCGGCGACGATGCCGAACGGATCGGTCTCGGGGTGCCTGCGTTTGTCTACGGCCATGGACGCGGTCGCCGCACGCGAAAGGCGAGCTCGGTGAACAAGAGGCCGCGGAACACCATCGCCCAGTTGATGAAGATCAACATGAAGGGCGCCAGCCAGAGCGGAATCCTGTTCACTACGGAGGCCAGGCCGTCGAGCGAGAACAGCGACTGGAAGACCAGCAGCCGCATCGCCAGCGGACCGTGCTGGATGAGCCCCGTCGGCGCCAGCAGGACCGCGGCCATGAGGACGCTCGGCGCCAGCCATTCCGGCCAGTGTGCGCTGATGAACCGCGCCGCCTCCATCAGCAGGCCGAACGATCGGGTCCGGCCGCCCCCGAGGTAGATCAGCTCAGGGACCGGGTTCAGGAACACCACCATCGTCAGGTCGACCAGGACGGAGACGATCTTGCCCCGGTCGCCGGCGTCGCGGGTCAGGATGCCGACGACCAGCTGGATGATCCAGGTCGCGAACATGACGCTGATGACGTCCCCGAAGTGCGCCAGGAAGCTCTCGCGAAAGTCGCCGAAGCCGATCTTGCGGCCGGCCACCGCCAGCGAGATCAGGTGGAGGTAGCTGGACGCCAGGAAGGCAATCACGAACGCGAGGAGGAAGCCGCCGGCCATCCCCAGGGGGGCGACCAGGCCGGTGGCGATCTGTAGGGCCGTCGCATACAGCGGCAGCACGACGGCTGACGGCCAGCCGCGCAACGCCAGGCGGATCGCTTTTCCCGCGAGGCGTGCGTAGAGCTTGAGCATCGGGGAATGATACCTTAGCCGGCGCTCATGGCGTCGCACGGGCGATACACGATCCTCGGGAAGCTGGCTGACGGCGGAATGGCCGAGATCTTCCTGGCCGTGCAGCACGGCGCCGAGGGGTTCGAGAAGGCGGTCGTCCTCAAGCGCATTCTCACCCAGTATTCGGCCGATCCGCAGTTCCGCAACATGCTCCTCGACGAGGCGCACATCTCGATGACCCTCCAGCACGGCAACATCGTGCAGGTGCTGGACCTGGGGGTCGCCTCGGGGCGCTACTTCCTGGCGCTGGAGCTGGTCGACGGGTGGGACCTCGAGAAGATCCTGCAGCGCGCCTACGCCGCCCAGATGGTCTTCCCCTCCGCGCTGGGGCTCTATGTCGTGTCACAGATCTGCCGGGCGCTCGCCTACGCGCACGGCAAGAGCCGCGACGGCAAGCCGCTCGGGATCGTCCACCGCGACATCAGCCCCAACAACGTGCTGATAAGCGGGGAGGGGGAGGTGAAGCTGGCCGACTTCGGCATCGCCAAGGCCCAGCGCAAGCGCGAGCAGACCGCCGCCGGGGTCATCAAGGGGAAGGTCGCCTATATGTCACCCGAGCAGGCGCAGGGGGCGGCGGGGATCGACCGGCGGTCCGACATCTTCTCGGTCGGCTCGATGCTGTACCGGATGATGACCGACCGGCTGCCGTTCGAGGCCAACAACGACCTCGAGTCGCTGCTGCGGGTGCAGAAGGCGGAGTTCCTGGCCCCCCAGGACGCCAAGCCGACGATCGGCGAATCGGTCGCGGCGATCATCCGGCGCGCGATGCGGCTGCACCCGGCGGAGCGCTATCAGACCGCCGACGAGATGCTGGTCGAGGTCGAGCGCGTGCTGCGCACCGAGTTCCACTCGGCCGGGCAGACCGAGCTGAAGGCCTGGCTGGAGCAGCTCGGGCGGCGCGACAACGCGCCCTCGATTGGCAAGGCGCCGCGCGACGCCGGGGGGGTCGTGAAGGACGTGATGGGGACCGATCTCTCGGTCGGGACCTCCTTCGAGCTGCGCGATCTGGAGCAGGGCGCGCAGACCGAGCTGCAGCGGGGGCGCACGCCGCCGCCCGAAGGGAACAGCGGGGGAAGAGAAGTGGCGCCGGCGCCGCGCAGCGGGCACACGGCCGAGATCGTGAAGCCGGGGACGACCATCCAGGGGCGGCGCCGCTCGGGCGGGTTCTGGCTCGGCGTCATCCTCACGCTGGGCGCGGTGGTGGGGGCCCGCTACCTCTGGGTGTGGGCCGAGCAGAGGGGCGTGATGACCGCGCTCGGTATCGGCGGCAACAGCGGGACCGAAAAATCGGCGCCGATGCCGACCATCAGCCCGGCGTCAGCGCCGCCCGGGCCTTCTCCGGTGCCACCGTCGCCGTCGCCGCAGATCCCGCCCGCGCCGACGGCGCTGAAGCTGGCCGTTGCCGACGCGGCGGCGATGCCCAGCGCCGCCGCGGGGGGCCCCGACGCGCACCCGGTGATGGCGGAGGCGCCGACGGCGGAGAAAAAGCCGCCGGCCACGGCAGAGCCCGACAAGAAGGCCGTCGACGATGACACCGACGAAGAGGCGCTGCTCCGCAAGGCGGTGCCCAACGCGGAGGAGACCGTCATCGGCGAAGACGAGGCCGAGGTCGATACCAAGGCCGGCACCAAGGCCGACACCAAGGCCGACACCAAGGCCGACACGACGACCGGCGCTCGGACCGAGGCCAACGACAAGAGGCCGCCGCCCAAGCACGGCGCCATCCCCGGCAAGCCGAGCATCGAGATCCCGCACGTCGAGACCGCCGTCCTCCGCATCACGAGCGCACCGGCCGGGGCGGTGGTGAAGACGAAGGCGCGCGTCCTCGGCCGCACGCCGATCGCGCTGCACTTCAAGACCGGCAACACCTACGAGATCGTGCTCATCAAGCGCGGCTACCAGCCGTCGACGCGCATGGTGGCGGTGCACAGCACGAAGGACCGCAAGATAGCGGTCGCGCTCAAGAAGACGCCGCCGCCCAAACACACGTTCTTCCACCCCCACCGATGACCGGCGCGCACTTTGACAGCGCGCTTGCCGGCGCGTCGTCGCTGGTGGCCGTCGCGGTGCTCGCGGCGGCGCTCGTCGGTCCCTCGCGGCCGGCTCAGGCGGCCGACGACGTCGATGCGCTGCGCGTCGTCGCGCTGGCGGCGCTCGTCCGCGCCCGCGCCGCCGGAGGCTCGGACGTCGTTCGCGAGGTGACCCTGCCGTCGATCGAGCGGCTGGTCGAGGACGCCGATCTCCGCCGGGCGTCGATCACCAAGCCGGCCCGCGACGAGGCCTTCGTGCGCGACACCCTGACGACCGCGCGCGACTACGCCGGGCGGGTGGCCAAGGGGGACGATCCCTATCGAACCGCGACCGGCGAGCTGGTGAAGGCCTACCGCGCCTCCTTTGACGGGACGCTACAGCCCTACGCGCTCTACGTGCCGCGCGGCTACGACGGGCAGAACAAAAAGACCTCTTGGCCGCTCATCGTCGCGCTGCACGGCGCGTTCTCCGACCACAAGCACAACCTGCGGCGCGTGTTCGGGCTCGACAACCGGCCGGGCGAGACCGACGCCGAGGCCTCGCGCAACCAGCTTCCGCTCCCCGACCTGCCGGCCTTCGTCGTCTCGCCGCTCGGGCGCGGCGAGCTGATGGGCTACGACGGCCTCGGGTACGACGACGTGATGCGCGTCCTCGCCGACGTGCGCCGCGCCTACCACATCGATCCCGATCGCATCACGCTGACGGGCCTCTCGATGGGGGGCGGCGGCACCTGGGCCATTGGCCTGCGCCACCCCGAGCTGTTCGCGGCGCTGGCGCCGGTCTGCGCCATCGCCGACTTTCGCCGGATGGTGAAGCCGGCGGACGCGGCGCTCTACGATCTGGCGCGGCTCGACGCGCTGTCGCCGCCCGCCATCGCCGAGAACGCCGCGCGCCAGCAGGTCTTCATCTTTCATGGCGACAAGGACCCGACGGTTCCGGTCGAGGACTCGCGCAAGATGGTGGCGCGCTTCAAGGCGCTCGGTTTTCTCGACAAAAACGTCCACTACACCGAGTATCCGGGCGTCGGCCACCCGGCCTGGATTCCCGCCTACAAGGACGCTGAGCTCTTGAAGACGCTGGCGGCGATCAAACGCGATCCGGCGGCGCCCCGGACGCCGCTCTCACCACCGCCGCCCGGCGAGGCGATCCCGGGGATGTCGAGCAAGAGCGTCCCGCGGCAGCGCCCGCACCTCTATGTCTACGGCACGAACGGCCCGCCCGAGGCGGTGGCCGCCGCCAAGGCGCTGGCTGTCGCGCTCGGCGACTGGGGGCCGATGGTGGCGGCCAAGTTTGCGGTCAAGGGCGACCGCGAGGTGACGGCCGAGGATCGCGCGCGGTTCAACCTGGTGCTGGTCGGCGCGGCGCCGCTCAACGCGCTCGCGGGCGAGGTCGCGGTGCCGTTGCCCGACGCGCGCCCGCTCGGCGATCGCGCCTTCCGGGCGGTCGTTCCCGACCCGCGCGCCCCCAGCAAGTTTGCGCTGGTGATGGGCGCCCTCACACCGCGAGGCTTCGCCCGATTGCAGCGCTTCGCCCGCCACAACCGGGACGCGCCGGCGCCCGAGAGCAACCGCGCGTTCACGCTGCTCGAAAACTGATGAGCCGGTCGGCCGGCGAGAGTGTGATCAATCGCACGTTGACCGCGGCAAAGGAGAACGAAAGAATGTCGCGAGGAGGCCGCATGATTCGTTCGAGGGTTTGTGTGGTGGTCGTCTGCGTGGGAGCCGGACTGACCGGGATCGGCTGCGGCGGAGGGAGCACCAGCATCAAGCTCGTTCCCGCCAGCTCCAACCAGCAGCAGAACGTCATGGTCATTGACGAGGGGATCGATCTCTCGGTGAGCGATCTGCAGGGGAGAGTGGCGGCCGCTTACACTGAGACCTGCGCGGACGACTCTTCGGGCAGCGGCGGTTCGAGCGACGCGGCGTCACCGCCGGCCATCGGTCCCGACGCGGGGGCGGCCTTCACCACGCTCAAGCAGCAGTTCATCGCCGAGCTGTCGCAGCCGGACGACAGCTGCGACCTCAAGACCGGAATCAGCGGCAAGCCCGATCCGCTGGCCAGCATCGATCAGTACAAGGCGCGCTGGAACGCCATGGTTCGGGCCAATGAGATGATCAACGAAGCCTTCACCCAAACCGAGTTCAACCAGCTGCAGGGCCCGCTCGACAAGGAGCTCATGAGCTTCGGCTATCACGGCACCGCGACCTCGACGACGGTCGCACACGAGAATCCCAACGTGCGGCTGGTGTTGGTCGAGCGCGAGCTCGGGTCGGAAGAATCGCTCACCACGAACTTCCCCTGCATCGCGCAGTCGGACATCGACCAGCTGGTCGACCTGCTGGACGATCCCCAGGTCTACGCCGCGTTCGTCAGCCAACCGGCCCAGATCGACGCCAAGATCTCGGAGGCTCAGACGACCTACGACGTCGGCATCGTGAACGAGAGCTTCGGCGCGGCGTCGCGCCAGACGCTGGAGATGCTGCAGTTGGCGAACTGCCCGACGCCCGTCGATCTGTCGGCCTATTTCGCGCTGATCGACAAGGCGACCAACGATCACAATGCCACCATCGGCGGTCCGCCGGTCCTGACGGTTCAGGCGGGGGGCAATGACGGCGTCGAGATCGACACCGGCGCCGACTCGCTCTCCTGTGACCTCGGCGATCCCAAGGCTCTGCTGGTGGGCTCCTACAACCCGGGGACGCTGGCCCGAAACACGTTCTCGAACTACGGCGCCTGCGTGAGCCTCTACGCGCCCGGCCAGGCGATCGCCGTCGAATACGCCGGAGGCTGGCTGCTCCCGGCCGACGGGACCAGCTTCGCCTCGCCGCTGACCGCGCGTTACACCTCGATGGACACGAGCGTGCCGACGCCGTTCGACCCGGCGACGGCCCGGACCGCCGTGCTGTCGGCGAGCGATCCGACGACGCAATTCCTGCCGGTCAGCCTGTTCCCGGCCGACCTCTTCTACACGCCGTTCCAGGTGATGACGGACTTCGTCGTCCCGCTGGCGGTCCTGCCGGCCGCCAAGGCCCAGCGCCCGCTCACCAAGTACGAGCTGCACCGCGTGCTCGGTCCGCTCGATCGCTTCAAGAGACTCCTCGGGCGGTAGCCCTTAACCCGATCTTGGCCGCGATTTAACCTGACGAGCGGTCTCGAAAAGCGCGCGCGTCCGGCTATACTGCCGCGCCCATGGCGAACTTGAAGCTGAAACCTGGAGTCATCACCGGCAACGCGCTCAAAGAGCTGTTTGCTTATTGCAAGGAAGCCGGCGCGGCGCTGCCGTCGGTGAACGCGATCGGATCGCACTCGGCGAACGCGGCGATGGCGGCGGCCAAGGAGGCCAAGGCGCCGATCATCGTCCAGTTCTCGCACACCGGGTCGCAGTTCTACGGCGGCAAGACGCTGGACAACAGCCAGCAGCAGGCCTCGATCGCCGGCGCCATCGCCGGCGCGCATCACGTCCGGACGCTGGCCAAGGTCTACGGCGTGCCGGTCGTCCTGCACACCGATCACTGCGCCAAGAAGCTGCTCCCCTGGGTCGACGGCGTCATCGCCGCCGGCGAGGAGTACTTCGCGCGCAACGGCGAGCCGCTCTTCAGCTCGCACATGCTCGATCTCTCCGAGCAGCCGCTGGCGGAGAACATCGAGATCAGCGCCAAGACGCTGACCCGCATCGCCAAGATGAACATGACGCTGGAGATCGAGCTCGGCATCACCGGCGGCGAAGAGGACGGCGTCGACAACTCGGGCGTCGAGCACGACAAGCTCTACACCAGCCCCGAGGACGTCCTCAAGGCGTACGACGTCCTCAACCCGATCGGCAGCTTCACCGTGGCCGCCTCGTTCGGCAACACGCACGGCGTCTACGCCGCCGGCAACGTCAAGCTCAAGCCGACCATCCTGCGCGACTCGCAGACGTTCATTCAGGCGCAGCGCAAGACGGGGCCCCACCCGGTGAACTTCGTGTTTCACGGCGGCTCCGGCTCGTCGCCCGAGGAGATCACCGAGGCGGTCTCGTACGGCGTGGTGAAGATGAACATCGACACCGACACCCAGTGGGCCTTCACCCACCCCATCAAGCAGTTCATGGACGAAAAGGGCGCCTACCTGCTGTCGCAGATCGGCAATCCCGAGGGACCCGACAAGCCGAACAAGAAGTACATCGACCCGCGTGGGTGGCTGCACGTCGGCGAGAAGGGGATGACCGAGCGTCTGGTGCTGGCGTTCAAAGAGCTCGGCGCCTTCGGCAAGTTCGACTTTTAGCGACTTCCCGCGGAGCTGACCATCGACGGCGACAGCGAGAGCGTCACGATGGACCGCTGCGCGGCGATCTGAACCCGCGAGCTCCCTGCCAGCCGCTGACCGCGGCGACCGGCTGAGGCAATGTGTTATTGTCTGCGCGCTTCTCGAAAGGAGCGCGTCGATGGCGGTTTCGCGGACCTGGGTGTCGGGCTGGGCCAACGGGCTGGGGTTTGTCGTCACGCTGGCCGTGGCCGCGTGCTCGAACAGCGGCGGTTCCGCAACCAAGAGCACGACCTGCAGCGGATCGGGCCTCATAAACGATCCGGCGGGACGCAGATGCACGCCGCCCGGCCCACCGACGTCGCCGACGCAAGGATGCTCGATGCCGCTCTTGAGCAACGTCGCGACCTTCTCGCAGACGAATATGGCCTTCGAGGCCGAGATGCAGGTCGCCGTCGATCCGCGCGCGAGCAACAACTCCGTCTTCGTGGCCACGATTCAGTCCGACGTGGTGCAGAACCCGACCGGGCTTCCCACCGCGACCTGCCTGACGGCGAAACACATCGCTGTGTATCGGAGCGACGGAAGCGGGTCTCTGGTCCAGATGACAGGCCTGCCTCCGCCCCCCGCCCATGAATGGGCGACCGATCCGGACATCGCCGTTGGTCCTGACGGAACGCTCTACCTCACCTTTCTCCGCTGGACCGGCCCGTGCGGCGACTCCACTGACCCGAATTGCCCGGTCTGCCACAACCCGTTCAAGACGGTGACCGACGTCGAGCTCTGGTTCGCGCCTCCGGGATCCTCGGTGCTTCAGCCCGGGCTACCCGACGACCCGCAATTGATCCCGCTCCTGAGTGGGAACACCAGCTACCCGACACCGGGACCGAGCACGGTTGGGCAGTTCCCCGCCATCGTGGGTACGGAGAACGATTGCGATCACCCGCTGCTGGCGGTGAACCCGGTCACCCCCGGGCAGGTCGTAGTGTACGTGGACGGCGACCGCAACCAGGACGCGGTCTACACCTTTCAGCAGCCGAACAGCACCAGCCAATTGGCGCCGAGCATCGCGACCATCGCCCTTCCCGCACGACCGGCACTGCCGGGGCAGGGGGTCGGAAACAAGGGCGCCCTCTTCGCCAACTCTGCCGTCGATTCCACCGGTGCCCTCTATCTCGCGCTCGGGGCGGTCACCGACGCGATGGGCAATGGACACTTGAATGTCCAGAAGTACACCGTCTCGCAGAACCAGTGGATGCCGGCCGGATCGCCCGGCGAGCCCCCGAACGTCCAGGGCGGTACCTACGCCTTTGCCAACCTCTCCGACCCAGAGGATATGGCCGTGCCGTCGACCACGGCGGCCGACTTTCTCTTCGAGTTCACCCCGGCGCTGGCGGTGGGTGCGCTGAACGGAACGACCGACCCGATCGTTTATCTGGCTTTCGAGATCTTCGGCCCGACCGGGACGCGACAGATCGAGCTGACCGCGGCCAACGGACGGGACGTCACCCAGTGGACCGCGCCGATCGCCATCGCCGTGCCGCCGGGGGGCGCGTTCGCCTTTCGCCCGAGCCTGAGCTTCGATCCGACGAACAACGTGCTCGATCTGCTGGACTTCGATCTCGCGCAGAACCCAAACCAGAGCACCCAGCTCAGCAACATCAACCTGAACACGTTCTTCTATCGCTTCGATGCCAGCACTCTGGCGCCGGTGCTGTCGCAGGTCCCTTTGAACAGAGCGGCTCCGTCGCTTGCCGACATCCCGTATCGGCCCGAGCCGGACCTCGACCCCGCGCTCTTCCCGGGCGAGTACATCGGCCTGGCGACCAAGGGGCTGAATGCCTTCGCGGCTTTCCCGGAGTTGTCCCAGGCGCCCGGCCTGGCAAAGGGCGTGCTCTCGTTCGCCGAGGTCAATGGCACCTGCGCGAACCCGCTGTCGCTGGTCGACCCCGATTCCCTCTGGGAGTGCTCGTGCCAGTGCGGGCAGAACGAGTTCAGCTTCTTCCCGATCGTCGGTTGCGCGGCGGGTTCGGCCACCACGGCCGCGGCGGCCTGTCCGCAGGTGTGCACTCGGACCGCGCTCTGTGGAACCTCTCTGACCTGCTCATCGAGCATGATCTGCAGCGGAGGCTTCACCGCCGGACACCAACTCTCGGCGGAGACCTGCGCGCTGAGCGACGGTCCGGCGCCGGGCGCCAACCCCGCGTCCTCCGCAGATTTCACGGTCGCCGACGTCGGTGCGTCGACGGCCGTGCTGACGGTTGCCTCGGCGCAACCGGTCACCACCACGCTTGCGGGGCAGGCCTTCTTCAACGCCTCCACGTCGCCGCCGGTGCCGGGAGCCATCGCGGAGATCGCGCGCCTGTCGGTCCAACCCGCCGACTTCTTCCTGGGCGGTTCGGTGAACGCCTTCGTGCGCAATATCGGGATCGCGCACAGATCGCGTCTGCGCGGCACCTTCACCGACGCGACCCATTTCCAGATTCCACCCGGCGCAGCCGAGTTCACCATGACGTTGCAGACGCAACCTACCTCCGGGGCTCTGTCAGCGCCCGTCAACATCCGGGCGGCCAACTCGAGCGCCTTGACGGGAATGTTGGATCTGGCGCACGGGACGTTCACGCTGAGCGGAACCGTGTCCGACACGCTGGGAGACTCGCTCGCCTTGCACTTCACGGCGAACATCACCAACCGGCCGGCCGACGCCAACCACAACGGGATCATCGACGCGGTCGACAAGTGCCCGTCGGAGTCGTTCGGACCGGACCGAACGCCGCCCGTCTTCACCTCGGTGCCGCCTGCCATCACGATCTCGACCTGCGTGAACGCCAACATCGGACAAGCGGTGGCGACCGATCCCTGCGGCGTCACGCTGACCAACAACGCGCCCGCCAGGTTTCCGCTGGGGACGACGACCGTCACCTGGACCGCCAAGGACGGCGCCGGGAACGTGGCCACCGCCCTTCAGGCGGTCACGGCCGTCCTGGGGAACGATACCTCCTGCTGCCCAGCGGGGACCAATATCATCGTGGGAACCTCGAACAACGACACCATCGTCGGAACCTCCGGGCCGGACTGCATATTGGGCCTGGGCGGCCAGGACACGATCTCGGGCGGCGATGGCGATGACGTCATCTCCGGGGGCGATGGAAACGACGTCATCTCCGGTCAGAACGGCAACGATCGAATCTACGGCGGCTCCGGGCAGGACACGATTTCAGGTGGATTGGGCGACGACTACATCGACGGTGGCGATGGGGTCGATCAGATTAACGGGGACGACGGGAACGACACGATCTTCGGCGGGCAAGGGGGAGATATCATCCACGGTGGGACCGGCAACGACATCATCAGCGGGGGTCCGGACGACGACCAGATCTTCGGAGACGATGGAAACGACATCATTTTCGGCGACAGCGGCAACGACACGCTGTCGGGCGGGAACGGCAACGACACGCTGAATGGCGGTGACGGGGACGACAAGCTCGATGGCGGGTCGGGAATTAACGCGCTGGACGGCGGATCCGGGCACAATATCTGCGTGGACAACAGCGTCACCCTGCTCCAGTGCCCCGCATCGGACGATACAGATGACTGACACGGACGGAACCGCGCGACCCAGAATCGCCGGGGCGTTTACGGTCGTGCTCATTTTCGTTGCTGCCTGCTCGTCCAAGTTGGTGACCAACCCGGATGCCAATGTCCCGCGCACGGACGGTCCGGTGGATCTGAGCGCGGTCCTCTTGCAGGCGCCTTGCGGTGGGACGGTGAGCTTGAGGGGAACGACTCCAAATGGGCCGTTCAACGGTGACGTCGTCTCTCTCTATGGTTTTTACGGACAGTATCCGGGCGTGGGCGCCTCGATCGCCGACAGCCAGACCGGGTTGGGGATCGACTGGACGTATGATTGGCCCGTGGGAGACGCCGGTGCAGTCCTGACGCCCGAGAGCGCTCCGGTGAACGGCAAGTTTCTGATCGACCACGGGACGTCTGAGCTCTCCGCGGCTGGACGCGTCGACATCACCAGCGCGACGAACCCCGCCTCGGTTGCGGACGCCGGCGTCGGGGGCGCGTTCGCTGCGACGATGACATTCTCGCAGACGGGATTCGCTCTCTCTGGCTCGTTGTCCAGCCCCTACTGCCGAGTCTTCGACCAAGATAGCTCTCAGTTCAACGAACACCGCTGACGGGTCGAGATCGACTGAGCGCATGGGGACCACCGTGTCGTCGCGCCTCGTGTGCTGCCTGGCCTTGCTGCTGGGGACGGGGGGCTGCTCGGCCAGCCTCTCCCCGTCGGTGGACGCTCACGCGGCCGACGACGGGCCGGTCGATCTGAGCGCCTACTTCTCGTCGGTTTCGTGCGGCGGAACGGTGAGTCTGACCGGGATGACGCCGGACGGTCCGTTCGTGGGAGACAGCGTCTCGGTCGACGGGTACTACGGTGGAGCGAGAGGGGTGAGCGTCGCCATCGGCGACTCGCGGACGAGGTGGGGGCTCCTCTGGCACCACGACTGGATTGTTGATGCCGGGACCAGTCTCAGCCTGCCGGCCACCAGCTTTGCCGTGAACGCCGCGTTCATCACCTCGCCCAGCGAACGACATTCGTCGCGGGGGAGATCGACATCACCGCGGCCGCGAATCCGCAAGAGGTGGCCGACGCTGGCGTGACCGGAATGCTGGAGGCCACGATGACGTTCTCGCAGACCGGCTTTGCGCTGTCGGGTGCCCTCGCGAGCCCCTACTGCGAGGTCGGCGTGCAACTGGGTCCAAGTGACTGACGTCGCCGGTCGCGCCGCCCGCCAAATCCCGCCGTGGGGACCACCGTGTCGTCACGCCTCGTTTGCTGCTTCGCCTTGCTCCGGCGCGCGTCTGGCCGGGCCAATCTCGCGCTGACCGATCGCTCAGCCCAAGGGGGCGATGATGCTCAAGGCGGCCCCGAGCGACTTGTCGACCACCCGGCGCAGGTGGGCGGCGTCGACGCGCGCGCTCATCCCCGCCAGGTTCTCCTCGGTCTGAGCGCGGGTGCGCGCGATTCGTTTCTCCATTCGCGCCCACATGAGAGACATCGCCCCCAGCTCCTCGCTCCCGATCCAGAGCAGCGCGCAGCGGTTGCAACGATCGAAGAAGACCACCCTGGCGCCGCAATAGTCGGCCTTCTCCATGGCCGCCTTGCACCCGGGACAGGCGGTTGCGCCGGCGCGATCCGGCAGCGCCTCCAACTTGGCGTCCGCGTCGAAGCTCTCCAGGATGTCCGCGCTCAGCGCTTCGAGCGCGGGCATGAGAGCCGCCTGCTTCACCAACAGCGCATTGCAGGCGCCGCACTCTTCGAGACCGACGCCTCCGAGCGCTCGCCCCTGGAGTTTCTGCCCACACCGCGGGCAGGCCACAACGATCGTCGAACCAGCGTCACTCATGCCACTCTCCCTCCCGGATCGATGTCAGGGCTCGTCGTCGGATTCGACCAGCGAGGCGTAAGGTCCGTCGTTCGCGCCGTTGTCGTAGCCGGTCGTCCCCGCGAGGGGGGCGTCGTTCCACTGGCCGAGCGGATCGCCTCGAACGGCGTTCCAGTTGATGCAGAGGTAGTCTCCATCGCCGCTCGGCTCGAGGTCCTTCCAGTTGGTGTAGGTGAAGAGCTCGCTGGTGACCCAGGTCCAGGTGGTCCCGTCCGCCTTGTCGGTGCCCCCGATCCAGAACACCGTCTGCATGTTGTCGCCGGTCAGGAAGGTCGAGACGATGAACTGCTCTTCGCCGGCGCTGGTGATGGTGGCCAGAGAGCGGCCCGCTGCGCTCGCGGCGGCGGCCTGGGCCGACTCCCAGTCTGTCCGGGTGGCGTCGATCTTGTACCAGTGATTGTTCGCGCCGCTGCCCGACCATTGCGTCCAGCCCGCTTCGTGGCAGCCGGCCGCGGAGCCGAACAGCGCCAGCAACAGCACCCATTTCCCACCACTTCCACCGCTCATGGGGCCGAATGTTAGGCCGCGATTGTCTGGCGAGTCAATCCCGCGCCCCGTGTCATCATCCGCGGCCCCCCCCCCAACACAAATGGACGCTTCGACCGCCGCCGCCGCCGCCGTCTCGCCGGGCGCGGCGTTCGCCCACCGCGATTTCCGTCGCTACGTCGTCTCGTCGCTGGCGCTGAACCTGGGCGCGCAGATGACGACCGTGGCGGTCGGCTGGCAGATCTACGCCCTCACCCACCGGGCGATTGCGCTCGGGCTGGTGGGCCTGGTGCAGTTCGCGCCGGTGCTGGTGCTGACGCTCCCGGGCGGGAACGTGGCCGACCGGTTCGATCGCGGGCGGATCGTGGCCGTCTGCAACGTCACGCTGGCGCTCTGCATTCTGGCCCTCTGCGCCCTCGCTGTCCGGCACGCCGGCCCGGCGCCGATCTACGCGGTGCTGTTCTTCGTCGGGGTGGCGCGCGCATTTTTGGCGCCGGCGGCCCAGGCGGTCGTCCCGGGGCTGGTGCCGCCCGAGCACTTCGCCAACGCGGTCACCTGGACCTCGACGACTTGGCAGGTCTCGACGATCGCGGGGCCGGCTCTGGGCGGCATTCTCTACGGCGCGGCCAAGGGGCCGACCTGGGTCTACGCGAGCGCGGCGCTGCTGCTGGCGCTGGCGGCGGTGGCGGCGTTCGCCATCCGTCCACACGCGCCTCTCCAGACGCAGCCCCAGCACGGGACGTTGGCCCGCGTCGCCGAGGGGCTGCGTTTCGTCTGGACCCGGCCGGTCATCCTCGAATCGATCTCGCTCGATCTGTTCGCGGTGCTGCTCGGCGGAGCGACCGCGCTCTTGCCGATCTTCGCCAGTGACATCCTCCATGTCGGGCCTCTCGGCCTCGGGCTCCTGCGCAGCGCGCCGGCGGCGGGCGCGGCGCTGACGGCGGTCGGTCTGGCTTACCGGCCGCTCACCCGCCGGGCCGGCCCGATCTTGCTCGTCTGCGTGGCGCTGTTCGGGGTGGCGACGATCGTGTTCGGCCTGTCGCGCCACTTCGGCCTGTCGCTGGCGGCGCTGGTCGTGCTCGGCGCCTCCGACATGGTGAGCGTGGTGGTCCGCTCGACGGTGGTGCAGCTCCGCACCCCGCACGAGATGCGCGGCCGGGTCAGCGCCGTCAACATGGTGTTCATCAGCAGCTCGAACGATCTCGGCGAGCTCGAGTCGGGCCTGACCGCCGCCTGGCTGGGGGCGGTGCCGGCGGTGCTCGTCGGTGGCGTGGGGACGCTGATCGTGGTCGCGGTCTACACCTTCGCGCTCGGCTCGCTGCGGAAGATCGACCGCCTCGACGAGGCTACCTGACGGGCGCTCGGCGCAGTAAAAGAGACGCATGCCCAGACTGCGGTTCCAGATCTCGATCTCGTTGGACGGATTCGGGGCGGGACCCGACCAGAGCGTGGCGAACCCGCTGGGAGTCGGCGGGATGCGCCTCCACGAATGGATCTTCCCGCTCGCTGCCTGGCGCGCGGCGCATGGCCTCGAGGGGGGCGAGGCAACGGCGAGCACGCCCGTCATCGAAGAGATCTCGAGCAATGTCGGCGCCGGCATCATGGGACGCAACATGTTCGGTGGGCACCCCGGCGCCTGGGACCCGGAGCAGCCCTGGAACGGCTGGTGGGGCGACGCCCCGCCCTTTCACTACCCCGTCTTCGTCCTCACCCACCATCAGCGAGCGCCGCTGGCGGCGAAAGGGGGGACGACGTTCTACTTCGTGACCGACGGGATCGAGGCGGCGCTGACCGAAGCGCGTCGGGCGGCGGGAGACCGCGATATTTCATTGGCCGGGGGCGCCAGCGCGGCGAGGCAGTTTTTGACGGCTGGTCTGGTCGACGAGATGTGGCTCCACCTCGTGCCGGTTCTGCTCGGACGCGGCGAGCGGCTGTTCGACGGTGGTCTCGACGACCTTCACGGGCTCGCGTTGGTGAAGACGGTGCAGGGGGCCGGGGTGGTGCACCTGAAGCTCGTTCGGCCGTGAAGGGGACGGCGCGGGGCCTGCCTCGCGCCGGCGCGGGGCACGCCTGCGTTCGCGGCCGTCAGTTCGACCCGGCTGCGACGCGAACCCAAACCGTTCGTCCGGCGTGACATCGCCGGCAGACCATCGCCACCTCCCGCAGCACGCCGCGCGCCGTCGAGGTCGCCCGGTCGCCCCGAATCTCCATCTCGACCGCGTCGCACTGAATACACTCGGTCGCGCGCGCCCGCGTCTCGACCACCGAGGCCGAGGTGACGTCGAGCGGGCGCTCGGCCGAGCCGCCGGGCAGCTCGCCGGCGAGGCGCTCGATCTGACGGACGGTCTTGCGGAGGGCCCGCTGCTGTTCGCGCTGTTGCCGGCGCGGTCGGGGAGGGCGGGGCATGATGGAGCGGCGTAAGATACGTCGAACCCGCGTGGCCAACTCAAGCGTTTCGATGACCCGGGGGCGGCCGACGCGCGGGAACTGGTTGGTGTTCGGGGTCTGGCTGGTGGCCGCGGCGGCGACCTCGCGCGGGATCTACCTGCGGGCGTTCGAGGTCATTCCCGACAGTTGTGACTTCCGGAACGACTTCGTGGCCGTGCGGTGGCAAGCGCAAGGCAAGCCGATCGCCGCTCTCGACAACGCGACGGCCGATCGGTTGATGGGCCGCCCCGCCAGCAGCTACAGCACCGACCGCTCGGGCAGCCCCTATCCACATCCGCCCACGGCCGCGCTCCCGGTGCTGCCGCTGGTGCCGCTCGGGTTGCGGCTGGCGATCTTCGTCTGGTTCGGGCTGTCGCTCGGCGCGCTGGCGATCCTGGCGCGGCTGCTGCTCGCGATCTGGCGGCACGCCGAGCGGCTCCCCCGTTGGCGGGAGGCAGCCCCGCTCGCGCTGGTGCTGCTGCTCTGGCCGCCCACGCTGTTCAATCTGGCTTACGGTCAATGGTCGATCTTTCTTTCGGCGCTGGTGGCGGCCGTCTGGTGGAGCCTCGAGCGGGGCTCGGGGCGGCGGGCGGCGTTCTGGCTCGGGACGGCGATCGCCTTCAAGACCACCCCGGCCATCGTCATCGGTTACCTCGCGCTCCGATCGCGGCGGACGGCGATCAGGGTCTGCCTGGTGTTCGCCCTGATCGTCCTCGCTGTCTGGCCGCTGGGCGGAGTCGGCGCGTGGCGCTATTTCTTCGCCACTTCGGGCGCCACGGTTCGCGAGTGGGAGGCGTACCCGGACAACACCGTCTCGCTCAACGGAGTCTTCGCTCGACTCTTCGTGGGCGGCGCGTCCGTGCTGGCGCCCTTCCACAACCCGGCGCTGGCGCATGCGCTGAACGCGCTGGTGGGCGCGCTGCTGGTCGCTCTGGCGGCCTGGCTGACCTGGCCGAGGCTGCGGGTGGCGACCGGCCCCGTCCCACCCGACGGGCCGACCTTCGCGCTCTGGGCGTCGCTCATTCCTCTGCTCAACCCAATCGCTTGCACGCACAATGCTGTCTTCGCCCTGTTGCCCGCCGTGCTGGTCGCGCGTGAGGAGGTGGCCGCGGCGCGCAACGCGGCCGCTGTCGGCATCGTCCTGCTGACGATCCCGCGTGAGACCTTCCTGCTGGTCGCCGGCGACCACCCGTTTTCTCCGTCGAGCAGCTGGGTGCTCGGCCTGCATGCGCTCGGCGTATTGGCCATCTTTACCGGTGCCGCGAGCGCGGTCGTTCGGCGGCGCGCGACGCAGCCCGTGCTCGCGTCTACAGCACGCGGGAGATGAACCGGGACCAAAGGGAGAGCAGGACGAAGTTGCTGGCCGCGTAGAACAGCAGGCGGAGGCCGATTCGGTTCGACGTCACGTGCACCAGCGAGTGCGCCAGCCGGAGCGCCAGGTAGATCCAGGCCAACGTCACCACCCGCGGGGTCACCTGGTGGGTGACGTAAAAGGCGATGCTCACCACGTAGAACAGCATCGGCATCTCGAGCAGGTTCATCAGGTTGCGGTTCCAGAGCGCCACGTCGGCCGGGACCTCGGCGCTCTCGCCGAGGCGGAACGCCCCGCGCGGGATGCGCCCGGCGCGCGCGGCGCGAACGCGATTGAACCCGACCAGGAAGACCATGCACCCGGTCCAGAGCGCCAGCACGCTCATGGGAGCGAAGATCCTTTCGGGCCGCATGGGCCGAGACTCTACGCGATCGGAGGGAACCACTGATCGGTTCCGTTGTCCGAGTTGGCGTGAGCAGACGGCGCGGGCGGTGGACGACGGTCGGCGTCGCGGCGTCTGCGCTGCTCGTGACCGGGGCAAGGATTGTGCACGCCGGCTGCGGCGTCCCGCCGCTGATCGTCTGGGCGCCGCCCTCCGGGACTCGTTTGCCGGCGAACCCGACGATCTACGTTTTCGTGCGACAGCAGGCCGGCGGCACCGCGGCCAAGCTCGACGAGCTGACGGTGACCGACGGGGACGGCCGACCGGTGGCGTTCACGCGGGCCGACTTGCACAGCGAAGGGACAGCCAGCGTCGTGCGGCTCGACGTCAAAGCCAGCGCCATCGCCGTCAGTGTGCGCGGGCAGGTGGGAACCGAGAGCGGCGAGGCGAAGTACCGACTCGGCGCGCGCGCCCGCGAGACCGCGCTCGTCCAAACGGAAATCACCGAGGCACAGTACCTCTACGGGGAGGGTTGTCCGTCCTCGAACGGGTTTCTGCTGTCGATCGATCCCCAGGCTCCGGCCTACCGCGTCGAGCTCGACGGGCAGGTCTGGATCGTCCCCGACGGGGAGCCTTGGCGCCGACGCCACGGCACCATCGTGACCGGCACCGTCGGCTGCGACGACTTCGCGATCCCCACCGACCGGCCCCTCGCCCTCTTCATCACGCCGCTCGACGCCGCTGGAAACGAAGGCGCAACGCGCATGGAGGGTTGCGTGCGGGTAGGCCCCCGTCCGAGCTGTCACCCCATCGGCCACGGCGAGACACGCTGCACCAGCATGCAGGTGCAGTGCACGAGTGGCGGGACCTCCAGCGTGACCGGCCGCGTGGTCCGGGACAGCCCCGTCGGTCGGCCATGACCGTCGTTCGCGGTCGGCGGGTGGTCGAGCTCGCTACATCAAGCTCTTCAGCGCGGCGCTCAGGCGGTCGTTGTCGTCGGGCTTGCCGACGCTGATGCGGATCTTCGTGCGCAGCTCGGGGGCGGACCACCAGCGGACCAAGAGACCCGTCTGTTTGAGCGCCAGATAGACCTCTTCGGCGCGCT
Source organism: Polyangia bacterium (assembly GCA_036267635.1). Classification (GTDB taxonomy): domain Bacteria; phylum Myxococcota_A; class Polyangia; order Fen-1088; family Fen-1088; genus JADGRB01. The sequence continues at coordinate 112,666 of DATAVR010000099.1, read as the reverse complement.
CGCCGATTTCGACGAGCAGGAAGTTGGCGGCGGACTCGGGCCAGGTGAGGCCGAGGGCGGCGAGCGCTGCCTCGAGGCGGGCGCGCTGCTCGAGCGTGCGGCGGACGCGGTCGTCGAGGTAGGCGCGGTCCTCGAGGGCGGCGATGCCGATCGCTTGGGTGATGGCGTTGACGTTGTAGCTGTCCTTGACCTTGGTGAGCGCTTCTACGACCGGCGCGGCGGCGAACAGCAGCCCCAGGCGCGCGCCGGCCAGGCTGTAGCTCTTGGAGAGTGTTCGCAGCACGACCAGGTTCGGGTGCTGGTGGAGGTAGGGGAGCATGCTGGCGTCGATCCCGGCGCCGAGCGCGAAGTCGACGTAGGCCTCGTCGACGACGACGATCGCCCCCGCCGCCTCGTCGCAGAGCGCGCGCAGCTCGTCGACCGGGACCAGCGTCGCCGACGGATTGTTGGGGTTGGCGAGGATGATCATCTTCGCCCGCTGGCGCGCCAGATCCCGCGGCAGCACGAACCGGCGCCCGTTCGTCACGAACGGCAGCTGCACCAGCTCCGCCCCTTGCAGCGCGGCCAGCGTCGCGTAGAGGCCATAGGTGGGCCAGGGGCAAGCGACCCGCTCGCCCGGGTCGAGGAATCCGCGATAGAGAACGGTCAGGCAGTCGTCGGAGCCGTTGCCGGCCAGCACCTCTTCGGGCGCGACGCCGAACCGCGCGGCGGCCACCGCGCGCAGGCCGCTGCTGGTCGGATCCGGGTAGAGGCGCAGCGACTCGTCGGCGATGGCGCTCAGCGCCGCCCGCACGCGAGGCGAGGGGGGAAACGCGCCCTCGTTGGTGTTCAACTTCGTGAGATCGGCGATCTGCTCACCGGGCGTATAACCGGGCATGGCCCGCACGGCCGGGCGCAGCAGATCCAGGGGCGATCGCGTGGGGGGAGCGGGACCCTTCGAGGGTCCCGAATTGGGGATGGGGTTGTCTGACATTTTGAGACGGGGGTAGGCTAGCCGAGATGGCGCGCATCCTCATCATCGACGACAACGAGACGATGCGCGAGGGGTTGGGCGCCACCGTCCGCCGGATGGGGCACGAGGCGGTGCTGGCGGCCTCCGGTAACGAGGGGCTCAAGCACGTCTCGGCCGGGCGGGGCGGGATCGACTTCGTGATCACCGATCTCAAGATGGAAGGAAAAGGGGGTCTCGAGGTGCTGAAGACCGTGGCGGAACGCGATCCCGACTGCCCGGTGATGATCGCGACGGCCTTCGGCACCGTCGAGACGGCCGTCGAGGCGATGCGGACCGGCGCCTACGATTTCATCCAGAAGCCGTTCGCGCCCGAGATCGTCCGGCTCAAGGTGTCGCGGGCGCTCGAGCTGCGGGCCGAGCGGCGCGCCCGCGAGCGGGCCGAGGCGGAGAGCGCGGCGCTGCGCGACGACGCCGCGCGCCAGTATCGCTTCGACGAAATCGTGGGGGAGACGCCGCCGATGCGCGCGGTCTTCCAGCTGATCGAGAAGGTCGCCCCCACCGACGCCTCGATCTACATCCACGGCGAGTCGGGGACCGGCAAGGAGCTGGTGGCGCGCGCGATTCACGCCCGGTCGAAGCGGGCGGGAGGGCCATTCGTCAAGGTGAATTGCGGCGCGCTGACCGAGACGCTGCTGGAGTCGGAGCTGTTCGGGCACGAGAAGGGGGCTTTCACCGGCGCCATCAAGCGCAAGCTCGGGCGGTTCGAGCTGGCCGACAAGGGGACGCTGTTCCTCGACGAGATCGGCGACGTGACGCCGGCGCTGCAGTTGAAGCTCCTGCACGTGCTGCAGGAGCGCAATTTCGAGCGGGTCGGCGGCGAGGAGACGATCAAGGTCGACGTGCGGGTGCTCTCGGCGACCCACCGGAATATCGCCGGCGAGGTGGCAGCCGGGCGCTTTCGCGAGGATCTCTTCTACCGCCTGCACGTCGTGCCGTGCGAGGTGCCCCCGCTGCGCGAGCGCAAGGACGACATCCCGCGCCTGGTGTCCCACTTCATCGCCAAGCTGGGACCGCGCACCAACGCCGCCATCGACCCGCGAAACGGGATCAGCGACGGGGCGCTGGCGCGGCTCGGCCTCTACGCCTGGCCCGGCAACGTGCGCGAGTTGGAGAACGTCATCGAGCAGGCGCTGGTGTTCGCCGAGGGGACGGCGATCGACGTCGGCGCGCTGCCGGCCTCGGTGCGGGGCGGGCTGCCCGAGAACGCGCTGGCGCTCCCCGGCGGCGAGATGTCGCTCCCCGCGCTGCTCGAGGATCTGGAGCGGCAGCTCATCCAGCGCGCCTACGACAAGAGCGGCGGCGTGAAGACCGAGACGGCGCGGCTGCTCGGCATCAAGACCAGCGCGCTCTATTACAAGCTCGAGAAGTACGGCATCGGCACGATCGAGAGCCGCGGCGACAAGGGTCCGGCGGCGGTGGCCGAGGAGGCCGAGACGTTGCTCGACGATGGCCCGCCCGGTGGCGGCGGAGGCGGTCACGAACGTCCTCGTTGAGGCGCGGCGGGCGGCGCGCCTGCGGATCGTGGTCTTGGCCGCGGTGGCCGCGACCGGCGTGGCGCTCGGCTGCGCGACCGCGGCCGGCGCGCGGCGCGGCGGCCCACCGGCCGGGCGCGTGACCGAGGGGCGCGCCAGCTACTACGGGCGCGGCTTCGCCGGGCGCAAGACGGCCTCCGGCGAGCGCTTCGATCCGAACGCCATGACCGCCGCCTCTCCGTCGCTGCCGTTCGGCACGCGCGTGCGGGTCAGCCGCGCCAACGGGCACTCGGTGACGGTCCGGATCAACGACCGCTGCGGCTGCCCGGGCGGCCGGATCGTCGATCTCTCCGAAGGGGCGGCGCGCAAGCTGGGGATGATCAAGGAGGGCGTGGTGACGGTGCGGATGGAAATTCTCGGCGGTTAGCCGGGCGATCCGTCGGGGCGCTCGCTAGGCCGCCCGCCACTCCCGCCAGTCGCGCGCGACCGCCTCGGCCATCTCCTTGGCCGTTTCGTGCAGCCAGTGGCCGCGGCGGGCGGCGATCTGCTTGCGCAAGATCGCGCGGATGCGCGGCGTCCCCAGGTGCACGTTCGCCGTTTCGAATCCCATCGCGTAGAGCAGCCGTTCCTCGTCGCGGCTCGACGGAAGATCGACCAGCTCGATGCGCGCGCAGTGGGGCGCCAGGCGCCGCACCAACCAGCCGTTCACGATCCGGACGGTCGGATCGGGGACGCGGACGGCGCGGGCGATGATCTGGGTGTAGCGGTCGGTTCCGTCGGCGGTGGCGCCGCACGCCCAGACCCAGGCCGACGGCGCGGTCGCCTTCGCCTCGCGCGCGACGCGCCCGCCGCGCCAGTCGGCGATGCCGACGAAGCGCGGCCGCCCGAGGCTCCCCATGCCGGCCACCCGCCGGACGAAGCGAATCGGCAGATCGCCCGCCGGCATGGCGGCCGTGATGGCGGCGGCGGCCCCGCGATCGACGTCGGGCGCGGTTCGCAGCCCGTTCATCTTCTCCCAGAACGTCGTCGGGTCGCGCAGCTCGCTGGTGGCGACGTCGCGCAGCCACCCGTGCGTCTCCTCGAGCACGAACGGCCGCCCGCCCACCTCGACGCCGTCGCGGTAGCCCTCGAGGATCGCCTCGCAGGCGGTGCGCCGGCGCACCGCGATGTGATCGGTGAAGATCGCCAGGTGCGCGCTGGCCGCCAGCCGCACCAGATCCTGGGTCCAGGGGAGCGGCGTCGTCTCGTCGAAGTCGTTGATTCCCCAGATGAGCCGCCCGTCGGTGTCCCGCCAGGTGCCGAAGTTCTCGAGGTGCAGATCGCCCACCGCGCCGACCAAAACCCCGCGCGCCGCCTCTCCCCTCTCCTTGGTCTTGGCCTGCCAGAGCTGGCACCAGCGGTAGAACGTGGCCCGCATGAAGAAGAACGGGCCCAGGCTCATGCGTGCGTGCTTGGCGCGCAGATCGGCGCGCACCAGCGGAATCAGCCCGCCCAACCACTGCTCGTAGCGGCGGGTGGCCCGGCGAATGTCCTCCATCCGCCGGTACTTTAGACCAGGACGGTCAGATCTTTTTTCCGCTCTTCACGCGCAGCGTCGGACCGGTCATCGCGAAGCCCATCGCCTCGCGATCGACGGCGCCGTCGACTTCGACCTTGGCGCCGTCCTGCTCGATCCCGCCTGTCGCGCCGTCGAGCACGTAGGTGGTGCCGTCGTCGGCCACCAGCTGCCAATGCCCGCCTTCGAGATCGTTCCTGCGAACCGTCCCGCGAAACTTGCTCATAGCTCGAGTATACGTCGCGATCGACGCTCGGGCTTGACGCCGGGGGCACGAGGATAAGCATTCAGGGAGGATCAGCTTTCAAGGATGAGGGGGAGGTGGGCGATGGGAAGAGCCAAGCTCGGCAGTTGGTGGGCCGCGGGGGCGGCGGTTTGTCTGCTCGTTTCGGCTGGGGTGGCGGCAGAGACCGCCGCGCCGGCCCCTGAGTCTCGCTTCGACGAGCGCGGGAGCGGCGAGCAGACGGTCTTGACGGAGCTGCACCGGGAAAATCAGTCGGCGATCGCGGACGCCGCGATCGCCGAGCTGCGGGGGACGACCGCCGAGGTCCGGGACTTCGGCACCTCGGTGTTGAGGGCTCGCGCCGCCGCCGACGCGAAGATAATGAACTACGCGCGCGAGCAAGGAATGAACGTCGACGAGATCCGCCTGGGCGCCGGCGCGATGGCCAATGGCCCGCTGACCCGGGTCGACCTGGTGAGCTCGACGCCCGAGCGCTTCGACACCGACTTCGCCAGCAAGATGGTGAACGTCAACCAGGCGGCGCTCGACCAGACGCAGAAGGCGCAGGCGCTGGCGCGGGCCCCGGGGATGGCGGCGATGCTGCGGGAGATCGCCCCCACGCTGCTGCAGCAGCAGGCCGATGCGATGGCGCTGGTCGCCACGCTGCCCGCCGCGCCGCCGCCGCCCGCGCTGCAGCTGCCCGGTCAACCGCCCGGCGTCAGTCGGACGCACACCGGCATCGACAGCCGCCCCGGCGTCGCGCCGTAGCGTCGCCTCCTCCGCGTGGCGATTGCCGTCGCGCTACGGGGACGGTGGCTTCACCACGATCAACCGCCCGCCCGCCGAATCGGCGACGTAGGCGGTGCCGTCGCCGTCGACCACCACGCAGCGCGCGCCGGGCGCCGTCGGGAAGGAACCGATCGCCCTGAGTGCGCCCTTCGGATCGACCCGGGCGATGGTGAGCGTTCCGTCTTTCCCCGAAGCGACGAACAAGAGGCCGCGCTTGGGGGAATAGGCGATGTTGTCGACGCCGGCCGCCGTCTTGAGCCGCCCCACCTCCTTGCCGTCGTGGCGCAGATCGCGCGCGACCGCGCCGTCGGTGCAGGCGACGAACAGCAGCCCTCGCGCTTCGTCGATGGCCAGCCCGCGCGGCCCGTCGGCGCCGCAGCCGGCCGGCCAGCTGGCCACGATCTTCCGCGTCTTGACGTCGATGGCCAGCGTGCGGTCCTTGTCCTCGACGTTGGTGTAGAAAATCCCCCGCGCGGGATCGACCGTCAGCCCTTCGGGATCCCCGTCGATCTTGATCGTCGCGGGCGCAGCCGGTTTTTTCGCCAAGACGTCGACGATGGTGATCGTCTGATCGCGCGGCGTCGTCACCCAGAGCTCGTGCGTGGTCGGGACGTACGCCAGGCCGTCGGGCATCGACGGCAGCCGGACACAGGCGCCGCGCGCCAAGGTGCGAGAATCGACCGCGCAGATCGTTCCGTCGGCGCGGTTGCCGATCCAGACCACGCCATCCCCGGCGCTCGCCGAGCTGGGCCCCATCCGCGGGCGGCCGGGTCGACGGGGGGGAGCGGTGGGGAAACCGCCGACCGTCGTCACCTTGCCGGTCGCCACCTCGACGACGTCGACGTTGCCGGTGTTCCCGGCCGGCACCCAGACCCGGCCGTGGGCCGCGTCGCAGGCGAGGTAGTCCATCCCCACCGGCGGTCCGCCGGGCAGTGCGATCGATGCGGCGAAGAGCGCCGGCAGGACGAAGGAGACGATCATCGACGTCTAGGGCCCGGGCGTCTCAGGCGCCGAAGCGCTTGATCGACCGGGCCTTGGCCTTGGCCGCCTCGATTTCGCGATCGCGCGGCGGAGCGTGCGTCACCAGCTGATCGACCAGACGGCGGGCGACACGAAAGGTGTCGTCGACGGCGCGCGCGAAGGCCTTCTCGTTCTCGTGCGACGGGTGGGCGAACCCGCTCAGCTTGCGCACGAACTGCTCGCTGGCCGAGCGGATCTCTTCGTCCGTCGCGGGCGGCGCGAAGTTGAACAGCGTCTTGATGTTCCGGCACATGCCGCCGAGGCTAGCACGTGGTCTCGGCGGGCGATGATGGCGGCTGTGCTACGGCGCGGCGGTGGTCGTGCCGCACTGGGAGAGGCCGTTCAGCCAGGCGGCGATCATCGCCACGCCGTCGGTGTCGACCTTGTGTGTGACCTCGGGCGGCATCTGGGTGCCTTCGGGCGTGCCGTCGACGTCGTCGCGATGGTCCATGCGGTAGTAGGCGGCGCTGTCGTCGGGATCGCAGGGGGCGAAGATCAGCGGGCTCGGGTCCGCCAGGCCCGCGACCTGGAAGAGGGCGTTCACGCCTACGCCGGTGGTCCAGGTGTTGGTGGTCTGGACGCTCGCCAGGGTCGCCACGTCGAGCCGCATGAGCAGACCGGTGTAGCCCGCCTCGCCCGTGTCGCCGTTGTGGCAGGAGGTGCCGCAGTTCATGTGGAGATAGCCGAGCGCGGCGGCGGCGGTGGCGTTGCCGGGGATGGTGATCGGGCTTGCGGGCGGATCGGTGAGGAGATTGCCGGCGGTGAGGGTCGCCATCGTGACGCCGGAGGCCTGCGGCGACGACAGCGCCACCGCCTCGAAGCCGAGGATCGAATCGATGCGGCCGTCGTGGCAGTCGTGGCAGGCGCCCTGCGTCGGCACCTCGTAGCCGTTCCCGTCGGCGTCGAGCTCGCCGGTGAGGAGCTCGGTGGTGCTCGTCCCGTCGGCCGACCAGCGGTAGGTCGTGAGGTACCAGGCCCCGGACGGCCGTTTCCAGATGAGGCGCGTCTCGATCCGCACGCCGCCGACCACGAACTCTTTCCAGACCTTGGTGCCAGGGCTGAACGTCCACTGGTCCATGTTCGAGCTGTCGATCTTCGTGCCCGGCGGCAGGTAGATCCAGCGCGTCTTGCTGGCGCCGTCGCTCCAGAGGTGCAGGCCAGGATCGTATTGGCGCACGTCGGAGGCGACGGTCTTGCTCGCCCAGTCGGCGTAGAGCCCCGAGCAGCGGAGCTCGGTCGGCTCGCCGGACGGGCCGGTCATGCAGTCGGCCGCGAGGGCATCGACGGCGTCGGTCGCCGTGGCGTCCTTCTCCGTGGTGTCGCTGGCGGCGTCGCGCCTCACATCGGGACTGGCCGCGTCGTCGCCGCCGTCGCTCGGCGCCGGCTTCACGTCGCGACCGGCATCAGAGGCCGGCGTGTCGGATGAGCCGCCGCAGGCCCCGTTCAGCGACAGCGCCAACGCGGACGCCAACCAGAACCCGATCCGCCAACAGGGCCGTGCCACGTCCGTCGTTTATATCAGGAACTCCACGGCGCCAGAACAGACGGTCTATCCGTCGATCTCCAACTCCAGCCCGAGAAGCATTCGTCCGGTCGTCGTCGTCGTCGTCGTCGTCGTCGTCGTCATCGTCGTCATCGTCGTCGTCGGGCAGCATGGTAGCATTTCAGTATGCGGCGTGGCCCGGACGACCTCGATCGCCGCGACGTCGTCAAAGCGCTGGCCCTCGGTATTCCGGCCGGCGCGCTCGCCGCCTGCCGGATGGACGCGCCGCGCGCCGCCGCCCTCGGTCCGCCGCGCCCGCGCGAGGTGGCCAACCTGGTCGACGCGCAACCGACCGTCGAGGGGGCGGGGGTTCGGCTGCGCCGCGCGCTCGGCTCGCGCCTGCTGCCGATGCTCGATCCGTTCCTGCTGCTCGACGAGATCCACTCCGAGAACCCCGACGACTACCTGCCCGGTTTCCCGACCCACCCGCACCGCGGCTTCGAGACGGTGACCTACGTGCTCGACGGCGCGATGGAGCACCGGGACAGCATGGGCAACCACGGCCACCTCGGCCCGGGCAGCGCGCAATGGATGACCGCTGGGCACGGCATCGTTCATTCGGAGATGCCGCAACAGGAAAAGGGTCGGATGTGGGGCTTTCAGCTGTGGGTGAACCTCCCCGCGGCGAACAAGATGATCCGGCCACGCTATCAGGACATCGCCCCCGGCCGGGTGGTCGAGACGATGGTCGACGACGCGGCGGTGCGCCTGGTCGCCGGCGAGGTCGACGGCAAGCGCGGACCGGTGGAAGGGATCGTCACCGCGCCCGAGATGCTCGACGTCAGCTTGCCGCCGCGTGGCGCAATGTCGCGCGCGCTGCCGACCGCGCACAACGCGTTCGTCTACGTCATCGAGGGGAGCGTCCAGATCGGCGGCGCGCGCACGACGGTCGGGGCGGGGCAGCTCGCCGTGCTCGGACCGGGCGATCTCCTGGCGCTGCGCTCGGACGCGGGCGGCCGGATGCTCTGTCTCGCCGGCCGACCGCTCGGTGAGCCGGTCGCGCGCTACGGTCCGTTCGTGATGAACACCGACGACGAGATTCGTCAGGCGGTCGACGACTACCGCTCGGGCCGCCTGGTCGCCGGCTGAGCGCGCCGCGCTGGCCCGCATCGCATCGCATCGCAGAGTGACGATAGTTTACCGAAATTGCGACGTGCGTTACGCTACCTGCCGCGGACGAGGAACTATCAGCAGTTCGGACGTTCTTCCCGCTGCAACTCTGTTTGAAACGGCAATGGCAGACGGGCCTCTCTGAGAAAGGATCCCCTCATGATCTCTCGCAATCGCTCGATTAGATTCGGGTCGTTCGTAGCTGGACTGCTGGTTTCCGGTATCGCCGGCCTTTCGGCCGCGTGGGCGCAGGACGCCGCGCCGCCCGCGGGATATCCCCCCGCCGCGGATCCAAACGCGCCGCCGCCTGGTGCGTACGTGGCCACACCGCCGCCGGGCGCTCCCCCGCAGTACACGCCGGCCGCCCAGCCGGCTATGGCACCCTACAAACCGTTCTTGGCGATGCCGTTCATCGGCATTCATTCCATCCAGAACGACAACTCCGGCACGGGCCCCGGGCTGCGGGTCGGTGGCCTCATCGGCGCCCGACTGAACGAGCAGGTCTCCTTCAATGCCGAGGCGCTGTTCGATCTCTGGAACTTCAGCAACGTTCCGGACGGCGCGAGCGTGAGTGCTTACGTCATTCAGGTCTCGGCCGCTCCCCTCTACCACCTGCAGGTGGCACCCACGGCGGAGATAGTGGTGGGTCCGAAGCTGGGCTTCTTTTATGACTCCGAGAGCGTGTCGGCGAGCTCTGCGTACTACAACGTGGACGTCAGCGTCGGTGGCGAGGGCTTCTTGGTCGGAGCCAATCTGGGGGCGTTCTTCCGTCTCTCCGATGCCCTGTCGCTGGGTGGACTGGTCAACTTCGACTACCTGAAAGAAGAGTGGTGCAGCAGCAACCAGGGGGACTGCACCGCGGGCGACGACGGCATCAAGGTCATTTCCCTCGCCGGCGCCGCGCAGTTCTGATCCGGTCGGGAGGCCGAGGACGCTAAGCTCGCGGCTGGAGGATTCGCCATGCTCGGCCGCGCACACGATTACGAGCTCGTCATCCGCGAGCAGCACCTCGACACCTTTGGGCACGTCAACAACGCCAAGTACCTCGAGATCTTCGAAGAGGCACGGTGGGATCTCGTCACCCGCAACGGCTACGGCCTGGACGAAGTGGTGCGGCGGCGGATCGGTCCCACCATCCTCGAGATCAACCTGAAGTTTCAACGCGAGCTCCGGAATCGCCAGCGGATCGTCATCAAGACCTGGATGGAGTCGTACCTCGGGAAGATCGGCCGGGTGGTGCAACAGATCCACGACCCCGACGGCAACCTCTGCTGCGAGGCCCTGTTCACCATCGCGCTTTTTGATCTGGCCGCGCGCAAGCTCATCCCCCCGACGCCCGAATGGCTGAAGGCGTTGGGGTTGAGCGAGGCCGATCTCCCGGCGCCTGCGCCCGGCCGGTAGCCTCCTCCGTCGAATCGAAACATTATCGTCCTCCGCCGGAAATAGACCGCGGGTAGACTGCCGCCCCATGAGCACGATTCATTTCATCGGTGGCGAGAAAGGCGGCGTCGGAAAATCGGTGGTGGCGCGCCTCTGCGCGCAGTACTGCATCGACCGCGCGATGCCGTTCGCGCTGGCTGACGCCGACGGCTCGCACGGCGCGCTGGTCCGTTTCTACGCCGACTACGTCCGGCCCATCGATCTGACCGACTTCGCCAGCGCCGATCAGCTCCTGGAGCTGGCGACCGAAACGGAGCGGCGGGTGGTGGTCGACATGCCCGCCCAGAGCGACCGGCTGCTGGGCGCCTGGATCGACGAGGCGGGGATCTTCGAGCTCGCCGCCGAGAGCGGGGTGAAGGTGGTGTTCTGGCACGTCATCGACGACGGCAAGGACGCGGTGATCACGCTCGGGCGCCAGCTGGCCCGCTACCGAGACAAGGCCAAGTATTGCGTGGTGAAGAACGCCGGGCGCGGGACGGCCTTCACGTTGTTCGACCAGTCGCCGACCCGCGCGGAGGCGGAGCGGTTGGGCGCCGCCATCCTCGAGCTCCCCGAGCTCAACCCGGCGGTGATGCAGAAGATCGATCGTTTCGACGTCAGCTTCTGGGCGGCCATCCACGGGACCACGACGCCCGAGACGTTTTCGCGGATCGAACGCCAGCGGGTGAAGGTCTGGTTGCAGAGCTCCTTCGACCAGATCACGAAGCTCGGCGAGCTCTTCTAGGCGCTCGAGCGGCGCGGGCGGCCGATACGTCCGACCCGCGGTCCCCGTCCGTACCCAAGGACATGTCACGCTCCAAAGCGAAGCACAGCAATGTCCTCTCTCTTCTCCTGTCCACGCTGCTCCCGGTCGGCCTATCGCTGACGATGAGCTGCAGCTCGGGCGCGGGCGCGGGAGGGGCGCTCGACGGCGGTTCGGGCGACAGCGAGATCGATCCGGGGGCCAGCGGCGGCTCGGGGGGCAGCTCGAGCAAGCAGACGGCCGCCACCGGCGGCGCTGCCGGGCGACCGACCGCACCGACCTCATCCGAGGGAGGCGCGGCGGGCTCTGGCGCGCCCTCGTCCGAAGCTGGAGCGCCGGGGAGCGGCGGCGCGGCATCCGCGGGATCGACCGGCAGCGGGGGAACCACGACGACGACCACGCCGCCGACCAGCATGGGCGGCACGACCGGCGCGGGTAGCACGATCGGCACCGGCAGCACGACAGGCAGCGGGGGGACCGCGACGACCACCACGCCGCCGATCAGCACGGGCGGCGCGACCGGAGCGGGCGGCGCGACCGGAGCCGGCAGCGCGACCGGCGCTGGCAGCGCGACCGGCGCTGGGGGAACGCCGGTGACCACCAATCCGGCCGGCGGACCGATCAAGTACGTCTTCGTGGTGGCGATGGAGAACGAGGCGGCGCAGTCCGTCTACGGCAGCAGCGACGCCCCCTACCTCAACGGGCTCATCTCCAAGTACGCGCACGCGGCGGCGTTCAACGATCCGCTGCCGGACGCCATCCCCAGCGAGCCGCACTACGTCTGGATGGAGGCCGGGACCAACACGTTCTCCGACGCCACGTTCACCACCGACAGCGATCCATCGGCCAGCAACAGCACCAAGTCGACCGCGCACCTCGTCACCCAGATGGCGGCCGCGTCGCCCGCGGTCAGCTGGATGAGCTTTCAGGAAGGGCTGAACGGCTCGACCGGCGCCTGCCCGGTTCATTCGTCTGGGTTCTACGCCGCCAAGCACGATCCATTCGTCTTCTTCCAGGACGTGTCGGGCAGCCCACCGTCGGCGAGCAACGCCGCCTGCGCCGCCCACCATCAGGCCTATACGACGGCCGCCTTCGGTCAGGCGCTGGCTGCGGGGTCGGTCGCGCAATACAACTTCGTCACCCCCAACGTCTGCAACGACATGCACGGCGACTCGAGCTGCCCGTCGTCCAACGTGATCGCCGCGGGCGACGCCTGGCTGTCGGCCAACCTGCCGCCGATCGTCGACTTCGTGAACGCGCACCAGGGCGTCCTGTTCATCATGTGGGACGAGCCCGAAGGGGGGGGCCCGCTCATGCCCTTCGTCGCCATCGGTCCCGGCGTCAAGACGGGGTACACCGGCTCGGTAACCTACACCCACGGATCGTTCACCAAGTCGATCGACGAGATCTTCGGGCTGCCCATCTTGCCGACGGTGACGGGCAACAACGATCTTTCGGATCTGTTCCAGCCGGCCTCTTTTCCATAGGCCACCGCGGGCGGTCGTAGAACGGGCGGGCGGGGCTCAGCAGCCGTCGTCGACGAAGCCGTTGCAGTCGTCGTCGATGCCGTTGCCGCAGATCTCCTGGGCGCCCGGGTGAACGTTGGGATCGCTGTCGTCGCACTCGTCGCACCAGTTGTAGCCGTCGCCGTCGGCGTCCGTGGCGGCGCCGGCGACGCCGTGCTCGCAGTCGACGAAGCTCTGCAGATAGGCCGCACGCTGCGGGACGATGTCGCGGGCGGTCTGGGTCGCTTTCTGGATCTGGGCGGCAGTCGCCCAGGCGTGTGGGTCGCTGGTGGCGGCGGCGTTGATCTGCTGCGACCAGCTGTCGATCCACGCCTGAATCTGCGTCACGTCCCACTTGGCGAGCAGTCCCGCGATCGCGTCGGCGTAGTGGACCCGTTCGCTCGCGTCGCCGAGGACGATCAGCCACTTGTCCCCCGGCGTCGGCGCCGGCTGCCCGCGGCTCGACCACCAGTAGATCGGGTGGTCCTTGGCGCCGGGGAGGTCGAAGGTGTCCAGCCAGTCCCACGTCGAGTCGGTGTCCTGCGGCTGAAAGAGATAGCCCGCCGCGCCCTGGTCATAGAGATAGAAGTTGTGCGAGCCGTTGTAGTAGCCGTCGGCGTCGTTGATCATCGCCTCCGCGGCCCACGAGGTGAGCGAATTGGGGATGTCCATGATCGTCGCCAGCGTCGCGAGATCCTTGGCGCTGTCGAACATCTTGAGCCGCTTGGTGTTCGGGCTGGCGGTGTTGGTCTCCGCCTGAACGCCCCCCTTCCAGAGATCGCCGCTCGGGTTGGCGGGGAAGAAGGCGGCCACCGTCCCGTTCCCCACCCCCTGCTCCAGCACGTAGAGGCCGTAGTAGCTGCCGTTGACGTTCAGCAACGCGCTGGCCGAGCAGGGGGCCATGACCCCGACCTGCCGCAGCCAGGCTTGCGACAGCCGATCGTGCATGAAGGTCCAGTCGTCGCGCGGCATGTCGAAGACCAGCTTGCTGACCCCGTGGAACGCGCCCATCGGGTCGATCTGATCGAACGACACGTCGAACTGCATCTTGGCGCGGTCGCCGTCGAGCGTGACGGTCTGGTCCCAGGACGACTGCCCGTGCAGCTTGATCTCGGCGTTCGAGACCGTCTCGCCGTTGAGGTGAAAGGTGATCGGATGATAGGTCGCGAAGTCGATCCCGCTCTCGAGCGCGGTCAGATTGTGGAACTCGGTGTCGATGGCCGCCAGCTGATCGGCGCTGATGTCGAAGTCGTAGGTCTGGAGGCTCCCCTGGTCGAAGAGATCCGAGCAGGCGAGAGGATTCCCGGCGTCGGCCGCCCCGCCGCTGGCGCCGCCAGTTCCCGCCGCGCCGGCGTCGCCTTGGGTTGCGCCGGCGCCTCCGTTTCCTGTCTCCTGACTGGGCGGCGGGTCGACCCCGCCCACGCGAGCTGATGACCCGCCGCAGCTGAAGCAGACGGCTCCCAAGACGAACAGGGTCTTCCAGGCCAAAGGCGTGCGTTGCATGCGTCCCTCAACCGTTCGACAAAAGCAAAGCCGGTGCCCACGTGGAGGCGGCGGTTGAGGGCGCCACCGTCAGGATCCGTTACGTCGCATCCGACCCCCGCCACGGCTCGGTGACGCTGTGTAGGCGAACAGAGGAGGGGCCGCGGGGAGAAGTGGGAACCCCGACCGTGGCGCGGTGTCTCTTCATCAGTAGTCCCCGGGAAATCAGCGGCGCCGCGTTTTCAACTTCGGAGGTCCCCATGGCTGTCATCATCGACGGCGGGGGCGGCGACCGAAAAAAGCCGCTCCACGCCGATCTGAACCTGGTCCCGTACATCGATCTGCTCACCTGCATGGTGGCGTTTCTCCTGATCACCGCCGTCTGGACGCAGCTTGCCCGCCTGCAGGTCGAGCAGAAGGGGCAGGGCGAGCTCGACTCGCAGACCGCGGTCGACGAGACCCGGATCGCCGTGGCCGTTCACGACGGCGGGTTCAACTTGATCGTGAAGGCGAACCAAAAGCCGATCCCGCTCAAGACCGGCGGCGTCCGGCCCTCGCTCGACTACGCGCGTCTCGAGGACGAGCTGCGCGCGGTCAAGCGCTCGTACCCCGACAAGACCGACGTGCAGATCATCTCGGAGGACGGGATCGTGTTCGACACGCTGGTGAAGACGATGGACGCGGTGATGACCGCCGGCTTCCCCGCCGTGTCGCTGCTCGACGCCGCGCCAGGGTGAGCTGCCGAGCGGCCGCCGTCAGAGCTTGGCGGCCGCCGTCTCGGCGGCCTTGGCCCAGGGGCCGCCGGGGAAGACGACCGCGTACTGCTGATAGGCCTTCTTGGCGTCGGCCTTCTTGCCGCCGAGCTCCATGGCCTTGGCGCGGTTGTAGAGCGCGGCGCGCCGGTTGGCGGGGAATCCCTCGGCGTGCTCGAAGGCCAGCCGGGCCGCCTCGTACTCCTTCGCTTCGGCGAACGCCACCCCGCGCAGGAGCTCGACGTCCCCCGAGGTGACGTCGGGCTGCGCCACGATCTTGCCGAGCATGGCGCTGGCGTTGTCGAGCTGACCGGCGGCCAGGTAGGCGGCCGCCAGGTTGAGCCGCGCCTTGTTGTAGTCCTCGTCGTCGGCCAGCGCCTCCTTGAAAGAGGCGATGGCGTCGCGCAGCTGCGACGGCAGTCGTGCCCGGTCGAGCCGGCGCGAGTGGCGCGCCCCTTCGTCGCCGACCAGGTCGGCGTACTTCACCGACGACTCGCGCTCGAGCGAGAAGCGGGTCTGCCAGCGGCCAAGCGGCGAGTCGTTGCGGTCCATCGCCAGCACGCCGAGCTTGGTGTAAGCGACGCCGAGATCGTTCATCGCCTCCTTCAGCGACGGCAGCATGGTGTGAAAGCGCTTGAAGTGCTCGGTGGCTGCCTGGTACGCGGCGACCGCCGCCGGCAGGTCGCTCTCTTCCAGCTGGTCGCCGCGATCCATCGCCGCCACGCCGAGCTTGAACGAGACGAAGGCGTACCTCACGTCGTTGGTCCAAAAATCGGTCAGGTAGTCGATTCGCTCCTGGAACGTCGGGTGATCGAGGTGCTTGGGGATCTCCCTCTGTTTCCCCATCAGCTCCATGAACTCGATCCCGCCGCGCGGCTGGTAGCCGGCCAGGAAGGCCATCACCATCCCCTCGCGATCGGCCTCGATCTCGTGCAGCCGGGTCACGTGGGTCAGGACCGACGGGTCGAGCAGCTTCGTCGAGTCCTTGATCGCCTGCTGGAACACCGCCGTGTGCGCCGCCGAGAACTCGCTGCGCATGTTGAACAGGGTCCCGAGCTGGGAGAGCTGGTTCGCGTACATCTGGCTCTGCTCGCCGTCGAGCTTCCTGGTGATCTCCAGCATCCGCTGCATCACCGGATAGGCGTCGTCGTAGCGGCTCTGGGACCAGTAGACGCTGTTGATGGAACCGAGCGACTGCATCGTCTCGCGTGACGCGCGGCCGTACTGGGCCTCGGCGGTGCGTAACATCTCTTCGTAGATCACCAATGCGTCGGTGGTGCGGCCTGCGCTCTGGAGCATCGTCCCGAGGACGTTCTGGCGGGAGCGCGCGGCCCGTGAGTCGGCGCCGGTCGCTTCGCGTTGCAGCTCGTAGAGCTTGCGCGCGATCGGGATGGCGGCGAGGTAGGCCTGCTTGATCTGAAGGCCGGTGAGCTCCTTCTCGAGCCCGCGAATCTCCGCCTCCTCGGCCGCGGTCGGTCGCTTTTCGACGGCCGAGGCGCCTTGCGCGGAGGCGAGAATCGCCGCGATCAACAGGCATCGGCCGAGCGCGCGCATCAGCGAAATTGGTACCACGCCACGGGGGGCGCGCGGCTGGGCTCGCGACCTGGTCGAACAAGCGGGAATTTTTTCCCGGCGGCGGAGGGAATTCTTCCCAGCGGCGCGATGTCGGCCCGGTCAAGCACCGGGATCGTCACTGGCATGGGACGTGCTCGATACCTCGGGCGAAAGGCATGTGGGTCCCTAATTGTCGGCGGGTTGTGCTCGGGGCAGTCATGGTTTTCGGTGTCTCGGCTCAGGCTCTGGCCCAAAACGGGATCCCGGTGGTCACGCTCCCTCAGGCGCTCGCCTACGCGCGTGCCCATCAACCTGCGGTGCGCGCCGCACTGGCCGGGCTGGCGGAGCAGCAGGCAAGCGCCAGCGTGCCGCGCGCCGCGTGGTATCCGTCCGCTGGTCTGGTCGGGGAGCTCTTCGAGGGGACGGCCAATAACACGACTGCCTCGTACATCACCACCGGCGCGCTCGACATTCCACGCATCGGCGGGACGCCGAGCACGACCGCCAGCAGCGCCTCCTGGGCCCCGCATCCGTCGACCCTGGCCGGCATCGGCGCCAAGCAGGAGCTGTTCGACTTCGGACGGATCGCCGCGGAAGAGGCTGCGGCGGATGCCGCGATCACGGTCGCCGCGCATGCGGCCGACGCGATCCGCCTCGACGTCGAGCTCGGCGTCGGCGAGGCGTACTTCGCGGTCAACGCCGCGAAGTCGATCTTGCGCGCGGCGGAGGAGGCCTATCAAAGAGCGAAGGTCCACCGCGACTTCGCGCAGGCTGGCGTCAGGTCGGGACTCCGTTCGCCGATCGACCTGACGCGCGCCGAGGCCGACCTGACCCGATTCGACACTGGGCGTATCCGGGCACGCGGCGGATTGTCGGCGGCCGAAGTGGTGTTGGCGGCGGCGATCGGCTCGCCGGAGCCGGCGCTCGACGCGGCGGACGCGCCGGCGATGCCGCCGGATCTCCCCGCGATTGGGGAGGCGCTGGCGCGCGCCGAGGCGAAGGATCCGCGCCTTGCCGAGGCGGTGGCACGGCTGCGCGCGCAAGAAGAGCAGACCCGCGCCATCTCCGCGCTGGAACGCCCCGACCTGCGCCTGACCGCCACGCTGTCGGGGCGCGCGGGCGGCGCCGACCCCTCGCGCCCGGCGGGCGGGGGGGTGGCCGAGATTCCGACCGGCGGCGGCTTTCTCCCCAGCGTCCCCAACTGGGACGCGGGGTTGATTCTGAGCTGGCCGCTCCTCGATCCGACGGTGGGCGCCCGTGCGCGCGCCTCGAAGGCCGGCGAGGAGGTCCGCCGAGACGAGATCGATCTTTCGCGCCAGGCGGTCGTCTCCGACGTGGAGCGGGCCTACCTGGCGGTCGACGTGGCCAGACAGGCGCTCCCCGCCTTGCAGCGCGAACAGGAAGCTGCGGGCGCCAACTACGCGCAGGCCGACGCGCGCTTCAAGGCCGGGCTCGGCACCAGCGTCGAGCTGGCCGACGCGGAGTCATTGCGCACCGACGCTGAAATTCGGATGGCGCTCGGCACATTCGAGCTGGCCAAGGCGCGGGCCACGTTCGGCCGCGCGATCGGCGAAGGTTTGTGAATGGAAAGCAAATGACGAACGAGACCGAACCGGAATCGAACGCACCCTCCGGGGATTCGAGGATTCCCCTGGCGATCGGCGCTGGCGTGGCGCTGGTCCTTCTCCTCGGCGGGTTGATGCTGTGGCGGGCGGACAGCCGCACGAACAAGGTCGCGCTCGCTTCCCGTCCCAAGCCGGTCACCATCGTGCGCGCGCGCGCGGCGACCTACCGACCATCGCGGACCTACGTGGGGACGCTGGAGCCGTGGGTGCAGGCCAACGTCGGGCCGCAGCTGGTTTCCGCCTACGTCGACACGGTGCTGGTGCGCCCAGGCGCCGTCGTCAAGCGCGGTGACGTGCTGGCGACGCTCGACTGTCGCGATGCCAGCGCCTCGACCAAGGCCATCGCCGCGCGTGCCCGCTCCATCGACGCGCACCAGAAGGCGATCGCCGACGAGGCATCGCGGACACAAGGTTTGCTGAACGGCGGCTTCGTCTCGCCCAACGAGGCCGAGCAGAAGAATTCGCAGAGCGTCTCCGAAGAGGCGCAGCTCGAGTCCGAGCGAGCGACCCTGGCCCGCAGCTCGTTGCAGGTCAACGATTGCATCCTCCGTTCGCCGTTTGCCGGAGAGGTGGCGCAGCGCTTCGTCGACCCGGGGGCCTTCGTACGTCCCGGCTCCGCGATCGTCACCGTCGTCGATCGCAGCACCGTGCGGATGACGGCCGACGCTCCCGAGATCGACTTCGCCCTCATCCCGCCCGGGGCTGCGGTGAAGGTCCACATCTACGCGACGAACCGGGATTTCCAGGCCACCATCACCCGCCGCGCACCGGCTGCAGATCCCGCCACCCGGACGGTGCACTTCGAGATCGACGTTCCCGACCCGGCGCGCAGCATGCCGGTCGGAACGACAGCAGAGGTGCACATCGGTGTCGGGACGCCGACCGAGGTCACCCAACTGCCGCTCTACGCGGCGACCGTCCGCGGCGAAACTGCGAAGGTGTTCGTCGTCGATCATGACGTGGCCCGCGCCGCGACCGTGGCCGTCAAAGGCGAAGAGGGCGGCGCGCTGTTCGTCGATTCCTCGCTGCCACCCGGCGCGGCCGTCGTCGCGGAGGGCCGGGCGCAACTGGAGGACGGGGACCGCGTGGAGGCCAAGGAGATGGGCGAGATTGGCCAGAGCGCCGCGCGCGGCGATCGCGCGCCGACGGCCGAACAGGGGCGCGACGGCGCGGTGATGGCGCGCGAGGCCCGATGACCGGTCTCGCGCTCAGGAACCCGATCGCGGTGCTCATGGCGGCCATCGCTGTCGTGGTCTTCGCCGGCGTTGTCACGCCGCGGATGAGCGTCGACACGTTCCCGGAGCTGACCCCGCCGGTGCTGGTCGTCGGGACGATGGCCCCCGGACTCGGTCCCAAGGACGTGGAGAAGACGCTCTCCTGGCGGATCGAGAAGTACGTCAGCGCGACGCCCGGCGTGGACCACGTACAGAGCGTGTCGCGCAACAACCTCAGTGTCGTCTACGTCTGGCTGAAGTGGGGGACCGATCTCAACGGCGCCCAAACCCTGGTTCAAGAGCAGGTGGCGTTCGCCATGTCCGCGGTCCCCAAGTCGCTCGGCGTGCTGCCGCCGTTCGTGCTGCAGTACGATCCGTCGAACGCGCCGGTCGTTCAGGTGGCGGTGACCGGCGGCGGCCTCGGCGGACCCCGGCTCTACGACTACGCGCTCAACAACATAGAGCCGTTGCTGGAAGGGATTCCCGGCGTGGCCAGCGCCTCCATCAACGGCGGACGCCAGCGGCAGATCAACGTGGTCGTCGATCCGGTCAAATCACAGGCGCGCGGGATCACCTCGGGCGACGTGGCCGCGGCGGTCCGCGACGCGAATGCGCTCCTGCCGTCGGGCGAGTTCATCTCGCCGGGGTTCGACGCCAACGTCTACACCAACGCGGTGCCGCCCCAGGTGCGCGAGATCGGGGATGCCGTCATCAAGAAGAACGGCGCAGCGCCGGTCATGATCCGGGACGTGGCCCGCGTCGAGGACGGGGGCGTGCCGGAGACGCAGGCGGTGTCGGTGGCGGGCCAGAACGCTGTCTACCTGAACGTGCTGCGCGTGCCTGGCGGCAACACGTTGCAGATCGTCGACGCGGTCAAACAGAAGGTTCGCGACCTGCGGGATCTTCCGCCGGGGCTGCGGGTGGTCCCGGTCTTCGATCAATCAACGTTCGTTCGCGCCACCTACGACGGTCTCAAGAGAGAGGTCGTTCAGGCGCTGGTATTGATCGCCGTCGTCATCTTGCTGTTTCTGCAGAGCACGCGCGGGACCCTGATCGTGTCGGTGGCGATTCCGCTCTCGTTCGCCATCACGCTCATCGCCCTTTACGCCAGCGGTCAGACGCTCAACGCCTTCACCCTGGGCGGGCTGACGCTGGCGATGGGGCGGCTGATCGACGACGCCGTCGTGGTCCTGGAGTCGATTCACCGCCACCAGCGGATGGGGCTCAACGCCTACCAGGCGGCGCTGCGGGGCACGAACGCCGTCGCGTTGCCGGTTCTGGCCTCGACGCTGACGACGATGGCGGTGCTGTTGCCGGTGCTGCTGCTGGCGGGGCTGGCCCAAAAACTGTTTGCGCCGCTCGCGCTGACCGTCGCCGTCGCCATGACCGCCTCCTACTTCGTCAGCATCTGCGTCACGCCGGTCGCCTGCCGGCATTTCTTGCGTCACACCAAGCACGGACGGATTGGATCGCGGGTGGAGGCCTTCATCGACGGCGTTGCCGAGCGCTACGCGGCCCTTCTTCGCCGCGCGCTCCCCTTCCGGAGCACGATCGTCGTCGGGTCAGCGGTGCTGATCGCTGCCAGCGGCTGGGCGGCGACCCTCTTACCGAGCACGTTCTTCCCCGAGATCGACGAGTCGATGGAGCGCATCTACGTCCGGCTCGCCCCCGGCGTTTCGCTGCAGGAATCGTCCAAGCTGATCAACGAGATGGGGGCCGATCTGCGCCACGAGCTGGGCGACGGTCTGGTCGAGCTGGTCCTGACCAACGTCGGCTCGCCCAACAACGCCCGCAGCGCCATGACCAGCCCGAACCAGGGGCCGCACATGGGCTTCATCCGGCTGGCGCTGGTCTCCCCTGAAAGGCGAAAGGCGACTCAACGCGAGATCGCCGATCACATCCGAAAAATCCTGGTGCGCGACTATCCGGGCGTCGATTGTCTGCAGTGGCCGGGCGGCCTCGTCGCCAGCGTCTTCGCGAACGGCTACAACGCGCCGGTGGTGATCGAGGTTCGCGGCGACAATCTGGCGGCGCTCGACGCCGATTCCAAGGCCATCGCCGAGGTTGCGGCCACCGTACCGGGGGTGCGCGACATCTACCCGACGCTGGAGATGGACTACCCGGAGATCCGCGTGGAGACCGATCGCAGCAAGGCGGGGCTGGTCGGGATCACCGCGCGCGACGCCGCGCAGACGACCCTCGAGGCGACGCTCGGCAACATCAACACGCCGAGCGTCTGGATCGATCCCAACAACGGACAGTCGTACTACGTGGTCTCGTCGTACGACGGGGCCGCCGTCGCCGACATCAATGCGCTCTCCCAGCTCCCGGTGCGCATCGGCCCCGACGGAAAGCAGGTCCGCCTGGGGGCCTACGGTTCGGTGAAGCGCTCGGTCGGCCCGATCGCCGTCGAGCGAAACCAGCTCGAACGCGCGGCTCATGTCTACATGCAGACCGAAGGGCGCGACATCGGCAGCGTCGCACGTGATCTCGAACAGGCGCTCAGGAGCGACCCGCGGACGCGCGACATCAAGTTCGGCTTCGTGGGGCAGGTCGACTTGATGCGGACGACCTTCTCGGGGCTGGGGCTGGCGCTGGGGCTCGCCGTCATGGTGGTGTTCATGATCATGGCGTCGCAGTTCAAGTCACTGCGGCTCCCGTTCGTCATGCTGTTCACGATCCCCGTCTCGCTGGTCGGCATCGTCCTGGCGCTGGTAGCCGCCGGCCAGGGGTTCTCCATCACCGCGCTCATGGGGATCCTGATGGTGATCGGCATCGCCGTCTCGAACGGAATCCTGCTGGTCGACGACGCCACCCGGCGCTTCAACGAGGGGTCCGACAAGGTTGCCGCGGTCCTCGCCGCCGCCCGCTCGCGGTTCGTCCCCATCGCCATGACCAGCCTGGCGACGATCATCGGCCTGCTGCCGACGGCGCTCGGTCTCGATCGCGGCTCGGCGGCGAATCAACCGCTCGCGCTGGCGGTGGTCGGCGGCCTGACCTCGTCGACGGTCCTCTCTCTGTTCCTGGTGCCGGTGATGTTTTTGCTGATAGCGAAGCGGACGTCGGTGGGGGAGGAGCAGCCGGCCGCACCGTTGACGCCAGTCCAGGTTCCGTAAGAGTCAGGTAATTCGATCACTAAAAACCATAAAGATTCAGAATGATTGCAAGGATTGAAATGCCGCAGCAGATCGTCAACGTGAAGTTACATACAGTTTTCATCAACGTGATTGTATGTAGACGAGTGTCGGTGTACGGTAGCCAAAAAAGTACACATGACTACATCGCACACATCACGGCAGATCGTCGTAGCGACATTGGGGTTGGCGTTGGGGTTGGGGGGATGCGCGGCGAGCCAGACGACGGCGCGCGTTCATGCCGCCGATCTCCGCGGGAGCACGCGCGTGTCGACGCCGGCGCCGAGGTTTCTCGTGGCGGGGCCGGTGGAGCTTCTTCACGTCAACGTCGACAAGAAGGCGGGGGCGCGGTTCATCCGCGTTCCGAACCGCGAAGGGGCGATGCCCGACTGCGGGAGCGGCGCGCCGCTGGCCTGGGACGGCGAATCGGATCTCTACGTGCAATCGGGCGAGTCGGTCTGCGTGGCGGTCGTTCACGACGCGCGCGTCTCCTGGCACGCGCGGCACATGTCGATCCCGGCCGGTTTCCAGCGCGCCAGCCTCAGATAGCGCGCGCCCTGAAACGGCAGGCAGCCGCTTCCAACCGGAGGCGACCGGGCTTACCGTCCCCCCATGCCCGTTTCGCCGCTCGCCGGAAAACCCGCGCCGCCTGATCTGCTGATCGATCCCGACCGTCTGGTCGCGGCCTACTACGACCGCCGCCCCGATCCGGCGAACCCGCGCGAAGAGGTCGCCTTCGGGACCAGCGGCCACCGTGGCGCGCCCGAGGACGGCGCGTTCAACGAAGCGCACATCCTGACGATCACGCAGGCGATCTGCGAGCATCGGGCGCGCGTGGGGATCACCGGGCCGCTGTTCATCGGCGCCGACACGCACGCGGCGTCGGCCCCGGCGCTGAAGACCGCGCTCGAGGTGCTGGCGGCGGCGGGCGTGGAGACGCGCGTCTCGAGCGAGGGGGACTTCACGCCGACGCCCGCGCTGTCGCGCGCGATCCTGACCTACAACGAGGGGCGCCCAGACGGCTCAGCCGGCAAGGACGGGCTCGCCGACGGCATCATCATCACGCCGTCACACAACCCGCCGCGCGACGGCGGCTTCAAGTACAACCCGCCCAACGGCGGTCCGGCCGACAGCGACGTCACCGACGGGATCCAGGCGCGCGCGAACGAGCTCCTGCGCGCGCGGGCCGAGGTGCGGCGGCTGCCGTATGCAAAGGCGCGCCAGGCGGCGACGACGCGCGAGTACGATTTTCTCTCGCCCTACGTAGAGGATCTGGCGGGCGTGGTCGACCTCGAGGCGATCGCGCGGGCGGGGATCAAGATCGGCGCCGATCCCATGGGGGGCGCGAGCGTGCAGTACTGGCCGCGCATCGCCGAGCGCTACCGGCTCGATCTGACGGTCGTCAACAAGACGGTCGATCCGCGCTTCGCTTTCATGCCGGTCGATCACGACGGCAAGATCCGCATGGATTGCTCGAGCCCCTACGCGATGGCGAATCTGCTGCACCTCAAGGACCAGTTCGCCGTGGCCTTCGGCAACGACACCGACGCCGATCGCCACGGCATCGTCACGCCGGCGGGTCTCATGAACCCCAACCACTACCTGGCGGTGGCGATCGGGTATCTGTTCGCGCACCGCCCGGGCTGGCCGGCGGCGGCCGCCGTCGGCAAGACGCTGGTGTCGAGCACGCTTATCGACCGCGTCGCCGCCGACCTCGGTCGCACGCTGCGCGAGGTGCCGGTCGGCTTCAAGTGGTTCGTCGCCGGGTTGCTCGATGGCAGCCTCGGCTTCGGCGGCGAGGAGAGCGCCGGCGCCAGCTTCCTGCGCCGCGACGGCCGGGTCCACACCACCGACAAGGACGGCCTGATCCTGGATCTGCTGGCCGCGGAGATCACGGCGGTCACCGGGCGCGATCCTGGGCGTCACTTTGACGACCTGCGCGCCAAGTTCGGGACGCCGTACTACACGCGCGTCGACGCGCCGGCGTCGCCGGCCGAGAAAGAGGCGTTGAAGCGGCTCGATCCGGCGGCGGTCAAGGCGTCGACACTCGCCGGCGATCCGATCGTCGCCAAGCTGACCCGCGCGCCCGGCAACGGCGCCTCGATCGGGGGCCTCAAGGTCGCGAGCGCGAGCGGCTGGTTCGCCGCCCGTCCGTCGGGGACGGAGAACATCTACAAGATCTACGCCGAGAGCCTGAAGAGCGCCGACCACCTGGCGGCGATCCTCGACGAGGCCCGGGCGATCGTCAGCGCCGCGCTGGCCACCTCCCGGGCGTAGGCGGCCGCTCGGTTGCCGGGCACAAGTGGGATCATCCCTTCGATGGGCGTGACGCGTCGGGCGCTGCTCGGGCTGGGGCTGGGCGCGCTCGCGACGTTCGGCCAACGGCGCGCCGCCGGCGCATCGAGGCGGAGCCTTCTCTACCTGCAGCCGCTCGGCGGTGAGCTGCCGGCCGAGGACGTCGAGCTGGTTCGCCGGGCGCTCACCGCGCTCATCGGCATGGAGACGCGCCTCTTGCCGCGCGCGGCGCTGCCGGCTGCCGCGTTCTATCCCCCGCGCCGTCGCTACCGGGCCGAGAAGCTGCTCGACTTTCTCGACACCCGATTGCCGCCCGACGGCGCGCGCATTCTCGGGCTCACGGGGGTCGACATCTCGACCACCAAGGGGACCGTCGTCGACTGGGGGCTGCTCGGTCTCGGGCGGATCGACGGCGCGTCGAGCGTCATCTCCGAGTTTCGCTGTCGAAAGAAGTCGAGCGGCGCGGTCAACGCGCGCGAGCGGCTGGCCAAGGTCGCCGTCCACGAGGCCGGCCACACGCTGGGCCTCGCGCACTGTCCGAATCGCGGCTGTCTGATGGAGGACGCCGAGGGGCAGGTCGCCACCTGCGACCGGGAATACGACTTTTGCGCTCGCTGCCGCGGCCTCTTGGCGGCGGCGGGCCGACCACTCCCGCCGTCGCCGCAGATCCCCTGGCCGCGCCCCTCGGTCTGAACGTCGCTGGTTACGGCGACAGTGAGAACGAGGCGAGATTCATCTCGGCGGCCCCGAACAGCCGCGGCGCCGGCGCGCCGGTGTCGAGCAGGCTCGGACCCATGAGGCTGTCGTCCGCGGCCACGCTGGCCGACACCGGGCCGCTGAAGGTCAGGCCCTCGTCGCAGCTCTTGTCCACCACCAAGGCGCTGCCGCCGTCGATGCGATAGGCGATCCAGATGACGCCCGAGGCGTCGTAGAGGATCGAGGGGCTGAAGGGCTTGGCGAGCGTCGGGACCACGATCGGCGCGCCGAAGGTGGCACCCCCGTCGTTGCTGAGCACGATGTAGAGCGTCTGTTGGTCGGCGCCGGCGACGTTCGTCGTCCAGGCGATCGCGGCGGCGTTGCCGGGCCCGAACGTCCCCGACGGCTGGTTGTCGGTGGCGAGCGCGGGATCGAGCTCGGACGGCTGCGTGAAGCTGTGGCCGGCGTCGGCGCTGCACTGCACGTAGCTGTTCTCGATCGCCCCGGTCTGGCTGGTGGCGGCGTAAACCAGGCAGAGCCGTCCGTGCCCGTCGACGAACATCCGTGGCGATTCGATCGCCTGCGCCGAGTCGTTGTCGCCCCCGTTGTCGTAGGCGATGAGATCGGTGCTGCAACTGGGATCGCCGCGCAGTACGTCGAGGGCGCCGGTGAGCCCGCTCGCCCAAAACGCCTGTTTCGAGTCGAGGCTGCCGGACGCGAAGCCGGCGCCGCGGTTGGCATCCGACCAGACGTAAATGTCCATCGCGGTGGTCGTCAGTTGGTTGCAACCGGTCCCGGGCACCGTGACGACGACGGTGTTCGGCGCAGGCGAGGCGATGTCCTGGCAGGGGTCGAATGCCGCGAACGCAGTCGACAGGACGGTGGGGGTGAAGGTCTTTCCCCCGTCGACGCTGACGCTGAAGACGACCGCGGGGCCGGTCGGATCGCCGGCGGAAGCGCCGAGCGAGTTGCCGAGATCCGCGGTCGCCGTGGTGTAGACGACGTCGGGGTTGCCGGGATCGACGGCGATCGCCGGACAGTCCATCGACCCGTCGTTGGTCGTGGAGCCACCGAGGATCGTGGCGTCGATCGCCGGGACGGGTGTGGTCCAGGTCGCGCCGCCGTCGTCGCTGCGGGCGACCATCTGCTTGATCTCGGTGGCCGGCGGCGCGGGGTTGTCGACCCAGGTGGCGTAGACCCGGTTTCCACTGGCGGCGGCCAGATGTTGGTAGACACCGATCGACGGATCGCCGATCTCGCCAACGCCTGTCGAGCCCGGGACGGGGATCGGGGCGCCGGGGAAGGCCGTCGCGACAATGAACGGCGGCGTGGTGTTGCCCTGCGACGGGTTGCCCTCGGTCAGGGCGGTCACCGTCACGCTGTTGTTGGGCGCCGTCGGCGCGGTGGTCGGCGCGCTGTAGTCGCCCTCGATGCCGATGGTCCCGGCGCCGGTCGCCGGCGTGATCGACCAGTCGACGGCCGTCTCCGTGGTGCCGGTGAGCGTGGCGGTGAACGGCGTGGTCGAGCAGGTGAGCACGTTGATGGGCGTCGGCGTCACCGTCACCGCGACGGGCCCGCTCGGGCTCGACGAACAGGCCAACGAAACCACCGCCCCGACGAACAGGAACGAGTTACGGGCGGGCGCAGACCGTCTGAGCATGTACTCGGATCTCCTCGGTTAGAAATCGGCGCATCATCGTAATGTTGCTCCGGCCACTACGACAAGAGCGATTCGCACCGAGGAGAACCGCGAACCTCAGCGTTGACCAAACGCCGACAATCGGAACCAAAAAAAAGGAGGCGCGCGTCAGAGACGCCGCCTCCGTCGGCGAGTGGACCTCGCCGTGTCATGAGGTCGCCGCTGTCAGGAAGCGACGACGACGCTCGCCTGCATGACTTCGGCCCCGCTCGGCGTGGTCGCGGAGGCGCTCTGCTCCGCCGTCACCTTCACCTCGAACGTACCGAACGACGTTTTGGTGTCGAGCTCCCCTTTCAGATCCTTGTCGATCGGCAGGACGCCGACGTTTTGCGCGTGGCCGTTCTCCGGTTTCAGCCACACCACGTAGGTCGATTTTCCCGCGAAGACCATGTCGGCTGGCGACATGTGCTCGACCTTCAACTGGAGATCGTGGTTTCCATCCTTCTCGGTCGCTACCTGGACCTTCCCTTCCGCGGCTTGGACCGCCGCCGCCGGTTGCATGGTCCAGGTCTGTTGATTCCGGCCGAGTATCCTGTTCGTCTCCGAGCAGCCGACGCCGAACGCCAACGTCGACGCCAGAGCTCCCGCCAATCCCAACCGCCTCAGAATCGTCATGAGCCACCCCCAACTGCAGTGTGGTTCCGGCTGCCGCCGAGGCAAGCGCGGCAGCAGGCCGCCGGCGGTCGCGGTCAGTCGGTGATCGCGAGGTGTTTGTGCTCGGCCGCGACGCGCCCGAGCCAGGCGCGCACGGCGGGGAAGGGGCCGAGATCGAAGCCCCCCTCGGCCGCCACGTGCGTGTAGGCATAGAGCGCGATGTCGGCGATCGAATAGCTGTCACCGACGAAGAACGCCCGCCCCCGCAGCTGCACCTGCGCGCGCAGCCAGCGCCCGGCCTCACCGTCCGCCGCGGGCAGCAATGGCGTCCCTTCGGCGAGGAACCAGAGGATGGCGTTCGACTCCGCCAGGCAGCGCCCGTCGTCGAGCTCCAGCACCGGGATGCGCCCGTTGGCGTTCTTGTTGCGCAGAAATTCGGGCGTTCGCGTCGCGCCGCGATCGATGTCGTACTCGATGCGCTCGAACGGGATCCCGAGCCGCGAGAGGAGCAGCCGCACCATGTAGGCGTTTCCCGAGGAGGCGTTGTCGTGTAGTCGAAGCATGGCGTCACAATGCCGGCGCCAGGCCCACGCGCCGTCCGAGGTCGGAGGTGAAGACGCCCTCCGGATCGTACTTGGCCTTGATCGCCAGCCAGCGCTCGAGCGCCGGGTACATGGCGCCGAAGGTGGCGGCCTCGAGGTACGAGTCCTTGCCGAGGTAGACGCGCCCGCCGGCGGCGAGGACCATCCCATCGAGCCGCCGCAGCAGCGCCACCGTGTTGGCGCGGATCGGGAAGTCGATCGCCAGCGTGTAGCCCTCGCGCGGAAACGACAGCACGCCGCCGCTCTCCTTGCCGAACCGCTTGAGCACGTTGAGAAACGGCAGCTCGCCCGCCGACAAGATGGCGCCCAGGATCTCGCGCATGCGGGGCAGGCCGTCGGAGAAGGGGATGACGAACTGGTACTGGGCGAACCCGCGCCGGCCGTAGCCGCGGTTCCAGTGCGCCAGCATGTCGAGCGGGTAGAAGAACTTTTCGTAGTGCCCGAACGGGGCGGCGCGCGCCTGCGTCCGCTGGACGAAGGCGTTCACCGCGCGGATGGTGAGCCGGTTCAAGGTCAGCTCCGGCAGCTCGAACGGCACCGTCAGCTTCGGGGGCCCCGAGACGCGCAACGGGTCGGCGGCGAGGCTTGGCGGCAGCTCGTCTCTCGGCGCGTGATCGCCGACGGTGATGACGCCGCGCCCGAGCCGTGCCCCGGTGGCGAGGACGTCGATGGTCGCCACCGAGTAGGGGAAGGACTTATCCTGCTCGTCGAGCGCGGCGAGCATCTCGGCGAGGTCGCCCACCTTGAGGGAGCGCTGGCGAAAATAGGTCGTCTCGATCCGCCGCAGCCGGAGGGTCGCGGTCAGCACGACGCCGAGGAGCCCCATCCCGCCGAACGTGGCCCAAAAGAGATCGCTGTTGGTCTCGCGGGTGGCCTCGACGACGGCGCCGCTGGCCAGCAGCACCGCCAGCGCGTCGACCGAGGCGCTGAAGCAGCCCTGGACGTGGTGCGCCTTGCCGTGCACGTCGTTGGCGATGCAACCACCGACGGTCACGAACTTGGTCCCCGGCGTCACCATCGGGAACCAGCCGCGCGGCGCGAAGTCGCGAATGATCGCCTCGAGGCTCACCCCCGCCTCGCAGGTCAGGGTACCGGTCGCCTCGTCGAACGCCAGGTAGCGGTCGAGCTTGCGCAGGCCCAGCACCTGGCCGCCGCCGTTGAGCGCGGCGTCGCCGTAGCTGCGCCCGAGGCCGCGTGCCACCGTTCCGGCGCGATCGAGCCAGGCCGTCGCTTCGCCTGGAAGCTCCGGCTCGGCCAGCTGGCAGTCGGCGCGCAGGTTGTTGCCCCACCCCGCGAGCGGCGTCGGCGAGGGGCGCGGGCGGGAACGAGCCGCCACGCCGGCAGCGGAGCCGGTCGGCGCCGCTGCGCCGGGGCTGTTCGGGAGGATTCTGAGCTGCTGAGCCATGGGTCGCTCGTGCGGGAGGCGCGGCTCGGGCGATGTTAGCAGCCGGCGGGCCGTTCGAGGCACAATCGGTGGATGCGCTCCCCGAGCGGGAAGGTCCGCAGCTAGGGCGCGTCGAGATCTCGCAAGAGGCCGGTCATCATCTGCAGCGACAGCACCGTCCACGACTCCTGGTAGTAGGTGCTACCGGCGAGGTCCGCCAGCGTCGCCACGCTGGCGTAGGCGTCGTCGCGCAGCTTCAGGTAGCTCGTTCCGGTCGCCATGGCGCCGACGCCGGCGGGGCCCACGAACGAGGCCGCGCGCGGCCCGCCCGCCGTCACGAACTGGGGGTGCGGCGTGCCGTCGAGGTCATAGCCATCGACCATGTTCGCGACGCCGACGCCCGAATAGAAGCCGGTGATCTTGGTGAGGTAGGCGAGGGCACGGGCCTCGGCGTTCCAGCAGTAGTCCTCGCCGAGCCGGAACGGAGTTCGACAGGAATCGAGCTGATGGTAGAGCGGCATGCTGGTGTTGGGCGGCGTCATCGGCACGCCGGCCGGCGTCGACCAGGCTGGAACGAGGCCGTTGTTCAGGTTTCCGTTCTGCGCGTCGAGGGTGGCCGAGATGACCGTGTAGGACTCGTCGATCACCTTCTTCCAGTTGGCCGCGGCGCCCGTCGCCAGACCGAACTCCCGGTAGTAGGCCGGGGCGAAGTACGAAATGTTGATCACCGAGCCGTCGGACTGGTCACCCGAGGTCAGCACGTAGGCGTGGTTCGGGTCGACCTCGTACTGCCAAATGAGCCCGATCTGGGTCTTCGCCGCCGCCAGGTAGCTGGTGGCGAGGCTCCCCTGTCCGCCCCAGCGCTTGTCGGCCATCAGCAGCGCGAAGGCCATGTCCTCGTCGCCGTCGGTGGCCGCGCCGGTGCCGAGCACGGAGTTTCCGTCGGCGCTGATGTACCAGTTCATGAGCCCGTGGTTGTCGAGAAACTGTTGCGAGTACTTCCAGAGGTTGTCGAAGGTATTCTGGTCGTTGGCGAACACGGCCAGCAACATCCCGTAGCCGATCCCCTCCGAGTTGGAGGAGTCGACCTCGGCGCCCGACGAGTTCGGGCGTTGCACGCGCAGGAATCCGTGGGCGCCACTGCTGACGACCAGGTCCGACTTCCATTTGGCGTAGGCGGCCATCGCGTCGGCGGGGTTGGCGCCGGCCGGCGCGGCGCAGTTGCCGGAGCCGGGAATGGTCGGGGGCGCGGCGCCCGACCCGGCCGCGCCGGTCGTGCCGCCGGCGCCGCCCGTGCCCGAGACGCCGGCGCTGCCCCCCGTGGCGGTGCTGCCGCCCGACGCGCTCACCCCTCCACTGCCGGCGGTTCCGCTGCCGCCGCTGCCGGCGGTTCCGCTGCCGCCGTTGCCCGCGGGACCGCTGCCGCCGTTGCCCGCGGGGCCGCTGCCGCCGTTGCCCGCGCGGCCGCCCGCACCGCTGCCGCCCGTTCCGCCGCCGCTCCCCCCTTGACCGGTTCCGCCGCTGCCGCCGGAGCCGGTGGTGCTGCCCAGGCCTCGGCCCGGCGCCGAGCAAGCGGCGACGGCCAGCGCGCCTGCCAGCAGGGCGATGACCGTGTCGGCTCGACAAGAGGGTCGCGGCGAGATGGACATGGACTTCGCCCCCCGACTATACGACCGGGGCGGCAGGCGGATGCGTCGCCGGAGCATGAAGTCGACGAAATCCTCGACGTCGCGAAACCTGCGCGCAACAGGACTCGCGGTAGTTTGGCGACGCAGGGCGGGGTTTCGCGTCGACCTCATGCGCGGCCACTACAGACATACGAAGATCATCGCGACGGTCGGACCCTCGACCGAGAGCCCGGAGCGGATTGGGCAGCTCATCACGGCGGGGGTCGACGTCCTCCGGCTCAACATGGCCCACGGGACGGGCGAGTGGGCGGGGTCGCTGATCAAGCGCATCCGGGAGGTGTCGAATCGGCTCGGGCGGCACGTCGCCGTGATGATGGACGTCAAAGGGCCGGAGATCCGCACCGGCCCGCTGGCGGAGCCCATCGACTTGCGGGTGGGGGAGATCCTCGAGTTGCACACCGTGACAGCCACCGATGGCGTGCGCAGCGTGTTCGTAAACTATCCCGGGCTGCCGACCGATGTGAAGGTCGGCGCCACCATCCTCCTCGACAGCGGCCTCATCCGCCTGGTGGTCGTGGAGCTCGACCCGACCCACGTCCGCTGCCGCGTGCTCACCCCGGGCAAGCTCGGCTCGCGGCGGCACATCAATCTGCCGGGGGTCGACGTCGGCCTCCCCTCGCTGACCGAGAAGGACGAGCAGGACGTCCGCGCCGGCGTCGAGGCCGGGCTCGACTTCGTGGCGCTCTCCTTCGTTCGCAAGAGCCAGGACGTCGTCGCGCTTCGGCGCCTGCTCGATCGGCTCGGCTCGAAGGCCCGCATCATCTCCAAGATTGAAGACCAGGGCGGCCTGCGCAACCTTCACAGCATCGTCAAGGCCTCGGACGCGGTGATGGTGGCGCGCGGCGATCTGGGGATCGAGATCGACTACCACACGCTGCCGATCGTGCAGACGCAGATCGTCGACCTCTGCTTGACCGAGGGGCGGCCGGTCATCATCGCCACCCACCTCCTGGAGTCGATGATCAGCGCGCCGATGCCGACCCGCGCCGAGATCTCAGACATCTCCACCGCCGTGCGGGAGCGGGCCGACGCGGTGATGCTCTCCGGCGAGACGACGACCGGGCTTTATCCCCTCCAGTGCGTGGAGGTCATGACCAACATCGTGAACAGCATCGAGCCGACGGAGAAGCGCCGCTTCAACGAGGTGCTCGAGCTCCACGAACCGAAGGCCAAAATGCTTCGGGCGGCGGCGATCTTGGCGCAAGAGCTCGGAGAGTCGGGGATCGTGGTCTTCACGCGCAGCGGCTTTTTGGCCTACACCCTGGCCGCCTTGCGGGCGGTCGGCGTCCCGATCTACGCCTTTACCGACGACGAGGTGCTGTTCCGGCAGCTCCTGCTCCCCTGGGGGGTGGAGCCGTTTCTGATGCCCTTCAGCGAGGATCCGGAGGCCACGGTCGACAATGCGCTCGCCTATCTGAGGCGACGACAGTGGTGCAAGGACGGCACCTGGCTGGTCGTCATCACGAACGCGCTCGCCCACGACAAGGTCATCGACACGCTCCAACTTCGACAGATCCCGGCCCCTTCGCCATGACCGAGGTCCAACAGTCGCCCCCCGACGCCGCCGAGTGGGGCGCCGAAAATCTGACCATCCCCGAGCGGACCGAGCGGGTCGAGAGCGCCGACCTTCAGATCAAGGCGCTCGGCCCCTGTCGTCACCGGTCGCCGCTCGCCGCCCGGCTGGGCGATCGGGTCCTGCATCACGTCGGAGAGGCGGATCGCGTCCTGCTCGACGATCGGTCTTCGCGGGTGACCGAAGCGGGCGCCGCGGGCCTCGCCGCGCTGCCGACGTTCGAGCTGGCGGGGCCGCGCGATCGGATCTTCTTCGATCCGGCCACCCTCCGCGCCGGGATCGTCACCTGCGGCGGGCTTTGTCCCGGCATCAACAACGTGGTGCGCGGCCTGGTCCTCGAGCTGACGCACGCCTACAGCGTCCGGGAGATCCTCGGCTTTCGCTACGGCTTCGAAGGATTGGTCCCGCGGTTTGGTCACGAGCCGCTGCGGCTCGGGCCGGCGATGGTGGGCTCGGTCCACCAACAGGGTGGGACCATCCTTGGGACCTCGCGGGGCGGACAAGATCCCGGTGAGATGGTCGACGAGCTCGAGCGGCTGGGCATCGGCGCGCTGTTCGTCATCGGCGGCGACGGGACGTTGCGGGGCGCGACCAAGCTCGTCGCCGAAATCGAGCGCCGGCGGCTCTCGATCGCCGTGGTGGGGATCCCGAAGACGATCGACAACGACATCCACTTCATCGACCGCAGCTTCGGCTTCGAGAGCGCGGCGGCGGCCGCCGCCGAGGCCATTCGCAGCGCCCACGTCGAGGCGATTGGCGCCAACAACGGCATCGGGCTGGTCAAGGTGATGGGGCGGCACTCGGGGTTCATCGCCTGCCACGCGTCGCTGGCCTGCCCCGACGCGAACTTCGTCCTCATCCCCGAAGTGCCGCTGCAGCTCGAGGGAGAGCGCGGGTTCCTGCGGCACCTCGAGCGCCGGCTCGAAGAGCGGTCGCACGCGGTCATCGTCGTCGCGGAAGGGGCGGGCCAGGAGCTCTGCGCCGCCGCGGCGAGCGGCGCGGCCGCTTCGGCGACCGACGCCAGTGGAAACACCCGTCTCAAGGACATCGGCCTCGTGCTGCGCGAGCGGATCGTGCAGCACTTCGCCGGACGGGGCCTCGAGATCACCCTCAAGTACATCGATCCCAGCTATCAGATACGCAGCGTCCCCGCCTCGCCGTCGGACAGCGTCTACTGCTGGAACATGGCGCGCAACGCGGTCCACGCCGCGATGGCCGGCAACACCGAGATGCTGGTCGGCCGCTGGCACGGGCGATTCGTGCACGTTCCTTTTCCACTGGCCACGCGCTTCCGCAAACAGGTCGACCTCGACGACGATCTCTGGATGTCGGTCATCGAATCGACCGGCCAGCCCGCGGCCTTCGGCTGACCTCGGGGGCGGCATTCCGCCGGTTGTGTCCGAATCGCCCCCGAAGGATGGCGAATGTGCCACCGCCGGGGAGGGCGCGCGTTGTCTAGTATCGAGCAAGAGGAGCGAGCATGAATCCAAACCAAGCACTGTGGGAAAAAGGCGACTTCACGCGCATCGCGGCCAGCATGAGAGAGAGCGGCGAGGCGCTCGTTCGCGGGCTCGGCATCTCGAAGGGGCTCAAGGTTCTCGACCTCGGATGCGGCGACGGGACGACGGCCTTACCCGCGGCGCGGCTGGGCGCCGACGTGCTCGGCGTCGACATCGCCAGCAACCTCGTGGAGGCCGGGAACAGCCGCGCGCGCGCCGAGGGGCTCACCAGCTGCCGATTTCAGCAGGGCGACGCCTGCAACCTGAACGAGCTGCAGGATCGGGCCTTCGACCTGGTGGTCAGCATCTTCGGGGCGATGTTCGCGCCCAAGCCCTTCGACGTGGCCAAGGAGATGGTGCGGGTGACGCGGCCCGGAGGCCGGATCGTCATGGGGAACTGGATTCCCAACGATCCGACGCTGGTGGCGCAGATCCTGAAGATCAGCTCGACCTACTCGCCGCCGCCGCCGGAAGGCTTCGTCAGCCCGATGACCTGGGGAGTGGAGGCCAACGTGATCGAGCGATTCATGGGCGCCGGCGTGCCGAGAGACAACATCTCCTCCGTACGGGACAGCTACAGGTTCGATTTTCCCGCCGCGCCGCCGGCGTTGGTTGCCGAGTTTCGGAGGTACTACGGGCCGACGATGAATGCGTTCGAAGCGGCAGAGAAAACCGGTCGAGCGGCCGATCTGACCAGGGAGCTCGACGCCCTCTTCAGCAGCCAAAACCAGAGCTCCCGCAGCGACCTGACCTCGATTCCCGCGACCTTCCTGCGGGTCACCGTCACTGTCTGAGGCTCGACGAATCAGCGCGCGCGTTCGGCCTCGACGAACAGCTCGTCGAGCGTGTAGATGCGGATCCCCGGCTCCGGATCGAGCGCGGCGTTGATCATCGCCTTGGCCACCACGCCGCCGGGGATCTCGCGGTACTTGCGGGCGAGGCCGAGGGCATTGACGGCGCCCAGCAGCGCGCTCCCCAGTTTCTCCCCGGCGCGCGCCTGGGGGCGGTCCCCACCGAGCAGGCTGGGCCGCATGATCCGGACGCGTTCGAAGCCGAGTTGCTGCACGTCGCGATCGAGCTCCCCCTTGATGCGCGTGTAGAAGATGCTGGAGTCCGGGTTGGCCGAAGACGACGAGACCAGCACGTAGGTCGCCACCGCGTTGCCGGCCGCCGCCTTGGCGAAGGCCAGCTGGTAGTCGTAGTCGACCTTCTTCTGCGCGGCCAGGCTGCCGGCCTGCTTTCGGGTCGTCCCCAGCGACGAGAACGCCACATCCCCCTTCACCAGCGACGACCACGACTCGGGCGCGTCGAAGTCGACCAGCTGCTCTTCGAGCTGGGGATGAGACCGCCCGGTCTTCTTCCGACCGAACGCGGTCACCTTGTCGAACCGCGCGTCGTCCAGCAGCTGACCGAGGAGCTGCGATCCGACCAGCCCGGTCCCTCCGATCATGAGCGCGGTCTTCACGCGCCGAGCATACTCTGCGCCTCCTCGACGGTCTCGAGGGTGATCCGCCCGAGCGTGCCGGTGCGAAAATCGTTGAGCAGCAAGACCGAAGCTCGGGCGACGTCCGGCGCGCCGCCGGCTTTCTTCGCCAGAGAGCGCCCCGCGGCGATGAGCGCCAGCAGCGTGTGCTCGTCGCAGGGGCGCGGGAGCACCCCGAACCGCCGCGCCAACAGCTCCGGGTAGTGCCGCAGCAGATATCGCCCCAGGGTCAGCGCGACCTCTTCGTCGTCGTAGGCCCCGCGCCCGATGCTGTGCAGCGCGGCCAGCTTGGACGCGGTCTCCTGCGCCATCCCCGGCCACAGCATCCCGGGCGTGTCGACCAGGCTCATCCCGGGGCCGAGGCGATGGAACATCTGCACCTTGGTGATGGCCGGCTCGTCGCCGACGTGCGCGACGTGGCGCTTGAGGATCGCGTTCATCAGGGTCGACTTCCCGACGTTGGGGATGCCGAGGATCATCATGCGCAGCGGCTTGTCGGCGGCGCCGCGATCGGGACGCAGCGCGCGACAGGCGGCGAGGACACGCTCGAGCTCCCCCTGCTTTTTCGCGCAAAGCGCGAGGGCCTGCACCCCGGGCTGTTGGTTGTAGTGCTGTAGCCAGCGCCGCGTCTGCTCCGCGTCGGCGACGTCCGATTTGTTCAGAAGCTTGAGCGCGGGGCGCTGCCCGGCGAGGCGCAGCCGCTCGAACACGGGATTGCAGCTCGCCTGCGGCGCTCGCGCGTCGAGCAGCTCGATGACGAGGTCGGTCTTCCGCATGGTCTCGGCCGCCTTGGTCCGGGCGGTGACCATGTGGCCGGGGTACCAGTTGATGGACATGGGGTGGGATCGGGAGAACGGCGGACGCTCCGCTCGGCTGCAGACTACCGTGGCAATTTGGCTTTTCAGTGCCGGTTCACGATTCCCAGCAAAAAAAATGCCGATGCGCTAAGAGGTGGAAGCCACCCCAAAAAGGCGGGCGCCCTTTTGCGCCTCAGTGAAAGGGAACGGAGTCATGAAGAGAATCGAAGCCGTCATCAGACCGCATCGCCTCGATGAGGTGAAGGATCGACTGAAGCAGGCCGGCGTCACCGGCATGACGGTCGTTGAGGTCAAGGGGTTCGGCCGCACCGGTGGCAAGACGGAGGTCTACCGCGGGTCGGCCTACGTGGTGGACTTCGTCCCCAAGGTCATGGTGGTGGTGATCGTCCCCGACGCCCTGGCGGCGACGGCGGTCGAGACCATCAAGCTCGCCGCCAAGACCGACAAGATCGGCGACGGTAAGATCTTCGTCTCGCCGATCGACGACGTCGTCCGCATCCGGACCGGCGAACGCGGCGACGACGCCATCTAGTCGGCGAACCCGCCGTTCGCGACGGCCACGTTCTGCGCTCGACCACGCGCGGACCGACGTATCATCGCCGCCGTGAACCGGCGACTTGGCGGCCTCCTGGTCCTTCTCCTCTCTGGTTGCATCGTTCCGGCGCGGGCGCCGGCGGGTGGGGCGATGGCTGCCGCGCCCCAGATCCCTCCGCTTCGGAGCGTCGCGGGCGCGCGCCGGATCGGCGCCGCGGTCGAGGCGCAACGGCTGCGCGAGGCGACGTTCGCCAAGGTGCTGGCGGCGAACTTCAATTCACTCACGCCCGAGAACGACATGAAGTGGGTGAACGTCGAGCCGAGCCCGGGCCAGTTCGCCTTTCACTCCGGTGACGCCCTGGTGGCGTTCGCCCAGCAGAACGACATGCGCGTCCGCGGCCACACCTTGGTCTGGCACACCCAGCTGGCCCCGTGGGTCAGCGGCCTTCCGGGCGAGGCGCTGCACGCGGCGATGATCCGACACGTGACCAACGTGGTGGCGCACTTCAAAGGGAAGGTCCGCCAGTGGGACGTGGTCAACGAGGCCTTCGCCGATGGACCGGGCGGCGAGCTGCGCCACGATTCTCCGTTCACGGCGCTGGGGCCGGCGTTCATCGAGGATGCCTTCCGGGCGGCGCACGCCGCCGATCCGGACGCGCTCCTCTTCTACAACGACTACGAGATCGAGGGGCTGGGGACGCCGAAGGCGGAGGCGGTCTACCAGCTGGCGCAGCGCCTGAAGGCGGCGGGCGTTCCGCTCGGCGGGGTCGGATTTCAGATGCACGTCGACCCGCGGCACTGGCCGCCCGCAGAGATCATCCGGCAAAACCTCGAGCGGTTCGCCGCGCTGGGCCTGGCCGTCGAGCTCACCGAGATGGACGTCCCCGTCGGTGAGATGTCGGGGACACGCGCGCAGAAGCTGGAGGAGCAGAAGCGCCTCACACACGACATCGTCGCGGCCTGCGTCGCCGTCTCCGCCTGTTCCGGCGTCACGTTCTGGGGCTTCACCGATCGCTACTCCTGGCTCAACGATCCCGATTGGAGCGGCTTGCGCGGGCGGCGGCCGCACTACCCGTTGCCCTTCGACGCCGACTACCGCCCGAAGCCGATGGCCGCGGGCATCGCCGCCGCGCTGGCCGGGAGCTGACCGATGCTACCCGCGCGCGTCTCTGTCGCGCGCGGGTTGGAGACTGGGCAGGTTGATCTCGTCCTGCACCACGTAGAGCGGCCGGCGCTTCACCTCTTCGTAGATGCGTCCGATGTATTCGCCCAGGATCCCGGTCATCAGCAGCTGCGCCGACGAGCCGAGGCCGACGAGGATCATGATCGTCGTCCATCCCTTGACGACGCCCGTCCCGAAGAGCTTCTCCCACACCGCCCAGACGCCGCCGCCCATCGCCGTCACGCCGGCCAGCACGCCGAACCAGGTCGCCATGCGCAGCGGCACCGTGGAGAAGGAGGTGATTCCGTCGACGGCGAAGCGGAACATCCGGCGCAACGGATACTTCGTCTCGCCCGCGAAGCGGGCCGGGCGTTCGTAGGCGACGGAGGTCTGGCGAAAGCCGACCCACCAGACGAGACCGCGCACGAACCGGTGTTGCTCGCGCAGGGCCCGCAGCGTCAGCACGACGGGGCGGCTCATCAGCCGAAAGTCCCCCGCGTCGACCGGAATCTGAGCGCCTCCCAGCAGCACGCGCAGCAGGCGATAGTAAAGCGCGGCGGTGAACCTCTTGAAGGCGGTCTCTCCGTGTCGCCGCGAGCGAACGGCGAACACCACGTCGAACCCTTCCCGCCACCTGGCCACCATCTGGCGGACCACCTCCGGCGGATCCTGCAGATCGGCGTCCATCACCACCACCGCGTCGCCGTTGGCGCGATCGAGACCGGCGGTGATCGCCATCTGATGCCCGAAGTTGCGGGAGAGCGAGAGGACCTTGTAGCGCGGCTCGGCCGCCGCCAGCTCTTTCAACAGCGGCAGCGACCGATCCTGCGAGCCGTCGTCGACGAAGATGACCTCCCACGCTTCGCCGACGCCGCTCCCCACATCGGCCAGGAATGCGCGCAGCCGGCGGTCGAGCTCGGGGATGATCGCCTCCTCGTTGTAGATGGGAAGAACCAACGAAAGGATGGGAGCCGCCATCGACTTCCCCTGTATATCATCGCGCTCCATGCCCATGCGGACGTTCAAGGCGTTCGTGCTGGCGACCTTCGTTTTGGGGGTTTTCCTGCGCGTGCCGACCTTTGGTCGACCGCTTCTCTCTGACGACGAAGCGATCTACGCGACGACCGCCGACGCGTTGATGCGCGGCGATCTGCTCTACCGCGACGTCGTCGATCACAAACCGCCGCTCATCTATCACGTCTATCAGGCCGGCTTCGCGGCCCTCGGGCCGTACAACACGCAGGGGGCTCATGCGCTGGTCATCCTGGCGGTGCTGCTCACGGCGGGATTTCTCTTTGCCATCAAGTGGC
This sequence comes from Polyangia bacterium, assembly GCA_036267635.1. Classification (GTDB taxonomy): domain Bacteria; phylum Myxococcota_A; class Polyangia; order Fen-1088; family Fen-1088; genus JADGRB01. The sequence continues at coordinate 73,157 of DATAVR010000099.1, read as the reverse complement.
GCGAGGGGGCCGGGGCCGCCCCGGGCGCCGGGCCTTCCGGAGGCATAGCCCTGGCGTCGGCCGGACTGTTTTTGGTTTTCGGGACGACCTGGCACGACTACGACGCGCTGGCGGCGAATTGCGAGCTGTTCCTGCTGGCGCCCCAGGCGATCGCCGCCTGGCTGCTATTGCGAGATCTTGGTCTGCGAGATCTTGGCGTCGACGAAGCGCTGCCTCACGGCGCGCGCGGATGGGCGACCCAGCTGGTGGTCGGCGTGCTGATTGGAACCTCGGCCCTGTTCAAGTATCAGGGGCTCAGTTTCCTCGGCGCTTCGATCGGTCTCCTCGTCTGGTGGGTGATCCTCGGACGGGCGTCGGCGAGGTGGGCCGTGGCCATGGCGCTCTGTCAGATCGCCGGGGCCCTGCTTCCGCCCGCGCTCTACCTTTTGTGGTGCCGCGGCGCCGGCAACGCCGCGGCCGCGATCTATTGGTTCAAGTTCAACTTTTCGTACCTCCAGGCTGGCCTGACCGGGCTCGCGGCCATTGCGCGCGGCGTGCGCCGAACGGCGCTCATCGGCGGGGTGGCCCTCGTTCCCTACGCCCTCGGCCTCTCGGCCGCGCTCTCGGCGGCGACGAGGGTCGTTCGGGCGATACGCCGCCGGCTCGCCGGAGCGCCTGCGGTCGATACCGACCAGCCTTCACCGTCGGTGGTGTTGGGCCTGCTCTGGCTGGTGACCTCGACCGTCTCCGTGACGGCCGGCGGTCGTTTCTTCGGGCACTACTTCCACCTGATCCTGGCGCCGCTCTGCCTGCTGGCCGCGCCCGGTTTCTGTCGGCTCTGGAGCAAGGGCTGGTCGTATCGGGCGCCCCTGGTGGTGCTCTGCGCGCTGCCGGCTCTGCTTTTCTTTCTGCTGGCGACCGTCGGCAGACCACTCGCCGCCGCGCTGGACGAAGGTGAGCCGAGCTACCGCGAGGTCGCGGCCCGCATCGCCGACCTGACCGCCGTCGACGAACGCGTCTTCGTGTGGGGAAACTCCCCGCAGCTTTACGTGTTGGCGCGGCGCCCGATGGGCGCGCGGTTTTCGTTCTGCAACTACCTGACCGGCGAGAGCCCGGGGACACCCACCGAGACCGGGGCGCGGAACGCCGACGCCAATCAATTGCCGGCAGCCTGGGAGATGTTGTTCGCCGACCTCGAACGACGTCGCCCGGTGCTGTTCGTCGACGCCGCCGCCGCCGGCTGGGACGGCTACCAAAAATATCCGCTGGCGCGATACCCGCGCCTGCGCGCCTACGTCGACGCGCACTATCGGCCGGCGGAGGTTCGCGCGGGCGTGGTCTTGTATCGGCGGTTGGCGGAGCGGCCGTGAGAGCGGACGAGATAGACCACCGTCGCCACCACGGCGACCGGGATTACGTGGGTCAGGTGAAAGACGAGAGCGTAAGAGACGGCCACCTCGCGCGGTGCGCCTGACATGACCAGCGCCGTCGTGGCGCCGGCCTCGTAGGTCCCAAAATTTCCCGGCAGGGTCGGAATGGCGATGGCGGCGTTGATGCCCACCAGGGTCAGGAGAGCCATGCCGAAGCTGGGCGCCAGATGAAAGGCGCCCTGGAACAGCACCAGCATCACGATCTCGCTCGACCACCCGAGCAGGGAGAGCGCAACCATCGCCGTCACCCGCCGAGGTGTGGAGGCCTGCAACCCCGACGACAGCGCCCGCTGCACCCGTGGCCAGCGGCCCAAACGGGGGACGAGAAAGCGGCCGGCGCCCAGCAGCGCGGCATAGGCCGCGGTGGCCAGGCCGGAGAGACCGAAGCCGAAAGTCCCGAGCTTCGTCGCCAACGCGGTGATGAAGATCAGGACGGCGAAAGCGAGCAGCTCGGCGCCGCGCTCCGCCCAGATGCAACCGTAGTCGACCGCCAGCTGGGCTCCCTCTTCCCGCAAACGGGCTGCGCGAACCACGTCTCCGCTGCCGAACCCCAGGGCGGCGTTGGCCAGCAGGCCTTCGATCGTCGCGGCCCACACCCTGCGGAAGGGCGGCGGATCTCTCAAGACCACCCGCCAGCGGGCCGCCTTGAGCGGTAGAAAAACTGCGAAGTTCAGCAGGACGGCCGCCGCCACCGCCCAGGGAGCGTTCGGCGAGAGTCGGACTGTCCAGGGCTTCTCGCGCCACAGAACGACGCCCAGCAAGAGGAGCGGAAGCGAGCGCAGGGCGGTCTTCCAGGCGCGGTGCTTCACGGGCGATTCATCCCTGCGCGCGCCTCGGGCCCATGCGCGTCTACGCCGCGGCCTTCGAGCGGGAGATCGCTCGCTCGGTGGGCGTCCCAGCGACGCGGTGGAAGACGTCGAGGATTCGACCACCGATCTTCTGCCAGTCGAACGCCTCGGCGATGGCTCGCCCGCGCGCGATGCGCGCGCCCTGATCCTGCCGGAGCGTGTCGAACACGGCATCGGCGAACGCCGAGGCGCTGTTCTCCTTGGTCATGATGACGTTCGACCAATGATCGCCCGCGCGATCTGCGCCGAGCGCGGGAAGCGCCACCACCGGTAGGCCGGCGGCAAAAGCCTCCAGCACCATGATTGAAAATCCGACCGCGCGCGCCGGCAGCAGGAACACCGACGACGAGGCCAGGATCTCCGGGCGCTGGTCGTAGACGGCGCCGAGGAAATCGACGCGCGCCCGCAGGTGCGGCGGTACCTGCGCCTGCAGAGCAGGCCGCATGGGGCCGTCGCCGGCCACGACCAGTCGGACGTCCGGCAATGAGGAGGCGATGCGGCTGAACGCCTCGATTGCTATTTCCGGTCCGTTGCGCTGCTCGAGCCGCCCGAGATAGACGAGGTTCCGCGTTCCGGGGTGAACGCGCGCGGCGCTCGGGCGCGAGCGCCAGTAGGGGACGTCGATGCCGTTGGGAATGATGGTCGATTGGAAGTCGGCATAGCGACCCATCGATTGTGCGGTCGCCTCGGAAACGGCGATGACCGCGGCGGCTCGACGGAAAACCCAGCGGTAGTAGGGTGCCACGCGATGTCGCCAACGCGCGTCGGGAAAGCTGGCGTTGTGCAGCGTCAAGACCTTGGGCCCGCGAAACATGGCGAGCGCCAGGAACGCCAGGCCGAAGTCGCAGGGCCCGTGAATGTTGAGGAGATCGAACTGCCCCTGGCGGAGGGCGCGATGGAAGTTGTAGGCGACCCGTGGGCCGATCGTCGCCTGGCTGAAGGTCCCGCCGGTGCGGTAGGTGCGGGCGCGCCCGACCCGAATCACGTCCTGGTCGGCGTCTTCGGGCCCAAGCACGGCCGACCCGGCCGAGGCGGTCGGACGTCCGGTCAGAATCGTGACCTCCACGCCCTGTCGCCGGAGGAGGTTGCGCAGATGGCGCACGTGCTCCTGAATGCCTCCCAGGGTTGGGTAGTAGCTCTCGGCTACGATACCGACGCGCAGACGACGCATTGGATCCATGGCGGTTACCTCAGCACTTCATGCTGGTCAAGCGGTCGAGCTCGACGCAAATGTCCACATTTTGACGCGTCCATAACGCGCGGATCACTGGTTGCGTTCACATTGCGGCCCTCCCCTCCAATTGCCGGGTAGACGAGGCCGCCGAAGCCTCTCGCGCGTAGATCTCTAGCGCGCCGGCGGCGAAGACGCGATGGAAACGCCCGGGAATCATCGATCGCGCTTCGGGTGGAATGGCCCAGGTGAGCAAATGGCTGAAGCGGGGCTCTGCCTCCTGCCAGAAACCAGCCCAGAGCTCACGCCAGGCCGCGGTACAGGCCGCGTCGGCCGGGGCCTGGCCGAGCATTTTGCACACCTGGGCGGGAGCTCCGTAGCGCTCGGCGAATCGATCGAGGGCGGGCGGGATCAGCTTGCGCGGCGGAAACTCGCGGTAGGTGATGGGGTAGGAGCGTTCCACCCCGAACACCAGCGGCGCCGAGGTGTCTTTGGCGACCGTGTAGTAACCCCAGGCGTGGGTCAGGCTGGCGGTGAAATAACTGGTCTTGCGCCGCTGGAACATCAAGGGAAGCAACGTGGCCCCCTCCGGTACGGCGTCAATTCCGGCGGTGAACTCGGCCCGGTCACGGTCCAGCCTGAGGTAGTCGACGCCCAGGATCGCCGAAAACGCGAGCGCGCAAACCGCCAGCACGACCACCACCGGCCGTGGCAGATTGTTGGGGAGCCGCAATGCCAGCCCGACCCACAAGAACGGCACCAACCGACAGTTGAGGTAATTCCAATTGCTCAGCATCACCGGCAGGGCGAAGTAGGCGGCGGCGAGGATCGCCATTGCGGGAGCCGACAGGAAAGGGCGGGCCACCCGCCGTTGCCTCCAGGCGAAGTACGGCAACAGCAGCGCCGGAATGACCGTCATGCCGCCCCAGCGGGTGAGAGCGCCCGAGACGTCGAGCCAGAGGTGCTCGGCCGTTTCCCACGGGTTGAGGTAGAGGAACGTGGCGGCCGCCGCCGAAGAATGCTCCGTCTTGATGAGGTGCCGCTGTGCCGAGAGCAGGGACAAGATCCCCGCCGGAGCGAGAGGCAGCAGCAGGGTGAGCCCGGCCGTGATTCGCGCCGGCCAGGTGGCGCGGCTCGCGGCGTGCAACGCGACCAGCGCGCCCACCACCGCCAACGGGAACGGATGCGCGTACCAGATCACCACCGAGAGGGCGGCGATTCCCCAGGCACGTCCTTGGGTCGGGTGCTCCCGCTGTCGGTCGATCACCGTCAACAAGATCAACGACAGCGCAAAGGCGAACGCGAAATTCAGAAATCCCATGGAGACCGAAAAGCTGTGCACCAGGGGCCACACAAAGAGCGCCGCGACGGGCAGGTGGGGCCGGCCGGAAAACCGAAGCACGAACAGAGGGAGGGCGAGCGCATTCGCGGCCAAGACCAAGGCGGTGAAGGCCCGGGCGGCTCCGAACAGGCCGTGACCGCCGAAGACGCAGAACCAGAGCGTGAGCAGGCAATTCGATTTGAGGAGGCCGTTGAAGGCGAATTGAGGATAGAGGTCGGGATGCGCCACGATGTGCGCGGTGGCCACGTGATTCGGGAGATCTTGAAAAGGCGGCAGGCTCACCAGCAGCAGTGGCCAGGCGGCCAAGGCGAACAACGCCGCCGCGACGAACAGGGTCAAGCGCGTGTCGGTGAGACCGGCGAGGGCGCCCACCGGATCACGGGGCGTCGCCGGAGCGGCCGCTGCAAGCGCCGTGCGCGGGCTGTCGCTCACGAGGGGAATCTACCTCGACCGGTCACCCGGCCACCGTCGGTTGGGACCGCCTCGAACGGGTGCGTCCGATGGCGGTCCGATGTAAAAAACGACCCGCAATGCACCTCGATGACGACGGACGGCCAACTGCGGCAGTTCGTGGCACGCCCTCGCGCGGAGAGACCGGATCGCGCCTGGATACGTTTCTGCTGGTGGCGACCGTCGGTCTCTTGATCGCCCGCCTCCCGGCGATTCCCGTTCGGTTCTTCGATCCCGACGAGCTCGAGCATTCCCACGCGGCCTGGAGCCTGTTCAAGGGGCTGCTTCCCTACCGGGACTTCTTCGAGCATCACACGCCCTGGTACTACTTCGCGCTCTCGCCGTTCTTTCATTGCTTCGCGGTCGATCAGTCCTTCGAATCTGCCCGGCGCTTCCTGATCTTCGGTCGTGTCCTCTCGTTCGTGTTGAGCGCGCTCTGCGCGGCTCTGGTCTTCCGCCTCGGGCGCCTGGTGGCCAATCGCAGAGTGGGCCTCCTGGCCGCGTTCTTCTTCGTGGGGCAGCCCGTCATTATCCAGAAGACCCTGGAGATCCGCCCCGACGTGCCCGCGCTTCTGTTCTTCATTGGCGCACTCTGGTTTCTTCTGCGCGCGCTCCTCGAGGGTGAGGAGTCGGCGACGCCGAGCCTGGGCTGGTTTCTGGGCGGCGGCCTCTGCCTCGGGGCCGCAATCATGTGCACCCAGAAGGTGCTCTTCGTTCTTCCCGGTGCGTTCCTGGGCCTCGGGCTCTGGGCGTTGGCCGGCCGTCGGCGGCTGTTGACCGCCCGGGTGCGCGCCCTGCTGGCCGTCTTCGCGGGCGTCGCCATTCCAGCGGTCGTCACCTGGATCGGTTTCGCCGCTAACGGGGTCGGCAATCAATTCATTTACAACAACTTCCTCCTCAACGCGAGGTGGCGGTTGCGTTCGGACAGACACCTCCTGGTGACGCTGGCGACCAGTTGGCCCATGCTGCTCTTCTCGATCGTCGGAGCGTCCAGGGCGCGCCGCCACGGCGATCTCCTGCTGCTCTGCATCCTGGGCGGGCTCATCGCCGGAGTTCCGATCGTGCCGGCCCTGTATCGACAGTATTACCTCATGCCGCTCACGATCGCCTGCCTGCTTGCCGGGCAGGGCCTCTCCTTCCTGGCAGGATTGGTGCAAGATCGCGGGCGCGCCGCGCGCTTGCTCGTCTGGGCGATTCTGCTGCTCTCCGTATGGCCGGTGGTCGATCTGGCCAGGTCGGTCTTTACCCGGCGAGACGACCGACAGGCGGCGAGGCTGCGCTATGTCTTCGAGCACACCGGACCGACCGACCCGGTGCTGGACGGCTGGCTGGGGACCGACGTATTTCGTCCGCATCCGCTCTATTACTTCTTCATGCATGGAGAGCTGCTGGCCATGCTCTCCGAGAGTGACAAGGACGCCTATTTGGGCGCGCTGGAAAGCGGGAAGGTCAAACCTGCGCTCATTGCGCTGGACGTCGAGCTGATTGCCCTCGGGCCTCGTTTCCTGCGCTTCGTCCGGAGCAACTACGCAACCCACGACGGGCTGTTCTACTTTCCGGTTCAGACCCATCCGGCCAATCCGTGAGGCTACTCGCATGGGTTCCCGGCGAGTGACCCGCCCTCGTTGAGAGTGAGGATGATCCCCGAGGCCTCGAAGCTTCTTCGGTCCTCAGGCAAGTCGTGACCTGCGTAGCGATGGGTGTGCAGCGCCTCTCGAACGTCCTCTCTCTCCACGGCCACGCTGCATCCCCGTCCGGCGCGTTCAATGGCGCCGGCGACGTCGCGTCGAATCCACAGTTTGGTTCTGCCGGCAAACGCCGGCCGGTAGCGAGCGCGGAAGTAGGGCAAGTCGTACAGCTTCCCTGCGGCGGCCCATTCCCAGTGCGCCTCGACGAGCTCGGGCGACTCGGCTTCGAGGACCTCTGCCAGCGCCCCGGGCCCCTGGTGAGCCAGCTGGCGATTGGAGAGGAAACCGAGGTCGACGATGGCGAGCTCGTCACAACAGAGCGCGAGGCCCCCGACGTCCGCGGTGAGAATGGTCGCCTGTTGCAGCCCGGCGGCGGAGGTGAACCTCCGGAAGACCCGACCGGATTCCGCATAGGTGTGAGGCGTGACGCCGAAGGCGCCTCCCTCGAAGGCGGCGCTCAGCGAGCCTGTGGGGAACCCGATCATCGACACGGCGACCGTGAGGACGCACAGACCAGTCGCAACCACGACCCGAAGCCCGGTCCGCTTGGCGTCCACCCAGGACGAGAGCGCGAGCGAACAGAGACACAACGCCAGCGGGAAGGCGAAATACGGCATTCGTCCGTGGTAGCCCCAGTGTTTCCCGATCAGACCGCCGATCAGCATGGCTCCCCAGATCGGACCAGCGAGAATCATCAAAGCGTGGCGGCGGGGCCGCAGCGCGCCGGCGAGGTTGAAACCCAGGCGTCGCGCGATCGCGGCCGCCAGGAGCGGCAAAAGGAAGAAGGCCGGTAACTCCAAGGCGCCGGTCAGCCGGTCCGCGAGACCGAACGCCGCATAAGGCGGCCACCGCTTCGCCCAAAACGTGTTGGGTAGAACGTCCGAGAAAACGGCGAGCCGCCAGAGGGACAGCAGGAGGACGGTGCCCAGGCAGGTCGAGGCCAGCACCCGGAAGGCTCGGCGCCCTGGAACGGAGAAGACGCTCCCGGCAAGCAGCGCGACGGGGAGCGCCGCCTCGAAGCGTGTCGTCACGGCCAGGACGACGCCGGCCCCCAACCAGAACATCCGCGGCCGTGGCGAAAGCAGCTCGTTGACCATCACCAGAAAGGCCGCGGCCAAGAGGCCCATCTCCATTCCGTTGCTGGCCTCTGAGAAGGAGCAGCCCCAGGCCGCAAAGGAGACCACGGTCAGCGTGGCGAAGAGCCGGTCGAATCGAAGGAGGGCGCAGGTCCTGGCCAGCAACACCGTGGAGGCGCAGATGCAGAGCGCCGAAAGAACCTGAGCGACGGCGATCGCCGAGCGGTACGACAGCCTGGCCAGTGCCGCCGCTGAATTGAGCAGGAACCACGAGACAGAGGAGAAACCCTCGACGATTTGAGAGCGCGGCGTGAGCGCGATCCGGCCGTAGCGCGCAAAGGTCCTGGAAAAGGCCAGAGTGATCGCGCCGTCGTCCCATCCGTTGTCTCCGACGAGCAGGCAAACGACAACGAGGGCGGTAAATTGCAAAAGGACGACAGTTGCGACGTTACGATGGGACACGAAGCTTGTGCCAACCCGACACGCCTCCTGGAAGGAGTGTCAAACAGTGGGGCGCTAGAACTTCACCCCGCCGCCCAGCTCCACGCGAAGGTATCTGGACCGGTCATCCACGTTCATGGCGCCGTTGGAGATCGACTGAAAGCCGATCTGATAGCCGACTCCCAGATTGGCGAAGGTGCGCTCCGAGACGGCCATGGCGACGCCGCCGCCGAAGCCGAGGACAAATCCCTTGGCGGTGGCGGTTTTGGCCAGCGTGATGAGCGAGTACCCGGGCAGCGCCTCGAGATAGATCCCGATCGTCTCCACGACCGGAAAGGTGTAGGCCACCCGCGCCATCAGGTCGTATTCCTTGGCCGCCGGCGGGGCGGCCAGCTGGCTGGGGTTCACCTTGTCTTGGACGTTGTAGATCGCCTGCGGTGCGACGCCGACGCTCAAGCCACCGATGATGAGGTAGCTCGCCGACAGGCTGAAGCCGTAGGCAAACGAGGCGTCCGAGGTCACCTCCATGGCGCCGACCGGAATCGTGAGCCTGCCGGCGCCCATCGGCAGGAACGAGAGGCCGACCAGCCAGTGCTGGCGCGGCGAGGGCGGGAGCTCCAGCATGACAGGGGCCGGCGCCACGGCGGCCGCCTCGGCCGCCGGAACGGGCGCAGCCGGGGGGGGGCGATCGTCCGCGCGGGCCCCGGCCGAGAGCGCGACCAACGTCAGACCAACCAGGGTGCTTACTGTGCGCATCTGTTTTCTCTCATTCCGCGGGCGGCTAGAAATAGAACGAAAACCGTAGCCGGATGCTGTACATCTCGTCGTCGTACTGGAGCGCGGGGCTCATGCTGGCGTTCAACCAGTGGCCTCGCGAGTAACCGCCGACCAGCTTGATGTAGAGCTGATTGAAGACCACGTACTGGACGGCGGCGAAGCTTTGCCAGAGCCAGTAGTTGTCCACGACATTGGGATTGGCGACGTTGTTTTGATCGACGTTGCGGGTGAAGAGACCGCCCACGCCGAACAACAGAGGATATCGGGCGCTGCCGTTGGAGACGTTCGCGAACCCGCCGTAGCTGGTGCGGGTGAAGGTCCCGCTGGGATTCGCTCGTCCAAAGTTGTCGACGCTGACCACGGTCCCCTGCGCGGCGTTGAGGCCGAGCTCGATGTGCGGCTCGAAGACGAACTGGATGGCGCCCCCGACCCCCTTCGAGGTCTTGTTGGTCTGGTCGTCGGCCTGCTGCCCGGTGATGCGCTGCCACTCCACGCCCCCTTTGAGCTTGAGCCACCCGAGGTCGACGATGGCCACCGGACGGGTGGCGATGGCCGGCCCGCTCAGGCTCCCCGCCATCCCCAGCACCTCGAAGCGAAGAAAGGGCAACGGGTAGTAGTGGACGGCCATGTTCCCGGCGGCGCCCTGGGGCCGAAACTGATTGTCGGTCAGGCCGTAGAACGAAATCGGAAGGCTGTTCTCGCCGTTGCCGACCGCGCCCGAACGTTCGAACGTGTTCTGGTCGAGGCCCATCCCGAGGTGGAACACCTCCCAGCCCTCGAAGCGGCCCACCTGGAAGTCCCACCGGTTCCACTGGCCGAGGCGCAGCCAGAGATCGTCGGTGTCGGCGCCGCCGACTTCCCCTCTCTGGATGGTCTGATCCTCGGTGCCGACCAGCTCGACCTGCCCCTGGACGAACCAATCTTCGAAGGAGTAGGTGGGCGTGACCCGCAACAGCATGCGCCCCTGCTGTTTCCAGTAAGCGATCCGGCTCAAATCCAGATTGGAATTCTGCCCCCAGGGGGCGAACTTCTCATAGGCGGTGTCCAACCACCCCCACCCGGACAGACCAATCACGAAGCGTTCGCGGCCGGCCTTGGCGGGCAGGTAGGGCCATTGCAGACCGTGGAAGGTCAGCCACAACGAACCGTACTTGAGGCCGCGGGTCTGCGGCTCCGGGTAGGCCGACCCGGGGAGCCGCTCGAGGCCGATCTCGGTGACCGGGTCCGCCTCGGCAGCCGGCACCGGCGGTGGCGGAATCGAACCGATCACCGCGGTGGCCTCGCGCGCGGGCGCCACGGTGGCGGTCGGGGGCGGCACGACCAGGATCAACGGAGGCGCCGGCGCTGGCTGCCCCGGTTGCCCGTCGGCGGGCGCGGCGGCGGCCGGTGGAGGTGTCGGGGCCGCTTGCTGAGCGAGGGCGGCCGTCGAAGATTCCAAAGACGATCCCAAAAGAACGAAGGCGGCCAGGAGAGATGTTTTCATTGAGACGATCCGGCGGTGCTGTATCCGGTGACGTTCACCGTTCCCGTGAGGGGGAATTGCGTGGTTCCGTCGCTGGGATTGAGGGAGCCGTCGGTCACCATGATGTTGACCTGTCCGCTCTCCACCACCCATTTGCCGGTGGTCGGGTCGTTGGCGTCGACCTGGAAGTAGTCGAGGTCCGAAAGACGGACCGGGATCGTGACCTGCTTCGCCTCGCCGGCGGCCAGGCTCACGCGCGCGAAGCCCTTCAGCTCCTTGGCCGCCCGGCGCGCGGTGGTGTTGGGGAATGAGACGAAGACCATCAGCGTCTCGTCACCGGCCACCGTGCCCGTGTTCTGGACGTTGACCACCACCGGCAGCACCGCTCCCTGGGTCATGGTGCTGCACCCGAGCTGCAGGTTGCTGAGCGCGAACGTCGTGTAGCTGAGCCCGTACCCGAAGGGAAACACCGGGGCGATGTTGTTCTTGTCGAAGTAGCGATAGCCGACGTAGTAATCGAACGTCGTCGCGCCGTTGGGACCGGTGAACGGGAAGTAGTCGTTCATGTGCCCCCAGGTGAACGGCAGCTTGCCGCCGAAGTTGTACGAGGTCCCGCCGACCTCTCCCCACAGCAGATCGCCCAGCGCCTCGCCACCCCGCTGTCCCGGGTACCAGGCCATGACCACCGCGGGGACGGAGGAGAGCCAGGGGGTCATGTCGATCACGCTGCCCCCCTCGAGCACGACCACCATCGGTTTCCCCGCGCCAGCCACCGCGGAGATCAGCTTGTTTTGAATCCCGGCGTAGTTCGAGTCGGGCTGCTTGGAATCGAGCAGCAAACAGTTGCCGGTTCCGTTGACGCCGTTGACGCAGTTGCTGTTGCGATCGCCGGCCAGGGTGTACTCCTCGCCCTCGTCCTGGGCGGTGAGGCCCGCCACGACGACGACGAAGTCGGCATCGGCGATCTCGGTCATGATCGGCGCCAGATCGCCGAGGTTGTTGGTGGCCGTGGTGACGGTGACCGTGGAGCCGCTACAAGAGCTCCCGTTCGGCATCCCGCCCGAGGCGACGCAGATGCCGGCGAAGGGGCCCACGCTCTTGGCCGGGTCGGGGAACACCCGGCTCGACCCGAGATCGCCCGTGCGCAGGTCGGTGGCGAAGTTGATGCTGCCGCCGGTGTTGGTCGAGCCCCCGTCGGTGGTTCGATAGGGAACCGTCGCGCCCACCACCGCGATCTTCTTCACCGTCGGGCTGATGGGGAGAGCGCCCTGGTTCTTGAGCAGGACCATGCTCTCGAGCGCGGCGCGCTTGGCCAGGGCCAGGTGGCTCGAGTCACAGTTGATCCGGCTGTTCGCGTAGATCGTGACCGGCGCCTTGAGGCCGATGTTGCCGGTGGTCTTGTCGGAGTTGAAGCGGTACTTCTCGTAGAGGATTCGCCTCACGGAGGTATCGAGCTGGTCCTTCGTCAGGGCGTGCGAGCTCGAGAGGCTCTCCAGCTGGCCGTAGTTCAGCCCCCAGGGGAGCTCGACATCCAGGCCGGCCTGGAGGGCCTGGAGCGCCTGATTCTTGAGCAAGCTCGAGTCGGCGATCGTCAGACCGCCCGGCATCGCCCACCAGTCGCTGAGGACGAACCCCTTGAACCCGAAGTCGGTGCGCAACACGTCGGTCAGCGTGTGCTGGTTCTGTGTCGACTTCGTGCCGTCCACCTCGTTGTAGGAGGCCATCACCGACGCCACGCCGGAGTCCTGGACCACCATCCGGAAATGGCGGCCGTAGATCTCCCGCAGCGTCTGCTCGTCGACCATCTCGGCATCGTTGGTGTTGCGGCCGTTCTCGACGTCGTAACCCATGTAGTGCTTGGCGTTGGCGGCGATGTGCTCCTGGACGCCGACCACCATCGCCGAGGCCAGACGGCCGATTTGATAGGGATCCTCGCCGTAGGTCTCCTGCGCGCGGCCCCAGTAGGGATGACGGAGCAGGTTCATACAGGGGGCCAGCAGCAGCGTCTGCTGGGCCGCCTGCATCTCGTCGCCGATCGCCTCGCCGACCGCGTACTCGAGGTCGAGGTCGAAGGCGGCGCCGCGGGCCATGCTGACCGGGAACGCGGTCGAGTATCCGACGTGGGAATTGTTCACGAGGCCGGCGGTGGCGAAGGCGCCGTCGATGTCCTCGCCCAGGTTCATGCCGCGCGAGGCGTCCCGATACCGATAGCCGCGAATCGTGGCGGTGTCTTCGCTGCGCTGAATGTCGTTGAACTGAGTCGCCCCCGCCGAGCCGTAGGGCATGCCACGCATCTGCGTGGCCTCGTCGGCGACGCTGATGGTCGTCATCGTGGCCTCGACCTCGTTCACGATCATCGGGTCGGCGTAGGCGTAGCCCTGCGTGTACTTGTCGATCGCGTTGGGGTTGGCGCCCACCGCCGCGCAGGCCTGGGGCGTGATGACGTTCTCGACGTCCCCGGTGGCCATGACGGTGCTGCCAGCGTCGGCGACGCCGGCGTCATCGGCGCCGCAGCCTTGGACGACAATGGAAGCATCGCCGCCCTTCAGCGCGGGGAGCGAGCAAGCCGACGCAAACAAACAACCGAGAGCCGGCCAAAGCAACGATTTGAGCATTGTCACATTACGCATTGAAACTCCTAACGAGCTCTTTTTTCGATGAATCTCGACGGCGCCCGGCCACTGCCTGAAAGGAAAGTACCGTATCACGGCCCTCCGCGCGGCAATGGAGCCATGTCGCGGCGCCGAACGGCGGCCCGAACGTGAGCCGGGGCCCACAATATCGGAAATCATGATTTGTGGCCCCGCCGCGGCGGCGCCGCGACGAGGTCCACGCCCGGGCTCAAGGTCGCGCGCTCAGCTGGCGGGGATGTAGACGGTCGCCCAGCCGGCCGCCGGCATGGCGAACTGCATCTTCTTGCCGGCGATGGCGATCGTATAGGTCGACGCGCTTCCGGAGTTGTACATGACCGCCACCTCGCTGCCGTCCGGGTTCTTCCAGGCGATCGCGTCGCCGCCGGTGGTGGTGACGACCGTCGCGCCCACCTGAACGTATTGCGAGCAGTGGCGGAAGACGTAGTAGGCCGGCGTCACCGTCAGCGTCTTCGAGGAGGTGTTCACCACCAGCAGCGCGTCCTGCGCCCAGGCCCGGGTCGTGTCGTTCCCCTTTCCGACCGTGTCGAGGACCATGTTCCAGGCGTTGTACGCGGTCACGCCACCCTTGTTGATGGCGTTGCGGATGTAGGCCCAGGATTCGACGCCGTAAGCCTGATCGTTGGGCGCGGTCGCGGCGTAAGCCGGGAAGTTCGTGCCGGTCGCCGGGTTGCTGGTCGAGGTGTTCGTGATCCACGGATAGTTGCCGCACTTGTGCTCGGTCGCCCAGACGGGAAGGCTGCCGGTCATGAAGTTCGAGGGCCCGATGCCGCTCGTGAGCCCATTGTAGAGGTCCAGCATCCCCCACTGCAGGCCCATGACCTTGGGGATCGTCTTGGCGGTCGAGTCTGCCTCGACGGCCTGGACCACCTTGAGATCGAAGCTGCTGGCGCCGTTGTCGCCGTTCGACATCGTACCCAGCATGACCTTGGTGCTGCCGGAGCTTGGAAACGCCGTCGTCAGCGCCCCCTTGAAGAAGGTGACGTAGTCCGCCGTGTTCCAGAGGCAGGACGGGTAGCCTTGCGCGTAGTTCGGCTCGTTCTGCGGCGAAATGGTGTCGATCTTGATCTGCAGCCCGTTGTACGCCGTGACCCACTTCGAGAGGTAGTTCGCGAAGGCCGTCAGGTTCGCGCTCGTCGCGTTCATGCAGCCGCCGTCGAAGTTGGTGCTGCCGACCAGCTTGCACGCGGTGCCGTTGGAGTCGTTGCCGGTGAACGTCTTCATCCAGGTCGGCGGCGTCCAGGGACTGGCCCAAAATCGGAGGCCGCTGTTGACCTTCTGCGCCGCCTGCACGTAGGGGATCAGGTACTTCATGTCCTCGGTGATCGAGAAGCTGTTGAGGCTGGTGTCGCCCGACGTCTCGTCGTCGGTGTAGCGCGAGAGCGCGTAGTCGCTGGCGCCGATTGGGATGCGCCCGATGGCGAAGTGAGCGGCGTCGGTGCCGAACAGCAGGTCCATGACCTTGGTCTGGTCGCTGGCGCTCAGCATCTGGATGTAGCTCCAGCCCAGCTCGTTGAACGCGCCGCCAAAGCCCTCCCAGTTCTGCTTGACGGTGGTGTCGTTGACGGTGACGGTGGCGTTCGCGGTCGAGGTGGTCAGCGTCCCGTTCGTCTTCCAGAAGGCGTTGTTGGCGGAGGTGACCACCAGCGGCTGATTCGTCGTCCCGGTCCCACCCGTGCCGGTGGCGCCGCCGGTGCCGGAGCCGCCGCTGCCGGTGGTGCCGCCGGTGCCCGAGCCGCCGGTGCCGGTCGTCCCGCCGGTGCCGGAGCCACCGCTGCCGGTCGTCCCGCCGGTGCTCCCGCCGCCCACGCAGGCGCCGTTCGTGCACGACTGTCCGGACCCGCAGACGTTGCCGCAGCTCCCGCAGTTGCTGGGGTTTGACGAGGTGTCGATGCAGGTGCCGCTGCAGTTCTGCTGACCCGACACGCTGCAGGTGCAAGTGCCGCTGTTGCAGGTGGCGCCGCCGGCGCAGGAGGTGCAGCTGGACCCGCAGTGCCCCGTGTCGGTGTCCGAGCTGCACGCGCCGTCCATGCACATCGTGCTGCCCGAGGCACACGACGACGAGCACTGGCCGTTGTTACAGACGTTGCCGCTCGGGCAGGCCGCGCAGGTGGTCCCGCAGTGATCGGTGTTCGACGAAACGCACTGGCCGCTGCAGGAGACGAACCCGGTCGCGCAGACGCAGGTGGCGCCCTGGCAGATCGTCCCCGTGTCGCAGACGTAGCCGCAGGTGCCGCAGTTCTGGCTGTCGGCCTCGATGTCGGTGCAGGAGCCGTTGCACTCCATCTGACCGGAGCCGCAGGACCCGCTGCCGCCGCCAGCCCCGGTCGTTCCGCCATTCCCCTTCGCGCAAGCTGCGGCGAGGAACGCCAGGCCAAGTCCTAAGGTCCATACGCGAGCTGTCTTCATGGCAGAAGGATTCCCGGCCGCGCCGAAAACGATCTTCAGGAGGCGATTCTGAGAGGCAGGAGCGTGCATGCGGGCACATTGCACCCCGCTTCTCCCCCGCGTCCTCGCATCCTTGGGCATCGCCCTCTCATTTCTGGCGCGATTTGGCCCTGCCGCTGAGGCGGCGGGCCGGCTCAGGTTGACGGCCGATCGGCCGCTGCCGCGATGAGGTAGCTTCGCGCGATGAAGGGGCCTGGCGCAAGGTGGCAGCTGCTGGTGCTGTTCGCGCTGGCGGCGGGCTGCCGGATTCACGCGCCCACCGCCCACGGGCGCGACCAGGCGAGCGACGGCGACGGATCGCCGGTCGGGTGGCTTCCGGGGGCGCCGCCTCCGCCGCCGGGGTTGAACGCGCGATTGCGCGCCGCGCTGGCGGAGCGGCAGGCGGCCGCCCCGGCCTACGTTCCCCGGACCCGCCACCTGGTCGGCAACGCCCCGAAGTACACCAACCGTCTCATCCTCGAGACCAGCCCGTACCTCTTGCAGCACGCCCACAATCCTGTCGACTGGCACCCCTGGGGCGACGAAGCGTTCGCCGAGGCCCGGCGGCGGGGTGTGCCTCTCTTCGTCTCGATCGGCTACTCCACCTGCCACTGGTGTCACGTCATGGAGGTCGAGTCGTTCGAGGACGAGGAGATCGCGCGCTACATGAACGGCCACTACGTCTGCATCAAGGTCGATCGCGAAGAGCGGCCCGACGTCGACGCCGTCTACATGAGCGCGGTCGAGGCGCTGACCGGGTCCGGAGGGTGGCCGATGAGCCTCTGGCTCACGCCCGATCGGGCGCCGTTCTTCGGCGGGACCTATTTCCCGCCGCGAGACGGCAGCCGGGGCGCCAGCCAGGGGTTCCTCACGTTGCTGCAGCGGATGAGCGAAGCGTATCTCCAGGACCCGGCCCGCATCGCGCAACAAACGGCGGCGCTGACCACGGCGGTGAGGCGCGATCTGGAGGGTGGGGCGGCGACCGCGTCGGCGTCGATGCTCTCCGGCGGACCCCCGGACGCCGGGCCGATCGCCGAGGCGGTGAGCAACTTCAAGCGGGGGTACGACGACCGGAACGGCGGCCTTCGCGGCGCGCCGAAGTTCCCCTCGAGCCTCTCGATCCGGCTTCTCCTGCGCGACTACCGCCGCACCGGCGATCCGGAGGCGCTGCGGATGGCCACCTCCACCCTGGAGAAGATGGCCGCCGGTGGCCTCTGCGATCAGGTCGGCGGCGGGTTTCACCGCTACGCGACCGACGCCGCGTGGCTGGTGCCGCACTTCGAGAAGATGCTCTACGACAACGCGCTCCTGGCGGTCGACTACCTCGAGGCCTATCAGGTCACCGGCCGGTCCGACTTTGCGCGGGTCGCGCGCGAGACGCTCGACTACCTCCTCGCCGAGATGACCTCGCCCGAAGGTGGTTTCTATTCGGCGACCGACGCCGACTCGGAGGGCGAGGAGGGGAAGTTCTTCCTCTGGTCGGAGGCCGAGATCCAAGCGGCGCTGGGGGCCGGCGCCGAGCGATTTGCCCGCTATTACGGCGTCACGCCGGCCGGCAACTTTCAGGGGCGCAACATCCTCCATGTGCCGCGCCCTGACGAGACCGAGCGGGCGGCGCTCGACGGCGCGCGAAAGCAGCTCTTCGCGGTCCGCGCCCGCCGGGTCGCTCCCGCTCGCGACGAGAAGATCCTGGCCGCCTGGAACGGTCTGGCGATCTCCGCCCTGGCGACCGGCGGCCGGGTCCTCGATGAGGTCCGCTACGTCCGCGCCGCGGCCCGCGCGGCCGATCTGGTGCTGACCAGGCTGCGGGTCGGCGGTCGCCTCATGCGCAGCTTCAAGGACGGTCGCGCCGTGCAACCGGGCTATCTGGAGGACTACGCCTTTGTGGCCGCCGGCCTGTTCGACCTCTACGAGGCGTCGTTCGATCCGCGCTGGCTGCGCGAAGCGCTGGGCCTGTGTCGGGAGACCGAGCGGCTGTTCGCCGATCCGGCAGAGGGTGGATGGTTCACGACCGCCGCCGATCAAGAGAAGCTGATCGCGCGCGAGCGCCCCCGCGCCGACGGGGCCACGCCGTCGGGCGCGTCGGTGGCCCTCATGAACGCGCTCCGCGCCGCCACTTTCACCGGCGACGACCACTGGCGGGCGATCGCCGATCGGGCGCTCGCCGTCCTCCACGATGCCCTGTCGCAGCGACCGACGTCGCTCGGCGACGCGCTGCTCGCGCTCGACTTCCGCACCGACGACGCCCGCGAGGTCGTGGTGGTTTGGCCCAAGGAGGCCGGAGCCAATGCGGGAGAGGCCTCGGCCGCGCCTCTGCTTTCCGTCTTGCGGCACACCTTCCTGCCGAATAGAGCGCTGGCCGCGAGCGGCGAGGGAGACGACCTGGCCGCGCTGGCGACGGTGGCGCCTATCGTCGAAGGGAAGCGGGCGCTCCGTGGCCGCAGCACCGCGTATGTCTGCGAGCGCGGACACTGCCAGCTTCCCACCAACGATCCGGCGGTGCTGCGGCGCCAGCTCGGCCGGAACGCGCCTTGAAAAGCGCCGCTCACCGTGGGGTATCCTCGGCTCGATGTTGGAGGGCGTGACGATCGAGCAGCTCCGGACGCTGAGGGCGGTGGCGGAGGCGGGCAACTTCTCGGCGGCGGCGCGCAAGCTGGGGCGCGTTCAGGCGGCGGTCAGCCAGTCGATCGATCGGCTGGAGGCGCAGCTGGGGCTCCGCCTCTTCGATCGCACCGGGCGGGTCCCGGTGCTGACCGCGCACGGCGAGGCGGTCGTCGCGGCCGCGGTCAAGGTGGAGGACGGTGTGGGCGCCCTCGACGAGCTGGTGGCCAGCTTGAAGCGGGGCGCCGAGCGGACGCTGCACATCGTGGTGGACGTCATGTTTCCGACCGAGTCGCTGGTGGCGTTCGCCAAGGACTTCGCCCGCGAGCACCCCGACGTCGGGCTGTTGCTCTTCACCGAAATTCTCTCCGGCGTCACGGCGCACGTGCGCGAGAAGCGCTCGGCCTGGGGCATCGCCATCGAAGACGCCGACCTCAGCGATCTCGACAGCCGGCCTGTCGCCGACGTCCGCCTGATCCCGGTCGCCGCCCGCGCGCATCCGCTGGCGCAGCGCCAGGGCCGGATCGAGGCGGGCGCGCTGGCCGAGACCGTGCAGATCGTGCAGGGGCAGCACCGCCCCGAGGGCGAGTCCACCGCCGACGATCACGGCGTCTTTTCGCCCAAGACCTGGCGGGTGGTCGATCTGGCGACCAAGCAGGCGCTGATCGCCGGCGGGCTCGGCTGGGGACACATGCCCGAGCACCTCGTGCGTGAAGATCTTCGCAGCGGGCGGCTGGTCGAGCTCCGGTTGGACGCCTGGGGGAGCGTGGCGCCGCGGCGATCGCTGGTCCTGGTGTGGCGGCGGCAGGCCGTCATGGGTCCGGTCGCCGAGTGGGCGCAGCTCCGTCTCTCCGAGCTCTGCAAGAAGGAGATGGAACCGGGGGACTCTCACGGCGGGTGATGCCAGGCATCACCCGGCACCCAGTGTTCCAGTGCGCTGGGGCGATTACACTCCGAGGCATGAAAACTCAGGTCGCAACCCAACCCGCGACGCAGGCGACGGCCGGGCTCCGCAGCGTCGAGAGCATCCACCGGAGCACCACCTTCCACTGGGTCGGCAACGGCTTTCACGTGTCGACGTACTTTCCGAGCGAGCACCTGCCGCCCGAGCGGGTGAGCCCGTTCGTGTTGATGGACTACGGTCCCCCGAAGGAGTTCGCGCCGCTGGCGCGCGGCAAGCGTGGCGTCGGCTGGCATCCCCACCGTGGGTTCGAGACGGTCACCCTGGCCTGGGAGGGCGCGGTCGCCCACCAGGACAACGCCGGCCACGCCGGTGTGATCGGCCCCGGCGACGTTCAATGGATGACCGCCGGGCGCGGCATCTTCCACGAGGAGTATCACCAGGACGAGCTCACCCGGGCCGGCGGCCGCATGCACATGATGCAGCTCTGGGTGAACCTCCCCAGCAAGGACAAGATGGCGGCTCCCGCTTACCAGCCGATCACCGCGGCCGACATTCCGCGGGTGGCGCTGGCCGACGGCGGCGAGGTCAGGGTCATCGCCGGCGCGTATGAAAACGCGCGCGGTCCGGCCCACACCTTCACGCCGATCACGATGCTGGACGTGCGGCTCCCCGCAGGCGGCAGGCTGCCGCTCGCGCTGCCGGCGACCCACAACGCGCTGGCGGTGGTCACCAAGGGACACGTCCGGGCGGGCGAGGAGTCGGCGCACGCGGGTGAGCTGATCCTGTTCGCCAACGACGGCGAGCGCCTCGAGCTGACCGCCAACCAGGAGAATAGCCAAGACAGTCATGAAGAGAGTCATGAAGACAGCCACATCGTCTTGCTGGCCGGTGCTCCGCTCGGCGAGCCGGTCGTCCAATACGGCCCCTTCGTGATGAACACCTTCGACGAGATCCGACAGGCGATCGCCGACGTTGAGACGGGAAAGTTCGGCCCGGTGCCCGTCTGAGCGACCACAAATGCGAAGACCGGCTCGAGCACAAAGCCGATAGTTCGTCTTCGGAATCGACGACGGACCATGAAGCTCGAGCTCAACTGGCACCTGTTGCTGATCGTCGCCGCGGTAGCGATGGCAGGGTGCGGAAATTCCAGCTCCGGCGGCAGCACCGGTAGCGCGGGTGGCGCCGCTACGGGTGGAGCGCAAGGCAGCGGCGGCGCGAGCGGCGCTGGCGGCACATCGGCGACGGGCGGCGCCGACAGCGGCGGCGCTTCAGGAAAAGACGGGAGCGCCGCCGGATCGACCGGCGCGGCCGGCAGCTCCGTCGCGGTGGCAACGCCGTCGTTCAGCTGGGTCGGCGTGATTGGCTCGGGGCAGAGCCTCTCGGTCGGCACGACCCCGGCCGCCTTGACGACCCAGCCCTACAACAACTTGATGCTCGCGCTCAACGGGGACCCCGGCCTGCACCGCGAGCACCGATCTGCGTCCGATCGTCAACAACACGGAATGGCAGCTCGGCGTGCAGAACCCGGGCGACTTCGTCTGCACCGGGCCCAAGTACCAATACCCGGCGCACTCCGACGGAGACGGTATTCATCTCAACGTGACCGGCTACGAATTGCTGGCAACCGCTGGCGCCGAGCAACGTCTCCCGCAACGGGCGCGTGGTGACCGTGCAGTTCCACGTGCCGGTGCCGCCGCTCAACTGGGACACCAGCTTCGACGCGCCCAAGATCACCGCCTGGATGAACGGCAAGGGCTTCGAGCTCTTCACCGCGACGACTTCGACCACCACCAGCTCGGCCTCGAACATCACCATCAGCTCGGTCGCCATCTCGGGCGACTCCGTGCAGATTACGGCCAGCGCCGATCTGCCGACCAGCGGTCTCTACGTCGGCTACGCCCTCACCAACCAGGGCAAGCAGTCCTCCAACCACTCCAAGGCGGTGCGCTGGGGGCAGCTGCGCGATTCGGATCCGTTCATGGGCGGCACCACCAAGCAGGCGAATCCGAATTACGCGGTGTCGTTCAGCCTGCCCGTTCCGTAAATCCGACGGCGCGCGCGGTCGCGATCACTTTCGGACCCGCCGGGAATGAGGGTTCCATGACGACGGCACGGGGGTGGGTCTTCGGGCTCGGTCTGGCGTTCCTGGCGGCGGCTTGCGCCAAGAACGGGGCGACGGGCACCGGCGGCACCGGCGGGAGCAGCTGCCCCGACGGACAGACGGCCTGCGGCACCGACTGCGTCGACGTGACGAGCGATCCGATGAACTGCGGCGGTTGCGGCATCCCCTGTATGGGGACCGGGCAGGTCTGCCAGGGCGGGTCGTGCCAGTGCCAGGTCGGTCTGATGTCTTGCAACGGCGCCTGCGTCGCCTCCGACGCGACCCACTGCGGGAGCTGCACGACGACCTGCCCGGCCGGCCAGGTCTGCAGCAACGACACTTGCGGCGACACGACCGGCAACGGCGGCGCGACCGGCAACGGCGGCACGACGGGCAACGGCGGCACGACGGGTTCGGGAGCTGGCGGCATGGCGACCGGCGGCACGACGGCGACCGGCGGCACGACGGCGACCGGCGGCGCGACCGGAACGGGCGGCGCGCCGCCGGCCCAGTCCAGCGTGGTCACCTCCGCGTCGGGTGCTTTCTGGAAGACGGGGACGCTGACCACGGTGCCGAGCGGAACCGCCACCGTGACCGTCAACGACAGCTCGACGGCTCAGACCTGGGAGGGGTTCGGCGGCGCCTTCAACGAGCTCGGCTGGAGCTACCTCTCGATGCTCAGCCAGACCGATCGGGACAACGCCCTCGATCTGCTCTACGGCTCCGACGCCGCCCACTTCAACATCGGCCGGGTCCCCATCGGCGCCAACGACTACGCGGTCAGCCGCTACACCGACGACGAGATCGCCAGCGGCGGCACCGACTACAACATGACCAGCTTCTCGCTCACCGAAGACACCAAGTATCTGATTCCCTACATTCAGGCGGCGCAATCGGTGAATGGCAGCATCCGATTTTGGGCCAGCCCCTGGACGCCGCCGACCTGGATGAAGACCAGCAGCGGCACGGTGAACGGAACGGCGTGCACCTACAGCGGCACGGCCTTCGACAGCGGTTGCATGATGGACAACCCGCAGGTCTTGACGGCGTACGCTCAGTACTTCGTCCAGTGGGTGCAGGGATACGCGGCCCACGACATCACCATCGAATCGGTCGCCCCGCAGAACGAGCCCAACTACTTCGACAACTACCCGTCCTGCGGCTGGGCGTCGCCGCTCTTCACCAAGTTCGTCGGCCAGTATCTCGGCCCCGCCTTCTCGACCGCGCACCTGACGACCAAGATCATGCTCGGCACCATGTCCAACGCCAACAGCGGCACCGATCCCGGGATCGTCAGCGCCGTCCTCGCCGACACCACCGCCAAGAGCTACCTCAAGCTCTTCGGCTACCAGTGGAACATGGAACCCAACGTCGCCGCTGCGAAGTCCTACAACCTGCCCATCTGGCAGACCGAGCACAAATGCGGCAACTACCCCTGGAATCCGTCGGGCTTCCCCGCTTTCAACGCGAACATGGCCCCCAATGACTACGCCTATGCCGTCGAGAGCTGGGGCAACATCCACGACTGGATCGCCGCCGGGGTGACCGCCTACAGCGCCTGGAACACCGTGCTCGACACGGCCGGGAAGAACATCGACTCGGTGCGCCCGTGGCCGCAAAACGCGCTCTTGACGGTGAACACCTCGACGAAGGCGCTCACCATCACGCCGGCCTACTACGTCTTTCGCCACTGCTCGCAGTTCGTCAACGTGGGGGCCAAGGTGGTGGCGACGAGCGGCGGCAGCGCGCTCGCCTTCAAGAACCTGGACGGCAGCATCGTGACGATCATGTACAACTCCGGCGCCGCCACGACGTACACCCTGGCTGTCGGTGGCAAGAAGCTGCAGTTCGCCATGCCGGCCAACGGATTTGCCACCGTCGACTACCTTCCCTGAAGGCCTCCGCGTTCGGGGGCGGATTCCGTTGCGACAGGCGGGCACCGCCCGTAGCCTTGGGCGTGCGCCAAGGCCGGTCCGCGATTCCCCAGCGCAGAATCTGGACGCGCTACGGCGGGGCCACCGCGTTGACGATGCTGGTCATCGCCGGACGCCTCGCCCTCGATCCGGTCTGGGGGCGCCAGCACAACCGCCACCTGGTCTTCCTTCCGACGGTGATGCTGGCGGCCTGGTTCGGCGGCTTCGGTCCCGGGCTGCTCTCGGTCGCGCTCAGCACTGTCGCCCTCGGCTGTTTCTGGACGGAGTCCACGCCTGGAGCTCACGTCAACTCGGACCTGGTCCTCTTCTTCTTCGTCAGCGTGGCGATCTGCGAGATCGTGCAATCGTTGCACCTGGCGCGCGCCCGCGCGGACGACGCCAAACGGGCCCACGAGCGGGTCATGGAGGTGGTGGTCCACGATCTCCGCAATCCGCTGACGGCGATCAAGGCGACCTCCGAAGCCCTGCAGAACACCGCGGACCTCGAGGCATCCTTTCAGCGCCGGCTGAACATCATCGATCGGGCGGCCTCCCGGATGGAGAGCCTGATCGGCGATCTGGTCGACGCCGCCCAGGTCGAGCGCGGCGAGCTGGCCATGACCATTCAACAGGAGGACGCGCAGTCGATCGTGGAGGAGGCAATCGACCTGCAGACGCCGCTCGCCCGAGAACGCGGCGTGAGCCTGAAATCGAAGCGGCCGGGCGGGACCATCCTCGTCAGCTGTGACCGGCATCGGCTGCTGCAGGTGCTGGGGAACCTGATCGGAAATGCGCTCCGGTTCACGCCGGAAGAGGGACACATCACCGTCGGGATCGAGGCCCGGGATGGCGTCGTCCGGTTCGCGGTCGACGACAGCGGGAGCGGCATCAAGCCCGAAGATCTCCCGCACGTCTTCGAGCAGTACTGGAAGGGAGACTCGAAGGGAACCGGGCTCGGCCTCTACATCGCCCGCAGCATCGTGCGCGCGCACGGCGGAGAGATCGCCGTCAGAAGCGAGCCCGGGCGCGGCGCCTCTTTCTTCTTCACCGTGCCCCGCTCGCCGTGACGCTGTCCCGGCGCCGCCATTGTCACTGAGGCGTCGGGGGGCCGAGGATGTTAGATGGGAGGCGAGGCCAAACTTGGACAAGCTCACACGAGAAGAGATGGTCGCGGAGTTCGGAGAGACGGGGGTGCAGAACCCCATGGTCATCGACCTCATCAGCTTGGACCGCGCTTCGGACACCGTCGTCCTCGTCATGATCGAACGTCGCCCGTGGGGCGTCGCCGGCGAGCAGATCAAGCAGATCGAGGAGAAGCTCAATCGCTACATGGGCTACGTGCTGGACGGCTTCCTCGCCGAGCAGTACCCGCAATACGTGGGCAAGCCGGTGCAGATTCGGCTCGACTGCGCCGAGGCGCCGCACGGTGAGGCGGTGCGGTTCGTCGCGGCGATGACCGACGCCTGCGAGCGGCACGGCATCCACTGCACCACGGCCGTCCTGCCGCCGGTTTCCTAGGCGGTTCATAGGGGTTCCCGGAGATTCGAGAATCGACCATGATGCACGCCAATGCCCCGTCGCTGTCTCCTAACGCTGGCCCTCGCCTCGGCGGAGCCGCCTGCTCGTCGGACAGGACCTGACCGGCTTCCAGGTGACGGTCGGCTACGCGGCCACCGCCGAGGGGGGGACGCCGCCGGCGGCTCAACCCGCGGACTGGGGGAACCTGCGCGATTCGGATCCCTTCGTCGGCAGCGTCACCGGATTGCCGCAGCCGAACTACTGCCTGGCCTTTCAGTTGACGGTCGACTGAGTGCCCAATGACTTCGGGAGATCGATCATGTTGCGCGTGACCTTCATGCGGCTGGGGGTGCTGGGCCTCGGGGCGCTGGCGGCGGCGGGTTGTTCCTCGGGCGGCTCCGACACCATGGGCAGCGGCGGCAGCCCGGGAAATGACAGTGGGACCGATGCAGGCGCGGCCGTCCCGCCGGCGGGGGTGGTGGCGTCGGGCGTCCGCTGGTTCGGCCGGGTCGACACCGGCAACGCCGCCGGGCCGCGCTTCTCCTGGTCCGGAACCGGCTTCGTCGCCCAGCTCTCGGGGACCGGCCTCTCGGCCGCTCTCACCGTCACCAACTCGAACGAGCCCTACCTCTTCAAGGCGGTGGTCGACGGTGCGCCGCAGCCGGTCTTCACCGTCGCCAACGGCGCCGGGACCTACGTCCTGGCCACCGGGCTGGCGGCGGGGAATCACACCGTCGAGCTCTACCGCCAGACCGAAGGGCCGGAGGGCGACGCGACGCTGACCGGGCTCACCGTCGAGGGGGGCACGTTGCTGGATCCGCCGGCCGGGCCGGCGCGCCTCATCGAGGTGATCGGCGATTCGATCACCGCCGGCTACGGCGATCTCGGGATGCTGAGCGACAGCGACTGCTTCCCGACCGAGAGCGACTGGGACAGCTACGCGTCGGTCGCCGCGCGGGCGGTCGGCGCCGAGGTCAGCACCATCGCCGCCTCGGGGCGCGGCGTCTACCGCAACTACGGCGGCGACATGACCGGCACGATGCCGATTCTCTACCCGCTGACGCTGGCCAACGACAGCGCGCCGCTGTGGGATTTTCACATCGCGCCCCAGGCGGTGGTCATCAACCTCGGCACCAACGACATCAGCAACAGCAAGGGAGATCCGGGGCAGCCCTTCGAGGACGCTTACCTGGCGCTGGTCCAGACGGTGCGCGCCAAGTACCCGCAGGCGTACATCGTCTGCATCATCGGTCCGCTGCTGTCGGGCGGCGACCTGCAGACGATCGAAGGCCACATCCAGGTGGTGGTCGACATGGTCAACGCGGCGGGCGACGCGCGCGTCGAATTCTTCGATCAGATCGCCGCGCAGCCGACCGCCGCGGCCGCCTGCCAGTACCACCCCAACGTCACCGAACAGACGTTGATGGGCAATCAGCTGGCGGCCGAGCTCCAGGCCAAGCTCGGCTGGTAGCGTCCATGATAGCGGTAGCGCGTATGAGGCGACTGGTGGTGTCGTGGGTGTTGCTGGCGGTCGCGGCCGCGCTCCCGGCGTGCAAGTCGGACCGCGATCGCGCCGACGAGCTCGGGGCGAAGGGGAACCTGGCGATCGCCGCGCACGACTACCCGGCGGCGGCCGGTTTCTTCGACCAGGCGCTCAAGCTGGCGCCGCTCGACTACGCCTATCTCGGCCGGGCAGAGGCGCTGCTTCAGATCGGAAAGGGCAAGGGCGAAGGCGGTGAGGAGCAGGCTGCCGCCAGCCTCAAAGGGTGCGAGACCGAACCGTGCATCGACAAGCGGCAGCAGCTCGGCAAGAGCGCGCTCGAGCGGCTGGGCGACGGGCCGTTCTCGGACCAGGCGGGACTGCAGCGGTTCCTTCGGTTGAAGGCGCTGGCCGGCCAGTCACCGACCTGCGCGCTGCTGACGGCGATCGGGCGGGCGGGGGATGTGAACGACGGTCAGCGCAAGCTGCTGGCGGCCGCGGTGCAGACGCAGATCGACGATCTGACCAAGCAGCTCGGCGGCGGCAAAGAGGCCGGCGGGCCCTCGGTCAGGATGGCGCGCGCGCTCGGCGCCTCGGTCGCCGACGCCAAGGACTGCGAGGAGATGGGGCCGACCAGGATGAAGATGCTCGGCAGCATGCAGGCGCTCGCCGAGCAGACCGGCGGCGAGGCGAACACCGATCGGGCCGACGTAGCCTTCGACCTCGGGTTGCTGTCGGCCAAGCGCCAGGCGCTGGCCCGCTCGCCGAAGGCGGTGGCGGCGCTGGCCGCCGCGCCCCTGCGGTCGCCGGCCGATCTCACGGCTTATCTCGACGGCCTGACCAAGGCCGGTTACGACCGACCGTGCGCGGTCTTCATGGCGATCGTGCGCGCCGAGCGCCTCCCGCCCGGCAAGCACGCCGCGCTCAAAGCGCCGCTCGGCGCGGCGATCGCCTCGGTCGCGCCGGCCAAGGAGGCGGCCGCGGAGAGCAAGGAGGCGGGTCGGGTCCTCCGCGGCGGAGCCGACATTTCCAGCGGCGCCCAGACCTGCGACGAGCTCGACAGCTTTTATGAACAGATCTCTTCCGCGATGGCCAATGCCGCCGCCCTGGTGGGCGGAGAGGCTCCATCCGGGACGGAAGCGTCCGGCGTCGTCGACCGGCCCACGTTCATCTACCGGGCGCTGCGGGCGCGGTTCGAGCACCCGATGTCCAAAGAGGACATTCGCCAGCAGGCGGAGCTCAAGGGCCACGCGGAGCTCAACGATCGATAGCCGACTGCATGACACTGACCATGAAGAGACCTGCCTTGCTCGCGGTCGCGCTCGCGGCGGCGCTGCTGGCGCCAGCGGCGGCATGGGCGCTCGAGGTCCCCACGCTCGAAGGCCGGGTCAACGACCACGCCAACTTGCTCTCGCCCGCTGCCCGGCAGCGGCTCGAGCAGCAGCTGGCCGCGTACGAGGCGTCGTCCGGACATCAGTTCGCCCTGCTGACGCTCCCCAGCCTCGACGGTGATGCGCTCGAGCCGTTCTCGATCCGCGTCGTCGAGAGCTGGAAGCTCGGAAAGAAGGGGACGGACGACGGGTTGCTGCTGCTCGTCGTCAACCAGCCGCACGCCATCCGGATCGAGGTCGGTTACGGCCTGGAAGCGGCGATCACCGACGCGCAGTCGGCGCGCGTGATTCGCGAGGTGATCTCGCCCGCGTTCGGCGCCGGCGACTACGCCGCCGGGCTCGAGCGCGCGTTCGGCACGTTGATGACCGCCGCGGGGAGGGGCGTCGCCGTGTCCGGCGGCGAAAAGCCGCCCGCCCGCGCCGCGCGCGCGCCGTCCGGGTCGACGCACATGGCGATTCTTCTGTTCGCCCTGATGTTCCTCGGTCCGTTCGCAGCGGTGCTTTTGCTCGCCGGCATCTACGCGCTCCTGAATCGGGGCGGCCGCTTCAGCCGAGGCGGTCCGCTCTCGGGATCGGGGGGCGCGCCCGCGGTCGGCGGCGATTCCTCGAGCGGGGCGAGCAGCTCGTCGAGCGGGGGCGACTCCTCGGGCGGAGGCGGTTTTTCGGGCGGGGGCGGCGACTTCGGCGGCGGCGGCGCTTCGGGGTCGTGGTAGCGGGCCGCTTCAGTCGACGTCGATCCGGTATTCACATCCGATCAGCGTCTTCGGGGAGACGTTGTCGAGGATGGCCAAGAGGCCGGCGCTGGCGAAGGCGATGTTCTTGGTGCGGTGACCGAAGACGGCGATCGCTTTCGGGAGACGGTACTCTCGAAGAAACGGGTTCTCCTGCTTGACCTCGATCCATCCCATTGCCTTGGCAGCATCCGGATCGCCGACGACCTTGAAACCGAGCGCGTTGTAGTCGCGGATCTCGGCGCGGCACTCGATGAGCGCGGGCAGGTCGGCGGGGGGCGCGGGCCGATCGACGGCGAAGGCGGCCTCGCCCGAGAGCGAAGCCGCCGCCAACGCGACAGACCAGAGTCTGCGATCCATCGCGCTTCAATTCATTGCGCTTAGAGGGCGCTACTTCTTGCAGCTCTCGCTGACCATCATGCCGCCGAGGTCCAGGGAGACGTCCATCAGCTTGTCGCTCTCCTGGCCCTTTTTGTCCTTGCCCTTGGCGAAGGCGATCTTCATCGGTCCCACCTTGCCCATGGGCAGGCCTTCGCCGGCGTAGGCCATGCCGTCGGTGCTGCTGAGGTTGATCCAGCCGCCCATGTTGTCGAACCCGACGAACACGTACTTCTTCTCGGCGCCGTTGTAGCCGACGGTGGCGTTGCCTTCGAAGGCAGACATCGGGCCGGCCTTGGCGCGCTTGTAGACGACCGAATACCACTGACCGCCGAGGACGCTCTTCCAGGCCCAGGTGGTCTTGACCTTCATGTCCTTGCCGTCGGGACCTTTGCTCATGCTTTCGCAGCTCCAGGTGCCGGCCACCTTCTTGAACATGTCGTTCTCGGCGGCGGGCTTGGGCGGTCCCATCGGCTTCGGGGCCTCGGCCTTGGCGGCGTCGGCCTTCGGGGCCGCTGCCATCGGCGCCGGGGCCGGGGCCGCAGGTTTCGCCGCCGGTGCCGGCTTCGCCGCGCCCGGCGCGGGAGCCATCTGAGTCTGGGCCAACGCGATTGATGAAATTGCGGACAATGAGACTGCCAGCAGGGTCGTCTTCTTGATCATCGATATCCTCCGGCGGGCAGCTATAACACTGTTACCTGCCGCGCGCGCCTGCCGGCCGCCGTGTCTCCCACGTCTCGCGGCGCTATCGGCCCTCGCCGACGCCGTGGTGCAGCTCGCGCAGACGGTCTTCCGTGACCAGCGCCTTGGCGATCCCCTCGGCGTCGTCAGCGGCGGGCCGGCGTGCGGCCGCCAGCTTGGCCATGGCGTCGCGGTAGAGGATCCACTGGTGCTGCGCGGCGTGCGCGTCGCGCCTGTAGTCAGTTGCCCAGCCTGTGTATTTCGCCTTGAGCTCCGGCTCCGCGGTCTCCGCGGCTGCCTTTTCCCACTGTGCCACGTACCCGCGAACGTCGGCCTTGTAGAGATCGTTGAGCTGGCGGTCCGCCGCCTCCCACGATCTCTTGAGCGGCGGCGGCGCTGCTCCCCGCGACGCCGTCAACAGCTTGAGCGTCTTGCTGAAATTGGAGCGAACCAACGCCTCTTGCGAGGTGGCGAACTGGTTGCGAATGGAACCGTCGATGTACGCCTGGTAGGCGCGGGTCGACTCCGCGGGCACGAAGGCGTGGAACGTCTCGACCACGCGATCGAACGGCGCCCGCATTCGCGGGTCGAGCCGAGCGCGCAGTTGCTGGAGATGCGCGTCCCCTTTGGCCGCCTGGTGCTCCTGTTCCTGGGCGTCGCAGACGTTGACCGAAATGGTGGTCATGGCCACGTCCCGGCAGAAGACGACCCGCCGCGCCTTCGCCCGCGGATCTGCTTCGCGCTCCTTGATGATCTTGTCGAGAGCGAAGTCGTCCATGTCCTGGTTCTTCTCCCCCTTCTGGGCGACGAGGCGCAGGAAGCTGGCCCGCGCGCCCGCGACGTCGACCGGCGTCCCCTCGCCGTTGAGTTGCATGATCGCCAACATCGTCCACTCCTCCTCGGCGCGGTAGCAGGCCAACGCCTTGTCGAAGTCCTGCGCGCGTCCCTCGCTGTTGTAGGTGGCGTCGCAGTCCTCTCGCTGCGTCGGCGTGGCGTCCACCGCAGCCACGAGCATCCCCAAAGCGACCGCGGCTCCGAACATCGCGCGAGTGTAGCTGCTCAGCGCAGCGCCAGGCAGCGGCGATCAACCCGAAGCGGGCGCCGAAGGGGAGCGCGCGGGCCAGGATGATCACGTGCACGAGGGCGCTGGCGAACTGGGTGGCGGCTGGGCCGGCGGCGCGCGACCACGACCATCTCAAGGTGTGGTCGGCGCTCTCTCGACGATCGCCGCGCGGGTCACGCGAGTCACGCAAGTCTCGATAGTCTCGATAGTAAAGCCAGCCGCAGACCAACATCCCCTGGACGAGGAAGTAAACGGTCTGATCGCGCCAGCCGGTGAGGTCCCTGTTTCAATCTTGCAAGGACGCGCGCACACGCCTCGATCCGTCACACCGCCGTCGTCCAACGCGCACCCCGACGGCACAATTCCGTCGCCGCGGGGAGCCGCTATTGCCCGCGCCTGATCTCGGGCGGGTGAAAGCGGATCTCGAAGGAGTGCTGGACGTGGTCCCGGGAGGTGATGCTCCCGGTCTGCAGGTCGAGGCGCTCGGGGACAGGCGTGCGCTGTTCCTGGTAGACGGCGTGGTAGCCGCGCTCGGCGAGCACGTCCAACACCATCTCGACCGCGGTGGCGTCTTCGAAGAGGGCGTCGTCCGTCTTCGCCACGCAGCGGCCGGCCAGCGCGTGTCGCACGATGACGGGCACGACCTCGGTCGCGATGAAGGCGGCGACCCGCTTGAACAGCGGCGCGGCGGCGTGCTCGTAGGAGTCGAGGCGGCGCACCAGCTCCTGCCGGGCGTGCAGCGTCAGCTCGGCGGCGAGCGGGATGCCGTTGATGATGTCGAAGGTCGCCTGCCCCAGCTCCAGCGAGCTTTGGTACTGGAACTCGGCGTTGATGCTCTCTTCGACCTCCTCCAGCGGCGCCTCGGCGTTGACGAAGTGATAGTGAAAGTACTTTCGCAGGCTGGTGAGCGCCTCGTAGGTCAGCTCCTTGAACGTTCGGTAGCGGTTCCGCGCCAGCGTCTCGTCGACGTCGGTGGGGCGCAATTCGATGAGGTTGCCGGCGCCGGTTCGTTGCACCCGCTCGTTGTGGGCGCGAATCTGGCGGCCGCGGCCGAGTTGCCGCTCGACCGAGGTTTGCTCGCCCACGAACAGCACGGTGATGCGGAAGATGGGGCGCCGGAACCTCTTGCCGGTGGGGGTGCCCCAGTAGGTCGTGCGCAGCTGCATGATCTGGTCGTGCAGCAGCTTGACCGCCTCGGCCTGGACCTTGGTGCGGGGAAACCCGTCGACGACGACGCCCGTCTGGGTGGCCGGCTCGAGCAGCTTGCGCAAGAGCGCCTCGATCACCTCGCGATCGCCGACGAACTGTCCCCGATCCTTGAGCGCGCGCATCTCGGGCGTGTCCAGCAGATCGCTCACCACGATGGGCGCCGCGGTCAGACCGCGCTCGCGCAGGATGAACGGCGTGTTGGTCCCCTTGCCCGAGCCCGGCGCGCCGCCGAGCCACATGATCTCCTTGGGGAAGACCATGTTCTCGAGCCCACGCTCCTGCACCAGGCGGTTCCAGATCTGCCCGAAGATCAGCGGGGCGTCTTTGATCTCCAGCTCGGGGGAGGCGATGCGCCCGGCAGTGTTGTCGCTGGGGCCTGCTGAAGGAGACTCGGCGTCGGACATGGGATCGCCAGATTAGTGAATCGCGTGGCCCGTGGGGCGAGAAAGCTGCGCGCTTTGCGCCTTTGGGGCTCTGGCGCGGGCAGGCAGAAATACTTACCTTCCGGTATGGCGAACTGGAAAATGGGACTGGCGGGATTGGCGCTGTCGAGCCTGGGAATGTCGGCGCTCGTCTCGCCGACGGCGCAGGCGGCGGTGGTGATCATTCACGGCGGGCGCGACGAGCCGCCGCCGGTGCGCGAAGAGCGCGTGGTGGAGCGGCCAGGCTACGTCTGGGACCGCGGGCATTACGGCTGGCGCCACCGTCACTACGTCTGGACGCGCGGGCGCTACAGGCACGAGCGCCGCGGCTACGAGTGGGCGCCGGGCCGCTGGGAGCGCCACGAAGACCACTACGACTGGCACGACGGCGAGTGGCACCCGCACCGCTGATCAAGCCGCCGCCGTTGCCGCCGGCTGGGCACTTGCGGAGCGGGTCGGGACCGCGCGGGCGGCGACGGCGTCGCTGATGCGTGCGGCGTCGCGCCCCACGCCGTGGATCATCGAGGACGAAAGCGCATAGAGGAAGTGGAGGCCGACGAAGTAGAGCCCCGGCACCTCGCCGACGACGCCGCCGTCGTGCCGCGGGTTCCCCTTCTCGTCGAAGATCGGCAGCTCGATCCAGGGGAAGCTGCCGCGGAACCCGGTACACCAGATCACGTTGGTCACCTCCAGCGTGCGCCCGTCGTCGAGCAGCGGTCGTCCGTCGCGGACGCCGATCGTCCGCGCGGCGCGGGTGACGCCGGCCGCCGCCAGCTGCCTGGGCTTCTGGCGAATCAGTGGAACGCCCGCGGTGTGGCCCTGGGCGCGCGCCTTGCGCCCGATCGGCGTCTTCGCGCTGAGGAGGCGGTGAAACACCAGACGGAAGAGCAGACGAATCAAGAGGTGCTTGGCCAGGAAGCCGTCGAACTTGAACGGCACGTGCCCAGGGTGCCGTCCCGACATCCAGACGCGGTGCCGGGGGGCCAGCTCCATCGCGATCTCGGCGCCCGAGTTGCCGGCGCCGACCAGCAGCACGCCCCCCTCGCGGAGCTGGGCCGGGTTCTGGTAGTCCCCCGAGTGCAGCTGGACGATGCTCGGGTCGAGC
Organism: Polyangia bacterium; assembly: GCA_036267635.1. Classification (GTDB taxonomy): domain Bacteria; phylum Myxococcota_A; class Polyangia; order Fen-1088; family Fen-1088; genus JADGRB01. The sequence continues at coordinate 39,918 of DATAVR010000099.1, read as the reverse complement.
TCCCGCGCGAACTCCGGGATGTGGGGGCGTTGATAGTCGGACATCGCGACCACCACCTGCGCGGCCTCGAACTTCCGCTCGCCCGCCTCGATCACGAACCGCCCGCCCGCGCGGGACAGACGATTGACGCTGACCCCGGTCAGCACCGGCAGCTCGAAGCGCGCGGCGTATGCCTCCAGATAATCCGCCATCTCGTCCTTGGTCGGGCACGAGGTCGGCGGGGCCGGGAAGGGCATGCCGTCGAGACCGTCGTGGCGGGCCGGCGAGAAGAGACGCAACGAATCCCAGCGCTTCCGCCAGGCGTCGCCGATCCGCGCCTGCCCATCCAGAATCACGAAGCGCAGCCCCCGCCGCGCCAGGTGATAACCGACCGAAAGGCCCGCCTGGCCGCCACCGATCACGATCACGTCGAACGTCGAGCTCTCTGGTTTGTTCATGAGAGCAAGCTACCGATCCGTCCCTGGGGCCGCATCGGCCGAAGCCCCCATTTTGTGGGTCGCGGGCATGGGTGGTTTCACCCATCACGATGGGCTCAGACCAGGTGGTGCTCGTAGGCCCAGGCGGTGGCCGCGGCACGTGAGCCGACGTTCACCTTGACGAAGATGTTGCTGACGTGGCGATCGATTGTTTTTTCGCTGAGGAACAGCTGGCGGGCGATGAGCTTGTTCGTCTGGCCGGCGGCCACCAAGCGCAACACCTGAAGCTCGCGCTGGGTGAGGCCGTGCGGCGGTTTCGCCGCCGGCGCGCCGGGGAGCGTGCCGAGCGCGGCGACGTCGGGGCCGGCGCCCAGCTCCTCGAAGACGGCGCGCGCCACCTCCAGCTCCATCCGGGCGCCTTCGCCGTCGCCGAGCGCCTGGCAGGCGCGCGCCAGATCGACGCGCACGCGCGCCGCCAGGTAGGGCGCGCCGACCTTCTGCCAGACCCAGAACGCGCGCCGCAACGGTCCCAGCGCCGCCTGCGCGTCCCCCTCTGCGAGGTGTATCCGCCCGCGACCGTGGGCGGCCAGCGCGCCGAGCACCTCGGTGGCAAAGCGCGCCGCGATCTCGTCGAGCCGCGCGCAGGCCTCGCGCGCGCTGGCGACGTCACCGACGGCCAGGTGGATCTCGATCGCGGCCGGGAGCAGCTTGGCCTCGCTCAGCGGATCGTGCGTCTCGGCGACCACGCGGCGGATCGCGCTCTGCGCCGCCTCCCGCTGTCCGCCCCCGAGGCGCAAGAGCGCCAACCCCGGCTGCGGCTCGTGCCCGTGCGCGCTGGCCTCCTTGAAACAGCGCTCGGCCTCCTCGTACGCCCCGCGCAGGCGGTGGATCTCTCCCTCCTGATAGCGCGCATCGGAGCGCGCGCTGCGGTCGCCGGGGCGCACGCGACTGTGGGCATGGCGCGCCTCCTCGATCGCCTCGGGCCAGGCGCCGCCGATCTGCAGCAGCTCGGCGCGGTGAATCAGACAGGGCCCCTGAAAGGCCACTGCCCGCGGCTCGCTCTCGCACCAGACGGAGAGCGCGGCGGTCCACTCGCGCGCCCGCTCGATCGCGTAGACGCGCTGGCAGCTGGCGATCACGGTGCAGTAGATGAGGCCGGTGAAGACCGGCGACAGCCGGTTCGCGGTCGCGGCCAGCATGCTCTCGTCGAGCAACGCCATGCCTCGATCGATCTGGCCCAGGCGAACCAGCGCCCGTCCCTGGATGGTGCGGCCAAACGCCGAGAGATCTTCGTCTCCGACCCGATCGCCGATCGCCGCCGCCTCGCCGGCCACGGCGAGCGCCGCTTCGAGCTGGCCCGCCAGGTGGTGGCGGAAGGCGACCGGCAGCAACAGGAATCCCTGCTCGGCGCATTCGCTCGACTCGCCCTCGACGAGCCGCTGGGCCCGACCGAGCCAGGCGTTGGCCCGCCCGGCCTCACCCAACGACATGGCGCGAAAGCCGACCCAGAAGGCCGCCTTCGCCGCCGCCCGCGACGCCCCTTCGGCGAGGTGGACCTCATAGATCCGCTCTGTCGCCTTCAGAAAGGCCTCGACGTCTCCGGAGAGCTCCGCCGCCCAGGCCAGCCGATCGAGATCCTCGACGCCGAGCGCGGCCGCTCGGTCGGCCGCCAACAGGCTGGCGTAGGCGGCGGCCCAGTCGTGCCGCTGGTATTCCTCGCGCCCCCGCTCGAGATCGCCCACCTCGGCGACCCTGCCCGACTTCGCGACCCTTGGCTACCTCTGATAGAGCGGCGTCCCACCCACTCGAGCGCCATCGCCTAGTCTGTCGACTGCAGACCTCCTGCGTCTGATCCTGCGTCCGATCCTGTGTCCGATCCTGCGTCCGAAGCGGGACAGAGCGTGCACAGGCAGACCGGGCCGCAGATCCGGTCGGACGCCTGTTCGAGCGTGCATCCCGCCGGACAACTCGTCGGCTCTTCCAAACAGGGAGCAAGGGGCAAGGCGACACACCTGCCCGAGGAGCACTCTTCCCAGGGGCGGCAGTCGTTGCGGTCGATGCAAGAGCAGGCGCCTGTCGAGCAGTCGCGGTGGCACGTCCCCCCGCCCGCGGTGTAGTTGTGAGGGTCCGCCGCGCAGAGCTGCGAGAAGCCCAGGCAATATTGCCCGGTGAGGCAGTCGGTATCGCCGCTGCACGCTCCCGCGCCGCCACCGTCGGCACCCGTCAGCGTCGAGCTGCAGCCGAGACCGAGACAGAGCACCAAGAGAGCGAGGTGACGCAGACGCATGGCCTCTGTTGCAGCAACTCTCGGACCAGAATGAAGCGGCGCCGTGTCGTGGCGGCGCGCGCCCGAGCTCTCAGAATCCTGATAGATGGCGCTCTCCGGTGCGGGGCTGCGCGGGTATTTTTGAGGGGGCCTGGTAGCAGCAGAGCGGCGGGCGTTGACCAGGAAGAGCTCGCCCGCCATCATTTCGCCCATGCCGCAAGCCGGTCGCCATCCGAATGTCGTGCATCGCGATGAGGTTCAGCCGGTGCCCATGAACAAGGGAAAGCACCGCATGATCTTGCAGCGGTTGGCCGGCGCGGCGGGCGGTCAGATGCTCGGCGCGAACCTCACCGAGGTCACTCCCGGCAGCGTGTCGTTCCCCTTCCACTACCACTGCGCGACCGAGGAGGCCTTGTACGTCCTCAGCGGCTCGGGCACCGCGTAGCCGGAGGCCGATCGTCAGGCGTGGCCACCTTCGCGACGACCGCGCCGACGCGGACAGTTCACCAGGGCGATGCGCTGCCGTGGCTGCGCGCCGCGGGGACGCTGGTCGGGGCCAGCGTGGTGACGTCGTTGCCGGACGTCTCCGAGCTGCCGGCGCTGGGATTCGACGGCTGGCGCCGCTGGTTCGACGAGGCGGCGGTACTGACCATGCAGTCCGTCCCGGACGACGGCGTGGCGATCTTCTTCCAGAGTGACGTTCGACGCGCCGGCCTCTGGGTCGACAAAGGCCTCATGGTGTCGCGCGCCGCGGAGCGGGCCGGGATGAGCATGCTCTTCCACAAGATCGTCTGCCGCAAACCACCCGGGACGCTGACGCACGGCCGGGCCAGCTATTCCCACCTGCTCGGTTTCGCCCGCGTGCTGCGGCCGACGCTCCGCCACGCCACCCCCGACCTCTTGCCCGACGGCGGCGCTCAGCCGGGCGTCAAGGCGATGGGGGTGCTCGCCTGCGTCGACGCCTGCCGGTTCGTGATCGCCGAGACCGCCACCCGCACCATCGTCGATCCGTTCTGCGGTTGGGGGACCGTCCTGGCGGTGGCCAACGCGCTGGGGCTGGGCGCCATCGGGGTCGATCTCTCGGCGCGCATGTGCAAGCGGGCCCGCCGCCTCTCCCTCACGGTTGGCCCGTGAGCGCCCGCGCGGGCTGGCCGGCCAGATCCCGCAGCGTCGGACCCGCTTCGGGAATGGGTCGCGACGCGATCGCCGCCACCGCCCGGGCGGAGCGGTGGTGGTCGAGCCGCGCGCGGCGGGCGGCATCGAGCTCGGGGTTGCGCGCGACGGCATCCATGATTTCGGCGACGCCGATTCGCTCGGGATTGCCTGCCAGGGCGAACCAGTCCAGCCCCGCGTCGGCGAGCAGGCCGCGCTTGACCAGGCGCCCGCCGATCTCACGGATCAACTGTGGGGCCACCCGAAGCTCGCGCGCGAGATCGTCCACGCAGATGTTCGCGCGGGTGGCCCGCACCATGATCTCGACGCCGGTCTCCTGTTCGGCGACGGCGTCGAGGCGGAAGCACCACGCGCCGTGGACCAGGACGCGGTCGACGCTGTGGCCCACGGCGATCTCCGCCCCGAGCAGCACCACGAACCAGGAGACGAAGGCCCACAGGAGGAACACCGGCCCGGCGGTCGCTCCGAACTGAACGCTGTTCCCGCGCGACATCCCGATCTGGAGCTCGGCGAAGACCCACAGCACCGCCGCCAGCAGGATCGCCGCCGCGGCCCCCCCGACCGCCGCCGAAGAAAAGGCGATCCGGGCGCGCGCGGCCGCCGAATAGAAGATCGCGATGGCCAACCAGGTCGTGGCGAGGCTCAGCGTCGCGGCGACGGCCAGCTTGAGCCGCGCGGCCGAGCCGAACAGCCGAGAGATCTCCGACCCGATGGTGGAGTGAACGGCCCCGGTGAGCAGGCCCGCGACGAGGCCCAGCAGGGGCGGGAGCAGCAGCAGCGCGAGGTAGCCGAACAGCCGAGAGAGCTTGGCCCCCCGGTTCGTCGAGGCGGCGATGAGGTCGAGCGCGCGCTCGGTGTGTAGGAACAGCCGGACCACCGCGTAGAGAAGAGCGAGCAGACCCACGATCCCGGTCGTGACCTGGGTGGTGTAGTTCACGTTCTCGAGCAGCTTTCGCGACAACGCATGCAGCGCGGCGTTGCCCCTCGTCACCTCCGTCGCCACCGGCATCGTGGAGGGCTCGATCGAGAGGTGGTCGAAGGCCTTCAGGATCCAGAGCGCCACCACCAGGAGCGGCACCAGGGAGAACACGGTGTAGTAGGTGAGGGCGGCCGCCTGAAGCCCGAGCCCATGCACGGAGATCCCGCGCAGCGTGACGATCGCGATCCGGGAGATCCGATTTGCCAGGGCCCTGCCGCCCCGAAGCCCCGCGCGATCCCGCCTCCAGACGTCCCCCGCCCGCGTCTCGAGGGCGTCTCGCCTGTTTCCGAGCGCGCGGCGCAGGGCGGTCAGCATGGACGGGTGCAAACCTGGACACCGCGCGAAGGCGCCCACAGGGAGCGGCACCCGTTTCCGCCGTTGCCTGATGCGCGTCCTCGACCCAGACAAGAGACACCGCGACCCGCCCGATGGGGGGGGCCGCGGCTAGAAGGCGAACCCGACCTGGCCGCCGACGCCCCAGGTGTTGAGGGTGCCGGAGCTGTTGGTCCCCTGAAGCAGATTGTCGTAGTAGGTCGCCGTATAGGTGCCGCGCACGTCGAGCATGAGGGCCTTGTATCCGTAGGCGAATCCGACGCCCAAGGGCACGGTCATCACGTTGTCGTTCTGGGCGTTGAAGTCCGACAACACCTGGGTGTTCGTGTTGTAGTTGGCGATGTGGAATTGCGACCAGCCAATCCCCCCGACGATGTAAGGCTCGACGAGCGAATCGCCCCTGATGATCGGGACGTTGAGGCGCAGATTCCCTTCCAGCCCGTTGGAGATCAGGTTCGGGTTGTTGGCCGTTATCCCCAGGGCCTGGATGCCGCGGGCCGAGCCGACGTACGCGCCCTCGAAACCGATGATCGACCGCGTCCCACCGATGAACCGGACGTCCCAGGCGCCGCCGCCGTTGGTCCGATCTCTCATGTTGCTGTTGGAGAAGTCCTGGTAGCCGCCTCCCGCCATGAACGCGAAGCCGAACCTCGATCCGCCCGCTTCGTATCTGGGTGCAGGTGACGCCTCCACCGGCACAGGGACCGGCTCGACGGCCAGAGGCGCCGCGCTCGCCACCGGCGGGGCGGGCGTCTCTTCGACCGGGGGCGGCGGCGCCGCGGGCGCTTCGACCGCGGGCGCTTCCGCCGCGGGCGCTTCCGCCTGCGCCATCGGAGCAGGCGGCTTGCACATCAGGAAGGTCACGGTGCGGCCGCTGGCGGGCAGCTGATCCGCCACCTCCTCACCGCGACCGATGGTCATGATCTGCGTGGCGTCGGCCCCCCGCGAGATGAGGTAGTCCCTGACCGCGTTGGCGCGTTTCTCGCTCAGCACGAGGTTCGCGTCGCTGTTGCCGGTGGTGTCGGCGTAGCCCTGAAGATGAAGACTGCGCTTGCTGTCCGACTTCAGCCAGGTCGCGACGCCGTTGAGCCCGCCGCGTGCGTTCGTGTCGAGCTCGTATGAGCCGGTCACGAAGCTCACGGTGACTCCCGCGTCATGACACTCGGGCTTGCCCGCCATCTGGTTCACGATGTCGCGACCGGAGATCGGTTGATCGTCTGCCCGCGCCGCGCCCGCCCCGAGGAGAAGACCCAGCGAACCCGCTACCCATCCCAACGTCCTCATCCGCATAGTTTCATTCCCCCTTTGGGCTAATCCTGGGATCGCCTTCCAGGATCTGGGATCTGCGGGGGCGCGAATCAGCCCTTCCTTGACAGCCCAATCGCCTGCTGACACACTCACGAGCGCGCGCGTATCCTTAAATCTAGATACAAGGATGGGAGCGCGCCCACCCGGAAATCCCAAAGCTTCGCGAGCCCTTCGAGGAGAACAAGCCATGCCCGAGATCAGCATTTTCAAAAAGGCCCCCGTCGTGAACGGCAAACCCGATTACGTGGTGCGGGACCTCTCGCTCGCCGGGTTCGGACGCAAGGAGATCGATCTCGCGGAAACGGAGATGCCGGGCCTCATGGCGACCCGCGCGGAGTTCGCCAAGAGCCAGCCGCTCAAGGGGGCGCGCATCGCCGGCTCGCTGCACATGACCATCCAGACGGCGGTCTTGATCGAGACGCTCGAGGCGCTGGGCGCCGAGATCCGCTGGTGCTCGTGCAACATCTTCAGCACGCAGGATCACGCCGCCTCCGCCATCGCCGACCGGGGCGTGCCGGTGTTCGCCGTCAAGGGCGAGAACCTGGAAGAGTACTGGGACTACTCCTGGCGGGTGCTGCAGTGGTCCGACGGCGGCACCCCCAACCTCATCCTCGACGACGGCGGCGATCTGACGCTCTTGGTTCACCTTGGCGTGAAGGCCGAGAAGGACGCCTCGTTCCTGGACAAGGATCCGGGCCACGAAGAGGGGCGCGTCCTCTACGCGCTGGTCAAGCGCGCGCTCAAAGAGCGGCCCGGCTTCTTTGCCCAGGCCGCCAAGAACATCAAGGGTGTCTCGGAAGAGACGACCACCGGCGTTCATCGCCTCTATCAGATGGCGCAGAAGGGCGAGCTGCTGTTCCCCTGAATCAACGTCAACGACTCGGTCACCAAGTCCAAGTTCGACAACCTCTACGGCTGCCGTCACTCGCTGCCGGACGGCATCATGCGCGCGACGGACGTCATGCTCTCGGGCAAGGTGGTGGTCATCGCCGGTTACGGCGACGTCGGCAAGGGCTGCGCCCAGGCGATGAAGGGGCAGGGCGCCCGCGTGCTCATCACCGAGATCGACCCCATCTGCGCGCTGCAGGCGGCGATGGAGGGCTACGAGGTCACCACCATGGCCAAGGCCGCGCCGCGCGGGGACATCTTCGTCACCACCACCGGCAACGAGTTCGTGATCACCGAAGAGCACATGAACGCCATGAAGCACCGGGCGATCGTCTGCAACATCGGCCACTTCGATTCGGAGATCGAGATCGCAAAAATCAAGAAGCACAAGTGGGTGGAGGTGAAGCCCCAGGTGCACGAGGTGATCTGGCCGGACGGCAAGTCGCTCATCGTGCTGGCCGAAGGGCGCCTGGTGAACCTCGGCTGCGCCACCGGCCACCCGAGCTTCGTGATGAGCAACTCGTTCACCAACCAGACCATCGCGCAGATCGATCTTTGGCTGGCCTCGCAAGGCAAGCCGACGCTGAGTGGCATCGCCGGCTACGAGCCGGGGCGCGTCTACGTGCTGCCGAAGAAGCTCGACGAGAAGGTCGCGCGCCTGCACCTGGCCAAGCTCGGCGTCGAGCTCGAGGTGCTCACCGAGCGCCAGGCGAGCTACCTCGGCATCCCCAAGGAAGGCCCCTACAAGGCCGATCACTACCGCTACTAGGTCAGGCGCGGCCGTAGACCGGCATGAGCGCGCCGGAGGTGAGGCTGTTGCCGGGAGAGATCAGCCAGGCGAGCGCCACGGCGATCTCCTCCGGCTTCGGCCAGCGCGCGTGCTCGCCAGCCGGCATCGCCGCGCGGTTCGCCGGCGTGTCGATGATCGACGGCACCACCGCGTTGACCAGGATGCCGTCGCCGCGCAGCTCGTCGGCGAGCGCCTGGGTCAGCGCCGCGACGCCTGCCTTGGCCACGGTGTAGGCGATGGCGCCGCCGGCGGGGACCGCCGCCGCGCGCGAGCTGACGTTGGCGATCCGTCCACCGTGCCCGCCGGCGCGCATGTTGCGGGCGGCCTCGCGGCAACAGAGAAACGCGGTGGTCAGGTTCTGCTCGATCTGCTTGCGCAGATCGCCGAGCGTCGTGTCGAGGATCGGCGCAGCCTGGAACCCGCCCGCCAGGTGAACCGAGGCCCAGAGCGGCGGCCGCGAGGCATAAAAGGCGCGCACGGCCGCCTCGTCGGTGAGGTCGACCCCGGCCACGCCGACGATCCGGGCGGCCTGACGGGCGTCCGGTCGGACTTGGTCGCCGCCGCGCAGCGGGAGGTGACAGGTCGCTCCGGCCGCCAGCAGCGCGTCCACCACCGCCGGCCCGAGACCGCCCGCCGCGCCCGTCACCACCACCTGCCGCCCCTCGAGATCGCTCTGGCTGTTCATGGGCGGCAAGGATGCCACGGCGGCGGGGGATCGGCGCTGATGCTCGCCGCCCGGAGCGTCCTCATCAAACGCTTCCGGTCTCCGCGATCGTGGATAGCTTGAGGTCAATCAGTCATTGGCTGATGTCCGCGGCAGGAGCGCAGGTGCCGCCGCGGCCGGCCAGGAGGCGCGACATGAAGTGCAGCGACATCATGAGCAGGAACGTGGAGCTGCTCTACGAAGGGGATTCGGTCGACCGCGCGGCGGCGACGATGGCGGCGGAGCAGGTCGGGTTTCTCCCGGTGTGCGACAGCGAAAACAAAGTGGTCGGCGTGGTCACCGACCGCGATCTGGTGATCCGGGCGATGGCCGAGGGGCTCGACGCCAAGGGGACGGCGGTGCGCGACATCATGTCGGCGCCGGCGCTCACCTGCTTCGTCGACGCCGATCTGCGCCTGGTCGAGGACCTCATGCACGAGGAGGGCAAGATGCGCGTCGTGCTGATCGGCGCGGACGGCACGCTGGCCGGCGTGCTCAGCATCGCCGACATCATGGAGAACGCGCCGATGCGCGACGCGGTCCGCACGCTGCGGAGCGTCCTCTGGCGTGACGCCCTCGGCCCCCGCGGCGGCGCCGCGCCGGGCCAGCCGCTGCTGCAGGACGAGCCGATCGCGCCCCGTCTGCCCGAGAAGGACCAGCCGCACACCAGCGACACGGTCTTCGCGCGCGGCCGCCGCGACACCGGCATCAAGGAGTTCCCTTAGTCACGTCGGGGCGAGGCGATGGCGCGGTCGGGTCTATGGGCGGTGGCGATCGGGTGCGCGCTCGGCGCGTGCGCGACCGTGCGGGCGCCGGCGCCCGACGAGCAATCCTCGAACGTGCAACATCCCGACACGCGGTCGACCAAGCGCGGCGTGATCGTCCCGAGCGACGTCCACCTGACCGGGAGCGAGCCGCCCGTGCCGGCGATGACCCAGACGGCCAGCCCGGGCGCTCCGCCGCCGACGGGGACGGGGAAGTAGCGCCGCCTCCGCGGCCGCTGACTGGGCGCCCGTATCGGCCCGGCCTCGAGGGTGAGACTCAGCGGGCCGCGCGCTGGTAGCCGATCTTGATCGGCACCGGCATGTCGAAGTCGTTCTGCACGCAGGACGACAGGTCGAAGAAGATGAACTCCAGGGCCTTCTCTTGCGGCGACAGGGTGGTCGACGTGCAGCCACCGGGGAAGGGCGTCTCGGGGTGCGAGCTGTCGCCGGAGGCGGCGCTGACGTGGATGTCGGTGAAGACCACGCGGCCGCACTGGTTGGCGGGGGTCTCGACCGGGGTGTTGAAGTCGAGGTACTGCACCGACGCGGTCGGGCTGTCGGTGTAGATCCACTGCTGGCTGACGGGCGGCATGTCGGCGCTGACCGAGTGCTGGGCCATCACGATCGGGATCTGGCCGGGCGTCGTCGAGGCGCCGACGGTGGTCAGCCACGAGGCGAAGGTCATCCCCTTGTTGAACGTCTGGTCGACGAGCGCGGTCACGTCGCCGAGGTCATCGCCGACGCCGATCCAGTCGGCGGTGTCCTGCCACGAGTCGGCGTTGTGGTTGATCCAGTAGAAGTGCAGGTGGTCGGTGAAGATGCGCCCGCCCATGTCGGCGTACGCCTTGATGTTGGCCAGGTAGGGCTTCTTGGCGTCGGTGAACTGGGAGCCCTCGCACGACAGCACCATGATGTCGTAGTTGGCCAGCTTGGCCGGGCTGCTCCAGACGGTGGCGGCGCTGGCGAACGCGGGGCCGGAGGAGAGCGCGTTGGCGCCGGCGCCGTCGCCGGTCGGCCCCGACAGGTCGCCGCCGTAATACATGTGCACGCGGCCGGTCCCCGAATCGGGCGTGAACTCGGAGTCGGAGATCCCTATCTTGCGCAGCAGACACTCGAGGGCGTCGGAGTGCCCGGTGGTGAGCGCGATGAGCGGCAGGTGCCCCTCGGACTGGTTGCGCGGCAGACGCTCGAGGTCGACGTCGGTGATGACGTTGTCCTTGCAGCGATCGATCTCGGGGATGATCACCTGCCGCCGCCATTTGCCGACCTGGATCACCATCGGGATGTTCTGTCCGACGGGCGGGTTGTCCATGGTGAAGTGCCCGGTGGCGTCGGTCAGCGCCGAGGCGATCGGCTGCCCCGAGGCGGTCCCGTCGCACTTGTCGCACGACACGCCTTCGGAGATGGGGTCGAGCGCCTGGTTCGGGACGTAGACGGCGACGTTGTAGAGCGGGATCTTCCCGGCGGGATCGTAGATGGTCCCGCTGAGCGTCGTCTTCGGCCCCTCGAGCTCGCTGCAGGCGGGGACGGAGCAGGTGCCGATCATGCACGAGGTCTGCTGGCACTCGAGGTTCGCCGAGCAGAGTCCGGTGCCGGGGCCGCCGCCGGTGCCGGTCGTCGTCGCCGTGCCGCCGGTGCCGGTCGTCGCCGTGCCGCCGCTGCCCCCGCTGTCCGACGAAGAGCCACCGGTGGCGGTGGTCCCGCCCGGATTCTGCCGGACCCCGGCGCAGGCGCCGGCAAAGAGGACGAAGGCGGTCACGGCCGCGAGACGAGGGCGGTCCATGCATACCGGGTGTCCGCAGCCACCGCCCGCGGCTCGCGCCGTGCCCGGCCGCGCGCTACCGGCCGCGATCGACCCGGCCGCCCGAGCGGCGCGGCGCTATAACCCGGGCATGGATCTCGGGCTTGCAGGGAAGGTCGCGCTGGTCACTGGCGCCAGCCGCGGCATCGGACGGGCGATTGCGCTCGGCCTCGCGGCCGAGGGGACGCGGGTGGTGATGTGCGCGCGCAACGTGGGCGATCTCGACCGGGCGGTGCGCGAGGCGCGGGCGCGCGGCGGCGGCGAGACGGCGGCGGTTGGCGTGACGGCCGATGTGACGACGCCCGCCGGCGTGGCCGCGCTGGTCGACGCGGCGCTGGCCGCCTACGGCGGGATCGATCTGGTGGTCAACAACGTCGGCGGCTCGGGGGCGCGCGACTTCGCCTCCACCGACGACGCCGACCTGCAGGCGGTCCTCGACCGCAATCTGTTCCCGGCGCTGCGCGTGTCGCGCGCGGCGCTCCCGCACCTCACGGCGCGCGGCGGCGGCGTCATCATCCTCATCGCCTCGGTCTACGGCCGCGAGTCGGGCGGGGGCCCCAGCTACAACGCCGCCAAGGCCGCCGAGATCAGCCTCGGCAAGGCGATGGCGCGCGATCTCGCCAAGGACAACATCCGCGTGGTCAGCGTGGCGCCCGGCTCGGTGTTGTTTCCGGGCGGCGGCTGGGACCGTCGCCAGAAGGCCGACCCCGAGGGGATCGCCGCCTTTGTCAAACGCGAGATCCCGTACGGCCGCTTCGGGCGGCCGGAGGAGATCGCGGACGTGGTCACGTTCCTCTGCTCGCCGCGGGCAGGTTGGATTACGGGGGCCTGCGTCGCGGTCGACGGCGGGCAATCGCGGGCGTTCTGAACTGGCCGACGCTCGGCGCATTGCGAGTGTCAGGTGAGAGCCTTAGGTTCTCGGAAGAGGGCTCGAGCGTGAAGGGGGCGAGGATGCACGTCAAACTGGACGAGCTTCGGGGGAAGAGGGTGTTCGACGCCAACGGGCGCTTGGTCGGCCGAGTGCAGGCGGCGCTGGTCGACATGGAGACCTGGCTGGTCGATACGCTGCGAATAACGGTGGCGCGCCAGGCGGCGGAGGCTCTCGAGCTGCCGTGGTCGTTCTGGCAGGCATTCTGGCGCCCGCGCACGATCGACGTCGCCACGGGACAGATCCACGCCGCAGGGGACGCGATCATCTTGCGTGTGTCGCTCGGCGAGCTGCGTGAGATTGCGACGCCGCTCGCTGAGGAGCTCGCGGCGGTCCACTAGAACGGTCAGCTTCGACGGTCGCGCCGGCCCTGGGGTGGACTACAGTCGGCCGCATGGCGCTGCTGGGGAACGGACTGATGCTGCGTCCGGAGGTCGGTGATGGATGAAAGCGACTTCGAAGGGACGCTGGTGCTGGAGCAATTGGCCGCGATCGGCCGAGTCGAGGACTTCTTCGACGCCATCGACTCCGACGACGTCGAGCGGGCCACCGCGCTCATGAAGCAGGCCCGCGTCGAGGCGCCCACCATCGCCATGGTCGTCCGGAAGATAGAGGCCGCGGACGGCGAGCACTGAGTGGCGGGGCTCGGCTCGCGGCCGGCTCACAGCCCCTGAGACTTCGCCCAGTTCCTGCAATCGTCGACGTCGGACCCTCGGGCGACCGGCACGCGGATGGCCGAGCCGTCCGGAGCGTGCTCTTGGGCGACGACGAAGACGCGGCCGTACATGCTGCTCGATCCCTCGAAGCGGACGTCGACCGTGTACGTGTGCGCCGGCTTCATCTCGAAGGCGAAGACGAATCGGCGAAGGTGCGCGGACCAGGCGCCGTCCCCCGCGCTGTCGCCGACACTGCGTGCGAGCTGCACCACGTGGCAGCCGGGGAGAAGCTCGAACGCCGTCCCCTTGTCCCGGACGCCGTTTCCGTCGACGTAGGCGATCTGACCGCGCAAGAAGGAGACCTTGTCGCGCCCTGGGCCCCCGCCCACCTTCGGATAAAGCGGGTAGCCACCTCCGGACAGACCCGGGTGACAGGACGCGGAGAGAGACGCGAGCGCTGCCGTCGCCAGGCCCACCAACCAGCGCATCCGCGGTCCCGCCACCGCTCGATTTTGTACCACGCGCGTTCGGGTAGATGGCGAGAGAAATGGCTCACAACGCTCGAAGACCCGGGCGGGTTGTTATCGTAGCGGCATGACCGCCACGCCCGCTTCCCCGGCCGCCGTCCCGCGCCCGAGCGCTGCCGTGCCGCTCGGCCTGCTGGCGGCGATGACGCCGGTCCTGCTGCTGACGATGATCTTCTGCCGCGCCGGGCGGCTCAACTGGCTGCTGGAGGTGGCGCCCGCGTTGCTCGGGTACGTCGCGCTGGCGGTGACCTACCGGCGGTTCCGGTTCACCGACTTCGTTTACGTCTGCGTCTTTCTGCATACGCTGATCCTGGTTTACGGCGGCTATTACACCTACGCCGCCACGCCGCTCGGCAACTGGGCGCGCGACACCTTCCACCTCGCGCGCAATCACTACGATCGCGTCGGTCACCTCGCCCTCGGCTTCTTCCCCGTCATCATCGTCCGCGAGACTCTGCTGCGCGTGACGCCGCTGCGGCGAGGCGGCTGGCTGACGTTCATCGTGCTCGGCGTCGTCCTGGCCATCGGCGCCTTCTACGAGCTGATCGAATGGTGGTCGACCTACCTCGTCGCGCCTGACGTCGGACAGGCCTTCCTGGGCGGGCAGGGCGATCCCTGGGACACCCAGTGGGACATGTTGTTCGATCTCCTCGGCGGCGTCCTCGGCCTCCTGGTGTTGAGGCGCGCCCACGATCGGGCCATGGCCGCTCAGTCCGCCGGCGGGATCAGGATCCGCAAAACCTGATCGTAGCTCCAGGCGCCGCAGCCGTCTCCGATGCTGACGCCTGCGCCGAGGATCACCGCCCCGTCGATCGGCGCCACCCAGGGATCGAACCATGAATCGCCGTCGGCGCCCGGCGGCTGAACGAAGCGGGCCTTGCCGATGACGTGGCCGCCGCGTGACACCCGCGCGGTCGCGCCGTCGACAGAGATCCTGAGGTGATCGCCCGGGAGGACGCCCACGAAGGTGCCCGACTCGTCCTCCGAGAGGCGATGAATGGCGATCGTCTGCGAAAAGCCGAGCGCCGCGAGCGTCCGGGCGATGGCGGTCGCGCCGCGGCGATCGCGGCCGTAGCCGAGGCGCGCCTGGACCACTCCGCTCGCGACGTCGGCGATCCAGAGCTCGTCGTCGACGCGCCGGCCGCCCATCTCGTTGCCGAGGACGCGACGCCAGGCGAACAGGCGACGGCTGGGTGAGTAGGCGACGTGTCGCGCGTCGAGCGCCGGGCTCGGCGCGCCGGCGGCCGGCGGCGCGTAGAGCTTGGCGATCTCGGGGAGGGGGTCGACGCCGGCCAGGTCCGGGTCGGCGGCGATGCGCCAGGCGACCCAGACGGGATCGCGCGCGGCCGCCGCCACCAGCGTCGCCGTCGCTTCGGCGGCGTGGCCCCCGCCGGCCTGCGCGGCGGCCAGGTTGGTGGCCGCCGCGGAGAACGTCGGATCGAGCGCGAGCGCGCGCGCGAATCCGCCGGCGGCCGGCCCCCATCGCTTCGCGCGCAGGAGCGGCTCGGCCGCCGCGCTCTCCAGCAGCGCCTCCAGGCGGGCGCTGGTCAGCGCGACCGTCTGGACACCGAGGCAGTTGATCTCGAGCTTCATCGTCACCGTCGGCGGCGTGGCCTTCGCTGCGACGCTGAGGAGGGAGTCGGGGTAGGGCAGCTCGATCGGGACGCGGGCGCGCAGGTCGTGGCGCTCGATCCAGAGGTCGCCGCGCGCGTCGACGACGAGGTGGAGGTCGCTTCCCGGGATCGTCGCCGGCCGCGCGAACGCCTGCGTCGCGGCGAGCGCGAGCGCCAGCGCAACGAGGGAGCTCGGGAACCGCGGGCGTCTCAGGGCGATCTGGTCAGCCAAGAGTGTTCAGGATCGCCCGGGTCGGGTGTCGAGTAAAATGGCCAGCCCGAGATGAGTTTTCGCCGGCGCCTGATTTCGCAGCTCACACCAATCGGTCTCGCCTGCTTGTTGCTGGCCGCGCCGGCCTCGGCGGCGCCGAAGAGCGCGCCGAAAACCGCGCCGAAAACCGCGCCGAAAACGAAGACCGCTGCCGGCAAGGAGACGAAAGAGAGCGGGAAGAAGCGCCGGCACCCCAAGCGCGGCGCCAAGGAGGGGGACGAGGACGAACGGGGCGTCCTCTACACGCGATGAGGCGGCGCCCGCGTGGCCCGGCCCGGCGCTCTCCGCCGCGCTAGTCCGTCGGCAGGGTGATGGTGATCGGCTGCGACGACGGGAAGGTGAACGGCACCTCGACGCACTCCTCGGGGCCGGTCGCCGTGCAGTACGGGGCGCCACCGTCGGTCGTGGCGAGTGTCCCCGGCGTCGCGCAATAGCGGGCGACGTACGTTCCTGCGGCCGCGAAGGTGGCCGTGAGGCAGGAGATGGAGGCGGACGATCCGTTCGGCTCACACCCGCCTGGCTCGGCGTAGCTGCCGTCCCAGGTGAGGCTCGAGCCGGTGACGGCGACACCGAAGCTCCCGGCCGGGCAGTTGACGAACTGCGGCTCGACGCAAGGAACGGCCGCGCAGGTCGAACAGGGAACGGCGCAGCCGATGGTCCCGAGCGCCAGCGGCAGACCCGACGACGTCTCCACCGCGAGGTGCTGCGTCGAGCCGCAGGAGGCGTTCTCGTCGCAGTACGATCGCCCCGGTGGAAGCGTGACCTCCAAGGTGACAGTTCCCGGGGAGGTCGCTCCGGCGCCAGCCGCGCCGCCCGTCCCAGTGACACCGCCCGAGCCGCCGGCGCCCGCCGTGCCGAGGCTGGCCGCCGGACAGCCGGAGAGTGAAAAAAGAGAGGCCACCAGGAGAGAGGGAGCGAATCGCATGTTCGCCGAAACAGCAACACGCATGCCACGCTCGCAGCCGCGATCGCGCGCCCTGCCGGCCGGCGCGTCCTCGAATATCTGATACAGAGACGGCAAACCCGTCAGTTGCTCGCTTGCCGCCGGCATCCTGGCGCGCCGGCGGCGCCGTCAGTCCGACGGCTGGGCGTTTGGGTGGGCGCGCATCGGTGTTAGCGTCGGGGCCGGTGAAGATCTACAACGTCAGCGGCTACGCGATCATCCTGATCTACGCCGTCGCCTGCGCCGCCGCCGCCCCGCCGCACCTCGGTCCCTGGACGGGGCTGGCGATCGGGGCCGCGTATTTCGTGGGCGCCTGGTTGCTGGCCGGGCTCTACCTCTCCGACCTGATTCACCTCGGGATCGCGCACCGCTCACTCGACTACGCGCCCTGGTTCATGAAGACCGTCACCGTCGTCAACAACACGCTCGGCATCTACGTCAACCCGGTGGCCTGGGTGAATCGCCACCGCCTGCATCACAAGCACGCCGATCACGCCGGCGACCCCAACAAGCTCGAGAGCGACGGGTTCTGGCGCACCATGTGGCTGTGCGTCGTCCCCTACCGCTGCAACGACAACCTGGCGAACGACGCCATCTTGAAGAGCCTGCCGTTCCGGCTGGTGTCGAACTGGACCTACGCGGTGCTGGCGCAGGGGTTCAGCTTTGGTTTCGTCTGGCTGCTGGTGCGCGATCTCCGGTTTGCGTTCGTGATGTGGTTTGGATTTCGCCTGTTCGGGCTGTGGGTGAACATGATCCAGAACTACTGGACCCACGATCGGCGATTCGGCTACCGGCGATACGACGACGCGCGCGACAACGCGATGAACATCGGTGACTGGCTCCCCGTGACCGCGTCGTTCAGCGCCTGCCTGCAGAACAACCACCATCATTTCCCGACGCTGCTGCGCCTCAGCCACGACGAGGCCGAGTACGACTTCGGCTTCCTGACCGTCAAGGTGATGAAGGCGCTGGGCCTGGTCAAAGCCAGCATCAAGGGCGACCAGCTGTCGCCGGAGATTCCGCTCCGGGCGCTGAATTTCTAGCGCCGGCTACTTTCCCAAAAACGGCCGGATGGTCTGGCCGATGAAGCTCGACGAGAGCTCCTCGCCGGCCAGGCCGTAGCGCTCGGGCCAGCGGTCCTTGGGCGAGTAGTAGGTGCCGAAGATCCGGTCGATCCAGGGAAAATGGATGGCGTAGTTCTTGTCGATCGCTTCTTTTTCGATCGCGTGGTGCCAGTGATGGTGCCGCGGCAGCACCAAGAATTGTTCCAGCCACTTGGAGGTCGGGCCAAAGTTGCAGTGGGTCCAGGTCGCGTGCAGCGTCACGAACACCAGATAGCCGGCGACGACCGACTGCGAAAATCCGAGCAGGACGATCGGCATGAGGACGGTGCCGCGGATGATCACGTCGTCGACGAAGTGCGCGCGCGATCCGGCGATCCAATCGAGCGCCTTGGCCGAGTGGTGCACGGCGTGGAACCGCCAGAGAAACGACACCCGGTGCACCAGGCGATGCGCGGCATATTCGGCCAGGTCGGCGATCAGAACCGCGCAGGCGAATTGAACCAGCCAGGGCAATCCGCCCACGAATTTCTGCAACGCGGGATTGCCGAGGTGCCGACTGACGGCGGTGGCGGGCAACAAGATCATGAGCGAGAGGATCTGCACCGGAAGATGCGTCGACAGAAAGTAGGCCACGTCCAGCGTCCATTCCGGGCGGAAGGTGCCCTGGTCGGGATACTGCGGCCAGAGGCGCTCGATGGGCACGTAGATGAGGGCCATCAGCAACAGGTCGAGCAGGAACCAATCGAGGCCCAGCGCCGGACCGTCATGCAGCGTCTGGTTGATCGGCACGCTGGCGCCGCCGAGCAGGATCGCCGCGAACGCCAGCAGCATCCCGCTCAGCGGGAGGACCTTCTTCTTGCGCAAAAATGAAGAGACCACGCCGAAGACGACGGCGCCGACGATCAGCCCCTGAATCACGAGGCGCATGGTGTGCATCGGGTAGCGCGGGCGCAGCTCCGGCGCGGTCAGGAGCTGGGGGAAGTGCAGGCAGAGCACGGCCCCGAGCGAGAGAAAACCGAAGAAGGCCGACAGCACGCCGCTCCACCAACCGCTGCCGAACGCCTTGGGCTCTTCGTCGCCGAAGGTCCTGTTTATCTTTTCTTCGAGCACGCCGCCCCGGCGGCGATGATACTTCAAGGGCCCGGTGGAACGAGCACGCTCGAGGTCGAGCTCAGCCGCCCTGACCGGCCTGGGGGACGACGGCTGCCACTTGCTCGCGCTGGAAGCGCCGAATGTTTTCGTCGCGGACCTGCGGGCGTTCTTTCGAGCGCTTCGCACGCGCCGGTGAGTTAGCGGCGCGTGCGCTTGCGCGAGACGGGCCGGCGGGTCGTCGCGGCGTGAGATTCCTGCCAATCGGCGTCGGTGAGCAGGCGCTCGAGCGCGGCGGTGGCGTCGCGCAGCGAATGTGGGCGGTCGTGGAGCGCGCGCCAGAGGTCGCCGACCGCAGCGAGGCGGGCGGCGAGCGTGCGCAGCGTGAAGGTCTGGGGACCGACCGCGCCGCGCTCGATCTCCGCCCAGGTGCAGGGCGCCGACACGGGCGCGCCCGGCTTCGGGCGGAGGGCATAGACGGCGGCGAAGGTGGCGCCGTAACCGTTGCGGCCGGTGTCGACGAAGATGCGCCCGCCGCGATCGGCCTTGATGAACTCCTCGGTGAACAGCGCCGGGTGGCGCTTCACCAGCACCGCGCCGGCCCCCTGGGAGAAGCGCCGCACCGGCTCGAAGTCGGCCTCGCCGTCGAGCGCGACGACGATGTGGAATCCCTTCGAGCCGGAGGTCTTGACGAAGCTCGGGAGGCCCAGCTCGGCCAGGAGATCGCGCACCGCCAGCGCCGCGGCGCGCAGCTCCGCCGGCTGGTCGCGCGCAGCGTCTTGCGAAGCGTCCTCAGACGGGTCGAGATCGAACACGCACAGATCGGGGTGCTGCAGCTTCGGTAGGCGCGAGGGCCAGACGTGCGGCGTGATGGCGTTCTGGTTCGCCAGCCAGAGCAGCGCGCGCGCCTCGTCGACGAGCGGGTAGTGGACGGTGGCGTCGTCCTCGCGGCCTGTGCGCTCGGCGCCCGCGCGCTCGCCGCCCGTGCGCTTCGAGATCTCGACGCGGTGGAGCCAGTCGGGGAATCCTTTCGAGACGTCTTTCTGAATGAAGCCCTTCTTGTCGATGCCGGCCGGGTAACGCTCCATCGTCACCGGTCGCCCCGCGAGGTGCGGCACCATCACCTCTGCCACCGCCTGGTAGTAGGCGCAGACGTCGCCCTTGGTGATTCCGTCGGCCGGAAACAGCAGCTTCTCGGGGTGGGTGATCGCGGATGGCACTACGAGAGAGTCTTACCCCGGACCGGATCGGTGGCTAGGGTGTCCCTGCTGCTTCGATGGCTGAATCGACGACGGTCGCTATCTATCCGTACCAGCCCCTCAGATCGCTGGCTGCCAACCTGTGGCAAGTCGAGGGGACGCTGGCCAACGGCATTCCGCGCAACATGACGGTCTACCGTTTGGCGGACGGGCGGCTCCTGCTCTACAGCGTGGTGGCGATGCACGCCGCGGAGATGGAGACGCTCGAAAAGCTGGGACGCCCGGCCATCATGGTGATGCCGCACGATCGGCACCAGATGGACGCGCCGTTTTACAAGCGCCGCTACCCGGACCTCCGGGTCCTCGCGCCCGATCCGCGGCACCCCCGCAAGGTCCCCGTCGACGGCGATCTCGGCGAGCTCGGCGCGCTGGGAATCAAGGCCTACGTTCTGCCGGGGACGACCTATCACGAGGCCGTTCTGGAGCTCCCCCTCGAAGGGGGAACGACAGGGATCGCCCTTTGTACGACCGAGCTCTTGGGCAACCTCTCGGGCCTGCCCGGGCTGTCGGGCCCGATTCGTCTTCTGTTGCGCCTGCTCGGACCTCCGGGCGGCGGGCTGGGGGTGGCGCGGGTGGTGAGATGGCGCGAGGTCTCCGATCGCAAGCGCGTCCGGGACTGGTTGCGCGCGCTGGCGGAGCGCCCCGACCTCCGCCTGGTGCTGGTGGGCCACGGCAGCCCCGTCACCGAAAACGCGCGCGAGTCCCTGCGGCGCGCCGCCGAGCACGTCTGAGGACCGCGAACTGCGATGGGCGCAGTCGATGTGATCATCGTGGGCGCGGGGACGGCCGGCCTCGGTGCGCTGCGCGAGGTCCGAAAGCGGACCCAGAGCTTCCTCATCGTCAACGACGGTCCCTGGGGCACCATGTGCGCCCGCGTGGGGTGCATGCCCTCGAAGACACTGATCGCGACCGCGGGGGAATTTCAGCGCCGTCTGTTCTTCTCCGAGCTGGGCCTGGGAGGCGGCGAAGGGCTGCGCGTCGACGCGAGCGCGGTCCTGGCGCGCGTGCGCAGGGTGCGCGACAGCTTCGTCACCGAAACCCGAGAGCTCACCGACGATCTCGGCGAGCGGGCCATCTCCGGGCGCGCCCGCCTGCGGGGGCCGCACGCGGTGGAGGTCGGCGGGCGCGTCCTCGAAGCGCGGAGCATCGTCCTCGCGACCGGCTCGCGGCCGACGGTCCCGGTGGAGTGGAAGCCTCTGGCCGATCGGCTGCTCACCACCGACTCTCTGTTCGAGCAAACCGCGCTGCCGGCGCGGCTGGCGGTGGTCGGCCTCGGCCCGGTCGGTCTGGAGATGGCGCAGGCGCTCGCGCGGCTCGGCGTGCAGGTCACCGGCTTCCACGCCGAGCGGACGATCGGCGGATTGAGCGAGGGGCCCGTCAACGACACGGCGCTCGAGACCATTCGCCACGAGCTGAAGCTGCACCTCGGGCACGCGGCGCGCCTGACCGCCGAGGGGGCGAAAGGGGAAGAGCTGCGCGTGACGGCGGGGCCCGCCGGCGCGGTGGTCGCTCGCGTGCTCGTCGCCATGGGCCGCACGCCCAACATTCAGGAGCTGGGCCTCGAGACCCTGGGTGTTCCGCTCGACGAAAATGGGCTGCCCGAGGTCGATCGCGCGACTCTCCAGGTGGCCGGGCTGCCGATCTTCCTGGTCGGCGACGCGAACGCCGAGCTCCCGCTGCAGCACGAAGCCGCCGACGACGGCCACATCGCCGGCCTCAACGCCGTCGCGCCCTCCGTCCGACGATTCGCCCGGCGAACGCCGCTGTCGATTGTCTTCAGCGATCCCAACCTGGCGCTGGTGGGGCAGCGCCTCGACGCGCTCGATCACGACCGGGTCGCCGTCGGGGAAGCGCGCTTCGCCGACCAGGGGCGGGCCCGGATGATGCTGCGCAACGCGGGGCTGTTGCGGCTCTGGGCCAACCGAGAGGATGGGGCGCTGCTGGGCGCCGAGCTCTTCGCCCCCGAAGGCGAGCACCTCGCCCACTGGCTGGCGCTGGCGATCCACCGGCGCAGCACCGTCTTCGATCTCTTGCGGGCGCCCTTCTATCACCCCACCGTCGAGGAGGGGCTGCGCACCGCGCTGGTCGACCTCGCGAAGCAGCTGCCGAACGACGGCGCGTTTCCGCTCGTTTCCACGCCGCTCGAATAGCTCCGTCGCCTCCCGTATCGAGGAAGGTGGCGCTTCGTGGCCGCCTGTCCGTGGTTGGCTGCCTCTTGCGGTGCGCGCCGCGCGACGCAGTGTGTTTCGGTGCGCGCTGTCGGCGTACCGGAGGTGCAGCGATGAATCGGAGGAGAATGTTGACGACGGGGATCGCGACGGCGCTCCTGGCTGCTCTCGGAGCTTTCGGCGCCCAGGCCATCTCCGCCCAGGACAAGTACAGCCTGAAGGTGCCGGGTGGCCTCGCGTTCTCCGAGTTCAGGGGATACGAAAACTGGCAGCTCGTCTCCATCAGTCAAAATGGAAAACTGATGGCCGCGATTCTCGGCAATCCGACGGTCATCGAGGCCTTCCGGGCCGGCGTGCCCGGCAACGGCAAGCCTTTCCCCGACGGCTCGAGGCTGGCGAAGATCCATTGGGTCCCGCGGGTGAATGAGAACGCGCCCGGTCCGCCGACGGTGCCGGGCATCCAGCACGACGCCGACTTCATGGTGAAGGACAGCAAGAGGTTCGCCGAGACCGGCTGGGGATATGCCGCCTTCGAGCACGACGCGGCCTCCGACACCTTCGCGCCCGCCACCACCGCCGCCCACCCCCCGCAGGGGAACGACGCCAAGTGCGGCGCCGTATGCCACACGAAAGCGCAGGCCAGAGACTTCGTTTTCACCGAGTACGCGAAGCGGTAACCGGAGCGAGCACCATCAGCGCGCCTCGTCGCCGGCGCGCAGGTTGTGGTGCTGGGCCTCGGTGGGGGCGACGGGACGGCGTGGACAACCGCGGCTGAACATTAGTACAGTCGTCGGGTGCGAGGCGGTTCCTAGAGTGGTTTCGTGACGGCGAAGGTGAGGGTGGGGACGGCCGGCTGGGACTACCCGGATTGGCGGGGGATCGTCTATCCGAACCAGAAGAAGTCGAAGCGCTTCGATGAGCTGGCCTACCTGGCGCGCTACTTCGACACCGTCGAGATCAACACCACGTTCTATCGCCCCGGGGATCCCAAGGCGGCGGCCGCCTGGGTGAGGCGCGTGGCGCAGAATCCCAACTTCAAGTTCGCCGCGAAGCTCTGGAAGCGGTTCACCCACGAGCGCGACGGCGCCTGGACCGCCGACGAGGTCAGGGTGGC
The DNA here is from genome assembly GCA_036267635.1 of Polyangia bacterium. Lineage (GTDB taxonomy): Bacteria > Myxococcota_A > Polyangia > Fen-1088 > Fen-1088 > JADGRB01. The sequence goes on along the minus strand of DATAVR010000099.1, from coordinate 16,865 downwards.
GCGCGCCGCGTTCGACGTCCTCGAGGACGCGGGTCGGCTGGGCGCCGTGCTGCTGCAATTCCCCTGGTCGTTCAAGCGAGACGAGGCGGGTGAAGAGTGGCTGCACGATCTCTTCGACGCCTTCGCCGGCCTGCCGCTGGTGGTCGAGGTCCGTCACGCCTCGTGGAACAGCGAGGAGATCCTGGCCGATCTGGCCCAGAGGGGCGTGGGTCTGGTCAACGTCGATCAACCGCTCTTCTCGCGCTCGATCGAACCGGCGGCGCACGCCACGTCGTCGGTGGCCTACGTGCGGATGCACGGCCGGAACTATCAGGATTGGTTTCGAAAGAGCGCCGACCGCAACCGGCGGTACGACTACCTCTACACCGCCGACGAGCTGCGCCCCTGGGTCGATCGGATCAAAGAGATGGCGGCCCGCCCGACGACCAAGGAGCTCTACGCCGTCACCAACAACCACAACCTGGGGAAGGCCCCGGCGAACGGGGCCATGATGGAGGCGATGCTCTGGGAGCGAAAGGTGCCGCTGCCGCCGACTCTCTTCGCCCGTTATCGCAGCGTCCTCGAACCGTTCACCGTCCCGGATCGGCCGGACGACGGCGAGCTGTTCGCGCCGAGATTTGCGTGACCTGAACGTTCGTATAGTATCTCTGGCGATGGAGCTGCCCGCGCCCCAGGCGTCGATACTGGACTCGCTGAATCCGGCGCAGCGGCGCGCGGCGGCGGCCGACGATCGCCCGCTGCTGATCATCGCCGGCGCGGGGACCGGCAAGACCCAGACGCTCGCGCACCGGGTGGCGGCTCTGATCGCGCGCGGCGCCGACTCCCGGCGGATCTTGCTGCTGACGTTCTCGCGGCGGGCGGCGCAGGAGATGATCCGGCGCGCGGCGCGGCTGCTCGATCGGAGATCGCCGCTGGAGGCGGCGCTGCCCTGGGCGGGGACGTTTCACGCCATGGCCAACCGGATCCTCCGGCTGCACGCCACGGAGATCGGCCTCGACCCGGGGTTCACGCTCCTCGATCGCGAAGACTCCGCCGACCTCTTGGATCGGGTGCGCCACGAGCGCGGCCTCTCCAGCACGGACAAGAAGACCGACAAGCGCTTCCCACGCAAGGGGACCTGTCTCGCCATCTATTCCAGCGTGGTGAACACGCAAGATCCCCTGCGCGCCTGCCTGGAGACGCGCTTTCCCTGGTGCCTGGAGTGGGAGGAGCAGCTGCGCGGCCTCTTCGCCGCCTTCGTCGAAGCCAAGGCCGCGCGCGCCGTTCTCGACTACGACGATCTGCTCCTCTATTGGTTCCACCTGATGACCGACGAGCACCTGGCCCGGCGGATCGGTGGTCTCTTCGACCACGTCCTGGTGGACGAATACCAGGACACGAACACGCTGCAGGCGGAGATCCTGCGGACGCTCAAGCCCGACGGGCGTGGCGTGACGGTGGTGGGCGACGACGCGCAGGCGATCTACAGCTTCCGCGCGGCGCGCGTCGGCAACATCCTCGCCTTCCCGAAGCAGTACGATCCGCCGGCGACCGTGGTGACGATCGAGGAGAACTACCGTTCGACCCCCCAGATCCTGGACGCCGCCAACGCGGTCATCGCGCTCGCCACCGAGCGCTACGAAAAGCGGCTGTTCTCGGCGCGCGGCGCCGGCGGCCGTCCGGTCCTCGCCACCGTCGAGGACGAGGGCGCCCAGGTCGACCATGTCGTCAGGCACGTGCTCGAGCGGCGCGAGGCCGGCGTCCCTCTGCGGCAGCAGGCGGTGCTGTTTCGCGGCTCCCACCACAGCGACGCGCTGGAGGTCGAGCTCGGCCGCCGCAACATCCCGTTCGCCAAATACGGCGGGCTGCGGTTCCTCGAAGCGGCTCACGTCAAGGACGCCCTGTCCTGCCTGCGCTGGGCAGAGAATCCCCGCGACACGCTGGCCGCTTTTCGGGTGGCGCAGCTGCTCCCCGGAATGGGTCCGCGCCTGGCGGACGCGCTCCTCCGCCACGTCACGGGCGCGCGGTTCGCGCTTTCACTGGCGCTCGGCAGCTACGAGCCGCCGGCCGCCGCGCGCTCCGATTGGCCGGCCTTCACGGAGCTCTATCGCCAGCTTTGCGCCGCCACCTCCCCCTGGGGCGCCCAGATGGGGCTGGTGCGCCGCTGGTACCAGCCGCACCTCGAAAGACTGTACGACGACGCCCGCGTGCGGCTCGGCGATCTCGAGCAGCTCGAGCAGCTCGCGGCCGCCGCCCCCTCGCGGGAACGGTTTCTCTCCGATCTCACCTTGGACCCGCCCCAGGCCACCGGCGCCGAGGCCGGACCGCCTCACCTCGACGAGGATTACCTGATCCTCTCCACCATCCACTCGGCCAAGGGGCAAGAATGGGACACCGTCTTCATCCTCAACGCCGCCGACGGCTGCATTCCGTCGGATCTGGCGACCGGCCATCCCGCCGAGATCGAAGAGGAACGCAGGCTGCTCTACGTGGCGATGACCCGGGCGAAGAATTCGCTCACCCTGATCCACCCGCTGCGATTCTTCATCCGACAGCAGAATCGCCTCGGCGACCGCCACATCTTCACGCCGCGGACCCGCTTCATCCCCGACGCGATCCTCGACAAGTTCGATCGCCCCCCTCCCGCCGCGCGCGACAACCTGGACGGTTCGTCACCGCTGCCGAAAAAGGGGCGCGTCGACATCGCCGCGCGGTTGCGGGCAACCTGGGCGCAGCCACCAGGGTGAGCGGCGCGCGAATGGCGACGCTCCGTCTCTGGTTGGCTGTTTCGCTGTCCGTTTTGGCGATGACGAGCGGCTGCGCCGCCCAGCGCGTCGATCCCCGCCTCCCGGGAGATCGCTGTCTCTATTCCTGCCCCGACGGGATGACCTGCACCGGGACGACCTACGCGCGCGGCCACGCCAATCCCGGCCAGTGCCAGCTCGTTCCCCACCGCTGCCTGGTCGGCGCCGATTGTCGGCCGCGCGAGCAGTGCGTCCGCCCCGGCGAAGCGGTCGGCGTCTGCAACCCCCAGGGCCTTCTCTAAAGGGCGGGCCTCCCGGCTCAACGCCAGAGATTCGTCTTGGCGAGATCGAGCACCTCGTCGCCGCGGGTGTTGCCGGGACCGCAGCTCACCGCGCAGACCGCCAGCCCGCCCGTGAGGCGCTGATCAGAGTATCGATCAGGACCTTCGCGACATTCGACCGTCGTTGAGGCACAACTCATGCTGTAACGTTCCCGTATCCTTCGTTCGGACGACTCGAGTGGTTTGACTCCAGCTTCCCGACTTTGTATTGAGAATCAGGAGGGGAAGTCGTGAACCTGGTCTCGGTGATCGCCGATCAGGGCCTGTTGCTGGTGTTCGCCAACGTGCTTCTGCAGCAGCTAGGTGTTCCCATACCGGCCGAGCCGACACTGGTCGTCGCCGGCAGCCTGGCCGCGCGCGGCCTCTTGCCGTTGCCCGGCCTGGTGGGGGTGACCTGGCTGGCGGTGATGATCGCCGACTCGACCTGGTACTGGATGGGCCGCCGCTACGGCAATCAAGTGCTGCGGGTCGTCTGCCGGCTGGCCCTCTCCCCTGACTCCTGCGTGCGGAACACCGAGCAGACCTTCACCCGCTGGGGCCTGAAGTCGGTGGCGGTCGCCAAGTTCATACCGGGGTTTTCCATGGTGGCGCCGCCGCTGGCGGGCGCCATGCGGGTCAGCTGGGGGAGCTTCCTCCTGTTCGATCTCCTGGCGGCGGTGCTCTGGTCGTCGGTCGGGATCGGCGCCGGCCTGATCTTCTACCGGCAGGTCGATCGGGTGCTCGCGGCGCTGGCGGGCCTGGGCGGATGGGCGCCCGTGGTCGGCGTCATCTTGTTGGCCGTCTTCGTGGGCGGGAAATGGGTTCAGCGGCGGCGGTTCTATCGCAGCCTGCGCATGGCCCGCATCTCGGTCGACGAGCTCAAACGCCTCATCGACCTGGGCGCCAAGCCGGTGGTCTTCGACGTGCGCAGCGTAACCGCCCGCGCCCGCGATTCTCAGCGGATCCCGGGCGCCATCGCCTTCGATCCCTCGCAGGTGGACGCCGCCGTGGCCGAGCTGCCCGACGAGCGCGAGGTCATCCTCTACTGCAACTGCCCCAGCGAGGCGTCCGCCGCCCGCATTGCGCGCCTGCTGATGGACCGAGGCGTACGGTCGGTCCGGCCGCTGGCGGGCGGCCTGCAAGCCTGGCTCGACGCCGGCTTCGCGGCGGATATCGGGTGAGCATGGAGCTCATCCTGCATCCGCTGCCGTCGCGACGATCGAGGCCACCCGCAGCCGCCCTGTTTGGGGTCGCTACGCGTAGAACTCCCGCGCGATCTCGGGCACCCGACAGTATCGGCTCATGAGCGTGTCCTTTGCCTCGTAGAGATGAATCCCGTCGTCGTCCAGGAAGGAGACCGACGTGACGGGAAGAAAGATGTTCTTGACCGTCAGTCCGTCCTTCTCGATGCGCATGTATCCGGTGCTTCCGTCGTAGGCCTGAATCGTCCCGAGGTTCTCGTTGTCGACGTCGAGAACCGTCGTCCCGCTGTGGATCTCCTCATGGACCAACCTGAGCGCTTCGGCGTCGAGCGGCACGGTCTTCCCGCTGTGTCCGCTCATCACGGTGCCGCCGCCGGTGAGCCTCCCCCCGGGGGTGAGGTCCGGCGTGACGCTCGGCAGGCGGTCGTAGATGTCCGAGACGACCCACTTGGTTACGTTCAGGTTCGCGCCGGCTGGTCCAATGCTTTCGATCGCGAAGAACGGAATGAAGCGAGGCCCGGAGAAAGCCCCGAGCGTTTCGACATAGCCGAGCGTCCTGTCGTACTTGACGACCTTGCCGACTTTGATCCCGTCGACATCGTAGACGTCCATCCCCGCCAGCAGCTGCTCTGTGACATCGCCCATTGTCCACGTCCTTTCGGGATTGCCACCACGACGAACCCAGCCGTGCCGCACAGCCCGTGCCCATCACGTTGCGCGGCGACGTGAGGTCGTCTCGCAGGTCAAGGTAGGCATCACCGGCGTGAGGTTCAAACTCGACGCTGCCGATCTCCACGCCGATGAGCCGCTGCTGATCCAGGGCCAGGTTCGTCCCGCTCAGGTGAAGACCTTCGTCGACCACCTGCAGGAGCGCACCACGCCGCCGCCCTGGCAGGTCGGCCCGATGCCGTGACGGCCCCTCACCGTCGCGCGTGAGGGAGGATCGCCTCGACGAGTCTCTGGCACCTACCGTCGCACTCCGGAAACAGAATCAGAAACTCGGCCTGGCCCCGGCAGTGGTCGTGCAGAGCGCCGGCCCGCGCCCCGGGCGTCGTACAGGCGGCCACCGCTTCGGCGAGCGAGCGCTGGTAAATGCGGGCGCGCTCGGCGGGCGGCAGGCCCCGGATGCTCCCGATGTCCTGCACCCAGTCATGCGCCGCGATCGCCACGATCAACAGCATCCAGCCCACCAAGAGCGCTCCGCCCCAGCCGGCGCCCGGGCGCTCCTCGAGGAACGCCAGGTGCGTTCGCGGGCCAGCGGGCAGAGGGCGGCGGCGATACGAAGAAGAGATGGGGATGATTTCCAGACCATGATTCATGGCTCGCTCCCTCGAGAGTGCCGGCTACACACGGAGGCAACTGCAGAATCCGCGCCAGCGATCGAGACCGCGAGAGCCGCCTGGCGCTCGATCGATTCCCCTCGCTCCAGGCAGAATGCCGAGCGCTTCGCGGCCAGGACGTTGCGAATTGCCAGTGTGGTCGGTGGCTCAATGGCCCGGCAGACCGCTCATCACCGTCGGCAATACGTTGGAGATCCCTTCGACGATGAACTGGACCGCCGTGGCCGCGAGGATGAGGCCCATCACGCGCTGGAGGACGTTCATTCCGGTGCGGCCGAGTCGTCGCTCGACGTCGACCGCGGCGCGGAGGAAGCCGTAGGAGACGAGCGCCGTGACAACGACCGCGCCGAACACCACCACGTATTGCCACGCACGTTCGGCGCGCGAGACCAGAACCATGATCGTGGAGGTCGCGCCCGGTCCCGCCAGCATGGGGATGGCCAGCGGGAAGATCGAGACGTCGGGGCGGTCGACCCCCTCGGCCTCCTCCTCGGGCGAGGTGCGCTGGCGGGACGGCTGGGCGCGGAGCATGTCCACGGCCAGGAGAAACAGCAGGACGCCGCCCGCGATGCGGAAGGCGCCCATCGAGATGCCGAGCACGCGGAAGATGATCCCGCCCAACGCCCCAAACGAGGCGAGCACGATCCCCGCCGCCAGCGCCGCGCGAAACGCCGTGCGCCGCCGGTGCTCGACCGAATCGGACCTGGTCATCGACATGAACAGCGGAACGGCCGCCGGCGCGTCGACCACCAGCAGGAGGGTCGTCACGGTCGAAAACACAAAAGAGAGCATCTGGGAGATCACCAGCCGTCAGTGCTCGGTTCCGACCTCGCCCATGATCGATACGAGGAGCTCCAGATCAAACAGCTTTCTTCTAGAACCACATTAGCACGCCGGCATGCGCCCGCCGGCGGTTGCCCTACGCGCGGAACAGGCCCAAACTCGCCCGAAACGCGCGGCCGCTGGCCAGCCGAATGGGAAAAGGAGCTGCTCGATGTTGAGGGTGAAGGACATCATGACGAAGAAGGTCTACACGGTGGAGTTCGACGCTTCGGCGGAGGAGGCGGCCTGGGGCCTGACTCGCCGTCAGATCGGGGCGGCGCCGGTGAAGAACCGGGCGGGGGAGCTGGTCGGGATCTTGACCAAGGGCGACATCGTCGACCCGGAGCCGCACCAGTGGATCAAGAAGGAAGCGACGGTCGGCGACCTCATGGACCCGGAAGTCGTCGCGGTCTACGAGGACGACGCGGCGCTGGCGGCGGTGCACGAGCTCGCCAGCAAAAACCAACACCGCTTGGTGGTCTTGAATACCGAGAACAAGCTGGTCGGGATCGTGAGCACGATGGATGTCGTACGCGCCCTCGACAAAGGGCTGTCATTTGCTGTCGGCGACTCGGCCGAAGAATAGGTGGAGAACAGGTAGACGCGCCGGCTAGGCCTCGATCACGTTCTCGCCGAGGGGCGCGTCGGTCTCCGCGCTCCGGTCCCAGGCGAAGTACATCGCGATCCGCTTTCCCGCAGGAGAAAAACGGTTCAACCGAAATTCCCGCACCGAACGTGGTATCGAGATCTGAGGGGAGGAGCTCGGCATGCGCGAGAAGATCGAGGTCGGTTTCCAGACGTTCGTTTCCGACGGGCAGGAGGAGCTCGGGGCAGTCCGTGAGATCTCGGCCGATGGCCGTCGCCTCACCGTCTATGTCGAGAGCCGCCATCGGCCACGCTCACGAAGTCGAGCAGTTCTGAGCGCCGCGCCTTGCGCCCCTCGATGAACTCTCTCCGCCTCGGGTGAAGGGGGAGGCTGTGCACCGCGTCGGGCTCGTTCTCATCGGCGGCTTCCAGATCATGAGCTCCGCCGCGGTGGCGGTCTTCGAGATCGCCAACATCCTGGGAGGGAAACAGTTCTACGACGTGAGCGTCATCTCCGAGGGCGGGGGCAGCGTTCGCAGCTCCATCGGCATGGTGGTCGAGACCCAGCCATTGTCGGGCGTCTTCGACACGCTGCTCGTCGCCGGCGGAATCGTCATCGAGCCGACGAGACCGCCCATCCTGGCGCTCTTGCGGCGCGCCGTGTCCAGATCGCGGAGGGTCGCTTCGATCTGCACGGGCGCGTTCGTGCTGGCCGAAGCCGGGATTCTCGACGGCCGTCGGGCGACCACGCACTGGCTGCATGCGCGGGAGCTTCAGACGCGCTTTCCGAAAGTGCGCGTCGAGGATGACCGGATCTTCATCAAAGATGGTCCGGTCTGGACCTCGGCGGGGATGACCGCGGGCATCGACCTCGCGCTGGCGATGGTGGAGAGCGATCTCGGCGCCGAAGCGGCGCGGGAGGTGGCCCGAGGGCTGGTCGTTTACCACCGTCGCGGGGGAGGTCAGTCGCAGTTCTCGACGCTGCTGACGTTGGACCCGAAATCAGACCCCATCCAGACGGCGCTGGCCTACGCGCGACAGAACCTGCGGACGCAGCTCTCGGTCGAGGCGCTCGCTCGTGTCGCGCACCTCAGCGTTCGGCAATTCACCCGTACGTTCCGGACAGAGACCGGCCAGTCTCCTGCGAAGGCCGTGGAGAGCCTGCGGCTCGAGGTGGCGCGGGTGATGCTGGAGGCGGGCACATACTCGATCGAGGAGGTCGCGGAGGAGACCGGGTTCGGTGACCGGGAGCGAATGCGGCGGGCCTTCGTCCGCGCCTTTGGATTGCCACCCCAGGCGATCCGCATGGCTCAAAAGGTGGCATCTACGACCTTTCCGCCCGCCGCGAACATCCGTAGCTTGCCGACCGAGGACGCCTCTACCGCGAGGCCCGCTGGAGAGCTCGATGTCATCGACCGAGACCGGGAACAAGACCGGCAATAAGACGACCTCTCCTCGGCGTCCGAGTCTGCCGCTTTCCGAGCAGGAGCCATCCCATGCCGATGATCGACGTTTACGCCGCTGCCGATCTCTTTCCCGCCGACGCTGATCGACAGCTGGCCGAGGAGCTCACCGCCGCCCTGCTCAAGGCCGAGGGGGTGGTCAGCCCCGGACCGACGCACACCCACAACACCGCCGCGTACATTCATCGCCTTCCGTCGTCCGCCGTCAACACCGCGGCAGAGGGCAACGCGCGCACGGTCCGCGTCCAGGTCCTGACGCCGCCGGGCGTGCTGAATCGGCAGGGGCAGAAGCAGCTGGTCGCCGAGGCCACGCAGATCGTCTCGAGGATCTCCGGCGATCCCGGCCAGGCGACCAGAACCTGGGTCCTCCTGACGGAAGCGGCCGAGGGCGGCTGGGGAATCGCCGGCACGGCCTTTGGGCGCGAGGAGTTCGCCGCGCTCGCCGCCATGAAGAAGTAGCCGTTCAGGAAAGGACCGTGAGGGCATGAGCAAGGGAATCGTCCAGGAGCAGGCGCCGTTCGACGTCGCGTGGCGGACCATCGACGGGCTCAAGATCCGTTACGCCACGAACGGCCGGGGCAGGGAGAAGGTGGTGCTCTTCAGTCCATGGCCGGAGAGCATCTACGCGTTCGCGCCCGTCTGGAGCGGGCTGACGAAGCAGTTCGAGGTGCTGGCCCTCGATCTCCCTGGCTTCGGGCGCTCGGAGGGGCGCGACGATCTCCTCGCGCCGCAGAAGATGGGGGAGTTCATCGCCAAGGCGCTCGAGGCGTTCAACCTCACTGCGGTCCACGCCGTGGGGCTCGACGTCGGCGCGCCGTCGCTCCTCTTCGCCGCCCTGGCGCGGCCGGCGCTCTTCCAGAGCCTCGTGGTCGGTGCCGGCGCCGCGACCTACCCGCTCGTCGTCGAGGGCGTCCTCAAGTCGATGATCGAAGCCGAGGTGCTCCCGCCGCTGAACGCCAGCGAGGTCATCGCCGGGTTCCTGGGATCCATTCGCGGGTACGCCGTGCCGCGCTTCGTCCGCGAAGACTATCTCGCGTCGTACGAGGGCGATCGGTTGACCCGGTCCGCGGCGCTGGTCCGCGCCTACCCCCAAGACCTGGCCTCGCTGGCCACGCGCCTCGCCTCGATCGAGCTGCCCATCGCCATCGTCGTCGGTCGGGATGACCCTTACGGGCTGGCCCGGGACGCGGAGCTTCTGCGCCAGAGACTCCCGCACGCACGCCTGGACGTTCTCGAGGCCGGTCACTGCTTCTGGGAGGAGCGGGCGCCCGAGTTCGAGTCGATCGTCACGCAGTGGGTCGGTGGTGGCGGCTTCGCGCAAACGCGGGAACGATCGTAGGTGGCGCGGGAGCACGAGCAAGAAGCGCGCAACAAGGCGCTCGTCCTGGAGGCCTTCGACACGCTCTTCAACCGGCGGGACTTCGAGGCGGCGGAACGCTACTTTCCGGCGGGCTACATCCAGCACAGCGCCGGGATCGGGCCGGGACGAGACGGCCTCTTCGCGCTGGTGCGGTCCGTCCACAGGCAATACGAGAGCGCGCAGGCGATCGCCGAGGGCGACTACGTCATGGTGCACGGACGTTTCAGCGGGGGCGGGCGGCCGACGAGGATCGCGGTCGACATCCTTCGCATCGACGGGGGACGTCTGGCGGAGCATTGGGACGTGATCCAGGACGAAGCGACACGGGCCGAGTCGAAGAGCGGGCTCCCGATGTTTGGCGACCGCTTCCCGGAGCGCGAGCTCGACGCGAAGGTCGATGGCGTTCTCGCCGCCGCCGCCGGTCAGGCGCCCGACACCAAAGCGCCTTGACCCCGCCCTGAGGCAGCGGGGGATTTTACGGGCTTGGTAAGATGAGGCCCCATGGCGGACAACCGGCGCCACTTCTCCATGATCCGCGGGTTTCAGCTGGCCGATCTGGTCACGCTGATGAACGGCTTCTTGGGCGCCGGCGCGCTGCTCGCCTTCATGCGCTTCATCGTCGACCAGGAGACCGGCTTCTACTGGCTGGGGACGGCGCTCCTGCCCGTCGCGCTCTTGATGGACACGCTCGACGGACGGATCGCGCGGCGGCGGGGGATGGCCTCGCCGCTCGGACAGGAGCTCGATTCCCTGGCCGACGTCGTCTCGTTCGGCGTGGCGCCGGCCGCCATGGCCTTCGCGGCCGGAATGCGCGGCGGCTGGGACGCGCTCTGCCTCATCTTCTTCGTCGGTTGCGGCATCAGCCGGTTGGCCCGCTACAACGTCACCGCCGCCGAGCTGTCAGGCCCCGGCGGCAAGGTGACCCACTTCGAGGGACTCCCCATCCCGACCAGCCTGCTGCTGGTGACGGCGCTGGCGATCCTCGCCGGGACCGGACACTGGCAGGAGCGGCTGCCGTTGGGGGTGGTGACGGTGGCGGGAGTGCGGTTGCACTGGTGGAGCGTGCTCTACGTTTTGTGGGGGAGCGGGATGATCAGCAAGACGCTCCGGATTCCCAAGCCCTGAGCCGAACGAGCCAGCAGCGGGCCCGCCTTTTCGCCGCGACCTTGCGTCTGGCACCGATCGCGACAAAGAATCTCGAACATGAAAATACCGGAGCGGCCCCAGTCACGATCCTGCGTCGACGCCATCGTCGCTCTCGCCGTTCGGGCGTCGTTGCTCTCGGTTGGTCTCTTTGGATGCGGTTCCAGCTCGCCAGGCGGCTCCGACGGGGCGGCGGGTCACGCGGTCGGTGGAGCAGGGGGCCTCACCACCGGTGACGGCGGTATGGCCGGAGCGACAGCGGGCGCCGGTGGAGGGATCGGAGGCGGGGTGGCAGGGAGCAATGGTGGAGTCGGCGGTGCTGCCGGGGGGACAGCCGGAGCGGCCGGCGCCGGCGCCAACGGTCAACCCTCGACCGTCTATCCCGCTCCCCACCCGCCGCTTCCTCAGGTCGTGACCCTGGCAGGTCCCGTGCTCGCCACCCCGCACTTTTACCCGGTGACGTTTGCCAGCGACGATCCGGCTCTCCTGGGCTCGCTGGAGGATTTTCTCCAGCGCGTGGGTGCCACGGCCTACTTCTCGGACAACACGAGTGAGTACAGCGTCGGGCCCGCCACCTCCGAAGCTCCGATCGTCCTCACAGAAGCAGCTGCTTCGACCACCAGCGACGCTCAGATTCAAGCGTGGTTGGCCGGAAAGTTGAATGGCGACGACCCTCTCTTTCCGTCGGTGGACGCCGAGACCCTGTTCGTCCTCATCTATCCCGCGACGACGATGATCAGCTCGAGCCCGGGCGCCACCAGTTGCGATGCGTTCGCGAGCTACCACTCGGACCTCACGCTCGATGCCGCCCACGGAAATGCCGAGGTCTCCTACGTGGTCCTTCCCCGTTGCGCAAACTACAACGGCTTGACCGGCACCGCCGCCGCGACGGCCGCCCTCAGCACGGCGCTCTTGAATGCGGTCACCGATCCCGAGCCGATGGGCAATCCAGCATGGGCGGGGACCGACCAGAACCACGTGGCCTGGGAGACCGCGGTCGGCGGCGGCGAAATCTGCTCGCTCTGTGCCCAGGAGCTGGGAGCCTTCGGAGAGCTGAGCGAGATCCCCTACACGGCCGGGCGTTGCTGGTCGAACCTCGCGGCAGCGGCGAGCCACGATCCCTGCGTCCCCGCCCCCTCGGGGGTGAGCTACTTCAACGCCATGCCGGTGCTTCCGGACAGCCTGACCTTCGAGGGGGTCGCCACCCCGGCTGTCAAAATCCCGGCGGGGACCAGCCGGACCATCGCCGTCGATCTCTTCAGCGACGCGGCCACCACTGGCCCCATCTCGGTAGCTGCCCTCGACGACGCGGCTGCGATGAAAAAGCCGCCCGTGCTGACGCTGGCGCTGGACAGCGCGACAGGCTTGAACGGACAGCACCTGAATCTGACGATCACGGTTCCGTCGACGGCCATCCAACCGGCAATTTTCTACCTCTCCTCGACGGTCGGTGGCGTCACGCACACCGCGGTGGGGCTGGCGGGCAACTAACCCCGGATTCCCGGCCTACGTCGTCCCGTTGCAGGGGCAGCCATAGACCACAAAACCGAACGAGAGCGCAGAGCCAAGGCGGCATCCGTACGCCGAACCCGAGCTGGCGGAGGGCGAACTCGCTCGGGGCACAAGTGTCCTGGCAGGTTCCCGAACAGGAGACGCAGCCCATTGGCTCCGCCGCAATCGGTTCCCGCTCACCGGAAATCGGAGACGTCAGGGCTTTCCGACGAAGGTGGTGACGGATTGCCCGGCGAGAGAGGCGGAGAAGCGCCCGCCTGAGACCGAGACGGCCGTCCCGGCGGCGAGCTTCGAGCTGGTGGTCGTGACGTACGGGGTGACCGACGCCGGCCAGGCCGTGCCCGCCACGAAGAAGGAGACATTCTGGGCCGCGCCGCCGTTCACCACGACGATGGCCAGCGTTCCGTCCGGTGGGTTCGTGAACGCCACCACCAGCGGCGCGGATGCGGACGGGGTTGGCGCGCCGGCGACGTCGGCGCGGTAATACCCGGGGCGCACGAACTTGCTGAAGTTTCCGAGCGCGTAGACCTGCGGGGGCGGACTGCTCGGGTTCGGCACCAGCGCCTCGGTCCACCAGTAGTGCCAACCGTTCACGCCGCCCGTCGTGAAGGCCGCGTAGATCATCGTCGCGATGGTGATCGGCCCCGTGTCATTCGGCGTGCACTCCGTCTCCCAGACGTGGTGCGTGTTGTTCGCGGGCGGCGCCGGACGCTTGTAAGTCCCGGCGCTGGTGCTCCCGTAGTCGTGCGTGGCGAGCGGTCCGACGTACGAGTCGGCGGTGGAGTCGGCCAGGATCGCGGGGCCATAGCCGTCGCCGCCCCAGATGTTGCCCCAGTTGTCGGGCTCGGCCGCGAGCACCTTGACGGGCGGGCTGAGCGCGGCCAGCGCCGGGCCCAGCACTTTGATCCAGGCGATCATCTGCGACGCGCTGTAGAGGCACGACTGGTAGGTCGCCGTGAAATCGGGCTCGTTCTGCGCCGAGACGGCGTAGAGGTCGACGCCGCCGTTTTTCTTGTAGAAGGAAGGAAACGCCGCGAGCACCGCGGCCCAGGAGGCGTAGTCGGCCGTCTGGAGATGCCCGCCGTTGTTGACGTTGTTGTTGTCCTTCATGCTGGCGGGCGGCGACCAGGGCGCCGCCCACACCTTGCACGCGCTGCCGGCGTACTTCACGCAGGCCGTCCCGTCGGCGTACCCCGCGGCGCCCATGATGTTGACCTTGCCGCTGGTGCCGTCGATGCCGACGCGAAGCAGGTTCAGCCCGATCCCGTTGACCGGGTCCCAGAGGAGCGTCTGCATGGCTGCCGAGGATGAGTTTTGCCAAACGTCGGCCTCCCCGAAGCCGTCCACGACCTGATAGGTCTTCGACGGGTCGACGGTGATGTCGCCGGTCTGGGCCGTTCCCGGCGTCTTCGTTCCCAGGTACATCCCCCCAGCCCCGCCAGTGCCGGGGCCCGCTCCGCCGGTGGCGCTGCTGCCGCCCGAGCCGCTGCCGCCACTTCCGCCGGCGTTCGCCCCACCTGTTCCCAGGTGACCAGCCGAACCGGACGCTCCGCCGGTGGCGGTGCCGCCCGAGCCGGAATGGCCGCCGCTGCTGACCGCGCCGCCCGTGCCGACCACGCCGCCTGTGCCGACCTCGCCGCCGCTGCCGCCGCCGCCGCCTTGTCCGATCGACCCGCCCGAGGCGACGCTGCCACCCGAGCCTGGGTTGCCGCCCGAAGCGCTGTCGCCGCCGCTGCCGGTGGCGCCCCCCTCGGCGGATGAGCCTCCAGAGCCCTCCGCCGTTTTGGAACTATTGGCGCACGCCAAGCCACCGAGCAGCATGGCGGTGAGCAGCGAACGACGCAGCGTCTCGTATTGCATGGGGGGCTCCTCAGTTCGTCACGGCACCGGCTGGGCGCGAGACGTTGGGCGAGCCGTCATGAATCGGCTCCTGAAGGTCTATTGCTGCTCGACCCAGGGTTTTGTCACTGAATCGACGGTGCTGCGGTCACTTGGGGACGAACCTCGGCTCTCTCTTCCCGGGAAGCCCCAACCGCGGATCGTAATTCGGGAGCTTGGAGCTTTTGATGGCCGCCAGCGCGGCCTTGAGCGCTGGAAGGACGGCCTGGTCCTTGAGCCTGTTCGCGGCCTTCTTGCTGGAGATGACTCTTCGTACGGGGAGCACCTTGACGCCGAACACCTCGGCCTCGATTGCGGCGGCGTACTCGACCTTGAAAGCTCTCAGGCCAAATAGCGGCGTTGCGCTGGTAAGCTGCCGCGCGTGAACCGGATCTCCTTCTCCTCGGTGGAGCGCTCCGACCCGCGCTTCGAACGAGACGGTCTGCGCACGATCACGGTGCGCGGCGGTGCGCTCGAGCGTCGCGCCGACATGTGCTTCTGGGCGCCGCCGATCGGCAATTCTCCGACGACGCTGCCGTTGCTGATCTTGCTTCACGGCGCCGGTGGAAGTGCCTGGTCGTGGCCGCTGAACGGCGGCGCCCACCTGACCGTAGCGCGCCTCATCGAGGCCGAGGAGATTGCGCCGGTCGCGCTGGCGATGCCCTCCGACGGATTGTGGGGCACGGGCAGCGGTTACGTCCCGCACGCCGATGCCGACTACGAACGTTGGATCGTGGAGGAGGTCCCGGCGGCGGCGGCGCTGCTCGACGATCGGATCACCGGTTCGTCGCCGTTGACGATCGCCGGCCTCTCGATGGGCGGGTTCGGAGCGCTCCGGCTGGGGGCGAAATACCCGGACCGCTTCCGCGGCATCTCGGCGCACTCGGCGCTCACGACGTTGGGGCGCCTCGCCGAGGCGACCGGCGATCGCCTGGACGCGCTTCCCGGCTTCGGTCAACCGGAGGGCGCCGCGCTGCACTGGCTGGAGGTCAACGCCGAGCGGTTGCCGCCGCTGCGGTTCGACTGCGGCATGGACGATCCCCTGCTGCCCGGCAACCGCGCCCTGCACGCCGCGCTGGAGGCGCGCGGCATCGAACACCAGTACGAGGAGTTCGCGGGCGGCCACGACTGGCTCTACTGGCGCCTGCACCTGGCCGATTCGCTCCGGTTCCTCGACCGCGCGGTGGCGCGCGTGGAGGGGGCGGTGCAATAGCGCTGCGCATCTACGCGTGCCGCGCGGGACGGTGGTGGATCACGTTCGCGCCGAAAAAGACGTTGGTGCCGTCGCTCGCGAGAGAGCCGGCCACGTCGAACCCGGTCGCCAGGACGACCGGCAGACCGGCCTTTCCACCGGCGCCGGCGTCGCCCGCGTCGGGTTTGAGGGTCTGGTCCACGGCGGCGTCCGACACGCCTCCGTGGCCGCCGACACCCGTCTTGCCGCCTCCGCCGGAGCTGCCGCATCCAACCAGCCCCAGCCCAATCGCAATGCCCAGCAACCGAACCGCCCCCTCATCACGTCGCATCAGGTGACCTCCCAAAGCCCGGGGGTCCGAGGTGCTCAACCTGGACCTTCGTCAAGGCACGAGGCGCCCGCGCCAGTATCCCGGTCGACGCCGCTCGTGCGCGATTGCGAGCACACGGACCACTTCGGGTTGGTCGAGGAACAGAACGGCGTATGGGAATCGGTGTACGCCCGCGCGGCGAATTCCGAGGTCACGAGGGAGGTTCGACAGCAGGCTGAACAGCTGTGGCGACTCCCCTACGCGGGCGAGGGATTGAGCGACCTCATTGATGAACTCCTGGCCAAGTCCGGGACGCTGTCGCTCGTACCATGCGGCGGCGGCGTCGAACTCATCTTCAGCGTCCGTTTCGAGCCGGACGGTCTTCTTCATCCCTGGCGGAGCTTGCTTTCGACCCGAGCACGGACAACATCCCAGTCGGTCCCGCCCTCCGGATTTGCCAGCGCGCGTCGGGCGCGCGCCTCGACCTCGACGGCCCAGGCGGCTTCCGCGTCGGGATCAGCGTTGCCATCCAAGCTCGCGATGATCTCGGTCGCAAGACCAGCACGGTCTTCGATGGGAAGCCTTAGAACCTCTTCGAGTAGTCGCCGCGCCTGCTCGCCCATACGATGAATGGTAACGCAGGGGCTTCCACTGGGCGAGCGCTACCGTCGACCTCCACGGCCCTGCGTCCCATTCGTGCGTTCATGTTCGGTGCTTCCTTCGGCTGATCGGGACTACGGCGCTGGCGCGCGGTGGTGGCAGCAATTAGCGGCCGCGCACGCGCGCGGACAATTGCTGCCACCTTTTGTCGATCTCGACCGTATGACGGGGTATGCCCCCGACGTCCGAGCGCCCTGCCGGGCCCGACAATCGGGCGGCGAACGAGGCGATGGACCGCTACGCGGATGGCGACGCGTCGGCGTTCCCGCACCCCCATGATGCGATCGCGCCGCGCATCGAAGGTTTCGTGAGACGGAGGACGCACGATGCTTCGCGCGTCGACGACATCGTGCAA
>DATAVR010000098.1:0-25560 GCA_036267635.1 Polyangia bacterium | reverse complement strand
CTTCGTCCCGCGAATACCCCAGGAGCGCCAGAAGAGCGTCATTGATCTCGGAGATGTATCCGTCGAGGTCGCTGACGACAATGCCGATGATCGACGAGTCCGAAAGGCGGGCAAAGCGACCTTTGGCCTGTCGTACGGCCTGGGCCGCCCTCTCCGCGGCGTCGCGGGCTGCCCGCTCAGCCGCGTAGGAGCGGGCATTGGCGATCGCCAGCGCCGCGTGTTCGGCCACGCTCTGAGCCAGATGAAGATCGTCCTCGGTATATGGACGATCCGAACCGCGGCGGGCGAGATTTGCGACACCGACCACTTTCCCTCGGCACAGTAGGGGCAATGCGAGCGCGCTTCCGACGCCCAATCGTTCGATGAGCGGCCGGCGCCTCGGCTCGTTCAACGCGGCAAAATCAGAAGAGCTGATCGTCGGAGTAAGGACCGCCTCTCCCGTTGCCGCCACGCGCCCGGAGATTCCCTCTCCCACGCGCTGGCGGCCCAACGACATCACCTCCCGGGTCGCCGCCAGGAGCGCCGGATCTCGGTGATAGACGGCGCCGGTTGCCTCCAGCCATTCTCCGTCCTGGGTGATAGGCCTGATCACGCACATATCGCCGACGAGCTCGCCGAGCCGACGCGCCACCGCCTCGAGCAGGCGGTCCTGGTCGTCGGTCGTCGCGGAAAACTCACGAGAGGCGTCGGCCAGAATCCGGAGACGCTCGGCCATCCGTGTTCGTTCCGCAGCTTCCAGCCGAGTCGCGGCGAGCAGTTGGGCATTCGAGATGGCCAGCGCGGCCTGGGCCGCGAGGTTCTGCGCGAGCTCGAGATCGTGCTCGTCGAATGGCAACGCCTCTGGCCGAAAACGGACCAGGGTCAGCTCGCCTATGGATCGATCGTGGATGCGGAGCGGCACGATCAACATGCTGTGCACTCCGATCCCTCGCATGAACGCGGAGTACCGTGCGGCGGCGGCGGCGGGAGAGCGGGGGAACTGCTCGAAGTCGAGCCGCGGCGCAAAGAATGGCTCGCTGGTTTCCAGTACCCGGCGCGTTATCGGGTATTCTTCGAGGCGGAACGGCTCGTCCAGGGCGTCGTGAAGCCCGGAAAGCACCTCTGGATCGGGATCGAACATTGCGGCCGGCGTAAGGGTCTGTCCGTCGTCGGAGAGGAGCATCACGACGCATTGGTCTTTGACCACCTCGGCGACTCGCCGCGCGACCGTGTCGAGCAACTGTTGCGAATCGGCGGCCGTCTGCGAGAACGTTCTCATCGCCTCGGAGAGGACCCGGAGACGTTCTTCGAGACGCCGGCAGGTTTCGACGACGTTTGCTACTGAGTCCGCCTCCGGTCCGTTCTCCGCCGCCTTAGTTGGGTACTTCGCGGCAATCACGCGACCACCACACCGCCGCGAATTCGCGGAGTGCAGAAGACCAGTATCACTCGCCCCACCACCATATTGTCCGCCATTATCTATCCCGTCCGGCGCCGCCGCCGACCACCGCTCACGAAGATCGTCCCGCAATCACGCGGGCTTGTACCTTGATTGTACTACCCTGCTCGAGCAAGTGTCCACGATCACAAATGAAGGGCTGGGCCCGAATGGTCTGTCTCTCACGCAACAAGCAAAGGGCCCGATTTTCTAAACCTTCGTCGCGACCGACGTGATTCCGACGGCGGCGCATCGCGAGCTCTGTCGGGGCACCGACGCCGACAGCACCGGACGCGACCGAAAGGCTAGAAGTGCGGACGAATCGTCGCTGGCAGGAGGTTTGCTTTGGTTCTCATCGTCACTTCGAAAGGAGACGACGATGGCGACAAAGAGCTGGGTGATGATCATGGGTCTGGCTGGCGTCATGGTGATCGGATGTGCCTCGGTGCCGCTGCCGGGCGCCGAGCTGAATCACTTTCAGGCCAGCATGGCCACCGCCGCGCAGATTGGCGTGTTCAAGGTTCGAGCCGACAGCTACCACCGGGGCGCGCTCGGTATGCCGCCTGCTGAGGAGCACCTGTTGCTCGCCCTCGACCAGTTCGATCTCGCCAAGACCATGGCTTCCGAGGGCAACCCGAGGTCGCGTTTCCTGCTGGCTCGCGCGCAGTCGGATGTCGATATTGCGCTTTGCCTCACGCGCGAAGCTGCGGTCCGTTCACAGATGCTCGGTCTCAACCCGTTCCTGCTCCAGTTCCCCTGGCGGTCCACTCCTTGTGAGGAGACCACGCTGAGAACCAACATCCTCAACGCCGCCGTGCCAAAGGTGGTCTCCCCCGTCGTCGCCGGTCCGACGAGCTTGCCTGCGGCCTCGACGCCCGGCATGTTGATGGAGGCACGTGCTTCCTTTGTCGCCTCGAGCACGAGCCCGGCCGCCGGTATGGCCAGAAGTCATCTGGACGACGCCCGGGCAGCGCTGGAAAAGGCGAACCAGGCCTTCGCCGCCAGGGGCGACAGCCCCGCGTGCCAAGACTACGCCTACATCGCCGAGAACAAGGTGCAGCTGGCAGACATCGTGGCTCGTATCGAGTTGGAGCAGGAGATGCTCGGAGACATGAATCGGCCAGTGCCTCCCCAGCACTTCCAACCCAATGAGCCCGTGGCTCTCGCGCGCTAACGCTGACGGCGCCAGTCAGGCCGCGCGCGAAGGGTGGCGCGCGCTGGTGCCGCGCCGTTTGACCGGGCTCTGGCGGTGTTGGCCTCCCGCCCGCGCTCCACGCTTCGCCGCCGGGACAGCCGGGGCCCGCGCGCCACGCCCACCGTCGAGGCTGGCCCGCAGGCGCTCCATCAGGTCGGAGATCTCGCCCCGGGGTGCCGCGGGCCCGAGATCCTTCAGCTTGGGCTCGGGGCCGGCCTTGGTCTTGGCCTTGATGATGGCCAGCAGGTTTTCGGTGTAGCGGTCCTTGTACTGCTCCGGCTTCCAGGCACCGGAGAATCCGTCGATCAGCTTGGCCGCCAGCGCGAGCTCGTTCTTCTGCAAGGTGAGCTGTCCCGGGATCCCGAGATCGCGCGGTTCGGCCACCGCCGCCGCGAAGCGCAGCGTCGTGAGGACCAGCGCATCGCCGACCGGCGCAACCGCCGCCAGGTGCTGCGCCTGCCGGAGCACGATCTGCGCGACAGCGATCTTGTCGGCCTTGCGCATCGTCTCGCGCAGGAGCGCGTAGGCCCGATCGCCCCCCTTGCCGGGACCCAGATAGTACGGCGTCTCGAAGTAGCGCCCGTCGATGGCGCCTGCGCCGACGAAGGCCAGGATATCGATGGTGTCCGAGCGATCGAGCGCCGCCCGTTTGAAGTCCTCGGGCGTGAGCACCGCGTGCTCGCCCTTCGAGACCTCGTAGCCCTTCACGATCTGCGACCAAGGGACCGGCTTCTCCTCGCGCGCGCAGATCCGTTCGTAGCGCACCGGCGCCTCATCCGCTGCGTGCAACAGGTGAAAGTGAGGCCGTTCGTCCTTGACCGCGCTGAAGAGGCGCATCGGAATGTTGACCAGCCCGAACGACAGCGCTCCCGTCCACATCGCCCGTGCCATGGGGGCCTCCTCGGCAGGAAGGTAATGCCGCGGCTGCCAGATTCAATGGATGGCCCGCTACGGGCAGGCCGAGCAGTCAGCGACGCAGACGAAGCCGTCGAGCGTGCATGGCGCGACGTCGAAGGGGAGACTGTTGAGGCCCACCAGCTCGCTGTTGATCGCTTGGCATCCGCTGGCGGTCGGGTAGCCATTGATGAGCACGCCGTCGTAGTGGCCGGCATCAGGACGATACGAACAGCTCGGCGGTGAGGCGGCCGTCGCGCCCGAGGCTGCCGGACAGGCGATCGGCATGAAGCTGCAGGTCGTCGTGGTCGGGACGAACGTGCCGCTGATGAGGGGGACGGTTTCGATGACGTCCCAGACGCAGGTCGCGCAGCTCCTGGCGCTGTCACACCAGGTCGACCTGAATCCGAGCTCGACCCCGTCTGGCCCCCCCTCGGCCGCGGGCGGCGTACAGGCGGCCGGCGCCTGCGCTCCTGCAGCGTCCGTCGGCGACGCGGCGTCGGGTCCAGTGCCACCGTCACTGCCTCCGGCGCCCCCCATCCCCAACGTCGGACACTTCGCGTTCAGCGTCTGGCAGGACGGCGGTAGCGGAGTCGCCGACACCGTCCCGGACGACGTCACGAGGTCAGCCACCGTGAGATCCGCGCAGGTGGGAAGCGATTGAATCGTCTGGACCTCGATCTTCGTCGCGTCGTTGAGACAGGCGGCGTACTCGCTGACGGTGGCGGTGCAGCCGGCGAGCGCGGCCGTCGACGGGCAGCTGAAGGTCGAGGTCGCGCCGGCGAGGCACTGGTTGTAGGCGGTCGTGCAGGCGGCCTGGACGCTGGCGTTCGTCTGCGGGGCGGCCGACAGCTCCGCAGCGATCAGCCCGCCGAACAGGCAGGTGATCTCCAGGGCGTCCATGTCCTGTCCCGAGCTCGTGTCGAAGGCGTCGACCTCGTTGCAGAAGGTCTGCACCTGTGCCGAGCTGAGTTGATCGAATTGGGTACCGCCGGGAATGCTCGAGGAAAAGCCCCCCAAATTCGCCGTCGACGAGTGACAACCGGCGCCGACGGCCAGCAAGACCGTGCCCACCAGCAGAGGGCCAGCCGCTCTCTTCTTCGCGCTCTTTGCGCTCTTTGCGCTCTTTGCGCTCTTCGCGCTCTTCGCGCTCTTCGAAAATGATCGTTCCATGCTCCACCATTGGTCGGAGCTCATCCCGTCGATCACTTTTTCTTCGGCTGTTCGCCGGCATCGTGCAGGAGATCACGTATCCGGCGCGCGTAGGAGCTGTCCGGGTGGGCGGTGAAAAAACGATCGGCCACCGCGCCGGCGGACTCTTCGTCGCCTCGCGCCAAGAGGGCCTGGACGCGCAAGACGGTCGCCTCTGAAGCGAGCCTTCCGGCTGGGAAGGCGCTCTCGTATCGGTCGAGCGCCCGCAGCGCGCCTCCGGCGTCGTGGGCGCCGAGCGCGGTCTGCGCTCGTTCGAGCGCGGCCACCTCAGCCGACAGCGTCGATTCAGCGACGGGCGGCTTGGCCAGATCGTTCGTCTCGGTGGGGAGCGCCGGCGGCGCGGCGGCGATCCTATGAAACGTGCGCTTCTGAAACGTGCGCTTCTGAATCGTGCGCTTCGTCGCGGGGCGGGCCGTCGCCGAAGCGAGCTCGGGCTTCGCTCTCTCCGGGCCGACGACCGGGCTGATCGTCGGCGGCGCCCCGACGGGGGGCGCGAGCGGGGCGCTCGCCGTCGCAGCGCCCGCCGCCGCAGTGTGCGCCGCCGCAGCGGCCGGCGTCCGGCGCGCCAGAGCGAACCAGCCGGCGCCTGCGATCGCTCCGCCGCAGACGGCCAACATCGCGAGCTTGCCTGTGGTGCCGAGGCGCCAGGCTCGCCCCGCGGACGACGCTCCGCCGGACGGCGGAGATCCGTTGGCGGGACCGCCGAGGCCGAGGGCGAGCAGCGTGCGCAGGCGCGCCTCCGCGCCTGACCGTTCGCGCCGCGACGCCTCGAGCAGCCGGAGCTCTTCCGCGGTCGCCCCCTCTTCGGCCCAGCGGGGAAGCGTGGTCACGATGCGCCTCGCTTTCGATTGAGGTGTTGTCGAATCGAGTCCCGCGCACGTCGCACGCGGGAGGCGACCGTCCCCACCGGGACGCCAAGCAGCTCGGCGACTTCGGGAGCCGGCAGCTCCTCGAGCTCGAAGAGGACGAAGGCCTCGCGCATCTCGTCCGGCAGGCGCGCGAGATGCACGGTCAAGAGACCGAGGGCCTGCTTGTCGTCGAGAATCTCTTCCAGCGGGGGGCCGGGGTCGGCGGCCATCTCGGCGACGTCGTCCATGGGAACCTCTCTTCTGCGGGCGAGCGCGCGCCGGGCGTCTGCCGCGACACGGAGGGCGACGCCCAGCAGATACGGACGCTCGCCGCGCGGATCGATCTCCTCGAGCCGGCGCGAGGCGATGAGGAACACCTGTTGGGCCGCGTCGTCGACGCCCCCCTCGGGGACCCCGAGCCGCTTCAGGGCCCGCCAGACGGGATCGAAGTGACTCTCGACCATCGCGCGGACGCGGGCGTCGCGCTGGGTGCGATCGCTTTGCCGCGGCAAGGCGGCTGGCGCGGGGCGCGGCACGGGCTCCATCATCGGATGTATTGGCCGCAGAGCGGGCAGCCGATCACTTTCGGCGCACTTTTTCGGATGCGCTTCTTTGGCGTCAAAAGCGGAAGCCGACCCCGGCCGCGATGCGCCCGGTGACCCTCGGCACGGTGTAGAGAGGCTGGCCGACGGGCTGAAACTCGAAGGCATAATTCGGCCTCGCGAGCGGGAAAACGGCGCCGCCTTCGACCTCGGCGAGGATCTGAGAGGTGAGGAACCAGCGCAGCGCCAGCGTGAGCTCGGCGGAGAGCCAGGGTTCGGTGACGGTGGACGCATTCGCCACGCTGGTCGCGCGTCCCCACACCTCGCCGAACGCCGCTCCGGCGCAAGGGCGGAGCTCCGTCTTCCATTTCGACAGGCGCACCGGGCAGGCGGCCAGCCTCCCGCCGAGCAGGGAGAGCTCCGCGCTCCCCCTCTGCCCTTCGATCTGGCTGTCGCCGGCGACGAGGATCGCGCCCTCCAGCGCCGGGGCGAACAGACGAGGACGGACGTCTTCGAGCACGAGACCGAGCTCGCCCATCGGGCTCGGAACGTTGGCCAGCCCTCCGGTGACTCCGGCCAGGATCCGTCCTGCAATCCGGAAGGAGTGCGGTGGCGGCGCTGCCGGTGGAGCGCCCGTCGAGACGCGATCCGCTCGCCGACGCTCGCCCAGCTCGACCGCCAGACCGGCCAGGAACGCCAAGGCCCGCGCGACCTCGCCGCAATTCGAGCCGTCGACCGACTGGCGATTTTCGCTGCCAAATCGATCTGTCGCGAGCAGCTCGCCCCTGAAACGATTGTCGAGAGCGGAGATCTCGATCTCGATCCGAACGCCCGAGGGGCGCGTACCGCTGCGAACGTGAGCGGTGACGCCGGCGCGCATCTGGTCTTCGGTCGGGCACCCTTCCGGCGCTCGATAGGCGAGCGCGTAGGGATCGGAGCTTGTCGGTGACGCGGCGACTGACATGAGGCCGAGCAGCATCGCGCTGACACCCATCCCGGCTCTACCTTACCCTCGATGCGGAGAGCGCGCCGAGCGCCGCCCGACGCCGCCTCGAATCGGGAAACGCGAGCGGCTGACTCTGACCGGACGGACGGTTGTCCGTCGCCCGGTCAGAGCCGCGCGCCGCGGGGAACCGCTACGGGATGCTGACGGATCTCACGTTGTCGTTGAGGCCGCCGCAGCCGCCGGTGAAGCTGGCGCTGCAGAAGTTGAGGTTGCTGGTGACGACGTAGGAGCACCCGGTGCAGCTGTCCCCCGACCAGACCGTGACCTGGCTGGTGCCGCTCGCCAGGATGGCGTACGAAGCACCGCCCGCCGCCACCGGCCCAAAGCATCCGGAGCCGGTGAAGGTGTTGAGCACCGTGGCGTTGGAGGCGCAGTCGAGCAGGATCTGCACGCTCCCCGGGGGCGCCGTCCCGCAGGTGGTGCCGGTGTAGCCGCCCACGCAGCTGCAAGTGAAGCTGTTGACGCCGTCGGTGCAGCTCCCGCCGTTCTGGCACGGGTTCGGCGAGCAGTCGTTGATGTTGGTGCAGCCGGTGGCGCCGGTGCCGCTGTATCCAACCGGGCAGGCACCACAGCTGAAGCCCCCCGCCGTGTTGGTGCAGGCGGTGAGCGGGTCACAGCCGCCGTTGCCGGTGGCGCACTCGTTGATGTCCACGCACCCGGTCGCACCCGTTCCCATGTACCCGGCCGGGCAGGCGCCGCAGCTGAAGCTGCCCGCGCTATTGGTGCAGGTGGTGAGCGGATCGCAGCCGCCGTTGGCGGTGGCGCACTCGTCGATGTCGGTGCACCCCGTCGCGCCGCCGCCCGTGTAGCCCATCGGACAGCCGCCGCAAATGAACCCGCCCGGCATGTTGGTGCAGGTGGTGAGCGGATCGCAGCCACCGTTGGCGGTGGCGCACTCGTCGATGTCCGTGCATCCCGTCGCTCCCGTCCCGGAGTATCCCGCCGGGCAATTGCCGCAGGTGAAACCACCCGGCGTGTTCATGCAGACCGTCAGCGCGTCGCAGCCGCCGTTGTTGGCCGCGCACTCGTTGACGTCGGCACAGCCAGCCGTGCCGTTGCCGGTGTAGCCGGCCGGGCAGCCGCCGCAGGTGAAGCCGCCGGGCGTGTTCGTGCACGCCGTCAGCGGGTCACAGCCGCCGTTGCTGGTGGCGCACTCGTTGACGTCGGTGCACCCGGTCGCACCGGTGCCCGAGTATCCCGACGGGCAGGCGCTGCAGGTTCGCGAGCCCGCCGTGTTGGTGCAGGTCGTGAGCGCGTCGCAGCCACCGTTGTTGGTGGCGCACTCGTCGATGTCCGTGCAGCCGGAGGAGCCTCCGCCCGTGTAACCGGCCGGACAGTTGCCGCACGTGAACGCGCCGGGCGTGTTGGTGCAGGCGGTGAGCGCATCGCAGCCGCCGTTGTTGGTGGCGCACTCGTCGACGTCGGTGCACCCCGCCGCGCCCGTGCCCGTATATCCCGACGGACAGTTGCCGCAGGTGCGTGCGCCGGGCGTGTTGGTGCAGGTGGTGAGCGGATCGCAACCGCCGTTGTTGGTGGTGCACTCGTTGATGTCGGTGCAGCCGGTCTGGCCGGTCCCCGTATAGCCCGACGGACAGGCGCCGCAGACCACGCCGGAGGAGCCGGCGGTACAGGTCGCCAGCGGATCGCAACCGCCGTTCGAAACCGAACAGGGGTCGACCGCAGCGTCAGGTGTCACGCCACCGTCCGGAGCCATTCCACCGGCGCCCGCCGCGCCTGTCGCGCCGGCCGCGCCTGTCGCACCCGCCGCGCCGCTGGTACCCGCCGCGCCGCCGGCGCCGGCCGAGCCACCGGCGCCTGTCGCGCCCGCCTCGCCCGTCGCGCCGCCCGTGCCTGTCGCGCCGGCCGCGCCCGCACCCGCCGTGCCGCCCGCGCCCGTCGCACCAGCCGCACCGCCTGTGCCGCTGCCACCCGTGGCGCTTCCCCCTTTTCCACCATTTCCGCCCGAGGAGCTCGACCCGGCGGCACCGCCGGTGCCGGAATTGTCGCTACCGCCGCCGCACGAGGCGAGCAGGACGGCCAGACAGCCGAAGGAGAGAAAGCGAGTCGCGCGCAAAGGGACCTCCTGGTTGAAATACATGGCAGTGACCTCGAAAACCGAAGCCGCACGCCGTCGCAGGTCCCCCTCCCCACGGCTGGTTTTGTTGACTCGGAGTGTCGGCTGAAACCCAACCCCATTCAAGAATTCCACTGCAGATATTTTGATGATCTCCGAATGCACCGTCGGTCTAAGCAGTCGACCCGATGGTCGCAAAAGCTGTGGGCGTCTGAAAGCCCGGCGTCGTCGCAACGCGCGGGCGCTCCCAATCCCTTTTGACAGCAGAGACCTCGGGCGCTATCTCCCGACGGTGCTGTTCGATCCGTTCACGCTGCGCGGGTTGACGTTTCGCAATCGGATCGGCGTGTCGCCGATGTGCCAGTACTCGAGCACCGACGGGCTGGCCGACGATTGGCACCTGGTGCACTTGGGCAGCCGCGCCGTCGGCGGAGCCGGCCTGGTGATGACCGAGGCAACGGCGGTCGAAGCGCGGGGCCGCATCAGCCCGCGCGATCTCGGGCTCTGGAACGACGAACAGATGGCGCCGCTGGCGCGGATCACCGGTTTCCTGCGCGCGCAGGGCACGGCCTCGGGGATACAGCTGGCGCACGCCGGGCGAAAGGCCGCGACGGCGCGTCCCTGGGAAGGGGGGAAGCCGCTCGCGCCGCCCGAAGGATGGAGCCCGATTGTCGCCCCCAGCGAGCTTCCTTTCGACGACGGCTACCAGACGCCGTCGGCGTTGACGGAGGGAGAAATCGCGGCCCTCATCGAGTCGTTCGCGCGCTCCGCCGCCCGCGCCGCGCAGGCCGGCTTCGAGGTCATCGAGATCCACGCTGCCCACGGATATTTGATCCACGAGTTCCTCTCGCCGGTCTCCAATCACCGGCACGATGCCTGGGGCGGTGATTTCAGCGGACGAATCCGCTTCCTTTTGGAGATCGCGGGCGCGATTCGGCGCGTGTGGCCAGAAGACCACCCGCTCTTCGTGCGTCTCTCGACCACCGACTGGCTGGGCGCCGGCGGTTGGACCATCGAGGATTCGATCGCCCTCGGGCGGCGCCTGCGCGAGGCGGGGGTCGACCTCGTCGACTGCTCGTCGGGCGGCATCGCGCCGCGGGTGAAAATCGACACCGGGCCGGGCTACCAGACCGGCAACGCGGCGCGGATTCGGTCCGAGGCGGCCATCCCGACCGCCGCCATCGGCTTCATCACCGCCGCAGCGCAAGCCGAGCAGATCCTGCGCACGGGGCAGGCCGACATGGTGTTCCTGGCCCGCGAGCTTCTCCGAGATCCCTACTGGCCGCTCCGCGCCGCGCGCGAGCTGGGGGCGCCGGTTCCATACCCGGTCCAGTACGAGCGCGCCTGGCGCTGACCGCTCCGGGGGCCGGATCTTTCTACCCGGGCGGACCCTCCGGACGATTTTCCGGGACCTCGGGGACTGTTTTGTCGTGTATAGTGCTAGAAGCAGTGTTGCAACTTACATATTCTAGTGCTGGGAAGTCGTCTGGCCGGCCATCCCCGACCCGGATCGGCCGCTACCAACTCATTGGCAAGCTGGCGAACGGCGGGATGGCCGAAGCGTATCTGGCGCTGACTGGGGAGCTGCCCGCCCTGCGGTCCCTCGTGGTGGTCAAGCGGATCTTGCCCCACCTGTCGTCGCAGGAGCAGTTCGTCCGGATGTTCCTCGATGAGGCGCGGATCGGGGCGCTTCTCGACCACCCGAACATCGTGCGGATCATCGAGGTCGGCCAGGACGACGCCGGCTACTTCCTGGTGATGGAGCCTGTGCAAGGCAAGCCACTTTCGGCCGTCCTGCGCAGGGCGGTGGGCGCCAAGAGGCCACTCGGGCACGCGCAAGCGGCGTTCATCGTCGGGCAAGCAGCGAACGGCCTCGGTTACGCCCATGCCCTGACCGATGCCGCGGGACTTCCCCTCAACATCGTCCACCGCGACATCTCGCCGCAAAACATCCTGGTGTCGTTCGACGGCGCGGTCAAAGTCATCGACTTCGGCGTGGCCAGCGCGCTCGGGCGGATCACCGAGACGATCCCGGGAGGCCTCAAGGGCAAGATCGAATACATGTCGCCCGAGCAGGCCTCGGGTGACAGCGCGGACCGGCGTTCGGACATCTTCGCCCTCGGCGTCGTGCTGTGGGAGGCGCTGTGTGGTCGACGGCTGTTTCGTCGCCGCACGGAGCTCGAGACGATGCGCGCGATCTTCGACGAGCCGATTCCGCGGCTGCCAAAGGCTGCGTCGATCCCTACCCCGCTGGAAAACATCGTCATGCGGGCGCTGGAGCGAGAGCCGGAGGATCGCTTTCAAGACGCGCGCGAGATGGCGCTGCTGCTGCAACAGCACGCGTTCCGCAGCGATGGCTTCAACCTGATCCAGCTGGCCGCGCAAATGAAGAGTCTGTTCGCGGCCGATCACGCCGGCTGGAAGGCAGCAGCCGGCGTCGGCCTGAACCTCGAGGGCAAGCGGTCGCGCAAGATCACGGCCTCCTTTTCGCTCGCGACCAGCCCCGATTCCCATACCGCTGAACGGACGGTGGCACTCCAGGCCAGCGCGGTGCCCGAGATGTCGTACCTGGGCGGCTCGGAGAGCGAACGGCTCGACAGCGGAAAATCGTCCGCGGCGAAATCCATTGCGTCGAATGGGCGCCCGTCGACGTCGCGCCTCTGGATCGGCGCGAGCATCCTGTTGTTGGCGCTGGTCGTCGCTGCCGGCCGATTCCTGTTTGCGCGACCGGTGCCGTTGTCGATGGCCGGGGCCTTGCCAACGAACACGTCAACGAACGCCACCAAGGCGCCGATGATCGTCGTCCCGATACCACCCGCCGAGCCATCCACAGTTGTGCCATCCACAGTCGAGGCCGCGGCCACGCCTCCCGCAGCGCCACAATCGGAGCCGACCGCAACGACGCGCGCGGAGGCTCCTGCGCCTCCTGCGGTTCGACGACCTGCGGGGCGCGCCCACAATGCCTTCGCGACGCGAACGACCGAGCTGCGCCGCCGGGCCCCTACCCGACAGGTGGCCAAAGCGATCGCGGGCAAGCATCGAGCAGCCGTCGCGCAGCGGAAGGCAGCTCCCCCGAGCCCGGCCAATATCCTGCAACACACGACGACGCCCCGCTCTCCCTGGCACGACCCGTTCGATTGACGCCGTCACATGACCGGATAGCTCTCCGCGGGCAGATTCAGTTCGTCTAAGAGTCGCGGGCGCGCGCGCTGCCGTCGCCGAGCTCGGTGAGACGGCGGCGCAGGAATCGCTCTTCGGCGTCGTTGCCGACCAGCGCCAGCGCCTCGCGGTACGCGGCGGCGGCCTCGTCGACGCGCCCGAGGCGGCGCAGCAGGTCGGCGCGCGCCGCCGGCAGCAGGTGATAGCCCGCGAGCGTTCCACCGGTGGCGAGCGCATCGAGCCGGCGCAGCCCTTCTTCGGGCCCGTCGGCCATGGCGATGGCGGCGGCGTGGTTCAGCGCCACGACCGGCGACGGGTGGCGCGCGGCGAGCAGCGCGTAGAGCACGGCGATCTCGCGCCAGTCGGTGTCGGCGGCGCGCGCGGCGCGCGCATGGACGCCGGCGATCGCCGCCTGCAGCGTGTAGGCCCCGAAGGGATCGGCGCGCAGCGCCTCTTCGACCAGGCCGAGGCCCTCCTCTATCGCCTCGGCGTGCCAGCGCGACCGATCCTGCTCCTCGAGCAGCACGACCTCGCCGCCGGCGCCCACGCGCGCGTCGCGCCGCGCGTCGGTGAGCAGCATCAGCGCCAGCAGCGCGCGCGCCTCGGGACGCGCCGGCATCAGCGCGATCAGCAGGCGGCCCAGGCGGATCGCCTCCGCGCACAGGTCGGCGCGCACCAGCGCCGCGCCCGAGCTCGGGGCGTAGCCTTCGTTGAAGATCAGGTAGACCACGGCGAGCACGGCGTCGAGACGTTCGGGCAGCTCCTCCGGATCGGGCACGCGATAGGGAATGCCGGCGTCGCGGATCTTGCCCTTCGCGCGCACCAGCCGCTGCGCCATGGTCGCCGGCGGCACCAGGAAGGCGCGCGCGATCTCCTCGGTCTCGAGGCCGCCGAGCGCGCGCAAGGTCAGCGCCACCTGTGCCTCGATCGCCAGCGCCGGGTGACAGCAGGTGAAAAGGAGGCGCAGCTGGTCGTCCTCGACGGTGCGCTCGTCCCCGATGAAGACGCCAGACGCGGTCGTGGTGTCGCCCTCCGCGGCGAGCTCGGCCTGCTTGGCCTCGTGAAGCGTGGCCTGGCGCCGCTGGTCGATCGCCTTGTTGCGCGCGGTGCGAATCAACCAGGCGCGCGGGTTGTCGGGGACCCCGCCTTCGGCGGGCCACTGTCCGAGCGCCGCCTCGAACGCGGCCGCCAAAGATTCTTCGGCGAGATCGATGTCGCCGAGGATGCGGATCAGCGTCGCCAGGATGCGCCGCCGCTGCTCGCGGAAGACGCGCTCGACGACCTCGACCTCGATCTGCATGGCGCCCTCGATCATAGCCGTGCACGCGTTGCGTCCGCGTGCACGGCTTCACGCATGCTCGACCTAGCGGCCCGGGCGGGGATAGTCCGGCGGCAGTTGCATCACCGGCCGCACCTCGATGCTGCCCACCTGCGCGCCCGG
The DNA here is from genome assembly GCA_036267635.1 of Polyangia bacterium. Lineage (GTDB taxonomy): Bacteria > Myxococcota_A > Polyangia > Fen-1088 > Fen-1088 > JADGRB01. The sequence continues at coordinate 11,772 of DATAVR010000098.1, read as the reverse complement.
GATGCCCGCCGCCAGCTTGGTCGCCTCGTCGAGATCCTTCGCCTCGACCAGGTAGTAGCCGCCGAGCTGCTCGCGCGTCTCGGCGAACGGGCCGTCGGTGGTCAGCGTCTTGCCGTCGCGCACGCGCACCGTGGTCGCGGTCGCGGTCGGTTGAAGCGCATCGCCCGCCTTCATATTTCCGCTCTTGATGAGGCCCTGGGTGTATTCGCGGTAGGATCGGAACATCGCATCGCGATCGGCGTCGGTCGCCGACTTCATGGCGGCTTCGTTTCCGTAGATCAACAGCATGTACTGCATGGGTCTCTCCTGGCTCGGTGGTTGAAAGAATAACGTCCCGACAGTGAGTCGATCCAGGCGGCGCCGGATCGACAGCCAGCGGATTTTTTTTGCGGAAGCCGGGCCATGACATCTCCGCGGAGGCTGGCGGCGGCCTCGGTGTTCGCTCGCTCATCGGGTCCACGACCCTCACGCAGACGAGCTGGGGCGCCTCACCGCTTGCGTCGCAAGCATGCCGAGCACCATCGATGACACGGCGACGATGGCACCGATACGCCCGGCGCCGAGCGCCACCAACGCGGGGCCGGGGCAATACCCGGTGAGCCCCCAGCCGACGCCGAAGATCGCCGCCCCCGAGAGGAGCCGGGCGTCGATGCGTATGGAGCTCGGCCACCCGAAACTGCCGCCCAAGAACGGATGGCCGCGGCGTTTGGCGGCGCGAAAAGCCCAGAACCCCACGGCGATTCCCCCGCCCATCACGAACATCAGGCTGGGGTCCCACTTCCCCAGCACGTCGAGGAACGCCTGCACCTTGAGCGGATTGGTCATCCCGCCCAGCCCCAACCCGAAGGCGAAGAGAAGACCGCAGATCGCCGCCAGGGCGTTCTTTTTCCCGTCGTTCACAGCCGCCCCCGGGCGACAGCGACGGTGAGCATTCCGGTCGCGACGAAGACCAGCGTCGCCACGACGGAGCGGGGCGACAGACGGCTGATCCCGCAAAGCCCGTGTCCGGAAGTGCACCCGTTGCCGAGGGTGGTGCCCACGCCGACCAGGAATCCACCGACGGCCATGGTCCCGAGCCCGGTCGAGCTCGGCACGCCGAGGACTCCCGGCGAGACGAGGCGCCAGAGCAGACCGCCGACCACCAGCCCCCCCAGAAAATACAGGCGCCAAGAAAGCTCGGGGCCCCGAGCGCCAAAGCTACGCCCCAGGATTCCCGCGATCCCCGCGATGCGTCCGTCGAAGAGAATCAGGAGCGAGACCGCGACGCCCAGCACCAACCCGCCGAGGGTCGAGCCAACCGGAGTGAAGCCCATCATCGATGGAATATAGGCCCTCGACGCCACGGCCTGCACGACCTGCCGATCACCGGCACGCGTATTCGGAGCACGCCTTTCCATCCGGGCAGTCCGCTGCCGTCGCACATCCGCACTGCATCCATCCGTCGTAGTAGGGGTTGACGCAGGTGTGTCCGTTGGCGTCGCCGGCGCAGTCGGCGTCGGTCACGCACCCGCACTTGTCGTAGGAGCTCCCGTTGGAGACGCAGTGCGGGCCGCCCGCGTGGCCGACACAGTCCGGATCCGTGCTGCAGCCGCACGCGCCGATCCCGACCGCGTACTGGCCGAGGTCTCCGCAGACGGGTCCGTCGGCGTTCTGCGTGCAGTCGGTCGACGTCCGGCAGGGGAGGCAGAAGTTCCCCATCGGGCTGCAAACTCGATTGTTCGGGTCGGTGCAGTCAGCGTCGGTGACGCACGCGACGCAGGCCCCGGTGCTCGTGTCGCAAACGGGGAGGGGGAGCGCCCCGGCGCCTACCTTGCCGGCGCAGTCCTGGTTCGAACCACAGCCGCACTGGTGGTTCGCCGCGCACGTGAGGGCGCCGGAGGTGAAGCAGTCGGCGTCGCCCTCACAGCCGCACTGCTGGAGCGACTGTACGCACCGGGTCCCCTCCGGCTGCGCCGCGCACTGCGGGTCGGCGGTGCAACCACACGCACCGCCGGGAAGACAGACCGCGTTCGGGTTGCCGCCGCCGAAGTCGCAGTCCGCGTTCGTCAGGCAGTGGACACACCTCCCGGCATCCACGTCGCACAGGAGGCCCTGGTCGTCGCAGATAAAGTTCTGGCAGCCTGCTGGGGTGCCTCTTCCGGCGCCGCCCTCGGCTCCGTTCCCACCTAAGCTCGCGGCGTCCGCCGCTCCGACCGCACCATCGGTCGCGTTGCCGCCGGCGCCAGATTTCCCGCCTGCGCCGCCTCTGCCACCACCTCCCGAGCCGCCGCCGCTACCGGAACCGAGACTCCCACCCGAACATCCGAGCACGAGGACCGCGAAGATCGTCACGAAGATCGTAAGGAAGACGGGTTCATTGCAGAACCATCGCTTCGTAGTCACGTTACCGAGTATCTCCGAATGCGCACTGCGAGGAAGTGGCGCGTGAAGATCGAGGGCGCCGACTCAAAACCGAGGCAGGTTCTAGGAAGTTTTTTGTACAGCGCCACCTCAAGGGTGGAATCCTTGAGAGACGGTCCATCCTTGAGAGACGGTCCATGGTAAAGAAAGGGCTCCGGTGCCTTGCGGGCGCCCTCCGCGATATTCGGTCCCAGGGAATAGAGGGAACCTATGGACGAGGAAGTGCTGCCGGCCAATCAGCCCGAAGAGTGGCAATCGCTTCTCGCGAAAGCAGCTGCACCGGACCACGTCGTTCAACTCTACCAAGATGAACAGTTCCTCAGTCGTGCGGTATGCCGTTTCGCGGCATCGGCCATCGCAAACGGCGAAGGAATCATCCTAGTACCGACCGCGGCGCACTGGGATGCCATTCGGCCACGCCTCGAAGCCGAGGGGGTCGATGTTCAATCCGCGCAAGCGCGCCGGCAGCTCAGCGTCGTCGACGCCGATGATCTTCTTCCAGGCTTCATGCGGGAGAACATGCCGGATGGGCCACTCTTCCTCGGGCTGGCGGCGGATGTCGTCGCGCAGGCGCGGACCAACGCGCCGTCCTCCAAGGTGCGTTGGTGGGGGGAAATGGTGAACGTCCTCTGGGAGCGAGGCGACGTGGGTGCGAGCATGCGGCTCGAGGATCTGTTCGACCAGCTCGCGCACGAGCATGACCTCGCGATCTTTTGTTCGTTCCTCATGAACAACTTTGACGGTGAGGTTCATGCACGAATGCTGCCCCGACTCGGACAGAATCACTCGCACCTCATTCCGGTCGAGGACTATGCCCGGTTGGAGCGGGCTGTCAGCAATGCGCTGCGCGAAACAGTGGGCGTGGCCGAAGCCGGCGTCCTCGAGGGCCGCCTCCGCGAGCGATCCGAGGGAAGCCTGAACATGCCCCGGCCTCAGGCCCTGCTCCTGGCTCTGCGCGAGGTGCTTCCTCAGGTCGCCGAGACCGTCTTGAAGCGCAGCGGCCAAATATACTCTGCCTCCGATCTTCAAAACGCCTAGCGTATGGGCGCTGGCGCAAAGACCGATCTCGGTGTCGTCGTGGACGCACTCGAGCTCCCCATCGTCGTCCTGAACACCGACGCCACTCTTGCAGGGTTCAACGCTGCTGCTAAGAGCCTGCTGGCGCTGACCACCTCGACCGTGGGCCGATCGCTCCGCGAGATAGACGCCGTCACCGGCTTGATGCCCGATATCGAGGAGCTCACGGAGCACCTCCTGGCGGGCGGAGCAGCGTCGCAACGCGAGCTACGCACCAAAAACGGGTCGTGGTTCGTCGTACGAGCGACGCCGCAATTGGGAGCGCAGGAGAAGATCACTGGAATCATTCTCACCTTCACGAACGTGACCGGCTTTCGCGCAAGTATCGAGCAAGCGATATACGAACGCGAATACACCAAGACGATCCTCAATACGGTAATCGACCCTCTGGTCGTGCTCGACACCGACCTGCGCGTGCAGACGGCGAACAAAGCCTTCTACGTCGTGTTCCACCTCTCCCGACAGGATGGCTATGGGACGGTCCTCTCCGATCTCGGGAATGGTGAATGGAACATTTCCAGGCTGCTCACCCATCTGAGAGCGACGCTCACCGGCGCCGATTCCGATCTCGAGCCGATCGAGATCGAGATGGAGATTCCGACGGTGGGGTGTCGGATGATGAGGTTCAACGCGCGGACTCTGTTCGGCGGAGAACGGCGTCCGAGAATGATCCTGTTGACGGCCGAGGACGTCACTGAACAGCGGCGTGCCGAGCGGGCAATCCGCGAACGGTACGCCCAGTTCGAGACCTTGCTCAGCGAGGCCCCGCTTGGTGTCTACCTCGTAGACGACGCCTTCCGGATCAGGGCGGTGAATCCGAAGGCGCTGCCCGTCTTCGGTGACATTCCGGATCTCATCGGACGCGACTTCGACGAGGTCGTACACCTCTTGTGGCCGGACCATTACGCCGACGAGATTGTCGCGCGGTTCCGCCACACCTTGGAAACTGGGGACCCGTATCTCGTTCCCGAAACCAACGGAGACCGCCGCGATCGGGATGTCAGGGAACACTACGAGTGGCAAATTAGTCGCATTCCGCTGCCGGACGGGCGCCGGGGCATCGTTTGCTATTTCAGAGAGATATCAGCCCAGGTCGCGGCGCGGGAAGCCCTGGCCGAAAATGAGCGGCGCCTCATCGAGGCCAGCCATCGCAAGGACGAGTTCCTCGCGACCTTGGCGCACGAGTTGAGGAATCCCCTCATGCCGATCCGGTTGACGTTGACGCGGATGCGCCGCGCCGGCCTGACGACCTCAGCCATCGGCAATCAGCTGGCGATGATCGACCGACAAGCGACGAACCTGCAACGCATCGTGGATGACCTTCTCGAGGTCTCGCGAATCACCAGCGGGAAGATCGAGCTCAAGAGGGAACGCCTCGATCTCGTTTCCGCCGTAAACAACGCCATCGAGTCGGTGCGCGGACTCATCACCCAACGAAAACACGCAGTGTCGGTGACCTTGCCGTTGGGCCCCGCCTTCTTGCTGGCCGACCCGCTCCGTATTGATCAAGTGCTCACCAATCTCTTGGTCAACGCAGTCAAGTACACGGATCCGGGCGGCCGGATCTGGATCTCGCTTGAATGCAAGGCCGATGAGTTTGAGATTCGGATCCGAGACGAGGGAATCGGGATCCCCGAAGACATGCTCCCGCGGATATTCGAAATGTTCGAGCAGGGCCGACGGGACCTGGCCCGGAGCACGGGCGGGCTCGGAATCGGCCTCTCGATCGTGAAGAAGCTCACCGAGCTTCATGGCGGGACTATTGCTGCCGTCAGCGGCGGCACTGGCAAAGGGAGCGAGTTCACCCTGCGTTTGCCCGCCGGACCTGAGCCGGCGATGATAGTTGTGGCGCCGGCCGATCCTTCCCGAATTGCGCCTGGCGCTGTCGCGCCACGACGGATTCTCGTTGTAGATGACAACGTCGATGGCGCCGACTCGTTCGCCGGAATTCTCAGAGACCTCGGGCATGACGTCCGGGTCGTGAATGAAGGTCAGGCGGCGCTCCGAATGAACAGCGAGTGGCAAGCGGAAATCGTGTTTCTCGATATTGGCTTGCCCGGGATGGACGGCTATGAAGTCGCTCGTCAGATTCGGCTGCAAAATACGGCCGCGTGCCTGGTCGCCTTGACTGGATACGATCATGCCAGTGCCCGAAGCAGGTCATTCGAGGCGGGCTTTGCCCAGCACCTCGTCAAGCCACCGGCCCTCGGCACGATCCTCGCGGTTCTCGATAGTCTCGAGGCGGTTACCCACAATTGACCCCGAACTGATCGCCGTCACCGCGGATCGTTCGCAATCTGCAGCACGATCTTGCCCGGCGAGCTGCCGCGCTGCTTGGCGGCGAAGGCTGCGCCGCCTTGGGCGAGCGGCATGACCGCACCGACGACCGGACGTAGCTCGCGTGCGGCGATGCGCCGGCCGAGCTCGCTCAGCTGCGTTCGGTCGGGCTGGACGACGAAGAACGCCCCCCGCGGCCCACGACCATCGGTCCTGGCGGCAGGCGCCTCGACGACGGACACCGCCAGGGCGTCGTCCCTCAGGGACGAGCGTGCCTGCCCGAACGTTTGCCCGCCGACCAGGTCGAACAGCAGGTGCGCCTCCCTCGCGGATGCGGCGACATCGTCGCTCTTCACATCGACGAAGGCGTCCGCCCCGAGCCCGAGCACGAGCTCGCGCGCCCACCCGCGTGCGCTCGCCAAGACCCGCGCGCCGGCGGCGCGCGCAAGCTGCACGGCGAAGGTACCGACGCCGCCGCCGGCGCCGAGAATGAGCACGGTCTGCCCGCCCGCGAGCCGACCATGATCGAACAGCGCCTGAATTGCGGTCAGGCCGGCCATCGGAATGGCGGCTGCTTCCTGGTGACTCAGCGTCGCGGGTTTGGGCGCGAGGTTCCGCGCCTCGACGGTGACGTACTCGGCGGCGGCTCCGTCGCGGTACCAGTCGGTCAACCCGTAGACGGCGTCTCCTATCGCAGCGCCGGTCGTGCCGTATCCGAGGGCTGTGACGACGCCCGATACCTCGTGGGCGGGGATGATCGGACGGCGGTCCCTTCCCGCGCGGTCCACCCACGTCGAGGGCCAGCCCATCTCCGTCGGCGTGAAGCTGGCAGCATGAACCTGCACCAGAACATCCCCGATGCCGGGAATCGGCGTCGCCGCCTGTTCGTACCTGAGGCCGTCGGCCCCTCCTCGCTCGTGAGCTCGCAGGGCGTACATGGGCATATGAGTTGGGTGGATACCCGAGCACCTGCTGTCAAGCCGGAGACGAAGACCGAGGCCGGCAGTGCACGCTCCCGGCTCCGAAGCTCCAGCAACCGCACCGCGACGGCGACACAGCTCGCGTGCAGACCGGGGCGGTGGCGCCCATCGTGGGTCGAACGGGCGCCGACGGGTCTATTGGCCGTGGTGCGCCTGCATGGCGCGCTGAACCTGCTCCTTGACCGCGTCCATGTTGAACGAGGCGCCCTTCGGCAACGGCGGAAAGTCGATGAAGGTCTGTGCCGCCTTCGCCACCTCCTGCTGCACGAAGACGAAACGCCAGAACTCGTACTTGAACCAGTCGGAGAAGGCCATCGATCCGGCGATGCCGGTCCGCTCGAGCGGATCGAGACGCAGGTTGGTGAGCATCGGCCAGTCGACCTTCACCGTTGCCCCCAGCCAGCCGCCGGGCTGGTCGATGAACCGGTACTTGTAGTCCCCGATTCGAACGGCCCCCAGCTGCCCCTCGGCGAAGTAGTAGATCTCTTGCCGCTTCGAGTCCCCTTTCCCGGTCAAGAGGTCGGTCTGATCGTAGCCGTCGAGGTGGACCCTCTCCCTTGGCCTTGTCGATGAACTTCGAGCTGTAATCGAGGATCTCGTCGTCGACGGTTTTCATCCGCTCCGGGTGCTCGTTCTGCTGACTCACGCCGGGGTTGATTTCGAGGACGTGATTGCGGCGTTGTGTTTGGGGCGACGGTCTCCCACGCGCTCCGTGAGTTCAAGCGGCGGGACGACGCAGTCGATGCGGCAGCCGAGCTGGCGACTCGAATAGCGATTGAAAGGGAAGGGATCGCGATCATCCGGACGCGGTACGGAGGTGTCGCGCGGTTTCCGGCGGAAGGGACCGGACGTGCAGGTCGCGTTGCGGGAACGGGATCTCGATCTGTTCGGTGCGAAATCGGCGCTCGATCTCGAATCGAAGCTCGGACGAGACGCGGCGGTCTTCCCTGGGATCGGAGATCCAGACAAGGAGCGAGAAGTCGAGGCTAGAGTCGCCGAACCCCTCGAACCTCACCTCTGGTGGCGGGTCCGAGAGCACCTGGTTATTTCCCTGCGGCACAGCCAGCAGCGTTTTACGGACGACCTCAGTGTCGCTGCCGTAGGCGACGCCGACCGAGACGGTGACCCGTAGGTTCGCCGTCGGGATGCTGTGATTGATGACTTGGGTGTTCACCAGCTCGCTGTTCGGAACGATGATCGTGACCTGATCGCGGGTGATGACCCGGGTGGCTCGCAGGCCGATGTTGTCGACGATCCCGTAGGCATCGCCGACTTTGATGAAATCGCCCGGTCTCACGGGTTGCTCGAACAGAACGATCAGCCCGGACACGAAGTTCTGAGCGATGTTTTGGAGACCGAAGCCGATCCCTACCAGCAGGACCGTAGAGGCGGCCAGCACCGCGGATAGGTTCAGTCCGATGGAGTCGACAGCGACGATGATGCCGACAAGGTTCAACAGGTACCGCGCGATCTTGACGATCGCGAACTGCGAACCGGGCGACATTCCGCGGCGCCCCAACACCCGGCGCAGTCCCCGTCCCACCATTGCTGAAAACAGGAAGGTCAGGATGCCGATCACCGCGCCGACGAGCAGTGCCCCCGGCGTAATCACGCCAGCCGCGAGGTGGATCAGTGGGCGATGTAGAAAGGATTCCGGCTCATGCATGGGGCACCTCCTGGTTTAGGCCGTCGATCGTCGTCGTCGGGGATCGCCACTGTCTACCAGAGTCGTCGTGACCTACGCATGGCGGTGTCCGCCGAATCAGTGGAAGGCTCGTTCTTGGTGACAAGAACGGCGACCGATATGCCACCTTCGTCCCGGTTCTCGGCGCCGCGCCGTCGCCCCCCCCCGCTCGACGTTGATCGGTCCGGCGGGAGACCATGCCTGGCCGTCGCCCGCCGTTAGCCACCAGGAGACTCCGGACAAATAAAGGTCGACCTCCAGCGAGTTCGTGATGCCATAGTCGACCTCGATCTGCGCGACGCTGGTCGATCTGCTTGGCCGCATGGTTTCGGCGGACGCCTCGGTGGCGGTGGTCGTGCCTGCATCGCCAGAAGCGGACGCCGGTAGTAGGCATCATCACGCAAGGCGCTATGGCAGAAGCGCTCGCGGCTGAAATGGAGCTCTTCGGCGACCAATCGATCGTACCGGTGTCGACCATTCGATGGTGCAACACGCGAGCAGGCCGTAGAGCGTCCGGACGCAGTGGAGGAGTGGACCCGATAGCGCCGGCGTTGTGTCGGCCTCACGGATCGCCGTCGATAGATTTGACGGTTTCGCCCGAAGTGGACGACTGCCTTACAGCCTTCCCATGCGCCGGGCCCCTTGCATCGACCGATCATGCGGCACGGCGGATGCACACTCTCAAGTCGTGGACGAACAACGGATGATGACGGCGCCAGCCTTCCTCGAGATCATGGCTCGCTCGCAACCGCATCTCGGCCCCGTCGACGAGCGTGTGACCTGTCCGTGCAGGCGAGGAGAGCCGCTACCGGCCCGCGAACGGCTCTGGGTGGCTCTGGACCTCCTGCGCGCGTCCGACGAAGCGGTCGGCGCCGCTCGGGACCACCTGATGCAACAGGTGCTGAACGTTCTTCAGTCCGAAATTCTTCGCCCGAGCCTTCGGCTGAGCGAACGACAGCTCGCCACCGTCATGACGACCCTCTCAGAGCTGAATCATGAAGCGACGCGAGCGACACCCAATGCCACGCAGTTCTGCCAGCGCGCAAGGCTCGTCATCGACACTATATTGCTTGCGTGAAAACTCATTACAAATGGAGCAGGACGTGAACATCAGAATCATTGCCGAAGACGACGCGCTCACCGAGTCGGAGCAACGGCGTCTCAAGCAGGCATCGGCGCACATCCCTCGATACTTCCGCGACATCGTCAGCGTCCAATGGTACGTTTCTCGGCAAGGGCGTGATCGGGTTGTGAGTTGCATGGTGCATTCCGGAAGCGGCTACTATAGAGCCCGCGTCGGATCCGAAGTAACGGAAGGATCGATTGGTCAGGCTGTCCACAAAATCGTCCGCCAGCGACGACGCCGCAAAGCCATCAGAGAGACGGGACGTCGGCACATATTCCACGGCGCGGCGTAGATCGAGCCACCAGTTCCTCTTGACGGACCCCCGCGCTATAGCACGCTCTTGGCGTTCCGAGGAGCACGCGCTTGCCCCCCCATCGCCCGGCAAGCCTTCCGCCCAGCAAGGCCGCCGCGATGGCCATGATGGTCTGTGGGACGAACAGTCCGCCATACTCGGCATTCGATAAGGCGTAGACATGCGGACTCGTGAAGATGGCGCTGGCCGCGGGAAAGGTGACGAGGGCAAGCTCCTGCAACAGGCCCGCCCCATAAACCGCACCGACCTGCGACCGGTTCTTCAAGACGTCTCTGGCCGCTGCCGCCGGGTCACCTCTGAAGGTCTTCTCAGGGCCCCTCACTCACTATCGGAGGCGCTGTCGGAGGTGCTCGCCGACGCGCAATGCGTTCGCCATGGCGGTGAGCCCCGGATTCACGGCGCCGATACTGGGAAAGAAGCTCGTATCAACGACGTAGAGATTGTCGAGCTCGTGAGCCTTGCAATTGACGTCCAAGACGGACGTCGCGGGATCAGCGCCGAAACGACAGGTCCCAGCCTGATGGCTGACCGCCCCGAGGTTCATCTCGTTTTTCAGATAGAGGTTGCGGGGAAGCAGGCGGTCGGGGATGCATCCCGAGGTGTCCTAGCATCGACTTCAGCTTTTGGTAGAGCTTTTTGGTCGGGACCTGATTGCTCTTCTTGTAGCTGAGGCGAATGCCGCCATCGCTTTCGAGAGTGACGCGATTGTCGGTTCGGGGCAGATCTTCCGTCGTCAGCCAGAAATCGACCGCGTGGCGAGATAGAAGGTCGAGCGACCACAACGGCGCGAGCTTGGCGATCTCGGCTTCGCCTCGAAACATCGGCGCCTGTGACTTGCCGACCATCTGGATACCGCCGAGCGGAAAGTCGAGTTCTCGAGTCTCGAAGTAGAAATCATTGAGGCCGAGCGTCTTCTGATAACGGGTCGGGTTCGGTTCCTTCGAGATCGCGAGCACTGCCGTGCTGTTGTGGAACATGTAATTGCGCCCGACCTGGTCTGACCGGTTGGCCAGACCTCGCGGATGCTTGTCGTTGGCCGAGGCCAGCAGCAACCGGGCCGAGTTGGCGGCGCCGCAGGAGACCACGATGATCCCGCCGCGGTAGGTCTCGATCGCACCGTCGTGGTCGACGACGACCTCGGTGACGGCGGTGCCGGCGAGATTTGTCCGGAGCTGGGTGGCGCGGGCGTTCGTCAGGAGCGTGATGTTTGGAAACTGCAACGCCGGTCGAATTGCGATGACCTCGGCGTCAGACTTGGCGCGCATCAAGCAAGGAAAGCCGTCACAGTGGGCGCAGCGAATGCAACGACTGAATGGCGTGTTGCCTTCGTCGAGCAAGATGCCGCAGGGAGAATGGAACGGCTGGTAGCCGGCGCGCGCCAGATCGTCGTGGAGCTGTTGAATGCGCGGCTCGTGGGATATGGCCGGTTGCGGATATGGAGCGCTGGTCGGCGGCTCAGTTGGATCTTCGCCGCGCGCTCCGTGCACCTGGTAGAGATTCTCCGCCCGTGTGTAGTAGGGCTCCATCTCGGCGTAGGAGATCGGCCAGGCGGGCGAGATACCGTCTTGATGCCGGAGCTCTCCAAAGTCGCGCTCACGCAAGCGGAAGAGCGCCGCACCGTACATCTTGGTCGCGCCTCCCACGAAGTAGTGGGCACCGGGTTGAAATGGCTTGCCGTCGCTGTCGAGCCAGGTTTCCCGGGAGACGTACCGGTTGTCGACGAAAACTTCCTCGGCGCTCCAGTTTTGCTTCTCGCGCGGCAGCCACCCGCCCCGTTCCAACAAGAGAATCTTCCTTCCGAACGGCGCGAGTTCGAGAGCCAGGGTGCCGCCCCCGGCGCCCGTCCCGATGATGATCACATCGTAGGCGTCAGCCACGGTCGGGCCCCACTGCTGGCACCCAGGACGATTCTGTC
>DATAVR010000097.1:0-21953 GCA_036267635.1 Polyangia bacterium | reverse complement strand
CGCTGGGCGACGCACGGCCGCCCCAGCGAGGCCAACGCCCATCCGCACAAGGCGGGCAGTGTCTCCGTCATTCACAACGGCATCATCGAGAACTACCTGTCGCTGCGGGGGCGCCTGGAGGCGGCCGGGCGAAAGTTCGCTTCCGAGACCGACACCGAGATTGTCGCCCACCTGGTCGACGAGGCACTGCTGGCGGGCGCGCCGACTCTGGTTGAAGGACTGCGCCGGGCCTTGCGTCAGGTGCACGGTGCCTATGCGCTGGTGGTGATCTCCGACAAGCACCCTGGCGAGCTCGCCGCCGCCAAGAACGCTTCGCCGCTGGTGCTGGGGCTCGGCAAGGGGGAGACCTTCCTGGCCTCCGACGTGCCGGCGATTCTCGAGCACACCCGCGAGGTGATCTTCCTCGACGAAGGGGACGTCGTGGCGGTGAGCGCCGGGCGGGCGGTGATCACCGACATCGAGGGCAAACCGCGCGAGCGGCAGGCGCGCACCATCACCTGGGACGCCGCGCAGGCCGAGAAGGGCGGCTACCCGCACTTCATGCTCAAGGAGATCCACGAGCAGCCGCGCGCCATCACCGACACCCTGCGCGGTCGCCTGCTGCTCGAGGCCCGCGACGCCGATCTGGAGGGGTTCGAGATCGATCCGCGCGGGTTGCGGCGCGTGTTGCTGCTCGCCTGTGGCACCTCGTACCACGCCGGTCTGGTCGGCAAGTTCCTCATCGAAGGGACCTCGCGCATTCCGTGCGAGGTCGATCTGGCCAGCGAGTTCCGCTACCGCGATCCGGTGGTGGGGCCGGAGGACCTGGTCATCGCCATCTCCCAGAGCGGCGAGACGGCCGATACGCTGGCGGCGGTGAAGGAGGCGCGGGCGCGCGGCGCGCGCGTGCTGGCGATCTCCAACGTGGTCGACGCCGCCATCCCCCGGGCCTCGAACGGCGTCCTTTATACCTACGCGGGGCCGGAGATCGGCGTCGCCTCGACGAAGTGCTTCACCGCGCAGCTCGCCGCGCTGGCGCTGATCGCCATTCACATCGGCCGGCGGAGCGGCAATCTCAAGGCCGACGCGGCGCAAAAGCTGGTCGAGGAGCTGGCGCTCACGCCGACCAAGATGACCGAGGCGCTGGAGTCGCTCGGCGATCTCAAGCAGCTGGCGCGCGAGTACCGCTACGCGCGCGACTTCCTCTTTTTGGGGCGCGGCACCAACTACCCGATCGCGCTCGAGGGGGCGCTCAAGCTGAAGGAGATCTCCTACATCCACGCCGAGGGGTACGCGGCGGGCGAGATGAAGCACGGTCCGATCGCGCTCATCGACGACGGCGTGCCGGTGGTGGTGCTGGCGCCGCGCGGCCCGGGCTACGAGAAGGTCCTCTCCAACCTGGCCGAGGTGCGGGCCCGCAATGGCCACATCATCGGCATCGGAACGAAAGGCGACGACCAGCTCGCCTCCCAGTGCGACCGGGTGCTGTCGATTCCCGACGCGCCGGCGCTGTTGCAGCCGTTTCTCACCGTGCTGCCGCTGCAGCTCATGAGCTACGCGATCGCGGTGGCCAAGGGGAACGACGTCGACCAGCCCCGCAACCTCGCCAAGAGCGTCACCGTCGAATAGATGGGGGGACCGCCCGGCGGCTTGCGCTCACGCCGTAAGAGTCGAGCGTCGCAGGCCGCCTCTGCGTCCCCCAAAACCCCCGCCATTCGCCGCGGCAAAGCCGCGTCGCCTGGCCGATCCAACACCCTGTCGCACGTCGACGCGCGGGGCGCGGCGCGGATGGTCGACGTGGCGGACAAGCCGGAGACGGCGCGGGTCGCGACCGCTTCGGCGGCGGTCAAGATGAAGCAGGAGACGCTGCGGCTCGTCGAGCGGAGCGCGGTCGCCGACCGCGTTCGCGGCGCCCGCGGCAAGGGGGACGTGCTGGCAGTGGCGCGGCTGGCCGGGATCATGGCGGCCCGGCGGACGGCCGAGCTGATTCCCCTCTGCCATCCGATCCGGCTGACCAGCTGCGACGTCGATCTGACCGTCGACCGCGCCTTGCCGGGCGTGCGGATCCGCGCCACGGCGCGGGCCATCGATCGGACGGGCGTGGAGATGGAGGCGATGGTGGCGGCGACCACGGCCGCGCTGACCGTCTACGACATGGTCAAGGGGGCCGAGCGGGGCATCGAGGTCCGGGCCGTGCGCCTGGAGGAGAAGGCCGGCGGGCGGAGCGGGCACTGGCGGCGGGCCGGCGGGCGCGAAACCGGGTTGAAATCCTTTGCCAGGCGCCCGGCATCCAAATAAACAATCGAGCGAGGCCAGATGTCCCCCATGCCACTCCCCGAACGAACGAAGGTCGCCATCATCGGTTCCGGCCCGGCCGGCTACACCGCGGCGATCTACGCCGGCCGCGCCAACCTAGAGCCGGTGCTGTTCGAGGGCGGCGGCGCGGCGATCGAGCCGGTGACCCTGCCGGGCGGGCAGCTGATGATCACCACCGAGGTGGAGAACTACCCCGGCTTCCCCAAGGGGGTGCAGGGGCCGGAGCTGATGGAGCTGTTCAAGGCGCAGGCCGAGCGGTTCGGCACGCGCGTGGTGACCGGCGACGTGACGGCGGTCGACCTCGGGGACCGCCCGTTCAAGATCACCTCGACCGAAGGAGACATGGTCGCCGAGACGATCATCATCGCCACCGGCGCGTCGGCCAAGTGGCTGGGGATCCCGTCGGAGCCGAAGTTCCAGAACTATGGTGTCTCGGCCTGCGCGACCTGCGACGGCGCGCTCTTCAAGGGGCGCGATCTGATCGTCGTCGGCGGCGGCGACACGGCGATGGAGGAGGCGAACTTCCTGACCCGGTTCGCCACCAAGGTCACCATCGTCCACCGGCGCGAGGAGTTCCGCGCCTCGAAGATCATGTTCGATCGCGCGCAGGGGAACCCGAAGATCACGATGATCACCAACGCGGTCGTCGAGGAGATCCTGGGCGAGCTGCCCCGGCCGGGCGTCACCGGCGTCAAGCTGCGCGACACGCGCGACAACTCGATCCGCGAGCTGCCGGCCGGCGGCCTGTTCGTCGCCATCGGCCACGAGCCGAACTCCAAGCTGTTCCGGGGCCTGCTCGACATGGACGCCGCCGGCTACCTGAAGGTGAAGCCCGGCTCGACCGCCACCAAGATCCCCGGCGTCTTCGCCTGCGGCGATGTCGCCGACCACATCTACCGCCAGGCGATCACCGCCGCCGGCACCGGCTGCATGGCCGCCATCGACGCCGAGCGGTTCCTGGGGTCGTAGTCTGCCCATCGCCAGAGGGGCATGAGGAAATCCCGAGCCGTTCGTCTCCTCGAAGTTGGGGCGGTCGCGTGTGTGCTTGGGGGCGTTAGGCTCGGGGGGGCGTCGCGGGCGGTCGCGGAGCCCGATCCTTCGAGTGACGCCTCCGACGCGGAATATCGCTGGCCGCTCGCCTACCTGCAGCGGCCGATGACGTTGCTGCGGGGCATGATGGCGCTCGGCGGCACGGCTGGCACCGTCGTTCCGGACCACACGGACATTGTCGATCCGACGAACGGCGTGCGGTCCCGATTCTTCCCCTACGCGACGGCGGGACTGTTCATGGGCGCCGGCATCACCGATCGGCTGGAGCTCGACCTGTTCGCGCCGCGGCTCGCCTGCGCCGATGATGGGAGGCAGCCGAGCGGATGCTCACCCTACAACCGGTTCGATGGGACCGGCGGCTCTCTGACCTATGCGTTTCTCCGTCGCGCGCGCGCGCAGGCGGCGCTGACGGCCGGGATCGAGGAAGAGAGATCATCTCCAGCCGAGCTGGAGTGGCGCGCGGTGGCCGCTTTCAAGCTCGTCCCGTGGGACGTACTCGGGATCTGGATAGACGGCGCCATCCGGCGCGACATCAATCCGCCCGCCACCCAGACGATCAATCCCACCATCGGATCGATCAACCTCGGTTTCGACTGGCAGGTCACCGAGCGCACGTTGCTCTGGCTGAATTTCGATCCCTGGACCTCGCTCGGGAACGTGAACGAGGGGATCGCGCTCGAGATCTATGGCGGGGCTTCGTACACGCTCGATCATCACGCCCAGCTCGCGCTGGAAGGCGGAGCTCACAACGTGCTCACGAACCCGGGTTGGAACCGTAACGTTCCCGAGTGGTTCAGCGAGCTGACGTTCGTCTACTGGCGTTACTGAGCCGCTGCCGCTTTTGCGTCGGCGTGCTTGCTGCCCCTCTTCTTCTTGCCGGGGGCTCCGCCGGCGCCGCTGGCGTCGCCCTTGGCGGCCGGGCCGTCGCCGGCGGCCGTGGGCCCCTTCAGCTTGAATTGTTGGTTCGGGGCCGAGGTCCAGCTCTGCTGGCCGACCACCGTTCCGTCGGCGGCGCCCACACCGGTGACGGCCAGGACCTTGCCGCTGTGGCGCGCGACCAGCCGGACCGTCCCCGGGCCACCGTCGGCGACGATCCAGTTCTGGTTCGCACCGCCGTTGCAGGGGTACTGCTGCACCTTCGCCGAATCACCCATGGAGAACGCCGAGACGTCCAGGCACTTCTCGCTGTTGACGTTCGCCAGGGTGTAGTACCCGCCCGGCAGCGCCTGCAGCTTGAACTGCTGGGCCGGCGAGCCGTTGCAGGTCGCGATCTCGGCCTGGGCGACGTCGGCCTTGCTCCCTCCGCCGAACTGCAGGCACTTGTTGCTCCCGGTGACGACCGCGTACGCGACCTTGGGATCGATCGCCAGCGAAGCGCGGGCGGGCTCGGGCGCCGGCGCGGCGGGCGGTGGCGCTGGCGTCTCGTCTTTCTTCTCGTCCTGTTGGACACAGCCCCCGAGCGAAGCGGCGGCTGCACCAGCCAGCAAGAACCGCGACAACCATTTCCCGACGTTCGTCATGTTTGAGCTCCCCTGCGCGATCGGGGCCGAGCGTGCCCCGGCGGCGCACCGAAAGTCAACGGCGGGTTGCGCGCGCCGCGACAACCGTCCCGCCGTCGCGCGGTTCCTGGCATAATCTGGCGCGATGAGCAGCGAGCCGACTGTGCCGGACGCGGAGTCCGAGCCGGATTTCGAGCTGACTGAAGCGTCCGGCGTCAGCGCGGCGTCGCTCAGGCCGGAGGCGGCGCCCGAGCCAGCCGCCACGCCGGCGCGCTCCGCGATCCCCCCGGAGAAGGCGGTCGAGCTGCTCTCGAAGATCAGCCTGTTCTCGGCGCTGCAGCCGAGCTACCTGCGCCGGATCGCCGCGCTCGGGATCGAGGAGGACTACCCTTCGGGCGCCGTCATCTTCAAGGAGGGGGCGCAGGGGGACAAGATGTACCTCATCCTCTCGGGCGCCGTGCGCATCGGGCGGGTGGTTCCGGGCATGGGCGAAGAGGCGCTGGCGATCCTGCGCGCCGGCAACCACTTCGGCGAGATGGCGCTCATCGACGACTTCCCGCGCAGCGCCGACGCGCGCGCGCACGAGGAGTGCCGCCTGTTCGTGGTGCGCAAGGAGGACATGGAGGATCTCCTCTTCGTCGACCGCGACCTCGCTTACGATCTGCTCTGGTCGTTCGTCCGCACGCTCTCCTCGCGCCTGCGCGAGACGAACGACAAGATGACCTTCATGGCCGTCACCTCGAAGTTCTGAGCGCGCCGCTCAGACGTTGAACGTGAGGTCAGCCCCGAAGGATTGGCGTCCGCCGATTGATCAGTTCGCGCCAGGAGTGGGAAGCGCCCCGTCGACTTCAAATCCCGAGCGTTTGAACACCAGGACCTTTGAGACGGTTGCATTCACCTGGCCTACCTCGCATGCGTCGCCGGTCAGGATGCTTGCCCAAGTCTGTGACGCGCCCAAGGGATTAGGGTCAGCGAAAGCCGGCTCAATCAGACCCAGCGCCATGCCTTTTTGGGGACATCGTGCCGATGAAAATGTGAAGACCTCTACTCCGGCGGCGCGCATGTCCGAGCCCAATCGCTGAGTGGCCAAGTAGGAAGACGGTGACGAAATCTCAGACTGAAAAATAGAAAACGCGTCAGCAGCTAGATTCACGCCACGCTGAGTTTTGACATCGGCTTGAAATGCGCTCCAGAAACAGGACAGGTTCTCTAATTTTGCTGACGTTCCGGCTGTGAAAAGAAACTGCTGGTACGCCTTTTCCGCCAACGAGGTCTCTATGCGCTTGGCTCCGTACCAGAGACCTCGGTCTGTCGGTAAGCCAAAGCGAGAGCCGTGCCTCAAGGGAGGATGACGAAACGGCGTAGACAAGAGGAAATGCAGACCCTCGAATTTCGGCCCAAGCGGACGCGGCGGTTTCACTGCATCGACGATGTCCTCAAGAAGAGCCTGCTCTTCCAACGTATCGACGAGGCGCCTCGTCGATACGATGTGTTGCGCTTCTACAACCCTCCAGGCAGCGATGCCGATCGGTTGGACCCTACTGAGCCCCCCGCACTGCGTCCAGATATCGAGCGACATTCGTCAGACCCTCTATCTTGAAAACCAGGTTTGCCGGTACACCCGCCAGATGGATGTTTTCGGCGTGAAACCATTCTTTCACATGCTTCTCATTTCCTCCAACCAAGGGACCGAGGCTCCGGAAGATCCGGACGAGCATGGCTGCCAACTCCCAGGTCTTTGCGTCTTTCACAGGGATGGTCCAATCACCCTTGAACATCCTCGACACGGTGGCCGGACTGATACCGAGCACCTTGGCTAGCGCGGCTTGCCCAAGGCCCAGCTGATCGGCGACTCGGATAGTGGCCTTCGTCAGTACGGCCGATCGCCTTTTCGCGGCCGCATCCGACGCCTGAGCCCCCGCCTCCGACTGCGCCATCTTCCGCTTCATCGGCGCCCTTCCTCTCTTTCTACAGAAAGAAGTATGGACGAATCTTTCTCATGCAAGGGATCGGCCTGGCAAGAGCAATTAATCACGCCCATAGAATCGCACGTGATTCTGCGACGTTGCGCCGCGATGCACCGCGGAAAGACGGTTCAGACGTTGAACTTGAAGTGGATGACGTCGCCGTCCTTGACGACGTAGTCCTTGCCTTCGAGCTGCAGCTTGGCGTTGGTGCGGCAGGCGGCCTCGGAGCCGTACTTGATGAGGTCTTCCCACCAGATCACCTCGGCCTTGATGAAGCCGCGCTCGAAGTCGGTGTGGATGACGCCCGCCGCCTGTGGGGCCTTGGCGCCGCGCTTGACGGTCCAGGCGCGGCACTCGTCGGGGCCGGCGGTGAGGAAGGTGATGAGGTCGAGGATCTTGTAGGCGGTGTGGGCGACGGCGTGTAGGCCGGGCTCTTTCAATCCGAGGCTCTCCAGAAAATCCGGGCGATCGGCGGCCTCGAGGCCGGCGATCTCCGCCTCGGCGGCGGCGCAGATGACCACCACCGGCGCCCCTTCGGCGTCGGCGTGCGCGCGCAACGCGCCGACGAGCTTGTCGCTGGCGGCGCTGGCGAGCTGCTTCTCGGCGACGTTGGCGACGTAGAAGACCTTCTTGAGCGTCAGCAGACCCAGGTCGCGCAGCAACAGTTGCGCTTCGGCGTCCAGCCCCTGCGCGCGCGCCGGCTTGCCGGCGTCGAGCCCTGCTTTCAGTTTTTCGCAGAGATCGAGGACGGTTTTTTCTTCTTTTGAGGCCTGCCCCTTGAGCGCCTTCTTGGCCCGTTCGATCCGCTTGTCGACCGTCTCCAGATCCTTGAGGCAGAGCTCGGTGTCGATGGTGCCGACGTCGGCCACCGGATCGACGCGCCCCTCGACGTGGATGACGTTGTCGTCCTCGAAGCAGCGGACGACGTGCGCGATGGCGTCCGTCTCGCGAATGTTGGCCAAAAACTGGTTGCCGAGGCCCTCACCTTTGGAGGCGCCGCGCACCAGGCCGGCGATGTCGACGAAGTTCACCGTCGCCGCGACGACCGACTTCGGGTGGTAGAGCTCCACCAGCGCGTCGAGCCGCGCGTCCGGCACCGGCACGACGCCGACGTTCGGCTCGATGGTGCAAAACGGGTAGTTCGCCACGGCGGCGCCCGCCGCGGAGAGCGCGTTGAAGAGCGTCGACTTGCCCACGTTGGGCAGGCCGAAGATGCCGCAGGAGATCGCCATGGAGCGCCGAGCCTAGCAGGGACCGCCGGCCAACCGGCGGTCAGCCGTCACTCAGTTGCCGTTCAGCCGCCAATTTTGCCGCTGAGGCCGTTGGCGATCAGCCAGGCGAGGAGCACCAGCGACTCGGTGAGCGCGAGCGCGATGATCATCGGCGTGAAGATCTTGCCGGAGGCCTGGGGATTGCGCGCGATCCCCTCGAGGGCCGCGCCCGCCGAGCGGCCCTGGCCGAGCCCGCCGCCGAGGGCGGCCAGACCGACCGCCAGGCCGGCGCCGATGGCGAGACCGAGCTCGCGGGAACCGCCCCCGCCGCCGCCGGCCGCATCGGCCGCGAATGCCGCGGAGCTCGCGAAGAAGCAGACGGTGGCGAACAACAGACTCGACAGGACCTTCAGATTTCGGCGCATGGATGATTCTCCTCGAAACGGGCGGGTGGTGCTCAGTGCTCCTCGTGGGCAACAGCCAAGCTGAAGTACGTAGCGGACATCAAGGTGAAAACGATCGCCTGGACCACCGAGACGAACACGCCCAGCAGCATGAGCGGAACGGGGACCAGGAGGGGGATCAGGGTGAAGAAGACGCCCACCACGGCGTGGTCGGCGAACATGTTGGCCATCAAGCGAATCGAGAGGATCGCCGGGCGGATGATGTGGCTGATGACCTCGATGACGAACATGAGCGGCACCAACACCACGAGCGGGCTCTTGAGCGGCAAGTGCCCGGTGAACTGCTCGAGGTAGCGAATGCCATGCTCTTTGAAGCCGAGGATGTGCGTCAGAAGAAAGACCGGCACCGCCAGCGCCAGGTTGGTCTTGAGCGTATCGGTCGGGGCCCGAAAGCCCGGCACCAGCGAGATGAGGTTCGAGAACAGGATGAAGATGAAGATCGAGCCTAAAAACGGCAGGTACTTGCGCGCGTCCTTCTCGCCCATCACCCCTTCGAGCAGACCGAACACCATGTCGGCGAGACCCTCGAAGATCGCCCGGATGTTGAAGCGTGGAGACGGCAGGATCGCTTCGTCACCGAGCTTGCGGACCGAGGCGCTGTAGGAAGCGGCGCCCCAGATGAGCAGCAAGAGCACGACGATCGCCACCAGCATGTGCGTGATCTCGAAGTGGGTCGTCTGGAAGACCTGCCAGGTCCAGGTGCGGCCGAGCGAGCCCTGCAGCTGCTGCTTCCACTGGCCCATGCCGGGGATGACGTCGAACCAGGTGACGTGAGGGCCCATGGCTCAGGCCTCGCGCCGCGCGGCGAAGAGCCCCGCGCCCAAGAGGGAGAAGATCGAGACCAGGTACCCGAGCCCGAAGGGGAGCGGCAGCAGCCTGCCGGCCCGGAGCAGCACCCAGGAGGTGGTCAAGAGGACGACCGTCTTCGCGCTGAGCGCCGCGGTGAGCGGCGCCGCGACGGAGGCGTCTCCGATGGCCGCGCGCTCGACGGCGCGTTGCGCGAAGCGCTCGAGCGCCCAGACGTTGGCGAAGGAGAGCAGCGAACCGGCCGCGGCGGAGACCAGGCCCCGATGCCCCCAGCAGAGGGCGGACAACGCCAGAACGAAGGCGCTGCCAAGGGCGGCCAGGCTGCGCGCGTGCGGCAAGGGCTCAGCGGCGGTCGGATCGGGATTCATCAGATTTCTTCAGGGAACGCTGGTACTCCCGGTTGACCCGCACGAGCGCGTTGATCGAGGCGGCGGCGCCGAGGAAAAGTCCGAGGTACATGAGCCAGGGTTTGGTGTGGAATCTGTGGTCGAGGTAGTTGCCGAGATAAGCGAGACAGAAGTAGGCGATGATTTCGAATCCAACGGCGCCGGTGGTGCCGGCGATCCGCATCATCTTTTTTGAATCCGGATCGATGGGTGGCGTTCGGGTATCACGCCCAGCCCTTGAAATCAAGGCAGATCGCGCCCAGGAGCGCCGGTCCGGCTTGACGATTCGGTTACTTGCCGGCGGCGACTTCCGCCAGCGCCTCACGGGCGGCGGCGGTGAAGGCGTTGATCTCGTCGAGCGTGTGCGCCAGCGAGATGAAGGCGGCCTCGAACTGGGCCGGCGGCAGCAAGAATCCCCGTTCCAGCATCCCGTGGAAGAACTTGGCGTAACGATCCGTGTCCGACCGCTTGGCGCTGGCCAGATCGACGACCTCCTCGGGCGCGAAGAAGAGGGTGAAGGCGGAGCCGACCCGCTGCACGCGCGCCGTGACTCCGGTGCGGCGCACCGCGCGGGCCAGATCGTCCTCCAGCACCCGGCCGATCCCCTCCAGCGCCACGTAGGCGTGCTCGTCGAGGCGCTTGAGGGTGGCCAGGCCGGCGGCGACCGCCACCGGATTTCCGGACAGCGTCCCGGCCTGGTAGACCGGCCCCACCGGGGCGATCACGTCCATCACGTCGGCGCGGCCGCCGTAGACGCCGAACGGCAGGCCGCCGCCCACCACCTTGCCGAGGCAGGTGAGATCGGGGCGCACGCCGAACATTTGCTGGGCGCCGCCACGCGCCACCCGGAAACCGGTGATCACCTCGTCGAAGATGAGGAGCGCGCCGTGCTCGTCGCAGAGCGCGCGCAGGAGCGGCAGATAGGCCGGGCGCGGCATGACCACGCCCATGTTGGCGGGGATCGGCTCGATGATCAGCGCGGCGATCTCGTCGCGGTGCTCCTCGAACGCGGCGCGCATGGCGTCGAGGTCGTTGTAGGGGACGACCAGCGTGTCGGCGACCGCCGCCGGCGTGACGCCGCTCGAGCCGGGGAGGCCCAACGTGACCACCCCCGAGCCAGCCTTGGCCAGCAGCGAGTCGGCGTGCCCATGGTAGCCGCCGTCGACCTTGATGATGCGATGGCGGCCGGTGAAGCCGCGCGCGGCGCGCAGCGCCGACATGGTCGCCTCGGTGCCGGAGGAGACGAAGCGCATCTTCTCCAGCGACGGCATCATGAAGCGGATGAGCTCGCCGAGCTCGACCTCACGCGCGGTCGGGGCGCCGAAGGTCGTCCCGCCCGAGGCGGCGTGAATGACCGCCGCCACCACGTCGGGATCGGCGTGGCCCAGGATCAGCGCCCCCCAAGAGCCGACGAAGTCGGTGTAGCGGTTGCCGTCGACGTCGACGACGAACGGGCCGACGCCCCGGTCGATGAAGACCGGCGTGCCGCCGACCGACTTGAAGGCGCGCACCGGCGAGTTCACGCCGCCGGGGAACAGCGCCGAGGCGCGCTCGTAGAGCGTCGAGGAGCGCGGACGTTTGGAGCCTGGGTTGGTGGCCATGACGACCCGCTAGGACTCGTCTCCGGGGCTTTCGTCGCCGCCTTCGCCGCTTTCGCCGTCGTCCTCGTCGTCGTCGTCGTCCTCGTCGCCTTGCGCTTCGTCGTCTTGCGCTTCGTCGGCGGCGGCCTCGTCGCCCAGATCTTCGGCGCCGAGCGTCTCGGCCTGCAGCTCGGCCCGCGCCGCCGCCACCTCGGGGGCGACCTCGGTCTCGCCCTCTTCCTTCTCGGCCATTCGCTCCATCGCCACGACCTTCTCCTCGGTTTCGAGGCGAATGAGGCGCACGCCCTGGGTGTTGCGGCCGATGGTCGGGATGCCGTCGACCGGCATCCGGATCAGCTTCCCGCCGTCGGTGATCAGCATGAGGTCGTCGTCGTCACTGACCAAACGCAGGCTGACCACCTTGCCGTTGCGCTCGGTGGTCTTGATGGTGATGACCCCCTTGCCGCCGCGGTTCTTGGTCGGGTAATCGGAGGTCGGCGTGCGCTTGCCGTAGCCGCGCTCGCAGACGGTGAGCAGCGTGGCCGGCTCCTCGCGCGGGATGACCGACATGCCGACCACCTGGTCCTTGTCGCTGTCCCCGACGCGAAGACGAATCCCGCGCACGCCGCGAGCCGTGCGCCCCATCGGGCGGACGTTCTCCTCGCGGAAGCGAATGGCCCAGCCGTTGCGGGTGCCGATCAGGATGTCGCCGGTCCCCTCGGTGATGCGCACCGCCACCAGATCGTCATCGTCGGGGATGGTCAGGGCGATGATGCCCGAGCTGCGGATGTTGGCGAAGGCGTCGAGCGACGTCTTCTTGATGTAGCCGGTGCGGGTGGCCATCACCACGAACGCCCCCTCGGAGAACTCGCGCACCGGCAAGAGCGCCACCACGCGTTCGCCTTCCTGCAGCGGGATCAGGTTGACGAACGCTTTGCCCTTGGCGGTGCGGCCGGCCTGCGGGACCTCCCATACCTTTTTGGAATAAGCGCGTCCCTTGTTGGTGATCATCAACAGGGTGTCGTGCGTGGAGGCGACGAACAGCTGGGCGACGAAGTCCTCTTCGTGCGTCGCCGCGCCGGTGATGCCGCGGCCGCCGCGTCGTTGAGCCCGGTAGAGCGTCTTGGGGTTGCGCTTGACGTAGCCGCCGTGGGTGACGGTGACGACCATCTCCTCGGGCACGATCATGTCCTCGACGCCGATCTCCACGCCGGCGTCGATGATCTCCGTCCGGCGATCGTCGCCGAACTCTTTCTTCACCGCCTCGAGCTCGTCGGTGACCACCGACATCAAGATCTTCTCGCTCCCCAGGATCTCTTCCAGGCGCGCGATGAGGGCGCCGACCTCTTTGATCTCGGCGATGAGGGCGTCGCGCTCGAGGCCGGTCAGCTTGGCCAGGCGCATGTCCAGGATCGCCTGCGCCTGCCGCGCCGACAGCTCGAAGCTCGACATCAGCCCTGCCTTGGCCGCCTCGGTGTCCTTCGAGGCGCGGATGAGGTCGATGACCGCGTCGATGTTGTCGACGGCGATCTTGAGCCCCTCGAGGATGTGCATCCGGTCGCGGGCCTGGCGAAGGTCGAAGAGCGTCCGCCGGGTGACCACGTCGCGCCGGTGTCCGATGTAGTGGGTGAGCGCCTTCTTCAGCGACAGGATCTGCGGACGCCCGTCGACGATCGCCAGCATGTTGATGCCGAACGACTCTTGCAGCGGCGTCATCTTCCAGAGGTTGTTCTGGACGATCTCCGGAACCGCGTCCTTCTTGAGGTCGATGACGATCCGCATGCCGTCGCGGTCGGACTCGTCGCGCAGATCGGCGATCCCCTCGATCCTCTTGTCGCGCACCAGCTCGGCGATCTTCTCGATCAGCTTGGCCTTGTTGACCTGGTAGGGGATCTCGGTGGCGATGATCGACTTGCGGCCGGTCTTGGGGTGCTCCTCGACGGTGGTGCGCCCGCGCATCAGGATGGCGCCGCGCCCCGTCTCGTAGGCGTTGCGGATGCCGTGGCGTCCGCTGATGAAGCCGCCGGTCGGGAAGTCGGGGCCGGGGACGATCTCGATCAGCTCGTCGGTGGTGAGGTCGGGGTTCTTGATGACCGCGATGGTCGCGTCGATCACCTCGCGCAGGTTGTGCGGCGGGATGTTGGTCGCCATGCCGACGGCGATGCCGGCCGCGCCGTTGACCAGCAGGTTCGGGAAGCGCGCCGGCAGGACCGTCGGCTCCGTCTCCTTGTCGTCGTAGTTCGGCTGGAAATCGACCGTCTCCTTGTCGATGTCGGCCAAGAGCTCGCCGCCGATCTTCTCCATCCGACACTCGGTGTAGCGGTAGGCCGCTGCCGAGTCGCCGTCGACCGACCCGAAGTTCCCCTGGCCGTCGACGAGCGTGTAGCGCATCGCGAAGTCCTGGGCCATGCGCACCAGCGCGTCGTAGGCCGCCGTGTCGCCGTGTGGATGGTACTTGCCGAGGACGTCGCCGACCACGCGCGCGCACTTGATGTACGGGCGGTTCCAGTAGTTGGAGAGGCCGTGCTGCGTGTAGAGGATCCGGCGGTGGACCGGCTTCAGGCCATCCCGCGCGTCGGGCAGCGCCCGCGACACGATGACGCTCATGGCGTAGTCCATGAACGCCGACTTCATCTCCTCCTCGATGGAGATCGGAATGCGGTTTCCTGCGAATGGGGGCGGGGCGGCGCCGTCAGCGCTCATGCGGGTCCTCTTGGTCGGCTATGGAACGTGGAAATTAAAAGGGTGCAGTGTGGGTGGTTTATCGCGGAATGAAGCGGCCGGCAGCCGCCTCCAAGCGCCGAAAGTCCTCGATCTGCGCCAGGAATACGGGGACGATCTCCGGATCGAACTGTGAGCCGGTGCAGCGCTCCAGCTCGCCGCAGGCGATCTCGTGCGGCAGCGCCTTGCGATACGCTCGGTCGGAGGTCATCGCGTCGTAGGCGTCGGCGACCGCGACCACCCGCCCGATGAGCGGGATGTGATCGCCGATGAGCCCCTGCGGGTAGCCGGAGCCGTCCCAGGCCTCATGGTGGCAGTAGCAGCCGGGGACGATGTCGCGCATGAACGGGATCGGCTCCAGGATCCGCTTCCCCTTGGCCGGGTGCGAGCGGAACATCGCCAGCTCCTCCGGGGTCAGCTTGCCGGGCTTGTTGAGCTTGTCGTTGCGGACGCCGATCTTGCCGACGTCGTGCATGAGGCCCACCTTGACGATCGTTTCGATCTCGGGCGCGCTCATCCGCAGCCCGATGGCGATCAACCGCGCGTACATGGCGACGCGCTCCGAGTGGCCGCGGGTGTAGCGGTCCGACTCCTCGAGCGCGTGGGCGAAGCCGATGATCGTCTGCTTGAAGTTCTCCTCCAGCGAGACGTTGGCGGTGGTCAGATCCTTGTTGGTGTCGACCAGGTTCTCGTAGAGGCGCGCGTTCTCGATCGAGACGGCGGCGCGGCTGGCCAGCACGTACAGCATCTTGCGCTGACCCTCGGAGAACTTGTTGCCGCGCGTGTAGCTGTAGGCGTTGAGCATCCCGATGATGCGGCCGTTGAGCTTGAGCGGGATTGAGCAGAGGCTGACCAGGCGCCTGTCAATTTCGCGCGGGGGCGCCTCCAGGAACTGGTACGAGCGGCTGCCGTGCACCAGGAGCGGGCGGTCCTCGGTGAAGAGCGGCAGCGCCTCGGCCAGGTTCAGCGGCGGCGCCTCCACGCCGGGGTCGGCGCGCTCCGAGACCTTCCGCATCCGTTCGGAGAACCGGCCCGCCCGCTTGGGGTCCTCGAGCAGCAGGCTGACCACGTCGGCGTCGACGGTGTCGATCGTCGCGTCGAGCACCAGATCGAGCACCTTCTCGACCGACAGCGAGGTCGCGATCGCCTCGCTGATCTTGTAGATCGACAGCGCATCCTTGAGCCGGATGTTCTCGTGCTGCAGCCGCTGGCGATCGAGCCCGCGCTGCACGATGTGGATGACCTCCTCGACCTTGAACGGCTTGAGGATGTAGTCGTAGGCGCCCTTCTTCATCGCCTCGATCGCCGTCTCCACGGTGCCGAAGCCGGTCATGATGACCGTGATGACCGGGAGGCTCTCTTCGGTGATCCTCTGAATCAGCTCGAGCCCGCCCAGGTTGGGCATCTTGAGATCCGAGATGACCAGGTTGTAGCTGCGCTTGTGCAGCTCCTCGATGGCCAGCGCGCCGTCCTCGACGGCGTGCACGACGTACCCCTCCATGGTCAGGAAGTCGGCCAGGATCTCCCGGATCACCTTCTCGTCGTCGACCACCAGGATCCGGGCGGTCTCCAGCAGCGGGACATACTCGTTCCGGTCACTGCGCTCGGCCGGATCGGCCGGTTCTGGCGCCGCCTCCGCTTGCGCGGCGGCCACGCTCGCCCGCAGGGCTTCTCGGTCGCTGGTGCTCAAGAATGACCCGGAAAACAGCCTAGTCCAGCAGGGTTATGAAGACTAGGGGAATCACCCTTTCGTCATCCTTTCATTTTGGCTTGCTGCGCGGAGATATCCTTCCATTTGGCCTCGCGCTCCGCCGTCGATTTCTGCTCGGAGTCGGCCTTCTTCTTGGCCGACTGCCAGTCGTCGTTCTTGTCCTTCCACTGGTCCTGGAAATTGCCGACCGAGAAGTCGCTGCTCGGTTTGATCCCCTTCTGCTGCGCCAGCTTCGCCTTCTCCAATTGCACCTTGGCCTGCGCCGCTGCCTCGTGCGCGTCGGCCGCCTTGCTGGAGGCTTTGAGCCAGTCCTCTTTCTCGTCCAGCCATTCCATCTTGGTGGCGGAGACCTTGACCCCCACGTCGGCGATCTCTTTGTCGTGGCGGGAGGAGTTGGCTCGGTTCTCGTCGTGCGAGGCGTTGGCCGACTCCTGCTCGGTGGCCGCCTTGTCGACCTCCAGCGCCGCCTGGTCCTTCTCGTTCTTGGCGACGCTGCGCTCGCGGTCGAGCTCGTCGAGCTGGGTCTTGGCGGTGCGCTGCTCGCTGCGCGCCACCTCCAGATCGTTCTGGGCCGCGAAGACGTCCGATTTGTCGCCCGAGGAGATCGAGTCGATGGCGGAGTCGTCCACCTGGTACTTGAGGCCGCCACCGCAACCGGCGACGCCGATCACGGAGAAGAGGGCCGGGCCAAGGAACCGCGTCAGGGACTGTCTGGTGGTCATGATCCCACCATGGTCGGACGGCCGGAGCCGCCTCGTCAAGGCCGCGGACCGCGTCATCCCCTCAGGGCTATAGCGGCCGATTGCGCCGCGCAGTATAGTCGGACCTTCATGAATCCGGGCGGGCATGGCCTTTTTGCGCCGGCCTTTGCCCTGGTCCCCAAGCGTCGGAGCAAGACTATGCGTTCACGAACTTTGTCCAGCCTATTTTCGGTCGTCACCTTGTCGTTCGGCGTCGCCGGACTCGGATGCGCGGGCGTCAAGATGGGCGCCAGTAACACCGGTGGGAGCGGCGGCAGCAGCAGTGGCAAGGGCGGCAACTCCGGCAACGGCGGCTCCACAGGCAACGGGGGAGGGGGCGGGATGCTTCCCATCACCCCGTACAGCGGCAGCTTCAGCTGCACCGACTTCGACAACGGCTGCCCCGCGGGCGCCCCGACCTTCGATACGAGCTCGGAAGGATCGTTCGACAACGGGACGTCGGGCTCGACGACGATCGCCTACCCGGTCGATCATTCGCTCTACCCCTCGAATCTGGGTCCGATCCAGGTGCAGCTGACCACCTCGGGAACCTCGGCGCGCCTGACGTTCCAGACCACCAACAGCAGCAACGTCAACGTCCAGTACTTCGGCTCCTGCGAGTCGGCGCCCGGCTCGGGCTGCTCGGTGACGCTCCCGCTCGCCTTCACGAAGAACTTCGTGGCGGCCAGCCAGCTCGAAGACATCCAGATCACCGGACGCGTGATGAGCGGCTCGAGCGTCACCGGCGACTCGGCTCCCGTCACCGCCGCCTGGGCCCAGTCGGCCGTCACCGGTGGCCTCTACTACTGGACCGTCATCCCGAACCAAACGTACTGCCCGGGGGGCTCAGCGGCGACGCCCACGCCCGGAACTTACTGTCTCCTCGACCCCATGCAGAATCCCCCCAATGCGACCGCCGTCTATCGTTACGACTTCTCGCAGGACAACCCGATCCCGCAGCAGATCTGGACCGACGACGGCGGCCCGAACTCGAGCCCCTCGTACCAAGGGGGGCCGGAGGCCTTCGTGCCGTCGACCGGTCAGTACGGCGCCCACTGCATTGGCTGCCACTCCATCACGAACGACGGCAAGTACATGGCTCTAGGGCTTGGCGGATCTTCGACCTACAACGCCTCCAACTGGGCGTTGCTCGATATTGCCGCCCAGGCGCTCGACATCGTCAACCCGACGGCGAGCACCGACCCCAACAGCTCGCCCACGAACAACTTTCAGGACTACTGGAAGAAGTACCGCAAGGACACCTTCGGCGTTGAAACCGCTTGGGGCCCCAACGACGACGTCATGGTCACCATGTACAAGTCGGCGCTCTACTTCAACACGGTCACCCCGGGCACCGGAACGGCCACCGTCACCCAGACCGGGTTGGCGCTCCCCTCGGCGACGAAGATCGATCCCTATCAAGGCGATCCCTTCTGGAGTCACGACGGGACGAAGTTCGTCTATACCTCCTTCGCCACGCCCGCGGCGGCCGACATGTACGACGTCGGCGGGCTGGACGGCGACCTGAAGACGGGTGGGCAGATCGCGATCGCGGACGCGACGACTGAGTCCATCACCGACGACGCGTCAGTCCTCGTCCCGCGTCAGTCCGGGTTCACGGACTACTACCCCTGCGTCAGCGAGGACAGCAACTGGGTCGTCTACGACCAGAGCAGCTGCGGCAGCAATCCGAACGCGACGGACGTCGCCTACGACATAAATTACGGTCTTCAGGTCTGCGACGGTTACGACGACTCGACCGCCAAGCTCTGGTGGGTCTCGAGCACCGGGACGGGAAACGTCCGGCTCGACAACGCCAACGGCGGCGACAGCGTCTACGACAACTCCTGGCCGCGCTTCAGCCCAGACGTCGGCACCTTCCGCGGCCAGACGCTCTACTGGATCGCCTTCTCCTCGCGGCGCCCCTACGGCGTGCAGCTCAACACCGGGAGCCTGAGCGCCACGCAGCCACAGCTCTGGTTCGCCGGCGTTTCGGTCGGCGAGGTCAACGTGGGCGACCCGAGCTTCGCGCCGGTCTGGCTCCCGGGACAGAATTCGAACCAGGCGGTGCCGAACGGCAACCACGTTCCGCAGTGGGTCAGGGTCGCGATCGTCATCGACCAGCCCTGAGCCAGCTCTCCGCTCGGCGCGACGGCGCCCGTTCAAAGGAACGGATAGACATTTTGAAGGCAGGTTCACGGCTCCCCACATCGATCGTGGCCGTCATGGTGGCTGCCATGGTGGCCGTTTTGGTGCCGCTCCTCGGAGGCGGGTGCCGGGTGGATCGATCCGGGCTGTCGGCCCTGATCTCCTCGTCGGGCGGAGCGGGCGCGCCCGTGCTCAGCGGCAGCGGCAGTGGCAGCGGTGGCGGCCTGCTGGCCAGCGGGGGAAGCGGCGGCGCGCTGGCGACGGGCACCGGCGGCGACCCGTCGGGCGGCGCTGCCGGTGACGCCGTCGACGCGGCGGGCAGCGGCGGCGGTGGTGGATCGGCGACGGGCAGCGGCGGATCGGGCGGAATCAGCGGGACGGGCGGGATCAACGCGACCGGCGGGATCAACGGGACCGGCGGGATCGTCGGGACGGGCGGAATCAGCGGAACGGGCGGGACCGGCAAGGGGGGCACGAGCGGCATCACGACGACACCGCCCTGTGGGCCTCCCGACGCCGACGCGGCTTGCGTGGCCTGCGCGGCGGCCGGCGGCGCCTGCGAGAACGGTGTCTGCACCTTCGCCTGCGGATCGGCGTGCGCCCCCTGCACCGGCCCCATCACCTGCCCGCTGGGGATCGCTTGCAAGGTCACCTGCCCGGCGGGGGGCTGCCCGGGCGCGATCGACTGCCGGAACGCGTCCACGTGCAGCGTCACCTGCGCCGACAACGCCTGCGGCAAGCAGATTCAGTGCGGCGGGTCGACCTGCACCGTGACCTGTAGCGGGGCCAACTCCTGTGCCGGGGGCGTCGCGGCCACGGGAGCGATGAACACGATCACCTGCTCGGGGATGGGCTCGTGCAAGGGGCCGATGACCTGCGGCGGCAACAACTGCGACGTCGAGTGCACCGGCCCCACCAGCTGCACCTCCACCGTCACCCTCTCGGCGGGGACGAACAAGATCTCCTGCCACGGCGGGAATTCCTGCGCGGGTGACGTGCGGTGCAGCGGCAACGCCTGTACGACCGACTGCTCCGGCACCAAGGACTGCGCCAGCGGCTACTGTTGCTTCGCCGCCAGCTGCCAGACGACACCGATGACCGTCCCCACCTGCCACTGAGGCCGCAGCCGAGCGGTCTCCGCCCCGATCAGCCGCCCGGCGGCGGCGTGAAGTCGATACAAGAGCCGCCCGGCAGACAGACGTTCGGGCTGCAGTAGTAGGCGGTCGTCATGTAGGGGCAGCAGGTGGCGTCCGATCCGCAGGCCACGCCGTTGGCCGCGCAGGGATCCGGGTTGGTCGTCAGGTTGGGTCCGCCGATGGTGCAGACGCAGGGAACACCGTTCAAGAGGACACCGAGGATGGGGAGCGGATCGCAGGTGCACAGCAGCCCCGACTTCGAGCACTCGCCACCCCCACGGGTGCAAGGGATTCCGACCCCCTTTTCGTTCGGGGTGGGCGGCGGGCAACCGGGCGGCAGATCAACCGCCAAATCGAACACGGTGGCGTCCGTCGGTGGCGGCGGCGCCGACGATCCCGAGTGGCATCCCGCCGCCAGCGTGAATCCAAGCCACCAGAGCCGCGCGAGCCTCATGCCTGCAGGCTACCCCTATCCCGCCTTCAATTGAAAGATCGACCGACGCGGAGGGTGTACGAGCTGGTCCCCACGAACTCGAGGACGCCGAAAGGATCGGTCCCGTGCGCCAGCCCCGGGAGGCCGAGGCGCGCGATGAGATCGACCCGGTAGTCGCCGAAGTGCAGCTGGAGAGCGGGCGCGACCCAGGCCGAGCGGATGTCGGCGATCGGAAACTGGGGGTCGTTGGTGTTGTTGATCTGAACGTCGGTCCCGAGCTCGACGGAAGCGGCGAGAAAATCGAACGGCGCGAAGGCGATCGCCAGGTGCGAATCCCAGAAGGCGATGGTCGGAACGACCACCAGCTCGCCTTCGATTTCACCGTTCGGGCCCCAGAGGACGTCGAGCCCCTCGTTGACGACGAAGATGAAGCGACCGATCGCGCCGCCCAGGATCGCCGTCGGCTCGAAGTGAAAGTAGTATGGGAAGGCGTAGGTGAGCGGCATCGGCGTCGCGGTGGGCGTGCTCTGGATGTGAAACGTGAAGTTGGTGCTGTGGGTCGGGAGCCGGGCCCGCAGGCCGAACCCGGCGACTAAGGCATCGCCCGCCAGGCGTGCCGTCCAGGTGGCGCCCACTCGAACGTCGCCGAAGGAGACGCCGGTCTGGTGGGCATCCGAGGGGATGGGGGGTTGACCGCCGGAGACTGCGGTCACGTTCAGGGTGGTGACCTGCACGAAGGGCACCTCTCCCTCGAATGAGAAGCGATGCCAGCGGTAGGCCCCTCCAACGGAGAAGCGGACATTCTTGCCGCTCCCCTGGATCAGCTGCAGCGCCGACAGGTCGCTGCTGCTGGCGTAGGCGCCGTCGAGGTAGAGGCGGGTCGGCGACTCGGGCAGGCGCAGCGCTGGCCCGTCGACGGGGGCCGGGTAGTAGGTCTCGAGGATCGACCGCTCGCTCGCGGGCCCTCCGCTCGGCGCTTGGTCGGGCCCTTGGTCGGGCCCTGGGTCGGGCCCTTCGTCGGGCCCTTCGTCGCCCGCGCGCGCAGCCGAGGCGCGCGCAGCGACGAAGCAGAACAAAAATGCGGCGAGGAGCTGGCGTCGTTTCAACGGTCCTCGTTTGTGCCCGCGGGCGGGATCAGGCTTCGATCGACTCCAGAGCGCCGAGGTAGTCGCTCTTGCCGATCTCCACGCCGCCCTTGCGCAGCAGATTGTACGCCGTCGTCACGTGGAAATAGAAGTTCGGAATCTGACGGGCGACCAGGTACTCCTCCGCGCGATGGGTCTTGCCTGGGCGCTCCGGCCGATCGGGCATCTTGATCGGCTGGTCGGCGCGGGTGCGCTCGAAGTCCTTGGCCGACAGCGTCTCCAGATAGCCGAGACACTTGGCGATGCGCCCCCGCAGGTCGGCGAAGGTCGTCTCGTTGTCCTCGTGCTTGGGGGCGTCCTTGCCCGCCAGGTTGGCAGCGGTCGCCTTGGCGGTGTCACAGGCGATGCGGACCTGCACCGTGAACGGCAGCATGTCCGGGAAGATTCGCGCGTTGCAGAAATTGTCGGCGTCGAACTTTCGCGCCGTCGCGTACTTCTGCGCCTTCTCCATGATCGTATCCAGGTTCTTGAGCGAGCGCATGAACTGTCGAATGACCAGGTAGTACATCGATACCTCCGGGAAGTGGGTGGGCACGGGATCTACCCGACGGTGATCGACGCGGCAACCATTGGTCCGGCGACCGAGGCCGGCGGCGGCTTCCCCAGCGCCTCGAAAAAGCGCAAAATCGGCTCATGAAGCCCCCTCTTAGCTTTGCTGTG
>DATAVR010000096.1:0-9988 GCA_036267635.1 Polyangia bacterium | reverse complement strand
ATCGGCGCCGATCCGACCGACGTAGCCCACGTACAGCCTGTCGGTGACGTAGCGACCGGCCTCGAGCTGCGTGCCGGTCAGCCCTTGGCCGCCGCCGGTGTCGATGGTGAGCACGTCGAGCGGGAGGTGTTTGGCCAGGGTCTTTTGCAGCTGCCCCGCGATCACGCCGGCCACCAGGGAGCTCGCCTCGTTCGTGGCGGCGGTGCCCACGCCGCCGCCCTCGCTCCCGCTCGACGGCAGGTGGCCGGTGATGATCAGCGTGTAGAGCTGCGATTGATTCAGGTCGGGCCGGTTCGGAGAGCTGACCCCGATCGTCAGATGATCGATCGGCCCCCTGGCGGTCACCAGCACGGTGACGTTGTCATTGTTGTCCTGGTACTGCGCGGTGGCGTCCAGCGTCGGGTGGTCGGGCGCCCCTTCGAACTGCAGCGAGGAGTCGGCCTTGAGGTCGAAGCGCCGGCCGAGGGCGTCGACCCGCCCGCGCCGAACGATCACCTCGCCGTGCAACCGGGTCTCGTCGGCGATCACGATCCGGAAGTCGGGTGCGAGCCCCAGCTCCAGCGCGGCGCCGCCGCCGCTCACCCAGAGCTTGTTGGGCGCCGTGACCGCGATGGTGATCCGTTTCCAGAGGAGAACAGCGGGGGCGCTCTCACCCGTCGGGGTCGCCTCTTTTTGGGGCGTCTCGTTCGACGGCAACCGGGCGACCCGGCCAGCCGTCGCCTTCAGCTTCTTGGCCTGCACGCGGTCGATGGGGCGGCCGTCGTCGACGATCACCACGTCATCGGGCGTGCGCAGCGACTGGAGCTTGCGGCGATTTTCGTCGGAGAGCTTCAGGTGGGCGTCGTCGACCTCCACCTTCGCGTCGGCTTCGCCCCCGCGGCCGCCCGAGCTGCCCGACAGCTTCGCGTTCAGCGACACGTGCGCCAGCACCTGCCCCTCGCTGTAGGCCGGGATCTCCTTGGCCGCCACGGTGCCGGTGAGCTGATAGCCTTCGCCCCCTGCTTTTCGGTGGAGGCTGGCGGTGATGCGACCGCCGCCGTCGCCGTCCTTGGCCGAGAGCTCCTCGAGGACGATCTGGTCGGTGTCGCCGTGAATCGCCAGGTGGATGTCGCGGAAGTCGCCCACCCCGGCCAGCTCCAGCTCGCAGTGGGCACAGGCGGCGTGGCCGGAGAACTGTGGATCGCGGAGGTTGCCGTGCGCGGTCAGGTCGGCGTCGAACAGACCTCCGGCGCGCCGCAGGGTGGTGGTCAGTCCGGAGAGCCCCCGCAGATCGAGCTTCTGCGCTTTGAGCCGCAGCTCAAACGGCCAACGCTCGGGATGGACGCGGTGCGCGCGGAGAGCAGGCAGACCGAGGTCGGCCGTCATCGAGGCCTCCAGCGTCGCCTCTCCGCCGTTGGCGGAGACGGCGCGTCCGGTGACGCGCGTCTTGCTGTCGGCGTAGTGGGCTTCGATCTGAGCGTATCCGATCGGCTTCTGATCGAGCTTCAGGTCGCTGGCCTGCACGTGGGTCTCCACGCGCGGCGCGCGCAATGTGCCGTCGATCGAGAGATCGGCATGCAGGGTCCCGTGCAGGGCGTCCTGTCGCGCGTTGCTGAGCGGATCACCGGGCAGTCCGAGTCGGTGCATCTGGAGGGGACCGACCACCGCGCGCAGGCGAATCGGGGTGTCGGCGAGCCGGCTCCGGTCTTCGAGCGCTGCCAGCCCGGCGCCGAGACGCGCCTCGAGCGCCAGCAGCGGGTGTCCGAGGCGGACGACGCGGACGTGGGCCTCCGCGGCCTTCTGATCGAGCTTCAGCTCGACCCGCGCGTCGGTGGCGGGGATGCGCGCGGTGGTCACGCCGGTCAGATCGACCGCCAGCGTCCCCTGCGGATCGAGGGCGCTGCCGCGCGCGGCGAGCTGGAGGGAGATGGTACCGCCCCGGAACGCCGGCGCGCCGCCCGTCCGTCCGACCAGCTTGTCGAGCGCCGCGAGCGGCACTTGCGCGAGATGGGCCTTGATCTCGAACGGCGTGCGCGCGAGCGTGGCGGCGCTGGGACGGCGGCGAAGCAAGGTCCGGAGCGACAGCGGCGTGGTGGCCTCGAGCTCGGCGGGCGGGAGGTCTCGGGGGGTGGCGTGGAGGGCGAGCGACAGCGGCCGGTCGTCGTCACCGCGAAGGGCCACGTCCAGGTTGCCCAGCGCTCGTCCGGCCAGCTGAAGGGAACGGCCCTCGAGCTCGACGTCGACGCGCGGACGCGCCGCGTTCCCATCGACCGTCGCTGAGAGCCGGAGCTTCCCGCGCGGGTCGAGCGACGATCGCTTCCCGCTCGCGGCGGCGATCGTCCGGGCGACGGTTGCCACGTCGATCTCGCTGGTCTTCAGCGTCAGGCTCAACGGCGCGCGTCTCCTTCCCCGGCCGACGGTGGTGGGCGGCCAGGAAGCCGGCAGATCGAACTTCGCCTCGAGATCGGTCCCGAGCGCCCGCGCCGTGAGTCCACCCTCGAGCCGGGCGGGTGACCAGCGGAGGCCGAGATCGAGGTCGAGCGTCCCCGCCGCCGCCAGCGCGGGGGACATCAGCGGTCGCGGGAGCCGTGCGAGATCGAGATGCGACACGAGCAGGTGAAGCTTGCCGCCACGGGGTCCCTTGTCGAGGTCGGCGCGCAGGCTCTGGCCGTGCGCGCGCAGGTCGAGGCCGGCGATGGAGAGGCGCTCGCCGCGAATGACGATCCGGGCCGGTTGCGCCAACGACCAGCTGGCCTCCGGGTATCGCAGCATCAGCTGGCCGATCTCCATCGACCAGGGGGAGAGCCGGTGCCCCGAGGCGGCGAGAGCGACCGGGTAGGGCGCCGCGGTCTGGACGTTGGCCCGGATCTGCGGCCCCGTCGCGCGCACCGTGGCGGCGAGCCCCCGCAGCTCCCGGCCTCCCAGGCGCGCGTAGCTCGCCGCCAGATCGAGATCGATCGCCGTCGGGGCGTCGAGGCGCGGGAGCGTCGCGCTCACTGTCAGGCTGCGGACGGCGTTGTGCTCGACAGTCAGCCGCGGGACCCGGCCCGCCACGCGCAGCGACGGTCGCGCCAGCGGTCCCGAGAGCGCGAGGTCGATGCGGCCCTGGCCCGCCAGGACCACCGGCGGGGCCAGGTGGCAGCGCGCCAGGCTCCGCGCCGTGGCGCTCAGATCGCTGGCCTCGATCCGCGCCCGCGCCTCTAACCGCCCGTCATCGAGCGCGCCGTGTCCGTTCACGGTGGCCCCGGGCGCGCGGGCTCGCAGATCGGCGTCGACGTGCTCGCCGCGGCTGTTGAGGTCGAGGTCGATGGCGGTCACCGGCGTGTCGCGCATCAGCTTGGCGAGGTCGAGGTCGCGCACCCGGACGGCAAATCCCGACGGCGGCGCCCGCAGCTTGGCCAGATCGATCGCGCCCTGGGCCTCGACCCGCCCCGCTTCGGTCACCAGTCGGAGATCAGTTTGCAGCGCCTCGGCGCGTCCGTCGTAGTGGGCCGATCCGTCGAGGTCGATCGCCCCCAGATGGATCTCGGGCGCGGACGAGCGGACGATGAGTGTCCCGCCGCTCACCGCCAGTTCGTGCAAGTCGACGACGATGTTGGGGCCGGGGGTGTCCCGCGCAGCCGCCGCCGGCGGTTGGGTCGTCGACGCTCGCACCGGCGCCAGCGCCCGCGCCAGATTCGACGCGTCGGAGCCGCGCTCTCCCAAGACGAGTCGCAGCTCGGGACGCCGAATCTCGAGCCGCCGCACCTCGACCTGCCGGCGCAGCAGCGCCCAGGGAGAAAACGTCAGATCGATGCCGTCCACCCGCGCGACCTGGGCGCCTGCCGGATCGCGCAGGACGACCCCCTCCAGGGTGAGGCGGTCGCCGCCAAACCGCAGCCGATCGACGGCGAGCTGCCCGGCGATCCGCCCGTTCAACTTACTGACGGCGATCCGTCGAAGCGTCTCCCCGCCGCGGTCGGTCTGCGCGAAGGTCCAGAGGCCGCCGATCGCCAAGAGCGCGATCGCCAGAACCACCAGGATTGTCACTCCGGCGATGCGCAGGGCTTTCAAAAGGCCTCCCCGATCGAGATCTGCAGGACGCAGGCCCCGTCGCTCACCGGCGTGTTCGGTTGGGGGGCGAACAGACCGAAGCAGCTCTCGTCGACCGGGTAGGACGGGACCCGGACGATGCTGCCCGCGGCGTTGGTGGTGTAAAGGGCGGGCAACGTGCCGAACGGCAGCCGGCGCGACAGGTCGACCCGGATCGGCCCGATGGGCGTCAAGTAGCGCAAGCCGACGCCGACCGCCCACAGTACGCTAGGAAGATCGCCGAAGCTGAAGAGCCCACTCGTCACCTGACCGACGTCGACGAAGCCGGCGACCCTCAAATTGGCGAGGATCGAGTAGCGGGTCTCCAGGCTCCCCGTGAACATGCCGTTGCCTCCGATCGGCACCGTCTCGGTCACCGGCGGGTTCGTGCCCGGGGCCGGCGCCTCCAGCAGCGGCGACAGCCGGCGCTCCGAGAAGCCGCGCATCGAATTGGCGCCGCCGCCGTAGAAGCGGATCACCACCGCGCTCTCACCCGAGACGGGCCAGAGCTCCCCCACCTGGACGCGGGCCGCGAAGGTGAGCGAGTTGTCGTCGAAGAAACTGAGGTAGGCGCGCAGGTCGGGGAGCACGCGCAGATAACCGAAGTCGCCTTGGAGCGGGCCGCCCCCCTGCTGGAGCGACAGGCTGGTGTAAAAGCCGTTGCGCGGCTCGAGCGCCTTGTCGCGGTGATCCCAGGTCACCACCTCCTCGATGTACGACAGCACGACGACGCAGCTGCCCGAGCTGGTCTGGCAGCCGAGCGTCAGCGGCGCCGTCGCCGCGCTGTTGATCGGCGAGCCGTTCAGGTAGTCGACCTCCAGGTGGTAGGCAGGGAAGATCGACACCCGCGCGCGCGGCTGCCAGACGACCCCGGCGGTCAGCCGGCCGCCCAGATTGTCGTAGGTCTGTTCGATCGTTCGGGAGAGGTCGATGCCGCTCTGCTGCTTGAGCGACGGATGACCGGCCAAGCGCGGCTGCTCGAAGGTCGCGCCCAGATCGGCGACCGGCCCATTGCGAGGCGCCACCGACAGCTCATTGGTGGCCACCGCGTAGATGTTGGGGAGGAACGCCCATCCCGCCTCGGCGTGCAGGGTCAGCTTTCGCGTCCCGCCCAGGAAGTTGCGGTTGGTCCAGTCGCCGATGAGCCTCGCCTCCTCGTGGATCTGGTCGATGACCACGCCCACACCGAGCCGCAGCGTCCGGAATGGCGCCTCGCGAACCATCACCACCACCGGAACGCGCGCGGTCGCGTCGTCGGGGGCGCCGATCGAGACGTTGACGCTGCCGAACACGCCCATCCCGAAGATGCGGCGCTCCGCCTCCTCCAGCGCGTCGTCGCCGTAGAGCGATCCGTCAGGGATCGCCAGCCGGGCCTGCTCCCAGACGAACACCGCCGGGACGTGCGCCCCGGGCGCCGTCTTCACGTCGATCGCCCCGAAGTGGTAACGGAGCCCCGGGTGCACCACGATGGTCACCGCCGCCAGGTGGGTCTTGACGTCGACCAGCGCCTCACCCTCCGCGGACGCCTTGGCGTAGCCGCGCGCGCGCAGCCGGGGGACAATCCCGCTCTTGGCGGATTCCCAGTCGCTCTCCTCGAACGGCGCGCCGACCTCGAGCGGCATCTTCCGGAGAGCGGCCTCCCGATCGGCCGTCGGCAGCGCCTCGAGGCCCCGCACCTCGAGAGTCCCCACCCGGGTCACCTCCCCCTCGGCGATCGTCACCGCCAGCGCCACGCCTTTGGCCTGGAGGGTCGCCGCCTCGTGCGCGATCCGCGCCTGATAGTAGCCGCGCGTCTCGTAGAGGCGGACGATTCGTCGGAGGTCGGCCTCCCAGCTGACAGGATCGAAGTACTGCTTGGTGGCGAACGGCCACCAGCCGGTCTTGGCGGTGAGGATTTTTTTCTCGATCTGCCGGGCGGGGATCTGCTGGTTGCCTTCGAACTGAAGGTCTCTCACCACCGGTGCCTGCTTCTTCGGTTGCGACGCACACGCCACGACCGACCCCGCGCAGGCCAACGACGCGAACAGGGCTCCGCGCACGCGCCGGAGGCCGGCCCCGCGGCGGTTCGCCTGAACCCGCATCATTTTCCGACAATATGCGCACGGGGAGGTTCAGCTGGAAGGCCCGCGTCGGGCGTCGCCTTACAGGTGGCCAGGTCTCGGAGCTGATACGCTGGACGCAATGGAACAGGCGCCCGGCCGCCGGCGACGTCGCATCGGCCGGATCACAGCGGCGGTGGTGGGCGGCGTCATGCTGCTGGCGACGGTGTTGCCGCTCCTGGTGCGCGGGCCGGTGGCGCGCTGGGCGGTCAGGCGGGCGTCGGCCTCGCTGTGCGGCACGTTCCAGATTACGGGGGGGCACTTCGGTTGGGCGTCGGTCTGGCAGCTCCTCTTGGGTCGCCCGATGAACCTCGTCGTCGAGGGGATTCGCATCGACAGCCCCGATGCGAAGCCGGTGTTTGCGGCGGCGCGTTTCGAGGCCACCCTCGAGATTCACACCCGACCGTTTCGACTCGTGCTCACCGACGTGCTGATGGCGCGCGGTGGCTGGCGGCTGACGCTGCTGCCGAACGCGATCGGATCGTTCGACGCCTTTCGTGGCCTGCCCCGGGCGGGGCGCGCCGCCTGTCTCGATCCAAACGCCCCCAGCAAGCCGCGGGCGCGCGGCGGATCGTCCGGGTCGATCGCCATTCGCGACATCCAGTTCCAGGACGTCGACGTCGATCTCGAGTTTCCCGGCTGGGAGCTGGAGCTGGCGCGCACCAACGCCGTCGGCTCCCTCTCCCTGGGCGGAGACGGGCCGCCGCTGCTGTTCGAGGCACGCGACGTGATCGCCGCCGGCGGCGCGCTGCGGATCGGGCGCCGCGGCGAGGCGTGGACCGCGCGCGTTCCGTTCGACGCCGTGGCGATCGCGCGCGTCGGCGTCGCGCCCGAGACGCCCAGCGATCTGCGGCTCGAGGTCGCGGAGGCGGCCACCGGACGCGCGCGTCTCTCCGGTCACGCCGCCTTTCTGAACATCTTTCCGAGCAAGACGGGGCAGCAGCCACCGGGCGTGGCCGGGCTGGACGTCGACGCGCGCTGGACCCGTTTCGGCGGGGCGCTGAACGGTCTCGACGCCGGCTGG
Organism: Polyangia bacterium; assembly: GCA_036267635.1. Classification (GTDB taxonomy): domain Bacteria; phylum Myxococcota_A; class Polyangia; order Fen-1088; family Fen-1088; genus JADGRB01. Next base: position 2,815 of record DATAVR010000096.1, on the reverse strand, counting down.
CGCCCGCAAGGTGCCTGGGCGGCGCACCTGGACGGCGATCTCCACGCGACGGTGCGGGGTCCCTTCACGGCGCTGGCGGGAGCGCTGGAGGTCGAGGGGGGCGGGACACGCCTCACCGCGGAGGTCGCGCACGGCGCCGCCGATCTCTCGCTGGCCTTCGCCGGCGTCGAGACCGCCTGGATGCTCGATCCGGCGTTGCGGCCGCTGCTGGGCGGCCTCCTGCACGGACACTTTCACGCCACCGCGCACCTGTGGCCCACGTTCGCGGGAATCGAGGCCGAGATCCCCGACGCCGATCTGCGCCTCGATCGCCGTCGCGCGCCGTCCGGTCCGCGCCGTTTCGAGCTCCAGATCGGGCACGGGCCCCGGACCGAAGGGGCGAACGACACGCTCTACGCGTCGGTGGCGAGCGTGCGCCTGGCGGACGCGGAGCTGCACCTCGCCGATCTGCGCGCCAATTGGACCGGTCTTTCCGCGCGGGTCGATGCCAGGGTGGCGTTCGTCGTGCCCCGGCGCCCGGCGCGGCCTTCACAGTCTCCCCGACGCGACCGTTCGCTGGTCGACGCACACGGGACGCTGGCGGTCGCCGCGCTCGAGGACTGGATCCCTGGCGGCGCGGTGACCGGTCCGTTGCGCGTCGGGGCGAAGGCGCACGGGACGCTCGATCGGGTCGAGCTCGGGCTGACCTTTCCGACGCCGGGCTCCATCGGTGTCCTCGGCCAACGCTTCCTGCTTCCGCGCCGGCTCGACGCGCTGTTGACCGCCGAGGTCGGCCTCAGCGTCCCGCGCTTCCAGCTGCGGCGGGTCGGCGGCGGAGCGATCGACGTCGGTGGGCGGATCGGCGCCGCCGGCAAGCTCGCCGCGAGCCTCGGCGTCCGCGACTATCCGGTGGGGGCGATCCCCGGAATGCCCAAGAGCGCGGCGGGCGCGCTGGCCGGCACGCTGCACGCCGATCTCTCTGTCGGCGGTGCGCTCGAAAGGCCGACGGCGGACGGGACCATCGGTGTGGCAGCGCTGGCGATCGACCGGCGGCCGGTCGGCGACCTGGAGACGAAGCTCCGCCTCGGCAGCGACGGGGGTGAGGCCGACGCCACCGTCGATCCGGGCCTGACCATCCACGCGCGCCTGCGGCGCCGCCCGGCGCTGTCGGTCGAGGCGACGGTCGCCGTGCGCGACCGCGCGCTCGGCCCCTGGCTGCCGGCGCCGCTCACGGGCGCGGCGTTGGCCACCTCGGGCGACGTCAAGGTCAGCTACCGCGCCGGGCTGCTGTCGGGCGACGGAACCTTGCGGCTGGCGGGCCCCGGGCTGACCGGCGTCGAGATCGACGGCCAGGCGCACGGCCTCGACGCGCGCGCGCGCCTCAAGGGGGAGATCGACCTCGCGCGCTGGCCGCAGCTCTGGTCGCGCGTCTTCCAGGGTGCGGCCGGCGCGCTGGCCTTCGATCTGACGGTCGCGCCGGCGTTCGTCTCTGCCTTCGTTCGGGGCCAGCCGAGCGCGCGCCTGTCGGGCAGCGTCCAGGTCTCGCGCCCGCTCGCGCTGCGGCTGCCGCGCTGGCCGGCCCCGTTCGAGATCGCTCCCGGCGGTCGGATCGATCTCGACGGCGAGTCGGTGGCGCTCAGCGGATTCACCATCGTCACCGAGGGACTGCGGGGGAGCGTGGCCGGCCACGCCACGCTCGACTTCAGCGAGCTTCCACGGTCGCGGCTGGCGCTCGCGCTCGCCGCCGAGCTCGACGCCGCGCGCTTCCCGGTGCGCCTGCCGGCCGGCGCGTCGGCGCACGGCCGCGCGGCGATCGACGCACAGCTCGGCGGCACGCTGGGCGCCTCGCCCGGGCCTCGCCTCGACGGCAAGGCGCGGCTCGACGGTTTGACCGTGCAGCTGTCGCCCACGACGCCCGCCGCGCGCGCGACCGGCGTGGTCGAGGCGCACGGCGACACGCTGCGCACGAACGCCCTGCGGGTCGACATCGCCGGCGTCGGCGCGCTCACCATCGGCCGCGCCGACGCGCCCGCCTCGGCGGAGCTGGCCTCGCTGTCGCCGTTCCGCCTGGGGCGGGTCGACGTCCCGTTCGCCGGTGAAAACCTCAAGATTGGCGAGCCGTCGTCGCAGCTCTACATCCCCGAGCTCGACACCAACCTGCGGCTCACCGGCGACGGGCGCACCGACCTCAAGATCGCCGGCCAGGTGGTGGTGGCGGGCGGCGCGTACGACTCGTCACGCAAACGGGCATCGCCGTCCTCGTCGGGGAAGCCGCGCGCCTCCGGGGCCTGGTACCACGCGCTGCCACCTCATCTGACGCTGGACCTCGAGCTGCGCGGCTCGAACAAAGGGATCCGCGTGGCGGTGCCGGTGCTCCCCGACGTGACGGTCGACTTTCAATGCCATCTCCTCGCCACCAACCACGGCGCCAGCTGGAGCGGCCACCTGCGTGGCGACGGCGCCTACGCGCGCGCGGCCGTGGCGGTCGCCGACTGGTTCAGCGACAACGATCTGAGGAAGTGTCAGCTCACCAAATGACCGTGCCGGACGTCACGCCGGTGAGCAGGGTCATTTCCATCGGCTGAGGTCGGCATTACCTTGTAGGTCACGGCCTCACGATGGAGGCGAAGGGGACCCATGCTGGCGATCCGACGGATGTTTTCAGTTTTCGGGCTCATCATTGCTATCGGCACGGTTGGCGCGGGTTGCTACGTCGGACCCGTGCGGGGACACTGCCCGGGCGGCTACTGGGTGGAGGGACACTACGGCCCGCGTGGCCGTTGGCGCCAGGGTCACTGGCGTTGCCCGGGCGTGATCGAGGTCGAGTAACCGCGTC
>DATAVR010000095.1:0-40940 GCA_036267635.1 Polyangia bacterium | reverse complement strand
GCTCGGTCGACCTCCTTGCGGAGCAGGTCCTCGATGTGGCGCCGGTTGAAGACCCCCGTCAGCGCGTCGTGCGTCGCCTGTTCCAGCAGGTCCTCGCGGGCCTGTCGCTGCGCCGTGATGTCGACGATCGCCGCCAAGAGCGCGTCGTCGCCGGCGAAGCGCAGCCGCTGACCTGACAGCGACGCCCAAAATGTCCGCCCGCCGGTCGTGCGCATCTGGGCTTCGAAGCCGTCGACGCGGCCGTGGCGAAGGACCTGGCCGAGGTACCGGTCGCGCTCGTCCAGGTTCACCCAGTGCTGGGGCGTGTTCCGGCCGTAGATCGCTTCCAGCGGGACATCGAAAGTTGTGCCCGCCCGCCGGTTGGCGAGCAGCACCGTGCTGTCGGCGATGCGGGTCAGGACCATCGCCACCGGCGAGAAGTCCACCAGCGCGCGCAGGTTGGCCTCGCTCTCCTGGAGATCGCGCGTGCGCTCGCTGATCTTCGTTTCCAGGGCGTCGCGCTCGACGCGCAGGGCGTTCTCGATCTCGTGCCAGGCGGCGGTCTCCAGCACCAGGGCGACGAAGTCCGCGAACGAGCTGGCCAGCAGCTCCTCGTGCAGCTTCCAGCGGCGGGGCTTTCCCGTGTGCTCGTGACAGACGACCCCCGCCATCTTGCCCCGTAGAAACACCGGGGCGTCGAGCATCGAGGTGATGCCCAGCGGCTCGAGGTAGGACGCGGCGAATTCGCGGGTGCGCTCGTCGGTCAGGGCGTCGTGGGCGCGGATCGACCGTTCCTCTTGCAGCGCCTCGAAATAGCGCGGCACATCGACCGCCTGGATACGCATGCCGGCCGTGTGCCGGTCCTGCGACCGCTCGTAGAGATCGATGCATTCGATCGCCGCGCCGCCGTCGACCAGGCGCCAGATGCTGGCGCGATCGATCTCCAGCACGTCGGCCGCGGTCTCGGTGATCTGCTTGAAAGCGCGGCTGACGTCCCCCTGGCCCAGGGCCGGCGAACGCATCAGATCGGCCAGCGCCTTTCGATGGGCCGACAGCTCTCCTTCGAGATCGCGTGCCGGCTTCAAGTCGGGGCTGTCGGATTCCGCCACGGCGAGCGAGCGGCCCTTGACGTTCCCGGTTCCCACGAGCTCCCGGCGAGGGTATCACGAGCCACGGTCAAGCCGCCCGCCCGAACCCCCGATACAAGAGCACTTTGGAAAGACTCCACCTGGCGGCTCTGACGATGATGTTTGCGACGCTCGGAGCCGGCTGTGGCGGGGCGGCCGGGCCGGGAACGGGGACGCCCGGGGGCGCGAGCGTCACCCCCCTCAACGGGTACACGGACCAGGTGGTCCCAGCCTTCACCGACGCCAACGGCGGCGCCGACAACGTCATCTACCCGTTTCAGATCCAGGTCTGGGGTGGGTCGCCGCGCGCGGGGTACTCCTGGACCATGACCACCGGCCAGGTGCTGCCCGTGCCGAATCTGTTGGTCGACGCGCTCACCGGGGTCGTTCACGGAACGGTGCCGAACGGATTTCCCGACGGCGTCTATCCGTTTACGGTCACCGTCTCCGACGGCTCGGCGACGATGGACCTCGAGACCGTTCTCGACGTGACGGCCTGTGATTCGACGCCGGGCGCTTTTGGCGGTGTCTACGGCAACGAGTGTAGCCCTCCGGTCGGCCCGTTTTATTCTCAGGGCACCGCCGGCAGCATCGACGACATCATGCTGCTGGCGACGATTCCCACCGGGAAGGCGTTCGGGTTCAACTTTTCGGCGACCGGCGGCGTACCACCCTATAGCTGGCAACTCTCCTCGGGGACGCTTCCGGCGGGGCTGGTGTTGAACGCGTCGACCGGAACCATCACCGGATCTGCGTTCTCGAGCGCCGCGGGGCAGAGCTACGACTTCACCGTTTCCGCCACCGACGCCGCCGGCACCGCGCTCGTCAACCCGGGCGATCCGAGCCAGCCGGCGCTCTCCTACTCGATGACGCTGTGACCACCTCCGGGCGGTCGTTCGCCCGGTAGCCGAACGAACCTGTTGCCCCGAATGGAGACCGTCGGCATCCCCGCCGTTTACGGGCAAGGCGAACGCGGCTGCCAGGACGGGCGCTACTTCGCGATCTTCAAGATCTCGTCGTGCCCGCGGTACAGCCAGTAGACGAAGGCGTCATCCACCACCAAGGCGTTGGTGTTCCCAGGCGCGGAGGTCAAATATGAGTCGCCGCCCGAGACTGACGCCAGGACCACCGGGGTCACGCCGCCCGCCTTGGGGAAGCGGACCAGCTGGGTGTTCGCCAGCGCGTAGACGTTGGTGCCGTCGAGGGCGATCTCGACGGCGCCGCTGCCGTTGTTGAAGGTCGCCAGTATCTTGGGGGTGCCGCCGGTCTTGGCGACCGAGTAGACGTTGCCCGTGCCGGAGTCCGACCAGTAGAGCGTCGAGCTGTCGTCGAGCGTGTAATTGCCCGCGGTGCTGCCGCTGCCGACGTTGTGGGCCAACACCGTGGCGGTGCCGGTCCCGCCGATCGGCACGCTGAGAAGGTCAGAGTTTGTGGCGCCGGGCAACAGGAAGTAGACGGCCGTTCCATCGCTGTCGAGGGCATACACGGCGTCGGGTGGAGTGCCCGGATAGATGGTGGTCCCCGCGCCGGCGTCGCCCGCCAGCGGGAAGGACGAGACCGCCTCCAGATCGTTGGTGACGGTGTAGAGCGTGTCGCCCACAATCACCAGGCGCACGTAGGTGTACACGGCTCCGAACAGCTCTTTGGGCGTCCCGCCGGCGATGGGGACGGTCATGACGTTCGGGTTGCCGGGGAAGGCCGCCTCGGTGTCGGCCCACAGCACCTGGCCGCCGTGAACGGCGATGGCGCGCGGCTCCAGCAGCCCCGAGGCGAGGGTGGTGACGGTTCCGGCGTCCGCCGTGGCGGCGGAGGCCGTCTTGGGGACGCTCACGATCATGCCGTCGTGACCAGCGCCCGATTCGAGAAGCGTGGCGTAAAGGACGGTGCCGTCCAGCGCCAGCGACTCGGGGACGCCGTCCAGCGTGGCCACCACCGTGGGGGCCGGGCCGCCGGCGTCGTTGCGGGCGTCGGTCGCCGTCCCGCTATCGGTTTGGCCGCCGTCGGTCTTGCCGGAGGGCGACTTGCTGCTCGAGCAGGCGGCCAGCCCACCCGCCAAAATCAATCCCAGCATCCCGACCCGTGCGCGCCCGAACGTCATTTTCATCGTTTGTCTCCGACAGACTCATACCCCGCGCCGCCGTGCCGCCACAAGTCTTGTACAGCCAAGCGACATCGCAGCACCCACCCGACCGCCTCACCGGCACCCTCGCTCGGTGAGGGGCGCCGGCGAGCCGATCGGGCGCGTCGCGCGTGGCCGGCCGGTCAGTTGGCGGTCACGGTCACGGTCGCGGTCGTGAAGTTGATGCTTCCGCTGTTGTTCCCGGCTTCCACGAGGAGCCTGGCCTCCTCCAGGTTTCCCAGCTGCAGGCCCAGGCTCGCCCATTGGGAAAAATGCTGGGAGATGGAGATTTGGCCGCACTGGCGAGCCGTTTGCCGGACGCTGAAGAATTGCACGAAGGTTTGATTGCCGCCCGTAATGGCAGGCTGGTTCGTTTGGGTGTGCGTATAAACGTCGTATGCGCCCCCGTCGACGGTGATTGTGCCGACCTTGGTGCCGGGGACGGGCCGCGAGCCGAACCAGTCCTCGACGATGTAGTATTCGTGCAGCGGGTTCTCCGACCATCCGTAGATTCCGACGTAAGAGAAGCCGCCGCTTCCGCCCGTTTTGGTCTCCGCGAAGTCTGCCGAAACCGTCCCGATTTGAGCGGGCGTCTTGGTCGAGTTGAATCCCAGGCCGACACGGGCGAGAAAATCCCCCGCGTTGCTCCAGGTCGCGCTGAACTTGGCGTCGACACCAGCGACGGTCATCGATCCAGATCCCACGCCGTTCGACCAGTATTGATAGGAGTAGCCATTTCCAACGTTCCCCTGACTGTTCGAGGAGAACGTCTTGCCGCCCGTCCAGGAGGCGCCCGGCGTGCAGGCGGCGGAGGTGGTGCCGCCCGTGCCGGTGGTGCCGCCGCTCCCGGCTCCGCCGCTTCCCGTCGAGCCGCCCTTGGCGCCGCCCGTCCCGCTGGTTCCCCCCGAGCCCGTGCCGGCAGCGCCGGTGGTGCCGCCCGAGCCCTTGGCGCCCCCGGTTCCGGTGGTGCCACCCGAGCCGGTGGTGCCGCCGGCGCCGCCAGGCCGGGTCGCCGTCACCGAGAGCAGCGCGGGCCGGGAGGTCGCGCTGGTCGAGGTCCCACAAAATCCGAATGAGGCGGTCCCGTTCGTCGGCAGCGCGCCGTTCCAGGAAAGCGAGGCAGCGCTGAGCTGCCCGTTGGGGAGGACCACGGTGGCGTTCCACGACTGCGAGTAGGTCGAGTTGAGCGTGATGACGACCTGCCAGCCGGTGGTCGCCGCGCCGGTGTTCGTGATCGTGACGAGGTCGCAGTAGCCCGTTCCCCAGTCCGACTGCGTGGACAGCGTCGCCGTCACGCCCGCGCCGGTCAGGGCGCCGGTTTCGTCCTCGGTGGGCTCGGCGCTGCCGAGGCACGCCGCGCCCAGTGAGAGAACGCAGAGAGCCAGGAGCGCGATCCGCGGACGAGTGATTCGCGACGAAGGCGAGAGCGAAAGCGAACGGGTGGGGGCGAGTTTCATGGAATCTCCTTGGGAGACTCATTCCCATCACGATCGAACCTGATCGTCGTCGAGGGTCATGAAGCGCGTGAAAATTATCTTCTCGCGTGGGTGGGACAGTCTCCATGCTCGCTCCCACCCAGAGGAGACCTGGGTGCGCGTGGGGACTCACGCACCCGGGCATGGTGGCAGCGGTCAGGCGCGGTTGAGCGCAGCTGCGCGACGATGCTGATCGCCGACCGCTTCCCGCAGCGCTGCCGGCGCGACGACGCGTGCCGCATCCCCGAACCCCAACACCCACCCCACGACCTCCGCCGTCCCTCGCACCTCCATCGTCATCTCCAGCCCCGCCGCCGTCCGCTTGAACCGTTGCGTCGGGTGCCACAGGACCCGTTCCACGTACCTCGCCACCTTGGCGTCGAACAGGATCCGCACCCGCGTGAGCTCGGCCCCCCGGATCAACCCGAACGCCCCCTCGGTGACCTGCTCCGGCCGGTAGTCCGCCGGGTAGTCGAACTTGTCGCCCCGCAGCCACTCGACCTCCCTGAAAGCGTCGAGCGCGAAGGTCCGCAGCGCCCCGCCGTGCCCCTGGCTCCGCCCCACCAGATAAAGCCCCTTCTTGTAGACCATCAGCGTGTAGGGCTCGAGGACGAAGGTCTTCTTGCCGCCCGAGACGCTCTCGTGGGTGACCCGCAGGCGCTCCTCGCGCAGGAGCGCGGTGACGATGTCGTTCACGTCCTCGATGCGCCCCTCGTAGAGGTGGCGGCCCTCGTTCACGTCGAAGACCTTGCGGTCGAGGTTCCGGGCGGCCGCGAAGTCCTTGCGCCGCAGCTGCGCCCCCAGCTTCCCGAACAGCTCGTCGAGGTCCTCCTTGAACCCCGTCCCGGCCAGAAAATCGAACACCCGGCGCGACAGAAACAGCGCCACCATCTGGGCGGTCGTCAGCGTCACCGTCTGCTGGCGGGCGCTGGCCATCAGGCGCCAGACTTTGCGCCTCCCGGCGACCTCCTCGTAGAGCGGCTCGCCCGCCACCTGCAGCGCGCGGAGGTAGCGGATCGCCGTGCGGACGCTGACCGAAAACCGCTCCGCGATGTCGTAGACGCTGGCCCCCTCGCCGCTGTTGAGAAGGGCGCGCACCTCGCCGAGCCGGCGGGCGGGGGCGTAGCGCTCGGCGCGGGTCTTCTTGCGGGCGGGCATCTGGTCTGAACCAGGATGTCACACGTCGAGCGCAACCTGGGCGGGCCTATCGTCTGGCCTTCGTCGTTGCTCTCGGCGTCGACTTCTTCGTGGTCTTTTTGAGCTTGGGGGACGGCAAGGCGGTCAACGGGCGGGATCGTCTCGTCTGGCCTGACCCATTTTGTCAGAGGTCGGGTTTAGTCTGGGCTCATCGAAAAGGAGCACCGCCGATGACCACCCAGCAGACCCCGACCCCGACCCAGACCCAGACTCCGCCCGAGAAGACGACGGAGAAGACCAAACAGGCCCCCGCCGAGACCGAGCGCTCGCGCGCGCTGGCCGCCACCCTGGCCGACATCGAGAAGCAGTTCGGCAAGGGGACGCTGATGCGGCTCGGGGCGGGGGAGGCGACGGTGGAGGTCCCGGTCATCTCGACCGGATCGATCGGGCTCGACATCGCGCTCGGGACGGGCGGGTTGCCGCGGGGGCGGATCGTCGAGGTGTACGGGCCCGAGTCGTCGGGGAAGACCACGCTGGCGCTGCACGTGGTGGCGGAGGCGCAGCGGCTCGGCGGCACCTGCGCCTTCATCGACGCGGAGCACGCGCTCGACATCGGCTACGCGCGGAAGCTGGGGGTGAAGGCCGACGAGCTGCTGGTGTCGCAGCCGGACTGCGGCGAGCAGGCGCTCGACATCACCGAGATGCTGATCAAGTCGGAGGCGGTCGACGTGGTGGTGATCGACTCGGTGGCGGCGCTGGTGCCGAAGGCGGAGCTCGAGGGGGAGATGGGGGACTCGCACATGGGGCTGCAGGCGCGGCTCATGAGCCAGGCGCTGCGCAAGCTGACCGCGGCGATCGCGCGCAGCCAGACGCTGGTCATCTTCATCAACCAGCTGCGCATGAAGATCGGCGTGATGTTCGGCAACCCCGAAACGACGACCGGCGGCAACGCGCTGAAGTTCTACGCCTCGGTGCGGCTCGACATCCGGCGCATCGGCGCGCTCAAGGACGGCGAGCAGGTGGTCGGCAACCGGACGCGCGTGAAGGTGGTGAAGAACAAGATGGCGGCGCCGTTCCGCGAGACTGAGTTCGACGTCGGCTACGGCCTGGGGATCTCGCGCGCGGGCGAGATCATCGACCTCGGCGTGGAGGCGGGCCTGCTGGAGAAGAGCGGCGCCTGGATCGCCCACGGCGGCGAGCGCCTCGGCAACGGCCGCGAGGCGGCCAAGAGCTATCTGCTCGAGCATCAGGATCTGCTCCGCCAGCTGCGAACGAAGTTACTGGAGAAGAACGGGATCGGCGGGGCCAAGGTCGCGATGAGCGAAGAGAGGACAGCCGACAAGACGACCGACAAGACGGAGGCGCGCCCCGCCGCCTCCAAGAAGGCGGCGTGAGCGGCGCCGCAATGACGATCCGCAACGCCCCGGCGGCGAACGACAACGCCTACACCCTCGGGAAGCCGGTCGTGCGCGCCCCCCGCGGCCGGTCCGACGCCACCTACGCGCGCTCGGACAACGTCATCCTGCCGCTCAGGTTCGCGCAGCGAATGGCCGGATGGCAGGCCCCCGCTCGCTCATCCTGAGGGCGCGACCATCACATCGTGGGATTCGTTGTTCAGACTTGGCGCGCAAAACTCAATAGCGTGCTCGACTATTCAGAGTTGTTCAGTTGGGGAGCAATCGAGCGCTTGCGTCTCTACTTGGACAGGACGAGGAGGGCCACGGAGTTGGCGGCCAGAGAGAACCCGGTGAGGGTTCCGTTCGTCAGCGCGACGGCGGTGTCGGGCGCCGGGGCGCCGCCGGCGACCATGCGGTAGACCAGCGCGGAGCCCGCCGGGGTGAAGTTCTTCAGCGTGACGGAGAGGCCGGATTGCGCGGCGCCGCTCACGTTGACCAGCATGACCCAGACCTTGGTCGGGGCGGTCGGCGAATCCGACGCGGCATAGACGTTGACGCCCGCGTTGGGGCTGGCCGCGCCGATGGAGAACGCGCCGAAGCGGGCGCCGTTGCCGTCGTAGCTCCGGTACATGGCCATCGCGTTGTAGATGGGCAGGTGGGTCGCGCCGTGGACGAGCGTTGTCCAGTACGACGCGACCTCATACCCGAGCCGCCCGTACATCCCGAGGACGTCGGCCTCCTGGGTTCCGGTCGTGGGGTCGGGCGTGCTGCCGTCGCCGCCGTCTTTCGGGACGGTGTACTCGCTGACGCAGATCCCGGTCCCGGGATAGGTGGCGTTGATCCACCCCTGGACGTGAGGGACGACCGAGGTGGTCGTCGCGTCCCAGAGGGCCGTCGTGTCCCCGAGCCCCTTGCCGGGGAAGGGGTAGTGCATGTCGACGCAGTCGAGCGGACGGACGTGCGTCGCGGCCGCCTGGGCGGCGGCCAGCTTCAAGATCGCCGTGGTCAGGGAGTCGCTGACGCTGTACGGCCCGGCGGGGTTGCCGCACTCGACGTTGGGGAGCGCGACCAGGTCCTGGGCATTCTCGGTCGACATGAAGAGCACCGACGCGGTCGGGTCGGCCGCCTTGATGGCCTTCGCGTAGGCCATGGTGCGGTTGATGAAGTCCTGGTTGAGGCTGGTCCCGATGCTGCTGTTGGTCGTGTAGAAGGGCTCGCACGAGGTGCCCGGGGGATAGAACGCCGAATAGATGTCGGCGCGGAGGAACTGCCAATTGTCGGGCTCGTTGTCGAGCTGGTAGTACCTGACGCCGCCCTGGGCGGCCGATCCGAACGTCGACACCAGGTGGGTGACCCACGCGCCCATGAACGAGGTGTCGAGGACTGCCGAGCCCTTGTCGACCACCTCCTCTTCCGAGGTCCCGAGCGTCTGGCAACAAGTGGAGATGGAGTTGCTGCCGGCGCAATCGGGCGTCCCCGGATTCGGCGTCGCCATGCTGGCGACCCATCCACTGATAGGAATCGTCATCAGCGTGTCGGCGTGCTGGGTGATGTTGTAGTGGACGAACTGGTCCGAGCTCGTCGTGAGCGAGGAATCGGGCGCGGGTGAGGTGAAGCGACCGAGGTAATTTGCGCAGTTCCAGTCGGTGCCGGCGTTGGAGACGTCGAGCTTCCAGTTGTACGAGCTGGTGGCGTCACCGCCCCAGCGGCTGAGCGCGGCGAGCTTCATCGAGTCGTCGCTGACCAGCGCCACGCCATAGATCCCCGTCGAGATGGGCGTCCCTTGGGAATTCGCGTCCACCACGACGCTCGTCGTGCTCGAGGAGGCGACGCAGGTCTGCGAGGGCCCGCAGAGTTGCGAGGGCGGGCACCCGCCGCAGGTGTGCCCGCACCCGTCGTCGCCGCAGGTCTTCCCGGTGCAGCTGGAGGTGCAACTCACGCCGGCGTCGGGCGCGCCTCCGGTCGACCCACCTGGAGAGCCGGTCCCGCCGGTCGCACCCGAGGCGCCGCCGCTGGCGCCGCCGCCACCTTGCCCGACCGCCCCTCCCGAGCCGGTCGGCGAGGTGTTGCCAGCTCCAGTCTTCGACCCGCAGCCCTGAAGAGCGCACAGCACGACAACGACTACGAGTGATCTCATTGAGTGGGGTGCAAGAATACCGCACTCGACGGGTCACACCGCGCGTCAAGGTGGCGCACGCCGCTACAAAAGCGAAAACGGATACGTGATCACCTGGCTCATGTTCGAGGCCGGGAACCGCAGGCCGCCGACGACGCCCTTGATGCAGCCGGTGAGCCCGCCCTTTTGCAGGATGACGGGCGCCTCGACCTGCACGGCCCTCACGGCGCCCGTGCGCTCGATGCGGAACCTCACGGAGACCCGGCCCGGGACGAAGGTGTCTTCGTCGGGGCGCGCGCGCGCCACGCAACGGAGCACGGCGTCCTCCTTCGTGTGGAAGCGCGCGTCGATCTCGTCCTGCGACAGCTCGTGCCCGACGGCGTCCTTCGAGAAGTCGAGGCGCATGTTTTCGGGCCGCGACAGATCCTCGCCCTGCCAGACGATCTTCAGGTCGGCGGCGCGCAGCTTGATCGGTTCGGGCTCGGCGACCGGCTGACGGCGGCCGCCGCTCGGGGCCGACGTCGGTGAGGAGAGCGCGCCGAACACCTCCGAGGGCGCCGCCTCGGTCGTCGCGGCGCCGCCCGGCGCGAGCGGGGCCCGGTCTTCGGGCGGCGGCGGAGCGAGAGCCGGGGACGCGCCGTCGCCCATGGGCGCCTCATCCGGTGGCGGCGCCGACGCGACGAAGACCTCGTTGCGCGCCAGTCGCCGCGCGCCGCGCGACCGCCGTCGCCGCTCCTTGCCCTTCTTGGTGGGCTGGCTGGCGGCAGCGGCGATCGGCGCGCGAGGCGCCTGGAGGGACTGCCGCCAGTAGAGGACGCCGCCAAGCCCCGCGGCGGCGAAGACGAGCAGCAGCAAGAATCCTTTCAATGTCCTGGGCCGAGCCTACCGGAGGTGGCCGGGCAAGGCGAGCGGCGCCGCGCGCGCGAAGTGTCGCGCCCGGGCCAGAGCCACCAGGTATCGGAGGTGCTGGAAAAGCATGCTCCTCGACGCGTCGAACGGTAGCATGCGCGCGTGTCGGATCAGAGGCTCGACAGGTTCCCGGAGGATGGACCCTCTGCTTGGCCGGTCGTGAGCTCGGGAACGAGGGAATCAGACGTTGCCGCCCTCGCGACGCGGTCGTTGCGACTGAAATTCGAATCATCAGAGGGCAGCTCATGGACATGAAGCTGGAAGTGGTGGTCGTGCCGGTCTCCGACGTCGACCGAGCAAAACGTTTCTACGAGGAGCTCGGGTGGCAGCTCGACGCCGATTTCGTGACCGGGCCTGATTCCCGGGTCGTCCAGCTCAGGCCGCCTGGTTCGGCGGCGTCGATCCAGTTCGGCAAGGGCCTCACGAGCGCGGTGCCGGGCGCGGTCGAGAACCTGTTTCTGGTGGTGCTCGACATCGAGGCGGCGCGCGCCGATCTGGTGCGCCGGGGTGTGACGGTGTCCGAGATCTTCCACAAGACGCCCGGCAGCCCGCCGCTTCCCGGCCCGGATCCGGACCGGAAGAGCTACTCGTCCTTCGCCACCTTCAGCGACCCCGACGGGAACGGGTGGCTGCTGCAAGAGATCAAGACGCGGCTCCCCGGACGAGGGCTCGGCATGGACGTGGCGACGCTGACCGAGCTGCTGCGCGAGGCAGAGCTGCACCATGGCGCCTACGAAGCGGTCGCCCCGAAGCACCACTGGTCGGGGTGGTACGCCGCCTACATCGTCGCGCGCCAGCGCGGCAGAGCTTCCGAGGAGGCCGTCAAGGATGCCGCGCTCCACATGGAAGCCGCCCGCGGCCAATGACGGCGTTCGACGCCATCGTCATCGGCGCGGGGCAGGCGGGGCCGCCGCTGGCGGGGCGGCTCGCCGGTGCCGGCATGAAGGTGGCGCTGATCGAGCGGGCGCTCTTCGGCGGGACGTGCGTCAACACCGGGTGCACGCCCACGAAGACGCTGGTCGCCAGCGCGCAAGCCGCGCACCTGGCGCGCCGCGCGCGCGACTACGGCGTGGTGGTCGAGGGCGCCGTCACCGTCGACCTGGCGCGCGTCAAGGCGCGGGCCGACGCCGTGGTGGCCGCCTCGCGCGACGGCGTCGAAGCCTGGTTGCGTGGCCTGCCGGGCTGCACGGTGCTGCGCGGGCAGGCCGCCTTCGAATCGGCCACCGAGGTGCGGGTCGGCGACGACCTGCTGTCGGCGCCGCGCATCTTCATCAACGTGGGCGGACGGGCCTCGGTGCCGCGCATACCAGGCGTGGGTGACGTTCCGTACCTCGACAACAGCTCGATCCTCGCGCTCACCCGCCTGCCCGAGCATTTGGTGGTGGTGGGCGGCTCGTACGTGGGGCTCGAGCTGGCCCAGGTGTTCCGGCGCTTCGGAGCCGCGGTCACCGTCGTCGAGGTGCGGCCGCACTTGATCGCGCGGGAGGACCCCGACGTCTCGAGCGCCATCGAGGAGATCCTGCGCGGCGAAGGGATCGCGGTGCGGACGAGCGCGATGTGCATCCGTCTCGGGGCGCACGCGCGCGGCGTGGCCGTCAGCGTCGAGTGCCCGGAGGGCCCGCCCACGGTGGTCGGGTCGCACGTCCTGCTCGCCGTGGGTCGCCGCCCCAACACCGACGATCTCGGGCTCGAACGCGCGGGCGTCGCCACCGACGGGCGCGGCTTCGTCACCGTCGACGATGCGCTCGCCACGAGCGTGCCCGGCATCTGGGCGCTGGGGGACTGCAACGGGCGCGGCGCCTTCACGCACACGGCCTACAACGACTTCGAGATCGTGGCGGCCAACCTGCTCGACGGCGCCAGGCGGCGCGTGAGCGAGCGCATCCCCGGCTATGCGCTCTACATCGACCCGCCGCTCGGACGCGTCGGCATGACCGAGACCGAGGCGCGCGCGACCGGACGGCCGTTGCTGGTGGGCGGCCGCCCCATGACGCAGGTCGGGCGCGCGGTCGAGAAGGGCGAGACGCAGGGGCTCATGAAGGTGGTCGCCGACGCAGAGTCCCGTCAGATCTTGGGCGCGGCCATCCTGGGCGTGGGTGGCGACGAGGCGATCCACGGCGTGCTCGACATGATGAACGCGCGCGCCACGATCGACGCGTACATGCGCGCCGTGCCCATTCACCCCACGGTCTCCGAGCTGATCCCGACCGTGCTGAGCGAGATGAAGCCGCTCGGACCTTAGCTCATGGGCGGACGCTCTGGGCCGCCTGCTCGATCAGGTGAACCACGGCGTAGGGATGCGAGATGAAGGAGACGTGGCTGGAGTCGATCTCCAGCATGTGCGCGCCGATGTGTTTTGCCATCGCGCGTTCGGAGTCGGGGCTGATGCCCTGGTCCTGCTTGCCGACGAATCGATTCACCGCGGGCTCGTCTGCTGGCAGCGCGCCTCGACGGCCTTTACGGTGTTGTCCATCGCCTTCGACAGGTGGCCCTTGCCGATGGTTCCCACGATGGCGCCCAGCACGCGCCCCTTCAGGTTCTTGCCGTCACGCACGACGACGGCATCGAGGTCGGTCGTCCCGTCGGGGTTGCGCGTGAAGGTGTAGACGTGGCCGGAGTTCCCGCCCCAGAGGTTCGAGTCGGTCGTCGACATGACCACCCGGTTGGGATCCGACCAGTCGTAGTGCAGGCGCTCCCAGACGCCGCCGGAGCCCTCGGTGACGTCGGCTTCGGTGCTTTCGCGGTCGTGGACCTGCAGGTAATCGTCAGAGCTGTTGCCAAAAATCTTGGAACGGCCCGGTCCGAAGTCAATGAGCGCTGCGATGAACTGCTCAGGCGTCGCCGTGGTCCTCTCGTGGAGATGGATCGTGGACATCTGATCCTCCTTCCTCTTCATCCTGGAATTTGGTCATCACCAGCCACATCCCGAAGCTGGGCAGCTCTTTTTCGATCACGGTTGGCGCGACCAATTTCGGACGCAGTGTTTATTCGATGGCAAAGATGTTGGCGTTTCAGGTGTCTCGTCCGAAAGGACCGCTCGAGCTCGTCGAGCGCCCGATTCCAGAACCGGGCCCAGGCATGGTTCGCATCAAGGTCGACGCCTGCGGCGTGTGCCACAGCGATTGGGCCATCGTCCAGGGCGCCATTCCCGGCACGCAGTTTCCACGCGTGCCGGGGCACGAGGTCGTCGGCGTGATCGACGCCGGCGGTCCAGGCGTCACGCAGTGGAAGAGCGGAGACAGGGTCGGGGTCGGTTACAACGGCGGCTACGACGGCGTGTGCGAGGCCTGCCAGCGCGGGGACTTCTTCGCTTGCGCTTCAGGACAGGTCACCGGTGCAACCAGCGACGGGGGATACGCCGAGTACATGCTGGCCCAGGTGTCGGCCTTGGCGCGCATTCCTGCCGCGTTGACCGCGGTCGAGGCGGCACCGCTCATGTGCGCCGGCCTGACAACCTACAATGGCCTCCGCAGGAGCGGAGCGCGGGCGGGGGATCTCGTGGCCGTGCTCGGGATCGGCGGTCTCGGTCACCTCGCGGTGCAGTTCGCGGCGAAGATGGGATTCCGGACCGTCGCCATCGCGCGTGGAGAAGACAAGGGGCCGCTGGCGATGCGGCTCGGCGCGCACCACTACATCGACAGCGACGCGGCGGACGTGGCCGCTTCGCTCCGGGAGCTGGGCGGCGCGAGGATCGTCGCCGCCACGGCCACCAGCGCCAAGGCGATGACCTCCACTCTTGGGGGACTGGGGATCAACGGAAAGCTTCTGGTGATGGGAGTTCCGGGCGACAACATGGAGGTGTCGGCTTTCATCCTCTTCAGCGGCCGCCGAGCAATCGAAGGCGTCAACACGGGGAGCGCCATCGACGCGGCTGACACCCTCGCGTTCTCGCTGCTGGCCAGCGTGCGCCCGATGAACGAGGTGTTTCCGTTCAAGCAGGCGCCCGAGGCCTTCCAGCGGATGTTGAGCGGCGCTCGGTTTCGCGCCGTCCTCGACATGACCAACCTCGGTTAGCGGGTGCGGTCGCCGACTACGAAGTTCGCGACGTTTCGGACGCGAAGGCGACCTTCCAAGCCTCCAGTGATAGGTCGACGGGAGGCTCGAAGGCGGCCCCGGCGACCACTCCGTCCATGAAGTCTCGGAACCGTCCGCCAAAGTTAGGCCGCGAGATCCGCCAGGCGGCTCGCCAACCGGGGCTTCTCGCTGAGAGCCGAGCGCCGGCAACGACGGTCTCGAACGCGTCGTCGTTCAACAGCTCTTCTTCACGTTGATAGAACGAGTCTTCGAAATGGAAGAAGAGCGCGCGGCAGAGGTTGATGAACTGGCTTAGCTCAGCTTGAGTGATCTCCTGAGGGCTCCCCGAACCGTGAAGCCATGCATCCGCCACCCCGGGGTCCGCGAGCGCCAGCTGCAGCTCAACGATGCGCGAAGCGCGGCTGTGTCTGATCGCGATTTGCTGGTTGCGCTTTGTCTGCCTGACTTGAAGCGAGAGGTAAACCAGCGAGATCAGCACCGCAAAGCCACTGACGAAGCTTCCCAAAGACGCAAGATCGGAAAGTGACATCGAGGTCCCCACCCGTGGAGTTAATCGGGCGAGACTAGCACTGCCTTGCCGGAAACCGTGGGCCTCGGACCGAGCTCAGGCGGAGTACTTGTTCGACGATCTGTTGGGCGCCCTCATTTTGACGAGCGCGCTCATCCTCTTGCGCGCCCGGTGAATGCGCGAGCGGACGGTGTGGACTGACACCGACTGCATGTCGCCGATCTCCTCGGCGGTGTAGCCCTCGATCTCGAACAGCACGAGAGCGGCCCGTAATTGATCGCTGAGGTGGGAGAGCATCCACTCCAGACGCTGTTGCCGCTCCCGTGCTTCGAGCGTCATGAGCGGCGTCGGCCGAGCTGACGGCATCTCGGGCGAGACCTCGACGCAACGGCGAAAGATGCGCCGGATCCAGAACAGCCGCTGATAGTCGCGCACCTGATGGACCGTGATGCGATAGAGCCATCCCTTCAGATTGCGACCGTCGAAGTCTGGGAGCCGCCGGTAGACCACCAGGAACACCTCTTGAACGAGGTCCTCTCGATCGGAAGTCGATCCGGCCAAAGCGCGGATCCAACGCGCCACCACGTCGTAGTAGGCGTCGTAGATCGACTCGAAGCTGGAGAGGCAGTCGGCGTCGGTGCCGAAGTCGATCGCTACGACGCAGGGGGCCGCCGAACCTTGATGCGTCTGGTTCATGGCTCCGCCAGGCTCTCATGCGTCCGCGCAGGCCGTCTCAGGAATACGACGTCATGGTCTATTAGTGCGCCAAGTTGCCGACACAAAAGAACCGTTCACGGCCAGATTCTTGGCCGCCTGCCTGGATCTCTCTCAGCCGTGGTCTGTTTATGAGACTTCGTCCGCAGACCCGCGGCGCGTCATGGTTTTCGTTCGCGACGGATGGCGCTGCGGTAGCTCGCCGGGCTCATGTGAAGGACGCGGCGGAACACCTTGCCGAAATGGCTCTGGTCGGCGAAGCCCCACGCCTCGCCGACCTGGCGGAGAGAAGCGTCGGTCTCGATCAACATGCGAGCTGCCTCCTTCACGCGCAGATCGGACATGAAGTTTCCGGGCGTATAGCCGGTGCGCGCGCGAAAGTAGTGGCTGAAGCGACTCTGGGTCATTCGATGGTCCTCGGCGAGCTCGTGGACGCTGACCGGGCTGTGCGGTCGAGCCAGAACCCGCCGGCGCAGCTCGTCCAGGAGGCGCGCGCGTTCCCCGTGCGCGTCGTCCAGGCTCTCGGCCAGTCGCTCGTAGGCGAAGACCATGTCGAACAACTTCGATTCGACGTCGAAGCGGTCGCGGAAGTCCTTGAGAAACACGCCGCGCACGAGGCGCATCAGCCCGCGGACGAAGTCGTTCTCCGGCCCGCAGGCGATCGTCGGCCCGGTCGCCGTGACGCGCGCCCTGATCCGACGAACGAGGTACGGGTGATAGATGCCGATCCAGGCGAAGGTCCAACCGGGCGAGTCCGCGGGGAGATAGTAGCGGTGGCGCGAAGGGACGACGGCGACGAACGCGCGCCCCGGCGTCATGCGCTCCGGCGCCTGATCGTAGAGCTCGAAGTGTCCCCATCCCGCGAGCGTCAGTTGGAAGAAGACCAGCGGGGGATCACGGCGATCGAGCCGCTTCATTCCGTCCCAGTGATAGCTCTGGGGATCGATCCGGGTCTCCACGCTGCCAAAGTAGGCGCCGAGGGGCGTCCACCAGCTCGGGTTCGAAGGGGTGGTCCGCGAAAACTCGATCAGCTCACCCAGGGCGGCGGCCCATTCCGGCGGCGCCGCGGGCCCCGGGGTGCGCCCGGCGAGCGCGTTCGACCGTGAGACGTCGAGAGAGTTGCGCCGCCACTGCGCGGCGCCGCGCGTCGGCTTCATAAGCAGACTATACCAGGGGCCTCCGTCGGTCTTTTTCGCGAATCGCGGCCGTTATTGGGCCATTTCGCCCGCGCTCGAACGCATAAATGGACCATCGCGTCCTTTCTCCAGCCGCCGCCCGCGCCGCGTGGGATCTCTCGGGAGGTGATGCGCCGGCGCATCAGCGGTTTTCCTGAGCCTGCCGAGCGGCCGTCCGGAACATCTGAACGACCAGCCCCCGCGTCGAACGGAGATCATCATGAGGCAAAGCATCTATCTGGCCGCTCTCTGCGGGACCTTGGCGGCCTGCACCTCGGGGGCGGGCACGACGTCGGACAGTGGTCGCGGAGGTGCTGCTGGGACGGTCAGCGGTTCCGGCGGCAGCGGCGGCTCGACCGGCAGCGGCGGCTCGACCGGCAGCGGCGGCTCGACCGGCAGCGGCGGGACCAGCACCACCGGAGGGACCACAGGGAGCGATGGCGGCGCGACTGGGGCGGGCGGCTCGACCAGCACGGGTGGCGCTGGCGGAGCCGGGACCACCGGCGCGGCAGGAGCGACCGGAAAGGCTGGTGCAACTGGCACCGGTGGCACCACCGCCGTCGGTGGGGCGTCGGGCACGGCTGGACAGGGTGGCGCCAGCGGCGCGGGCGGCGCGATTGTGGGATGCGCGGTCTTGAACCCGGACCAGATCCTCGCGGCCCAAGGTCTACAAGAGCCGCAATGGTACAAGGACAACATTCCGTTCGTCGACACGCCCGACGCGAACATCAACGGCGTCTATTACTATCGCTGGAGCACGCACAAGAGGGCGCTGCGCTACACGACCGCGGGCGCCGGCTACATCGCGACCGAGTACGACAATCCGGTCTGGTATTCGGGCGCCAACTCGTACAGCGGCCTGCCCGATGCGGCCGGCTACCACATTCTGGACGGCCGCTGGCTTCGCAACGAAACCTACATGGACGACTACATCAACTATTGGGTGCGGGGTGCCGGCGTGGCGACGAGCCGCTCCTACAGCGAGTGGATCACCGCCGCGGCCTATCAGCGCTACCTGGTCACCGGCGATGCCACGTTGCTCAAGGCCAATCTGAGCCAGTTCATCAGCCATTACAACCTGTGGAATTCGAACCTCACCGCGAACATCTCGGTCAACGGGACCGGCACGACCGACAGCCTGTACTTCCAATCCCCGCTGTCCGATGCGACGGAGTACACCGAGACCTCGTTCCGCAGCACCGATGCGTTCGGTGGCGGCGCCGGCTTTCGGCCGACCATCAACAGCTACCAGTACGCCAACGCCCAGGCGGTAAGCAAGATCGCCACGCTGGCCGGCGACAACGCGAACGCCACCACCTTCGCGAACAAAGCCACATCACTGAAAGCGGCCGTTCAGCACTCGTTGTGGGATCCGCAACGGGACTTCTTCATGCAAGTGTACAACTCCGATCCAACCAACAGCGGCATCGCCGGCACCCGCACCACCTGGCGCGAGGCGATGGGCTTCGCGCCGTGGGCTTTCGAGTTGCCCGATGCCACGTACTCAACCGCCTGGCAGTATTTGACCGATCCCCAGCGTTTCGCCGGACCCGACGGATTTTACACCTTGGAGCGGATCACCGACTTCGAGGCCGAGCAGGCCGTGCTCGTCGCCGCCACCGTCAGCACGGCCGCCACTGCCTCGAACGGTCAGTACGTCGGCGGGATCGACGCCTCCAACAGCTCGGTCACGTTCACGGTCTACGCCCCCGGAGCCGGTACGTACGCGGTCGACGTCTTCTACGCCAACACCACGGGCGCAACGGCGACGCAGAGCCTGGTCGTCAACGGCGCGTCGGGCTCACCGATCACGGTGACCTACCCGGCGACGAACGCCGCGGGGACCTTCGCCGCCTCGCAGGTGGTCACCGTGAACGTGCCGATGGCGACCGGCGCGAACACCTTGAAGCTCTCCAGGGGGACCGGCAGCGCGCTCCTCGATCGAATCAGCACCAACCCGTACTTCGACTTCCAGGCGTTCCCCGCGACGCAGAACAACGACGACACGAACTGCTGTCATTGGGACGGGACCAGCTGGCCGTTCGACACGAGCATGATCCTGACGGGGTTGGCGAACCTGCTGCAGGACTACTCCGCACAGACCTTCGTCACCAAGCAGACCTACGACGCCCTGCTCAGCCAGTTCGCCACCCAGCAACACAAGAACGGGGTGCCGTACATCGCCGAGGCGGCCAACGGCGACAGCGGTCAATGGGTGTACGACGCGTCGGATTTCAGCGAGCACTACAACCACTCGAGCTTCGTCGATCTCGTGCTGACCGGTCTCTTCGGC
Source organism: Polyangia bacterium (assembly GCA_036267635.1). Taxonomy (GTDB): domain Bacteria; phylum Myxococcota_A; class Polyangia; order Fen-1088; family Fen-1088; genus JADGRB01. The sequence goes on along the minus strand of DATAVR010000095.1, from coordinate 21,956 downwards.
ATCAAGCCGCAGGCGAGTGACTCCGTTCAGCTCAAGCCTCTGGTCCCGGACAGCTGGGCCTACTTCGCCGTGCAGAACGTGCCCTATCACGGTCATCTTTTGTCCATCGTGTGGGACCAAACCGGCACGCACTACAACGCCGGCGCGGGTCTTCAGGTCTGTCAGGACGGAACGCGCATCTACCAGGCATCCACGATAGAAAACGCCACGGTCTCGGTCGCGGCTCCGGTCATTCCCGCGGCGGCGACCCCGCTCGACAACCTGGCCGCCAACGCCTGGACGGCGGATCAAGACTGGTTCAAGGGGTGGGACAACCGCACCTACACGGCGACCTTCCCCAAGATCAGCGCCTCGTACACGAATACCGCCACAAACGGCAAACGCTGCCGCAGCGCCGACAATCCCCGTTGCGTCAACGCTTACGACACCCCGCTCAAGGCCATCGACGGATTCATCCGCTACGACGCGATGCCCGACGACCGCTGGACCAACGCGGGATCTCCCAATGCCACCGACTCCCTGACCGTCGACTTCGGGCAGCAGCGAACAATCAAAGAGGTGAAGATCTACACCTATGACGACGGTCAGAACGTGCGAGCGCCGAAGAGCTTCGACGTTCAGTACCTTTCGGGCACCACCTGGACGTCCGTACCGGGCCAAGTCAAGACGCCCACCACGCCAGTCGCCAACGCCCCCAACGAAGTGACGTTCCCCCAAGTGGCGACGTCGCAGTTCCGTGTCGTGCTCACCCCTCAGTCTGGCAAGTTCGTCGGCGTGACGGAGCTCGAGTCCTGGTATCCCCGTATGTAGACCGAGCGCCACGCAGAAAGGATTCCCATGCGCCGTTCTCCCTCGGTAGCGTCGTGGCGCGCAGCCACCCTGGCCTTCATCACGATTCTCACGGCGATTTTCGTCACCGCCTGCGCCAACAGCTCGGATGCCGGCAGCGACGCGGCAGCGGGCGCAAGCGGTGGATCTCCGGGGGCGGGCGGAACGCCGAGCGCGAGCGGCGGCTCCGGCGGTAGGGGCACGGGCGGCGCGTCGACGGGGGCCGTCGGCGGCGGCGACAATGCCTCGGGCGGCGGCGGCGGCAGCGGTGGCGACCGTGGCAACGGCGGATCGAACACCGGCGGCGGCGGCGGGACCACCGGACGCGGCGGAGCAGGCAGGGGTGGTTCCGGCGGAGCTGCCGGAGGCGCCGGGGCTGGCGCCGCCACTGGCGGAGCGGCCGGGACCGCTGGCCGGGGCGCGGGCGGAACGGGCGGCGGCGCGGCGGGCGCCGGCGGAGGCGGAGCTGCCGGCGGCGGCGCGGCGGGTGCCGGTGGACACGGAGCGGCCGGCGCCGGGGGTGCCGCTGACGGCGGCCGCGGTGGTCTGAGCGGCGCCGCGGGCAACGGCGGAGCGGCCGGCGCCATGACCGCGCCACCGAGCAGCTTCCATTGCGTCAACTGGGCCGACCAGAGAGACAATTTCGTGAACGGGTTGCTCCAGCTCTCCGGGCTCGACTCCGCCACCGACACTTACGCGACCGTGGAAGCCAAAGCCGACGCGATTCTGTCCGCGCTTCAGTCGGACCTCCAAGCCAACGCGATCCGAGTTCCCATCAACGAACCAACCGTCTCGGGCGCCTGGTGGAACGCATACAAGGGCCTGATTGACGCCGCGGTCGCCAAAGGGATGAAGGTCGTCATCGCCTACTGGGCGTATCAGAACGGGAAGCCGGACAGCACCGCGGCCTACAACGCCATGTGGCAGGTGGTCGTCAACGCCTACCAGAGCAATTCGCTGGTGTTCTTCGACATCCACAACGAGCCCTACGGATTCTCGTCGTCGGCTTGGGTCACCTTCGCGGAGAGCTGGCTCACCACGTTCGCGAGCGTTCCGAAAAACCGCATCATCATCGCCGGCACCGGTTACGACCAGAACGTGAACCCGGTCGGCGCCGACGCCAAGCTCGCCGGCACCTTGCTCTCGCTTCACGTCTACACGTTCTTCTCGGACACCATCACGACCGCGCAAGGTTGGGAGAACAACATGAAATCCAACCTGGGAAGCTACGCTTCACGGACGATCGCCACCGAATGGGGCTCGCCGATGACGACCGGGACCAACTACGACGTGACGACCGACGGTGACCTCTACGTTTCCTACATGAACGGCGTTCCCGACCAGCTGCGCAGCAGCGGAATGGGAAGCTGCTTCTGGCCCGGCCTCCGAATCGGCGACTCCTGGTCGATCACCACCTTGAAGGGGAGCGGCACCAACCTCTCGCTGTCGGTGACGAACGCGTCCGGTCTCGACCGAATTCATTGGGCCTGGGGGCTCTAGACTTCAATCAACCCTGATGCTTCCGCCTATCGCCTCTCATCCAGCGAGGCGAACGTCTCGCCGGTTTTGAAGGGACTGCTGCCCACGCGTCGTCGGTCATCTGTGAAAAGAACGGAGTAAAGCCGCTGTTCTGAGTCAGAGAGGCGAGCCCGACGGCAAGGCGGTCACAGACTGGCCCCACCGGCGGTTGGGGAGGGAGTCCAGCCAGGATCAGCGCGGGATGTCGCTGAATCCTTCTTTGAATCGCGACCGATAGCTCCCGTACCCCTGCGCCTCGAGATCGCCGAGAGGGATGAAGCGAAGTGCCGCCGAGTTGATGCAATAGCGGAGGCCGGCCGGTCGAGGACCATCCTCGAATATGTGGCCCAGGTGCGCGTCGCCGGCCTTCGACCTCACCTCTCTCCGGAGGTGTCCCAGCTTGTAGTCGGGACGCTCGACCACACTGTCCGGCGCGATAGGCCTGGTGAAGCTTGGCCAACCGGTCTTCGAATCGTACTTGTCGACAGAGACAAATAGAGGCTGGCCGGTCACGATGTCCACGTATAGCCCCGCAACGTGGTTGTCCCAGTACTCGTTGCGGTAGGGCGGTTCGGTGCCGTCCTGCTGAGTGACTTTGTATTGCATCGGCGTGAGTCTCTGACGGAGCTCCGCGTCGGACGGTTTGACATAGGTCGCTGCCGGTTTGGCCAACTGTCCCGCGCAGCCGGCCAGGAGAAGGACCATCGTCCACCAACGCATGTTCAACATGTTTACGTCCCGCCCACACTATAGGCGAGGGGTCGCTCTGCGTTCAACTGGTGCATCGGGTCTTTGCCGTCGGTGACCGTCGCGCAACCACGTTGTAAGGTCCAGCGACGATGGCGGGCGGTGAATCTTCGGTGAGCGGCTTGGCAGAGGTCCGCCTCCAGCGGCCGATCGACCCCGCGCGGGACCACCTCCGCGGAGGCGGCACGGAAAATACGATCGAGGTCGTCGGGTACGCTCGATTCGGCATTCGTCACTTTCAGTGATCGTTCTGGAGCTCGAGCCGCATAGGCCATCGAATGAACATCCATCGGAGCCTGCTATCGTCGATTGCCTCGCTCTTCGCGTTATTGCTGCTCTCGTGCGTCGCCGTCGGATGCGGCGGCGAGGGAGGGATGACCGATCAAGGGAGCGGCGGCACTTCTGGGCTTGGCGGGGGAAGTGGCGGGACCGCCGCGGGCGGCGGCGCTCCGGGGTCCGGTGGCAGCATGACCGGAACGGGCGGAACAAACGCCGGCGGGGGAGGCGCTCTCGGCGAGACGGGCTCGGGGGGCAGCGCGGCGGGAACAGGCGGGAGCACGGGGGGAACAGGCGGGAGCGCGACGGGGACAGGCGGGAGCGTGCCAGGCACGGGCGGCGGCATGGGTGGGCATGCCGGTAACGCCGGCGCCGGTGGCGCGGCAGCCGGCTCTGGCGGCCATGGCGGCACGGGCGCCGGCGGTTCCGCAGCCGGCGGCGGTGGACATGCGGGCGCCGGCGGGGCCGTTGCGGGCGCGGGTGGGCACGCAGGCTCGGGTGGTGCTGCTGCGGGCACGGGTGGCGGCGCCGCGGGCGCCGGTGGACATGCCGGAACGGCTGGCAACTCGGGCGGCGCAGGCGGCGCTGCCGTGCTTCCCGCCATCACGATCTGGATCGCCGGCGACTCCACCGTGATGACCTATCCGGAGCCGAACACCGACGGCGACAACATGGTCAGCATCTACGGATGGGGGCAGGAGATCGGCCAGTTCTTCTCCAGCAAGGTCACCATCAACAACCAGGCCATCGGCGGCCGCAGCGTCGCCTACTTCATGTGGCAGGTGGTCACCGACAGCGCCGGCGACTATCAGTGCGTGGACGACCAAGGCACGCCGGAGTTCGTGATGACCAACGGAAACAAGGTCGCGACCTCGCAGTGGTCCCGGATCATGACCGGCATGAAGGCGGGGGACTTCCTGCTCATTCAGTTCGGCACCAACGACGAGACGCATACCTGCCCGCGCTACGTCTCGCTGCCGGACTTCGAGACCGACTTCGGCATCATGGCCGACGCCGCCCGCGCCAAAGGCGCCACGCCGATCTTCGTGACGCCGCAGGGCCACCAAACGTTCAGCGGCACGACGGCCACCAATACGCTGCTGCCCTACGCCAACGCGATGAAGGACGAGGCGACCAAGGAAATGGTCGAGGTCGAGGATTTGAACCTCGAGAGCGAGGCTTACTACACCAGCGTCGGGACCACCTACCTGGGCGCCAACATCTTCGACGGCGGCACCACCCATTTCAGAGAGGCAGGCGCCGTGGAGATGGCGACGCTCATCGTGAAGGAAATTGGCAAGAACGACGGCCCGCTCGCCGCCTACCTCAAATAGCCAACTCGGACGTCGACCCAATGAGCGCGTCGCCGCCCCGCGCCGAAACGGCGATCGGGCGAAGGGCCGAGCGCCGATGACGGGTCGAATGAAGCTGCCGGCAAGCTCGACCGTCTCGAAAGTGAATGATTCCAGATGCCTAACGCGTACCCTGGTTGGATGTCTCGATCTGGCGTCCGCCCTGGCGCCCCGGCGGGGTTCACCCGATGGACCGATTTCTCGCGATGCGGTGACTTAAGGGACCTTGAATCCGATCGGCCAGCTCCTCGTCAACCTCCAGTCTTTTGTGCAGGCTTCGAAACCCCGCTGTGGCGCGCTCGTGCGGGGCGCCCCTCTCGCGCTCACCCTCGCCGGCGCCGTGGCGCTCGCGTGTGGGTGCGTGACTCAGAAAAGCGACGCCGGTGGCGCAGTCGACGCCGGCCCGGACAGCGGGATCGTTTCGCCAGCGGTCCCGTTTCACACTGAGTCGCGCTTCATCCTCGACGCCAACAACCAACGGTTCAAGCTGGCCGGCGTCAGCTGGTACGGCGGCGAGTCGCCCGATCTCGTGCCGCTCGGGCTCGATCACGCCGACGTCAACGACATCGCGCGACTCATTCGCCAGCTGGGATTCAACTCCGTGCGCCTCCCCTGGGCGATGCAGCTCTACGAGGAGAATCCGGCTATTCCGGACGCCATGCTCTCCGCCAACCCTGCGCTGCAGGGAAAGACCGCGCTCGAGGTGTTCGACGCGGTCGTCGACGCGCTCGCCGGCCAAGGCCTGGTGGTCGTGCTCGACAACCACCGCAGCCGTGGCGACTGGTGCTGCGACACCGCGCACGGCGACGGTCTCTGGCACACGGTCGCTTATCCCGAAACGAGCTTCATCGCCGACTGGCAGGCGATGGCCGCGCGCTACCAGTCGCAACCGGCGGTGATCGGTGCCGATCTGCGGAACGAGCTGCGTGGACAGCTCGTCGATGATGCGCCCGCCGTCTGCACCGACTGCGACACGCCGGCGAATTCGGGCTGCACCTGCCTGCAGCCGTCGTGGGGCGACGGCAACGCGCTCACTGACTGGGCCGCAGCTGCCACGCGCGCGGGCAACGCAGTCCTCGGCGTCAACCCCGATCTGCTCATTATCGTCGAGGGGGACTTCTGGTCGACCTGGATAGGCGCCAACGGCACCCCCGTCACCCTGAGCGTTCCGAACCGCCTCGTTTATTCGGCGCACAACTATTCCTCGAGCAACGGGGGTGTCGCGTCGTTCGCGACCTACGCGGCCTTCAAGGCGGCGCTCGATTCGTCGTGGGGATACGTCGTCACGGCCGGGCAGACGTACACGGCGCCGATGTGGGTGGGCGAGTTCGGCACCAACCACACCACGCCGAGCGCGGTCTGGTGGCCCTGGATCCAGCAGTACCTGGCCGAGAATGACTTCGACTGGTGCTACTGGGCGGTCAACGGCACCGAGGGGAGCGGTTACGGCCGGGCGTTCGGTGCCGAGGAGACCTTCGGCGTGCTAGACACGACGTGGACCGCTCCCGCGTCGTCGGATTTCCTGGCCGCGCTCCAGGCGCTGGCGCCTGCCGTGCTGACACCCTGACGCTCGCGCTTGCTCGGCAGCAGTTTCGCCGCGACCTCCCCTTCTTCCAGCGTGACTTTCAGGAGCGAAATGCCGTTCGCGGTCTGGCTCGCCGCGTTCCTTGCGGTAGGCGCCGGGTGCGGGTCCGGCGGCGTCTCGAGCGGCGGCGCGGCGGGCGGGTCGGGGAGTGGCGGGAGCGTGCCCGGGTCCGCAGGTAGCGGCGGTCCGGGCTCGGGCGGCGGCAACAGCGCAGGCGCGACCGGGCAGGGCGGGGGCGGGGTGGGCACCGCCGGCGCGCCTGGCCATGGCGGATCCAGCGGCGGGTCCGCCGGTGCAGGCGGAAACGCGGGGGGCGCGGGCGCTGGCGGCGCCCCGGGAAGCGCAGGAAACGGCGGCGCGGCCGGACATGGATCTGCGGGCAATGGCGGACGGAGTGGGGCGGGTGGGGCGGGCAATGCCGGAGCCGGCGGTGGGGGTGGCAAGGGCGGCGCGGGCGGCAAAGCCGGCGCGGCTGGGACCGCCGGCTCCGGCGGCGCGGGGGCGGGTGGTGCGAGCGCGACCGGCATCGCGGCTACGCCGCCGATGGGGTGGAACTCGTGGAACACGTTCCAATGCAACATCAGCGAGAGCCTGATCGAGGCGACGGCCGACGCGATGGTTTCGAACGGAATGCAGGCAGCGGGATACGAGTACGTGAACCTCGACGACTGCTGGATGAACGGGCGCGATTCGAGCGGCAACCTCCAATGGAACGCCAGCAAATTTCCTTCGGGAATTCCGGCGCTCGCCGCCTATGTCCACGGCAAGGGCCTCAAGATCGGCATCTACGAAACCCCCAACACCGAGACCTGCGTCGGGATCTACGGCGGGATCAGCCCCTCCGTCGCGGTCGGCAGCCTCGGTCATGAGACCGCCGACGCGAAGACCTTCGCCGCCTGGGGGATCGATTTTCTCAAATACGATCTCTGCCAGGGGCAACGGAGCGACTTCGCGACGATGCGGGACGCCCTTCGGTCGAGCGGGCGATCGATCGTCTACAGCATCAATCCGGGCAACGGCAGCGACGATCTCTGTCCCCCGAACAGCTGCTCGCTCAATCTGGTCAGCATCGCCAACATGTGGCGGATCGGGTTCGACATCAACGCCAGCTGGGCTTCGGTCATGTCGCTCGTCGACGTGGACGCCACGCTCTCATCGTATGCCGGGCCCGGACACTGGAACGATCCGGACATGCTGGAGGTCGGCAACGGCCTCGCGGCCAACGAAGATCAGTCCCACTTCAGCATGTGGGCGATGCTGGCGGCGCCGCTCTTGGCCGGCAACGACATCCGCTCCATGAGCAGCGCCACGCGCACGGTGCTGACCAACAGCGACGTCATCGCCGTCGATCAGGATCCCCTCGGCGCCCAGGGGAAGCTGGTCGCGACGCCGGGCACGAACCTGCAGGTTTGGTCGAAGACGCTGTCCGGGACGAACGCCCGCGCGGTCGCGCTCCTCAACCGGACGTCGGCCAGCGCCTCGATCACGGTGCAGTGGACGACCCTCGGCCTCCCCGCGGGAAGCGCCACCGTGCGCGATCTCTGGAGTCACACTGATCTCGGCCCGATCGCCAACAGCTATACGGCCACCGCGATACCGAGTCACGGCGTCGTGATGCTGAGGGTGGTCGCCTCTCCCTGAGCTCGTCCGGCCGCCGCCTGCCGGCCCTACAGAGCCGCTACGGCAACGACGTGAAGAAGTCCCAGACCGCCACGTTGGCGTCAAAGCAGACCGTCGAGGTGCTCGAGCACGAAAAGCCGGTCTTGACCGGCCAGGCGTGCCCTTCGTCGTGCGAGCACATGACCACCGGTAGCCCCGTCGCACAGCCCTGGTAGTCCTGGCAGGCGTTGGGCGTGACGGAATCGGTGATGGGGTTGGTCATCTGACAGCTGTTTTGCGCCAGCCAAAAGTCGAGAGCTCCGAGCCCGTTGGTGGTGTAGTCCGAGTAGGGGTCGTTGGTGCCGTGAATGACTATCGCGGCGACGTTGCCCGTGCAGAGCATGCTCGCCGGGGAGTTGTGTGGCGTCGACCAGGGTTTCTCCGACGCGACGGGGGCGATGCCGCGTAGGACGTCGCCGTACCAGCAGCCGACGAAGTTGGTGAAGATGCCGCCTGCGCTGATCCCGGTAGCGAACACGCGGTTCGTGTCGACGCAGTACTTCGACTCGATTTCATTGACCAGGGCCTCGAAGAACGCGAAGTCGATGCCTTTGTTGGAAGCGCCGAGCGGCGTGACCCAGTCGATCGCCAGGCCGCCGTCGTTGGGCTCCTGCTTCGGCAGCGCGTCGGGGTAGACGAAGATCGCCTTGCCGCCGCCGGTGTTCGAGGACTCGAGGTTGAACGACGCCTGGGTCTGCGCGCCCGTGCCTCCCACGCCGTGGAAGCCGAAGAGGAGCGGCAGCGGGCTGTTCGGATCGTAAGTGGTGGGGACCGAGAGGCGGTAGGTGCGGACGGTCGACTGCCCGCTGACGTTCAGCATCGCGTCCTGCTTGGTTCCGGTGGGAGCGCCGGTCACGCCGCAGCCGGCCGAGCGTGTCGGCGGCGTCGAGCCCCCACCGCCTGCTCCGGCGACGCCGGATCCGCCGTTGCCCGAGCTGGTGGCGCCACCGGAGCCGGACGTGCCGCCCGTGCCGCCCGAGCCATTCACTCCCGCCGAACCCGGCCTACCGCCGGAGGCTGACGCGCCGCCGGAGGCTGACGCGCCGCCGGAGGCTGTCCCGCTCCCACCGGTGCCGAAGTCGTTCGTTCCGCGCGAGGAGCCACACCCGATCGCGGTCGAGGTCACCAGTGATACCAAGAGGAGCTTCCGGGAACGCATCGTCCTCAGTATTCCCGGAAGGCGACGGGCTGATCAGGGAGCTCCGTCGAAGTCCGGCCTCACTGTCGGGTTGGATCGCCCATCGCCAGCAAGGGAATGTCCTTCTGCGGCTCCGCCGGATCGTTGCTGATCAGGAGCAACCTACCGGCGAAGCCGCGCTCTCCGGTCTCAACGGCGCTCGCGACCGCTTCGATTTCGACCGTGTAACGGCCGTCCGGCGTCCCTGGCGCAATCCGAGCGGCGAAGGGGCCCGACGTCACTTGCACCCGGAGGAGGCGAAAGTCCGGCCGACTGCTGCCGACGGAGAGCCTCACCTCGTGCGGTGGGGTCGTGCGCAGATCGATGTACGGCGTCGAAGGCGATACCGTCAGGGTTCCCGGCACCCGCGAGCGGAAGTAAAGGACCAGCTCCTTCGGGTCGGGCAGACCCGTGGAGACGACGACGTGTCCCACGCTTTGTCCCACGCGGCGCCCGGAGATCGTCAGCCGAATGCTGGGCCCCGGTGCGGATGAGGCCCCCGATGGAATCACGGCCGCGACGACGTCGGCCCCCTCGACAGCCACGATGGCGGGCTTCGCCAGCCGAGCCAACGCGCCCCTGAGGGGAAAGTCCTGCGACGACGAGATCCCGAAGCGACCGTCGAGCTCGACGATCGACGGATCGAACGCCAGCCGAGGCGCGGCCGGCCGCTGCGCGCCCGGGATCTGCTGGCCGTTCGAGCCTCGCGGCGCTCGACAACCCGGGCCCAAAATCGTCAGCACGATCGTCTGCACGGCGAGGCAAGCTGCCGCCGCCCCCTTGCTCACGGGCAGGTGCGGGGCGTGTTCAGCTGAGACCGAATTCCGGCGATGGTGGTGCCCCAGGTCGACGCTGGATTGTATTGGGTGATCGAGACGACGCCGTCGGCCATCCGGGCGTTGATGTTGGCGGGCGTGTCCCAGGCCGGATCTGGTCCGGAGGAGCTCCCGTTCACGCCGTAGCCCGTGTCCGCCAGGATCGGTTTTCCGGCCGCCTGGCTGACGCCGGCCCAGGTCATGGCGTCGCCGCGAATCTTGGCGGTCGCCGCGTCGGTGCTTCCGCCCGACGTGTTGATGAAGGTGAACTGAGTCATGTCGAAATTCGAGTACCAGTTCTTGCCGTTGTCCGAGCCGTCGCTTCCCGTCTTGTTGTTGGTGCCGACCCAGGGCGAGATGTCCATCGAGAACACCGCGTTCGGCAGGGAGGGCTTCATGGCAGCGATGAACTGGCCCATGATCTGACCGGCCTGCGCGAAGGTCCAGGGCTGCGTCTCGGTCGAGTCGGTGTACTGATAGAAGTCTGGTTCCATCTCGAAGATGATCGGCCGTGTCGTGCCGTAGCAGCTCGCGAACCCTTGCGCGTAGCTCTTGTAGACGTTCAGGATGCTGGTGAGGTTCGCGGTGATGTTCGCCGAGCCGTTGTGGCAGAGATCGTTGTTGGCGCCACAGCTCGTCACGTTGCAGTCGCACAAGCCGTTGTGCCGCTTCACGTAGAACGCGGCTACGTACGCGACGATCACCGGGACCTGATTGGCCAACGCCCCGCCCGCGCTTGCCTCGGTGCACACGGAGCTCATGTCGAAGGTGTCCTTCTGCCCCATCCAGCCCGGCGTGAACATGTCGAGCTGCGGGATGATGTTCGATGCCGATGCCTTGGCGATCGTATCGATCGCGCCGAAATGGAACCGACACTGACTGAAGACCTTGCCCGTGGTGCCTGTACCGCCGGTGCCGGTCGTCCCACCGGAGGCCGTCGCGCCACCGGTGCCGGTCGTTCCCCCGGTCGCCGTCGAGCCGCCGTGGCCCCCGGTTGTCGTCGAGCCGCCCGCGCCCGTCGTTCCCCCGGTCGCCGTCGAGCCGCCGTGGCCGCCGGTTGTCGTCGAGCCGCCCGCGCCTGTCGTTCCCCCGGTCGCCGTCGAGCCGCCGGCGCCGGTCGTTCCCCCGCTCGCCGTCGAGCCGCCGTGGCCGCCGGTTGCCGTCATGCCGCCCGCGCCTGTCGTGCCCCCTGCGCCTGTCGTGCCCCCTGCGCCTGTCGTGCCCCCGGAGGCCGTCGAGCCGCCGGCGCCGGTCGTTCCCCCGGTCGCCGTCGAGCCGCCGTGGCCGCCGGTCGCCGTCGTGCCGCCTGCGCCGATCGTTCCTCCGTTGCCAGTCGATCCGCCCGCGGAGGTGACGCCGCCGGCGCCTGTCGTGCCGCCGGTTCCACCCATCCCTGTTGTTCCACCCGATCCGGTCGCTCCACCCGTTTCCGTCGTGCCGCCCGAACCGATCGCGCCACCGGAGCCGGACGCGACGCCTCCGCTTCCTGAACTGCTTCCGGTCCCGCCGTCGAGCGAGAGACCGTCGCTGTTCGCACAGGAAGAGAGGACGAGGGCCAACGCCACACCGAGAGCGGTGCGGACCTGCCTCGCGAAGGCGAGCTCGAAACGGGGGACCTTCATATGATCTCCAAGTCGAAGGAAACGCCGAGAGATCCCCTAAGTCACCATTTCATGAAAAACCGGTCCACGGGCGTGGGTCGGAAAAATATAGCAGCCTAAAATCATTAGGGTTTCAGGGTGAGGTGCCGCGCGGTTCTGGGCCTTCCGCTCGCCGTCGGTCGCCGGTTGACCCGATTTTTCGTGCCAAGGGAACTTACTGGCCGGTCGGGAGGATTGGACCCAGATCGGTTCGCTCAAAATGGTTGGTGAAACCCAAGTGCGACGCGGTACCGTGATGGCGTCTGAGATTCGCGAATCCATGTTGGAACGACCCGCATATAGGCTCAGGCTGGTTCCGCAATCGGTCGAGGAACGCCGACAGACCGATGCCGAGCTGGTGCTCGCGCTCCGGCGGAAGGAGCGGGGGGCGGCCGAGGCGATCTGGAATCGACACTCGTCGAGCGTGCATCGCTTTTTGTGGCGGGCTCTCGGGTCGCCTGGGGACGAGGTCGAGGATCTCACCCAGGAGGTCTTCCTGCGGGTCTTTGCCCGGACGCGAGCGATCCGAGAGCCGAGCGCCCTGCGCCAGTTCATCCTCTCCGTCGCGTTCCGGGTGCTGAAGGGGGAGCTCCGGCGCCGCTGGGTTCGCCGCAAGGTCTTTCTCTCGAAGGACGGGGATCTCCCAGAGGTCGGCGCTCCGGATCGCGCCAATCAAGAGGCCCGTCACGCACTGCGATCGTGCTACGCGATCCTGGACCGGTTGTCCGTCCGGGAGCGGACGGCCTTTGTTCTGCGCTACCTGGAAGAAATGACCCTCGAGGAGGTCGCCGAGCGATTGGACTGCTCGTTGAGCACCGCGAAGCGGGTGCTCGGCCATGCAACCGAACGGGTGTCCGCCCAGGTCGGGAAGAACGCAGATCTCCGGAGCTACTTTCTCGACGCGTCGTCGAAGGCCAACCATGGATCGTAGCAACGCGACCGAAGACGGCCTCGATCGGCTCGCCAAGGGTCTCGTCGACGCGATCGGCGACCACCTCGACGGCCAGTCCGGGATCGGTGACCGCGAGCCTCGGCCATTCGGGCCCGTGGCCGCTCGGATGGCGCGACGGCGCGTGCGGCGACGGACGGCCTGGATCGGCGTGGCCGGTGCGGCCTGTCTCCTCGCCGCGGGTGGCGTCTGGCTGGCGCCGCGTCTCGGCGATCGGCCGCACGTCGCGCTCACCTACACGCTGAACGGCGAGCCGCCGCCTCACGGGGGATACATCGCGCCCTCCGCCGGCCAGCCGGTCCTTTCGTTCTCCGACGGAACGCGCGTCGCCCTCGATCCGACTGCTCGGGGCCGCGTCGTCGAGATCGGCCGTCACGGCGCCCGGATCGCTCTCGACGAAGGCACAGCCCACGTCGAGGTGGCCCATCTCCCGGGCGCCGAGTGGCGTTTCGAAGCGGGCCCTTTCGTGATCACCGTTCACGGCACCAAGTTCACCTTCGGGTGGAGCACACGCCGGGCCCGGCTCGACGTCCAGATGGACAGCGGCGTTGTTTCGGTCAGCGGACCGATGTCGGGCGGAGAGATCTTCCTGCGGGCAGGAGAGACCTTCTCGGTCAGCCTGAACGATGACGGCGCCTCGGCAACGGGCAGCACCGGGGCCGGCACCGGCGCCGGATCGATTTCGCCGCCGGCGGGCCCGCCCGCACCCGCACCAACGCTGGCGCCGCCGCCGGTGCTCGACCGAGCGACGAGCTATTCGGAGGGGCGCTCAGCGGCCCGATCCGATTCGTTCGAGGGTTGGGCGGCCAAGCTCGCCGCCGGGAAAACCGCCGCCGTCGTTGCGGACGCTGAGCGAAGAGGCCTCGCCAGGGTCTTGGACTCGAGCAGCAGTGAGGACCTCGCGGCGCTCGCCGACGCGTCCCGCTTCGAAAAGAGGGACGACCTGGCCCGGCGCGTGCTGCTGTCGCAGCGACGAAGATTCCCCCGCTCCCTGCGGGCGCGCGAAGCGTCGTTCCTGTTGGGCCGTCTCGATGACGCGACGGACGACGGCGCGGAGAGTGCTCTCGGTTGGTACGACCAGTACCTCGATGAAGCTCCCGGGGGCGCGTACGTCTCCGAGGCGCTCGGCCGCAAGATGATGGATCTGGAACGGATGCGGAGGCGCGCCGAGGCGGTCGCCGTGGCCGCCGACTACCTGCGCCGATTTCCGAGCGGGATCTACTTGCACGCAGCGCAGGCGCTCGTCCACGCACCATGACGAAGTGCGCAGTCGGACTTCGTCCGGCCGCAGTCGCCGTCGCAGCTCTTCTTCTGATCGCCCTCGGTGCGGCGCGATCGGCGCGCGCCGCCAACCGCCTGGTGATCCTCCTGCAGGCGGGCGCCGGCAGTCCCGCGCAGCGCCGCTGCCTCACCCGCATCCGCGAGGAGCTGTTGGCGGGCGGTTTCGACGTCGAGATCGTCGACCCGGGCCCGGGAGCGGATCCCGTCTCCGTCGCCGACGCCGTCACACGCCAGCGCGGATCGGTGGCGACTATCGCGCTGCTCGGCGATCCGGACCTCGGTCCGGCAGAGCTCTGGATCTTGGACCGAATCGGTGCGCGGCCCGAGGTGCGGCGGATCATGGTCCCACGCGACGATCCGGACCGCATTCCAGAGATCCTGGCCATCCGGACCATCGAGCTGCTGCGCGCGAGCGCCCTTTCGCTTTTGGTCGAATCGAGTCGGCCAGCTCCGCCCCCGCCGTCGCTCGCGTCTCCGCCTGCGCCCGCGCCCGCGGTTTCGCGACCGCCGCCCGCCCCCGTCGATCATTCGCCGGAGCGACGCGATCCAATCGGGGTGGAGGCGGGCATCGCGGTCCTCGAGAGTATCGACGGCCCGGGTGCGGCCGCGATGCCGATGGCGCGTCTGCGCCTTCCGCTGCCGCGACCCTTGTTGGCGCGCCTGACGTTCGCGGGTTTCGGAACGCGACCGAGGGTCTCCACTTCGCTCGGGACCGCCGACATCACCCAGGCCTTCGGCCTGTTGGAGATCGGCGCCGTCTTCAGGCGCCAGCGGCGACTAAATCCGATGGTGACGCTCGGGGCAGGGACGATCTACGTCCGAAGCGCCGGCGCCGGCGTCTACCCATATCAGGGGATCGAGGAGAGCCGGTGGGTGGCCTTGATCGACGGCGGCGTCGGGCTCGTCGCCCGCCTGGGAGCGCACCTGGCGACGGCCATCGAGCTGCACGTTTCGCTGGCCGCTCCTCACCCGGTGATCCGGTTCTCCGGCACAGACGCGGCGACGCTCGGCCGGCCCGCGCTGGTGGCAAGCTGGACACTCATCACATGGCTCTAGCGCGCGGAAAGCGAACGCTCGGGATCGCGGCGGCCCTGGCTGCGGCGGCCGGATGCGGCGCCAGCCCTCTCGACGCGGTCACGGTCAATCCGCACAGCTTGACGACGGGGCTGGTGGCCCACTGGACCTTCGACGATGCGAGCGGATCGGTCGTGGGAGACAGCTCCGGCAACGGTCTCGACGGCGCCCTGACCGGGGGCACCTGGACCACAGCCGGCCGCTTCGGCGGGGCGCTCGCGCTGGCCTCGGGCGACTACGTGACTGTTCCCAATTTCCCACAGGCCACGCCCAGTTGGACGGTCTCCGTCTGGACGGAGACCTCGCGAGGACAGCTCGAAGCGGACACCAGCGACACGGCTACGATCCTCAGCACGGAAGAGGTCTTCGCCGGCGGTTGGCAGCTGCACCTCGACAACCGGTCTGGCTACAAGCGATACGATGCCGCCTATTGGGCAGGTTCCACGGTCAACGACTACGAGGTCCTGTTCTGTAACTGCATCAGCGAGAATCGCTGGATCCACCTGACCGCGGTGTTCGACGAAGACGCGAGCACCTTCACCCTCTATCAGGACGACATGATCGTCGATCACACCAGCTTGCCGACACCGATCCTGACCGGTGATTCGACGCTCTACATGGGGACCTGGAACATGGGGGGACGGTTCCTGGCCGCCACGGTGGACGACTTCGCCGTCTGGAGCCGCGCGCTCGATCAGGGGGAAATCGCCACCCTTTCTCAGCAGCCTCCCAGCGACTGACCGGACGATGAACCGCCTGCGCCGTCTGTTTTGTCTGTTGCCTGCTCTGCTGCCGCACCTGCCGCCCCTGCCGCCCTGCGGCGGTGCGTCGAATAAAGCCCGGGTGAACCGGTTTCGGACTCTGGAGTGACTTAGAGAGCCATGGGTAAGCCCCGACTCCAAACTGGTCTCTTCATTAGGTTTTCGCTCTTCGGGTTTTCGCTCTTCCTGATGATTGCTCCTGCCTGCGGAGGCTCGTCCTCCGACTCGTCGGGCTCAGGTGGAGGGCCAGAAGACACCGGAGGATCGACCGGTTCCGGCGGTGCCCCAGGAACCGGGGGCGCGGCCTCCGGTCAAGGGGGCGTGGCCGGGCGCGCTACGGGCTCGGGCGGAATGGGAGGCGCAGGCACCGGCGGCGCGAGCGGTGCCGCAGGCGCATCGGCAAAAGGTGGATCGACAGGCTCGGGCGGAACCGGGGGTTCGGGCGGTGTTGCGGGCCAGCCGGGTGCCGCGGGGTCCGGCGGCAGCGTCGGCTCGGGCGGAACCACGGGTTCGGGGGGCGCGGGCGGAGCGACCGGGGGCTCCACGGGCGCCCTCACGCCGCAGGAGGTGGTCAAGGTCATGTCCCCGGGATGGAACCTGGGAAATTCCTTCGATGGCAACCCCAACGTGACCAGTTTTGGAAACCCCGCGCCGAACCAAACCTTGATCAACGCCGTGCACGCGGCGGGGTTCAAGACGCTGCGGCTCCCCGTCACCTGGACCACTCACATCGGCGCCGCGCCGGCCTACACCATCAATGCGGCGTGGATGGCTTCAGTCGTGCAGACGGCCGAGTGGGCCGTCGACGCCGGCATGTATGTCTTCGTCAACACGCACCACGAAGCGGATGGAAACGGCGGCTGGGTGAGCTTCCCAGCGACGACCACAGCCGCCCAAACCGTAGCGGCCGAAGTCACGGCGGTGTGGACCCAGATCGCCACGGCCTTCCAATCCTTTGACAGCCATCTGATGTTGGAGTGCTTCAATGAGCCGAATGAGGCCGGCGGCGGCAATACGGCGCAGGCACAAACGGACCTGAACCTATACCTCGCGGCGTGCGTCAACGCGATCCGTGGAACCGGCGGAGCCAACGCGACACGGATCATCATGATCCAGCCGGTCGGCGCCAGCCCCAATCAGGCGGGTATTCAGTCGATGTTGAAGGCAACCATTATCAACGACCCCAACCTCCTCATCTCGATTCACACCTACTACCCGACGAACTTCGGTCTGGGCACCACCGCTTACGCCTGGGGAAGCACCACCGACTACACCAACATGCAGAATTCGATCAGCAAGCAGATCCGAGTCTGGTTGCCCACCCAGCCCATCGTCATCGGGGAGTGGGGCTCCCTGGGGGTTCAGGCGACGGCCAACCGGGCTGCGCATGCTCTGGCCTATTCTCAAGATGTGACGACGGCTGGCATGGTTCCCGTCTGGTGGGACAACGGCGGCTCTGGCAACGGCTCGTACGCCATCTTCAACCGAACCACGGGCGCTCAGACCTTCCCCACCATCGTCGCTGGAATCATGACCGGGGTCGCAAATGGTCAAGCGGCGCCCAACACGTGGGCCACGCTCGCCAACCCGTGACAGTGCGGAACGTCCATTTTCGTGATCGATTCGGTCGTGCGGCGCATTGAGCTTTGATGAGGGATTCTTTAGGCGGCGTAGCGATCGGACTCGCATTGGTCGTCGGGGGTGCGCTCGGATGCAGTAAGAGCTCATCCGCTCACGGGGGAGAGGCCGGCGGCGGGGGCACGGTGACCGGCAAGGTCGATGCGGGCAGCGGCGGCACGGGCGGCGGGGGCCAAACCAGCGTCGCCGGCAACGGCGGCACGTCCCTGGGCGCCGCCGGAGCCGCTGGCGCGACCTCGGCGACCGGCGGCAGCGGCGGCGCTTCGGGCGGCGCGGCAGGTGCAGCGTCATCCGCGCCGGCTGCCAACGCGCTCGACCGGATCAACTTTGGTGATCTCGGCGGCGATGCGGCCAGCGAGTCGGCCCATGCGATGACTCAGCCAGCGGCGACCAACGGCACCGGCATGTTTGGCCAGACCACCCGGGTGATCGCCGCCTCGCCAACCACCCCGAGCACTCCCGCCGACAATGCCGCGCTGACGTTCACGATGGCCTGCGATTCGGCGCTGCAGACCTACCTGACGGTCAAATTGTGGGGCGGCGACACCACCCCGGGTGTCATCTATCTCTACGACCCGAGCCGCGGGTACGCGCTCACCAACTATGAAGGACAGAGCGTCCCGGAGCTCGACGACCAGGACGATACGACGCCGATGTCGCCCGGCCGCTTCGTGTACGTCACGATGCCGATCCCGCTCGCATCGACGCAAGGGAAACAGACCGTCACGCTGACGCTCGACGCCGCCGAGGCATTCTCCTATTACAGCGGCCGCGCCACCACCGATCTCGGCGCCGGGCAAGCGACTCGCCCCATCTACTCGGCGTTCACCCACACAGATCCAATGCTGAACCTGTTCGGCGCCGACCTGCAGATCTCCGGGACGACGGCGGCACCGGCGCCGCTGGTGTTCAACGCCGCCTACGTGACGTCGACGCAGCAGCGGTACACGAACCGTATCAACGCCTACCGCGCCGCCACCGGCGAGGACGCCCAGGCGTGGGGGACCGCCTGGACGAGCGCGGTCACCGCCGGCGCGGTGCCAGCCCAGATCGTCGGCTTATTCCTCGGAAACGTGAGCCCCAGCGACGCCAACGCGACGACCGCCTGGCTGAACAACGCGGCGGTCTACGTCTCGTCGGGGAACAACAACCCGTTCGTGCGCGTTGACGATCTCTCTTGGGCCTTCTCCCAGCCGAACCTCTCGCCCACCTATTATCAGTCGAGCGAAATCCGGCAGCGGGTGATCGCCGGCCTCGACGGCGCTTACTATCTTCAATCGCTGAACGGCGCGTTCGGTTCGCTTACCGGCTGGGTCGGCCTCGGCGCTACGACCGCCAGCACCAGCAACCCGCAAGGGCGTCTCACGGCCGCCGGCAACGCGATCGAAGGGAACGGCACCATCGCGCTCGGCGAAGCCTTTTTGAACCTGTCGACCGACGCTGCCTTTCTGGCAGCGCTCGATCAGGACGTCGACGATACGCTGGCGCCGGGCGTAAAGCGCTCCGCGGCGTACACACAGATGTTTTCCCGCCACGTGACGTTCCTCCTCGGCCGTCATGGCAGCGCTCCCAACCAGGACATCTTGCAGGCGCGGGCCCTCATCACCAACAACGGGGCGGCCAAGTTTCTCGACGCGCGCTACGGCAGCAGCACGGCGACCCTGGACGCCACGATCGTCGCCTATGTGCAGAGCGCCTGCGGCGTCACCGCCGGCAGCAAAGGGCCGAAGTGGTTCAGCCCCGCCGGCCTATCGCTGGAAGTGCATGGCGTCGGCAACGGCGGCTACGACGGTGGCTACGGGCTGAACGGCATGCTGCTGGTCGTCGACGCAGCAAAGCTGCTGGCCGATGCGGGGCTGGAGACCACCGCCAGCCATCCCGTCCGCGATCTGGCCCTCGGGGCGGTGCACGCCTTCGCCAACTTCGTCGGGCCCTCGATTGAGTCGTCCAATCCATCGAACGTCATGACGCTCCGGCGCGAAGAGGCGATCACCTTCCGCAAGAGCCTCGACGTGGGCGAGATCGGCGCCGCCGCCAGCTACCTCGCCGCCTATACCTACGCCGATCCGGTGGCGCTGCACGCGTTCCACCTGGAACGCCTCTACGGCATCGTCCCGCCCGACTGGAGCGACAGCAACGTCGACGAAGGGCAAAACCGGATGTTTCGCTGGGGGACCGCGTACCTCGGCCTGGTTCAAAGCGCGATCACCGCGGCGAACGGCGGCGAGATCACCGATCCCTCGGGTGTCACCTTGCTCCATGAGCCCGGCCACGCCGACGGCGCCTGGGTCGATCCGACCGCGGGCGTTCTCACCTTCAAACAGGGCGGCCAGGATGGTTACGTCGCCCTCAACTGGCGCCCGTACGGCTACGGCGACGCCAGCGCTTACGTGCAACCCGGCGCGACCGGCACCCTGAGCAACGTCGCGCGTCTGCACATCACCACGCCGTCGACCGACCGCATCGTGACAGTCTACCTGCCGACATCGGCCGCGACGGGCGCGGCGACGGGGTTCTCGAGCGGCGGGTACGGCGGCGTCTATCTGCTGCGCTACGGTCCGTACGTGGCGGCGCTGAACCTCGGCGCTGCAGCGGCCACCATCACCATCCCTGGCGGCGCCGGACGCAACGCCGCCTACGACTGGGTCGCCGGCGCTGCGCACGATCTCACCTCGTCACGCACGATGTCGGTGCCGGCCGGATCAGGCCTGCTGCTGACGCTGGCCGCGACCGCGTCCGCAACCGCGACGGTCTCCGCGCTCGCGTACTAGAACGCGGGGGGCGGCACGCCGTCGCGACCATCTCTGGCGACGCGGGCCCACCATAGGAGCTGATCGATCATTGCCTTGGCGAACTTCGCGTAGACGGGGTCGGTCGGCCACCCCGCCTCGTCGGCCTGAAGTCCGATCAGGCGGATGTTCACCTCGCTGCGAACGGGGACCATGCGCACCTCGACCGCGACGTTGCGCAATTGCTCCACCGCGCGCGCGCCGTTGGCGGTGCCGCCGTAACTGACGAAGGAGATGGGCTTGTACCACCAGCCGGTGTGGACGTGGTCGATGGCGTTCTTGAGCTGGCCCGGGTAGCCGTGGTTGTACTCGGGCGTCACGACGACGTACCCGTCCAGCGCGTGGATCCTCTCGGACCAGCGGCGCGAAGGTTCGTCCTGGTAGGCCTTCTCGATGGCGGGCGGCATCTCCGGATGCTCGTAGGCCGGCAGCGGGTAGTCGCGCAAATCGAGGAGCTCGACTTCGGCCTCGGGGCGCTGGGCGACGATCTCGTGGATCCACTTCGCGTAGGCTTCGCCGCGCCGACCGCGGCGGGTGCTCGCGAGAATCACACCGACGCGCAAGAGGGTGACGGTCGCCATGCGCTCAGCCGCGCGCCGTGAGGGGCGCCAGTGCTCTCCGTTCGAAGCGTCTCTCCCGGTCCGTGTTCATACTTTTGTCTCAGAAGCTGGGGTCTGTTGACGCTTCGTTTCCTGGCGATGTCTTCCGTCGCGTTCATGAACCCGCCGACAGCGGACGGAACACGCGTGAATTTCAAGTCCTGCGCGTTCGCAAACGATGCAACTCCAGTGCGGCGCCTTCAGCTGCTTGCAGACTGAGCATCGTGAAGAGCCGTTCATCGACGCCCTAGCCCTAACTTATAGCAAGTGGTCTCCTCGAAGCGGGCGTCTGCGAGCTTGCTGCCGCGTATTCTGAGCCAGAGGCGCTCCCTCATGGATCTCGGGGCTCCGTGCTGAATACGCTCGCGGGCGTCGCTCCCCGCTGAGCAAGGGCCGGGTGGGGCGGGGCCCCACGAAATAGCTCCCGCTCCCGCCTCCAGGCTTGTTGCTCCGAAGGCGCCTTTCTGTTGTCACCGAGGCAACAGGCGGGGTCCGAGATACCCAGGATGACCCCAGATAAACTGGACACTTCTAGAAAATAATGTTGGCCCGATTACTGCTTTGTATGTGTTCTGTGTCGGACCGACATCTTGTGAACAAACGGCAAAACCCGAGCGATCGGGTGACGCAAAGCCTACGGGACTCTCGCAGTCGGCTGGGCTGCCTCAAGGGGGGACTTCAAATGAGAGAACTTGGAAAACGGACCATCCAAATCAGCATTGCGCTCGGCGCCATCGTCGGCCTCATCGGCTGCGGTGAGCAGGCCAGCGACGTCGAGACGGGGACGCACGATCCGGGCCTGTCGGGCATCAACGGCCTGTCGGGCATCAACGGCCTGTCGGGCGTCAACGGCCTGTCGGGCGTCAACGGCCTGTCGGGCGTCAACGGCCTCAGCGCCGCCAACGGCCTGTCGGGCGTCAACGGCCTGTCGGGGGTCAACGGCCTCATGACGACGTCGGCCGGTCGCAAGACCGTCTCGTACCTCGCCAAGTGCGCCCTCGCCTCCAGCGACTCGCTGGTCAAGACCGACCAGTACGGCACCAACTACACCTTCCCCGGCAGCATCGGCCTCTGCCCCTCGTGGAAGAACAGCGGGATCAACAACAGCGGCGGCTGCGAGGAGCTCGTCTCCGCCTGCATGATGGCCCACATCAACACCGCCGGCGTCCACGTCCCCATCTGGCTCGACACCCAGAACCCGGTCATCGGCTGGGGCATCGACAAGGTCAACTACCCGTTCCAGGAGGGGTCCTTCTTCGGCAACATCC
>DATAVR010000094.1:0-73424 GCA_036267635.1 Polyangia bacterium | reverse complement strand
TCTTCGATCTCGATCTTGACGTTCCAGGTGGAGACCAGCCAGTCGAGCAGGCTGGTCTCCGCGTGGTCGAGCGCCCCCTCGCCGGCGCTCTCCAACACCGTCCCGAAGATCAGATCGCGTGCCTCCTGGCGACTGATCCCCTGCAAGAACGTTCGGAAGCTCGCCTCGTCCTGGAATCGCTTCTCGAACGCATCGAGCGTCCGCTGGTACCCCTCCTCGCCGAACGCCGCGACCAGCATCTCGACGTGCTCGAGCTCGTCCTCCGACACCTCGCCGTCCGACATCACGATGAGCTTCATGAGGCCGACGAGGGCGGTCCGTTCGTCCTGATTGAGATCGGGGAGATCCATCCCGTTCCTTTACCGTGCCGGCGTCCGTCCGCCAAGCCCGTCGTATTCGATGATGAGACAGGCCGGATCGCCCGGCGGCATCGCCGTGCGCCAGAGCTCGCGCGCGCGCCCTTCGGCCACCGCACGCAAGGCCGGTTCGTGCCGGCCGCTGCGGTTGTTCAGGATGTAGTAAGCGGGCCAGACGACGGCCTCACGCACGATCCGATAGGGGCCGAACCCGGGCTCCGCGCGCGGCCCCGCGCGCAGCCGCGCATACTGGATGAGCGCGGGATCGAGGGGGCCGGGAACGACGACCGGTGCCCCGGCGGGAACCCGACCGGCGAGCGCGTCGACCGCCAGCGGAACGCAGGCGCCCCAGTAGTCGCCCATGAACCGGTGCGCGCTGCGATCGCCGATGAGCGAGCTCTTGTAGACATAGGCGTAGCGTCCCCAGTGCGCGTACGAGCCGAGGCTCGTGATCGTGACCAGCACGACGAGCCCGTACTTGAGACGCTCGCCGAGATCGTCGAGCCCCAGCGCCGCCAACACCAGCAGCGGCGGATAGAGGAACAGCAGGTGTCGCTCTTCGTCGTAGACGGTCGGGTGCAGGACGATCACCCCCAACCAGAGCAGCGCCGCGTGAATCGCCAGCCAGCGCCGAAGGGACAGGTCGACCGTCCCGCCCTCCGTCGTCGGCAGAAGGAACGACTGCGGCCGAAGCGTCCGGCAGAGCGCCGCGCGTCCGAGCCCCCAGAGCAGCAGCAAGAACGTCGCTGGGCTCAGCATGACCGGCAGCCAGATGAATGGATACCAGCGCGGCAGCGCGTTCGACATCGTCGACCGACCGAAGTAGCGGATGGTGTCCTTCCACCCGAACTTCGCGAAGGTGGTCAGCCCGTCGCGCAACGAAGCCGTGCGTCCGTGCTCCCACAGCGTCGGCCAGACAGCGGCGGTGAACGCGACGGCGGCGGCGAGAGGAATCGCCACCAGCTCGACCCGGCGCAGACGACGCGCGCCACGCAGCGCCGTCCAGCCGTAAAAGGCCAAGAACGCCACCAGCGTGACCGGCTGAAGCGCCACCGGCGGCCGCACCAGGAACGGCGTCATCGCCACCACCCCCAGCCAGATCAGCGTCCGGCGCGGAAACCTCCCCGCCGCGCGCGCGGTCGCATCGACCTCGCGCAGCTTGACCCAGAGGTAGAGCATCACCAGCAACGACAGCATCGCCATCGGGAAGTCGTTGACGTTGACGAGCGCGTGCCCGCCGAGCCGGATGCACCCGAACAGCAGCGCCGCCGCCAGCAGGCTCGTCGAGCGCCGAACCCCGGCGCGCTGGCAGAGCCGCACCACCGCGAAGAGGCCGACCGGGAAGAGCGCGAAGTTGAAGGCGTGCTGCACCCAATCGGGGTCGTGGACGAACGGCAGCGCGACCTCCGAAGCGAGGCCGAGACAGAGCGCCCACAGCGGCCCGTACCACTTCATCGTCTGGTCGAGGCCGTTGGCCGTGCGCGACGACGGCAGGCCGAACATGTGCACCAGCCAGCGGCTGCGATCGTAGTGCGCCAGGGAGTCCCAGGTCGCCACCCCGCGCACCGTGAGCGCGAACCCGAGGGCGATCGACGCGAGCACCACCAGCAGCCAGACGATCCGTGCGCGCCGCGCGCGCGTCATGCGCCCGCGGCGTTCGCAATTTGCGAGGTGGGAGTAAGCTCGGGCGCGAGTTGGCGAACCGGGACGCGCACGCCTCGCCTGCCTGGCGCACCGCCTACGCGCTCGTCTATCTCGCTTGTCTGGCCGGCTTCGCGCGCGGGATCGCCCGCTTCGGCGATCGGCAGACGGGCTACACGTCGTTGATCCTGTTCGGCGATCACTTCGCCCCCCAGCGTCTGCCGCAGCTCGCGGAGATTCCGATCTACACCTACGCGCAACGAGAAGGTTACGACGGTCAGTTCTACGCCCAGATGGCGGTCGCCGGAAATCCATTCGACCCCGCGCTCGCGCGGGCGCTCGACGCACCCGCCTACCGGGAGCGGCGAATCCTGCTGCCGCTCGTCACCCACCTCGTCGGCCTCGGGCGCCCGGCGACGATCCTCCAGCTCTACGCCCTCGGCAATCTCTTCTGCCTGGTGTTGTTGGCGGCGCTGCTCGCCCGCTGGTGGTTTCCGCCGACGGATCTCGACAACCTGATTCGTTGGGCCGGGATCGTCTTCAGCGCGGGGATGGTGGTCAGCGCCACCCGCGGCCTGACCGACGGACCGGCGCTCTTGCTGGTCGCCCTCGCGGTACGACAGCTCGAACGTGGCCGCCGCTCCGGCGCGGCGGTGATCCTGGCGCTGGCGGGACTGGCGCGCGAGACCAGCCTGCTCGCGGCCGCCGCCTTTTGGCCCCCCGGGCAGACCGCCGGCGCCTGGCGGCGCGCGCTGCTGATGACGCTGATCAGCGCGGGACCGGTGGTGGTCTGGATGGCGATCCTGCTCAGTCACTACGGGCAGGTCGGCGGTCTCCGCAACCTCGCGCCGCCGTTCGTTGCCCTCTCCCACAAGGCGCGCGAGCTCTGCGACGGCTTTCGGGCGCAGGGCTTCGATCGGGCGGCCCGCGACGAGATGCTGGTTCTCGTTTCCCTGGCCGTGCAGATCGGATTTCTGGTGGCCCGGCCCGCGCCCGCCCAGCCCTGGTGGCGAGTCGGGGCGTCGTTCACCCTCTTCGCGGCGTTTCTAGGCTGGCCGGTCTGGGAGGGCTTCCCGTCGGCGGCCGCGCGCACGGTGCTGCCACTCTCGCTGGCGTTCAACCGTCTAGTCCCCCGTTCGCGCCGGGGTTTGGCGCTGCTGCTGGCCGGCAACCTGGGCCTCCTGACCGTCCCCGACCTGTTCGATTCCGTCGCCCCCTCCGAGCAGCTGGCGTTCGTCGCCGGCGTCGGCGCGCGCTTTGGCGAAGGGTGGCTGGCGCCCGAGCAGGCGGGGCGCGACACCTGGCGGTGGGCGTCGGGCCCGGCGTCGCTCGCGCTCGACAACCCCAACCCCGGACCGCGCACGGCCACGCTCGACTTCCAACTTCGCTCGGTGACCGGGCGATCGGTGACCGTGCGGGTCGGCGCCGGCGCCGCGAGCAGCTTCACGCTCGCCCCCGACCGCCCGCTTTCGGTTCACCTCGGGCCCCTCGCGCTGCCGCCCGGACCGACCAACGTCGTCTTCTCCACCGACGCGCCCCCCTGGCTCGAGCTAGGGCCGGAGCGGCGACCCCTCTCATTCTCTGTTCACCGCTTTTACGCCACCATCACGCCAGGACCGTGAGCGCCAATACCACGGGTTCTCGACCTATTTGTTGGTTGCCTTTTATTCGTGACAGCTTGCGCCGGATCGGCTCTAGTCCGGCTGTTCGGCCCTGTTCTCGGCCGCGTTCTCGGTCTGTTCTTTTGGCGTGGAGGGATTTCGATGGTGCGCACTGATCGGCTGACGTCGGTGTTCTGCGTGGCGCTCGTGGGCGCGTTCGTCGTCGGGATTCACGGTTGCGGAGGCGGAGGCGGCTCCACGACGGGAACGGGCGGCGAAGGTGGATCTGCTGGTGCGACCGGCAAGGGCGGCGCCACAGGCAGCGCTGGCGCCTCGGGCACCGCAGGCGAGACGGGCAAGGGTGGCAGCTCGGGCAACGCCGGTGCTTCGGGCGGCAATGCCGGTGCTTCGGGCGGCAACGCCGGTGCTTCGGGCGGCAATGCCGGTGCTTCGGGCGGCAACGCCGGTGCTTCGGGCGGCAACGCCGGTGCTTCGGGCGGCAGCGCCGGTGCTTCGGGCGGCAACGCCGGTGCTTCGGGCGGCAGCGCCGGGACTTCGGGCGGCAGCGCCGGGACTTCGGGCGGCAGCGCCGGTGCCGGCGGAAAGACGGGGGCGGGCGGGACAGCCGGCGGCGCAGGCGGCGCCGCTGGTCATGGAGCGGCCGGCGCAACGGGCAATGCAGGAACAACGGGTGCGACCGGGGCCGCCGGCGCGCCGGCGCCGAGCTGCGGAGGCTCCGGCGAAGCGTGCTGCGCAGCCAACGTGTGCGACACCGGTGGTTGCTGCCTGCGCGGGAACTGCGTCAGCTCCGGCACGACCTGTGGTGGCGGCGAGGGGACCTGCTCGGGTGGCTCCTGCACCCCGACCGGAGGGACGGGCGGCACCAGCTGTGGCGGGCTCAACGAAGTCTGTTGCACTGGGGGCGCCGGCGGCGCCGCCTGCACGGCCCCCAATACCCGCTGTGACACGACCACGCAGATGTGCATCAGCTGCGGGACGTCGGGCGCGCTCTGCTGCAGCGGTGCCGGCGCCGATGCCTGCGAGGCGGGCTTTTCGTGCCAGGCCCCGACCGCCGGTGGCGGAGCGATGACCTGCGAGCCGTGCGGCGGGAGCGGCGACGTCTGCTGCACGGGCAACAGCTGCAACGGTGGTCTCGCCTGCGCGAACCCGGGGATGGGGATGCCGCGGACCTGCATGAGCTGCGGCGCGACCGGGTCCGCCTGCTGCCCGGGCAACATCTGTCAAACCGGCGGTCAGTGCACGATGCCGGCCGGCGGCGGCGGCGGAGCGGGCGGCGGCACCGCGATGTGCACCGCCTGCGGCGGAGCCGATCAAGCCTGCTGTGGTGGGGGTGGCGCCGTGCTCGGCACCTGCGACACCGGGTTCAGATGCGCCACCGCGGCCGGCGCGGGTGGGGCCGGCGGCGGCGCTGGTGGCCCCGGCGGCGCGCGGACCTGCCAGGCGTGCGGAGAGACCGGCCAGGCCTGTTGCGCCGGCCGGATGTGCACGACCGGCGCCTGCATGGGCGCCGGCGCGAACGCCATGTGCATGTAGCTTTCGCGGCGCCCGCTCTATGATGGGGAGCGTGCGCAGGCGGATCGCCTACTCCTTGAGCGTCACCCTGGCCGCGCTGGCGGGTTGCGGGCACGCGGGCGTCGCCCCCGCGCCGACGCCCGCCGCGGCACCGACGGCGCGCACGGACGCGGCGCGCGCCAGCGGCGATATCACCGTTGACGTCGGCATCGGTCCGCCCGAGCTCATCGGGCTCTGGTCGGCCTACGGCATGGCGCTGGCCGTCGCCGCGGACAAGGCCGGGCACGACGACTTCGCGGGCGAGCTCTCGGCGCGTCTCCTCCTGGCCGACGGCTGGAAAACGGATCGCGTCCAGAATCACCTCCACGACCCTTATCTCGACACGCTGGCCGACGTGCGCGACGCCGGGTTCATGGCCGAATACGTGCTGGCTTTCCTGACCCGCCCCGGATGGACGATCTCGCCCGACC
Source organism: Polyangia bacterium (assembly GCA_036267635.1). Taxonomy (GTDB): domain Bacteria; phylum Myxococcota_A; class Polyangia; order Fen-1088; family Fen-1088; genus JADGRB01. Next base: position 67,823 of record DATAVR010000094.1, on the reverse strand, counting down.
ACCTGGCCGCGCTCAACTTCACCGGGTGGAAGAGCTGGGCGGCGGTTCACCTCCCCAAGGATCACGAGCCCGTCACGCGCGTCTCGCTCGAGATGAAGCGGGGGCCGACGCCCGGTCTTCACCTCCCCACCTCGGACCAGATCAATCCGGCGCGCACCCCTTGCGCGAACCTGCAGCCGGCCCTCGAGCGCGCCGTCGCCGACTGGGATCGCGAGGAGCGCGGCCTCGGCCAGCTGGCGCTGTCGGTGCCGCGGCCCGAGCAGGTGCTGCCGGCGCTCTCGCGGGTGGCGGGCGATCCGCGGGCACGCCGCGACGGCGTCGTCTTCGCCTCACCGACGGTGGTGGAGCTGCTGTTCGACGCCGGGTTCTGCGCGGTCGACCGCGGTGATCTCGGCAGCGCCGACAAGCTGCTGCGGCGCGCGGTCGCGCTGTCGCCCGGCAACGCGAACGTGCGCGGCGAGCTGGTGCAGACGCTCATCATGGAGAAGCGGCTCGACGAAGCCGACGCCCAGCTGGAGATCGCGCTCGAGCTCGCCGACTCCCCCTGCCACGCGGCGATGCTCTGGCGCAAGCGCGGCTACATCCTCTTCGATCGCGGCAAGCTGGTCGATTCGTACCGCGCCTACGCCCACTCGCTGGAGTTCGATCCGCAGAGCGAGCTGGCGCACAGCGAGATGAGCCTCATCGTGGCCACGCTCCACCGCGCCGGGACCTACGACGAGAAGATCCTCGCTCCGCTGATCGAGCCGGGAAGCGGGAAGCTGCGCGTCCTCAACTGCCCGCGCTGACGGTCGCGCGGCGCTCAGCCGAGCCGGCGCTGCGCGGCGAGACGCGCCTGACGTTTCTGGCGGGCCAGACGGGCCAGGCGGAGGCGCTTCTCGCCCATGGCCAGCTGGTTGGTGATCGTGCGATCGGGCGGCAGCACGAACGCCGAGAGGAAGCGCACCGGGTCCTTGAGCTCGCCGTTCTGGTGAACCTCGAAGTGCAGGTGGCTCCCCGAGACCTTGACGCCCGAGCGCCCGACGGTGCCGATGATCTCGCCGGCGTGAACCGTCTGCCCCGCGACCACGCGGAAGCTGGTGAGGTGGAAGTAGCCGCTGCGGATCCCGTCGGCGTGCATGACGCGCACGAAGAACCCGCCCGGCCCCATGCTGGCCGTCCGGTTGCGCCAGCGGCGGATCTGCCGGGGAAAGAGGCCCAGCGCCGGGTGGTCGCCGGTCAGGTCGACGCCGGCGAACTGAACGACGCCGTCGGCGACGGCGCGCACCGGCTCGCCGACCGTGGCGTCGATGTCGAGTCCTCGGTGCGCGCGCGCGCCGTCGTCGCGATCGGCGCCGAGGCCGCTGGTCCCGAGCCGCGTCCCGCCCTCGAGCGGCGAAACGATGGTCAGGCTCAGCGACGAGCCCCGGAAGGTCGGCGGCGGATTGGCGTAGGCCTCCATCAGCCGGCGACGCGCGGTGAGCGTGCGATCCTCGACGGTGGTCCCCCAGACGCGGTCGCCCCAAAAAAAGTGCGCCAGCGCCGTGCGATGCGGCGTGCTGCCGAGCGCGCGATCGATCTCGGCGTGGTCGGCCTCCCACATCTTGAGGAGCGCGATCCCCACCCGCAGGTTGTGCGCCGGATCGAGCAGCGCCTCCCGATCGAGGTCGGCGCGCGGAAACGGCAGCGGCGCGCCCGGCCCGAACATCGCCGGCTGGATGCCGAGCAGACCGATCCCCGCCACGCCGCTCGACGACGGCCGGCAGCGGCTGGTCCGGTAGGCGAGCGCGGCGACGAGGAACGGATCGGCCCCGGTCTCGGCGCTGACCGCGCGGACGATCTGCGCGACCGCCGGCAACCCGGCGTCGGGCGCGACTTCGCCGCAGACCTTCTCCACCGCGGCGTCGAAGCGCGCGGCGTCGAGCGGCCCGGTCTCTGCGGGCGGCTCGGCCGGCCAGCCGGCGGGATCCTCCAGCTCGTGAATTCCGCGCCGCTCGGGGCCGGTCCCGCGCCGCTGCCGTTGCCCGGCCCGCGGCATCTCGAACGACGGCGCGGACGGCTCCGACGGCGGCGCTGCGCCTGAAGAGAGGTCAGCCGCGACCAGGACCAGGGAGAGCGTGACGGCGCCGAAAGCCATGTTCTTTCGGAGCCATATCGGCGGACCTGGTCAATATTTGAGATCTATCCACAGGTCACACCGACCTACATCGCCTGCGACCTATCGGGTGAACGTCACCAGCAGCACCGGCAGGAGCCCGAGCGACGTCGCGGACGGCGGCGGCGTGTCGGACGTGAATCGATAGAGCGTCAGGCGGCCCATGACGCCGATCGACCAACCGCGGGCCAGGCGCCTGCGGATCCCGGCGTGCGCCGAGAGCGCCCAGCCCCAATTCGTGTCGGTGCTCCCCATGTGCGTGTCGACGTCGGTCGCGGCCATGAGGCCAAGCCCGCCGCCGAAGTGAACCCGCGGATGCGACCACGGCGTGTAGTCGACGAGCGCGCCCAGCGTGTCGACGAAGTGGAGCGTATCGGTGAGCGGGTACGAGCCGCCGAGGTAGCTCTCGGTGCGGTTGACGATCATCGCCAGCTGGAGATCGCCGGCGATCACCAGCCCCCGCCTCACCCGGCGGCCGACCGCCAGGTCCAGCGCCGGCGCCCACCCCGTGTAGCTGGCCCCGGGGCTCCCGCCGTCGAAGCTCCGGCTCTCGTAGCCGAACGCCGGCCCGACCGCGAGGCTGAGGAAGAGCGGCCGCTCGGCGGGAGACTCCCCCGCCGCGTGCCCGGGCCGCGCGCTCGACGCTGCCGCGCCGAGCGCCAACGCCACAACCACCAGCGTCCGCCCTCGGACGATTGAAGGCCAGCCGATCAAAGGCCGGCGTTCTCGATGTCGATTTCGTCCGACACGACGTCCGTCGGCACGGTGACGCTTCGATAAAGCGTCACTGTGCCGTAGAGGGGGCCTTGCACGCCGGGTCTCGCCGTCGGAGCGAGGGGCTGACAGGCCCCTTGATCGAATCCGCAGGTGCCGCAGATCTCGTCGAGACCACCGTACAAGACGCCCGAGAAGCTGGACGCCAGGTTGACATAGACCGTGGCAGCGTCGGCGGGATTCGGGACCGCGACTGTCAGATAGCCTGTGTTGTCCAGAGGAGAGAGGACAAAGGGCGCTGCGCTCGCGCAGTCGTCGGCAACATAAGCGTCGACGGTAGCGCTTTGCAGGGGAGGCAACACGTACCGCCGATCGGTGCCATCGAGGCGCGCCAGCACGGATTGCCCGATCAACTCGGGACGGACGCCGGCGCAGTCTTTGATCTGAACCCGCTCGCTGGGGCCTCCATAGAGGGCCAGCGTCCCGCCCGCCGGATTGGGCAAAGGCCAATATGGGGCCCGGGCCGGATCGTTCGTGACCGGACCAGCCGGATCGAGCGGCGGCAGCGAGCAGGGGCAGATCTTGGTCTCGTACGCCGCCGCAGGGACGACACCCGGCGGCAGTACGTGGATGGCGGTCCATGCGTCGTCCAGCGTCGTGCCCCAGAAGCTCTGGAAGTTGGCGGCGAACAGCGCCGGATCGCGCTGCTCGGGAGACTGCTCGTAGTAGCGCAGGAAGGCATCGATCCCGTAGGTGCGGATGAGATACCGAACGAAGATCCCGCCCTGGATATAGACCTGATCTGAAGACGACTCGAGCTGGCCGACGATCCCCTGCCAGGGAACGTCGGGCGGGTACATCGGCTGGTCGTCACCGCAGGCGATCGCCTCGGCGATCCCTTCCGCGAGGAACGGGACCGGTTTGCGCTGCTCGCGCAAATACATGTACGCGTGGTTGAGCTCGTGGGGGTTGGGAAGCATAGGCGAATCGATCTCGAGGCTCTGCTCCCAGAGACAGGCCCCTTCGTCCGCCTCTCCGCACGCCGCGCCAATGTGCCCCTGCGAGAGCCAGTAGTAGGTGATCTTCCCGTCGGGCATCTGCAGCATTGTGTGGACGTCGGCCCACTCGGTCTCGAGGGCCACGAGGCCGTTCATGCCATCCAGCCCGGCCGGAACGTTCGCGTCGGGATCGACGAACAAGCGAAAGTGTTCCGTCTCGCCGACCAGCGCTCCGGGAGGGGTCGCCCGGCCACACCCCACGAGCGCCGCCAAGATCAGTCCCAACCGCACGAACCAACCGTCGATCGATGGCCCGCTGCCCATGGTGCGGGCGCGATCGTAGCACCTAATGTCGAGTGGCGGCTCACCGACCGACCTGTGGTTTCCCTCAGTTTACAGACCCGACGTTGATTGGGAGCCTGGGCGGACCTCGAGTGAGGTGTTTGTGTTGTCGAAGGTCGTCCAGCGAGGAGAGTCGAGATGAGAAAACGCTTTGGCCGTTTGGTTTCGAGCACCCTGTCAATTGGCTTTCTAACCCTGTCCACCGGCGGATGCGCAAACCGGGGGATGGTAGCGCCGGATACCACGACGGTCGTGGACTGCACGGTCGTTCGCCAGGAATGCATCGCGGAAACGCTCGGCGCCAACGGACCCCAATGCATGACTTTCGCGACGCCGCCTCCCCCGGTCATCGGGACCGTGTGCGCGACAGACGGCAGCCAGAGCACCATGGACGCGGCCTGTGCCGTCTTCTGTAACGCGGCGACCTCCAATCCGCAGGCGAACTATCCCTATCCCATGCCGTGCACCTCGACGGGGACCCTGAACCCCAACAACCTGCCGGTGGTCGGGACCTGCCATCCCCTGGGCAAGAGCACCGCCGGCAGGGCGAGCGTCGCGTTCCAGGTTCATCAACACAGGTGCCCGGAGGGTGTCGGCAGCGTCTGCAACTCGATCACCGACGATTCCCACGCGAATCCCGCACCTCCCGGAAACTGCTACGACCTCACGACCGCCAGCGCGGTCGACGCCGTCAAGCCCAATCCCCTCGACCGTGATGGGGTTATGCACATCACCAAGATCTTGGCGAGCGACCCCGAGTGCGCCACCGAGACGGCCGCGCTCATCGCGTACGATTTGACGCCGGGGCCGCTCGGTCGGGCCACCGGTTCGGGGATGACGGTCCCCTTCTCGCTCACCCGTGGATCCGCCGCCTTTAGCGGCGGTCAACTGAGCGCCCTGAGCATTAATGTTGCCGACCTCGCCGTGTCGGGGACTCAGCTCTCGAACGTCCTCGTCACGAACAGCGTTCCGGCCACCCTCGAGATCGGCGATCCAGACAACCCCTCGCACACCGGAATCGCTGCGGGCAACCTCCAACTCCAGGTCATCGGCTTGGCGGCAGGCGTTCCACAAATCTACCACCTGGTGAACGACACCGACCTGGACATGATCCTTTCCAACACCACCCTCAATCTCTCAGGGACGTTCAGCTTCAAGGACGTAGACCCGAACGGAAAGCCGCTCCCGATCAGCGTCACGTTCACCATGCCCGGAACACCTTCTACGCCTGCCACGAAGGCCTGCTCGACCGCCTCGCCGCGTGATCGGCTGTTCGGTTTCGAGGACCCGCAGTCGTGGTCGTCGACCGTCGCCGCCCTTTCACTGGTGACCTCGCCGGTGACGCAGGGGTGCGGCGCGCTGGGAATCCAAGGGCAGGGTTACATGCCGATCAACAGCGTGCCCTTCGTTGCTGCAGGGCTGGCGTTGAACTCCGCGGTCAGCGTCGACCTCTTCATCCCCAACAATCAACCGAATCAGTCCTACCTGGGGGCGCTGCAGATGTACCTCACCTGTCCCTCGGTGAACGCGTTCAATGAGTACATCGGGCAGGTCGAGCTGACCGGCAAGCCGCAGAACGCGTACTCCACGCTGCGGTTCCCGCTTCCGAGCCAGGTGAGCAGCACGCTGCGCCAGGGCGCCAGCGACTGCTCGTGGGGATTCGCGCTCAACGCCAATCCGACCAACCGGACCTGGATCCTCGACAACCTCCGCTTCACCAACTGAGGCGTCGGGTCACACTGGGGCTCAGAGCGCCAGCAACCGCGCGATCAACGTCGCGCGGTTGTCGACGCCGGCCTTGTCGAAGAGCGCCGAAAGGTGGAATTCGACGGTTCGCTCCTTGATCCCCAGTGTCGTCGCGATCGCCGCGTTGGTCTCTCCCCGCGCGACCAGCTCCAGCACCTCGGCCTGGCGCGCGGTGAGCTTCCAGCCGCAAGCGCCGGGCTGGGGGCCGCCGGCACGGGGGGAAACGGGATCGAGGACGGCGATGAACCCCGGAGGCCGAAGCGCGTCCCCGAGGGAGGTGAGCCGCCAGGCAAGCTCTTGCGCCTCACCCCGAGCGGCCTGGATCAACGAGCGCTCGATGTTGAGCCGCTCTCGGACGAGCAGCTGCTCCCCCGACCTGTTGGCGTGCAGAATCTCGCCACCCCGGCCGATCACGAAGGTGGGCTGGGGAATCATGCTCAGCGCCGTCTCGAAAGCGGCAAAGGTCGCGAGCCCCTCGGGCAACCGAGTTTCGCGTGCGGCCCCCTCCGTTCGATGCAGGTCATTCCTCATCTCCCGCCCCTCCCAAGCTAAAGAGTCCCGACGGCGTCAGTTCATCCGTTACAACGTCCGCACAGTTTCAACGCAGGTCGGTGCAATTTATTGCACGTTGCGAACCTGCCCCGCCTGCGCCAACGAATCGTTGGCGGGGTCTCAAAGAGGACGCGAACAATCGGCATGGGGGGGCACCACGCGCTCCCCCCAAAGACGCCCGGCTTTCGAAGGTTCCCGCGGCGCAAACATCCTGTCAATAGCGTCCCTGAACGTACGGGCCCTCACCAGCGGATTGACGGATTGACCGATTGACCGACTGACCGACCCGATTGACCGGCTGGCCGCCGTCAAGGTGCTGCGCGTGAAGAGCTCCCTTTGCGTTGCCTGAAAGCCGAGACTACACCCTGTCGCCCGCCATGATCCCCGTCAGGGATGCGCGGCGAGCCAGTCGAGCAGCCCTTGGTACTTGGGCGCCGCCGAGTTGGCGTCTGACGTCTTCACCTTCATCCCCCAACACGATCCGGCGTGCGTGTACTGCATGAACGGCCCCTCGAGGCCGTCGGCGACCAGCGCGTCGAGATAGGAGGTGTAGACGTCGTGCATCCCCGGATCGGTCTGGACGCTCTGGCAATTGGTCGCGGAGTACGAGTCCGCGCCCCCCTCGTAAGAGACGAGCGGCAGCGAGGCCATCGCCGCGCAGGTGGCGTTCGACTGCAAGCCGCTCTTGATCCCGGCGATGGCCCCGCTCACCGCCGCCACGGTCGTGCCCGAGATGTAGGGGGCCACGGCGTAGACGTCGGGCATCGTCCTTCGCGGGTTGATGGTGGAATCGGAGAGGGCCTTGACGTCGTTGGTGCAAGGGCCGTCGTAAGCGGCCTGCCCGGAGAGCACCTTGACGAGACGCGGGCTCCCCTTGCCGAACACCGCCTCGAAGGCCTCGTACATGCGGACCGCCTCGTAGACGTAGTAGGACGCGGCCGCATCGCTGCCGGACAGGCCGAGGCTCTGCCCCTCGGCCGCCGCGTAGGCATTCTGCGGGAACGAGCCGTTCCAGACCTCGTTCGACCACTCGAGATAGACGCGCAGCGACGGATCGAGCTGGGTGTAGACCAGCTGGGCCAGCTCGGTCCAGTAGCTCGCCGAAGCCTCGTGCGGGACGTTCAGCCAGTAGTCCTTCTTGGTGCGGTCGCAGAGATCGATCTGCCACTCGAACGCGACCGGCTCGCTCTGTGGATCGGTCTTCTGCTTGCGGGTGGTCCAGACGGCCTGCGAGTTGTTGCTGTCGTTCGTCTGGTTCCAGTCCATGAACCGCAGCACGTGGTAGGGGGCGAGATCGGTCAGCAGCTCGGGCACCCACGGATTGGTGGTGGTCGCGAAGTCGACGCCGCTCTGGAAGTAGTCGCCCTGCCCCTCCCAGTCGATGTTCCAGAAGTTCGCGCCGACGAAGAAGCCGCTCCCCGGTGCCGGGTTCACCAAGGCGCCCGAGCCAGCGGCGCCCCCGCTGCCTGAGCCAGCGGCGCCGCCGCCCGCCATGCCGCCAGCGCCCGCGTTGCCGGCTGCGTTGCCACCGCCGCCACCGGCTGGTCCGCCTGCACCGCCGCTGCTGCAGGCGGCCACCAGCGCGAAGGCGCAAGGGGCCAACCCAGCCGCACGCAGAGTCACCTCGATTCGCTCGTCGGTTCCGCGCTTCACCTTGAGTTTGCCACCGGACTCTGAAAGAAGGTTCCATGACGAACGGGCGCGGGGACTTCGATCAGGAGCAGCTGCTGCGCGCGGCGCGGGATTTCTGGGACCGGCTGCGGGGATCGCGGCGGCTCATCCTGGGCGCCGTCGGGATCGTGCTGGTCCTCGCCGCGCTGGTCGGCTCCTACTATCAGGTCGAGCCCGACGAGGTGGGGCTGGTGACGCGGTTCGGGAGGTTCGTGCGCACCACCAACCCCGGGCCGCACGGCAAGATTCCGTTCGGCATCGAGCAGGTGCAGAAGGTCCCCGTTCAGCGGCAGCTCAAGCAGGAGTTCGGGTTCCGCACCGTCAACGCCGACGTCGACAGCACCTTCCGCAAGGACGAGAAGACCGCCGCCGAGTCGTCGATGCTGACCGGAGATCTGAACGTCGCGACGGTCGAATGGATCGTCCAGTACAAGATCTCCGACCCGTACAAGTACCTCTTCAAGCTGCGCGACGTGGAGCAGACCTTCCGGCTGATGGCGGAGGCGTCGATGCGCACGGTCGTCGGCGACCACAGCGTCACCGAGCTGCTGACCGTCGGGCGCGAGGCGATCGCCGCCAAGGCCAAGGAGCTGCTCTCGGATCTCTGCAAGCGCTACGACAACGGGATCTCCGTGCAGCAACTGGTGCTGCAGGACGTGGATCCGCCCGAATCGGTGAAGCCCTCGTTCAACGAAGTGAACCAGGCGATTCAAGAGCGCGAGCGCGCCATCAACGAGGCCTGGGCCGAATACAACCAGGAGATCCCGCGCGCCCGCGGCCTGGCCGAGCAGAAGATCGAGGCCTCGGAGGGCTACGCCGTCGACCGGGTGAACCGCGCCAAGGGGGACGCCGAGCGGTTCGTCGCGCTGCAGGAGGAGTACCGCAAGGCGCCCGAGGTGACCCGCACGCGGCTCTACCTGGAGACACTCAGCGCCGTGCTCCCGGCGGCCGGGAAGAAGCTGATCTTCGATGAGAAGGCCAAGGGGATCCTGCCGCTGTTTCCGCTCGGGGGCGGCCCCGACAGCACGAAGGAGGCGCCGTGACCACGCGCGGCCTCGTCATAGGGGGCGCGCTGGCGGTCCTGGGAATCGCCACGCTCTTCTCCACCTTCTATACGGTGTCAGAACAGGAGCAGGTGGTGATCACGCAGTTCGGCGAGCCGATCGGCCACGCCATCACCACCCCCGGCCTGCACGTGAAGATCCCCTTCACCGAGGACGTGAACGTCTTCGACAAGCGCTGGCTGGAGTGGAACGGCAGCCCGAATCAGGTGCCGACCCGCGACAAGAAGTACATCTGGGTCGAGACCTACGCGCGCTGGCGCATCGCCAACCCGCTGCTCTTCTTCCAACGGCTGCGCGACGAGCGCGGCGCGCAGTCGCGCCTCGACGACATCATCGACGGCGAGACGCGCAACGTGATCGCCAGCCACAACCTCATCGAGATCGTGCGGGTCAGCAACCGCGCCTTCGAGCAGTCCGACGAGGCCGAGGACGTGATGGACGCCGAGGCGGTGCGCAAGATCGATCTCGGGCGTGACAAGATCACCCGCCTCATCCTCGAGCGCGCCTCGCAGGTCATGCCAGACTACGGGATCGAATTGGTCGACGTGCAGATCCAGCGCATCAACTACATCGAGACGGTCCAGGCCAAGGTGTTCGATCGCATGATCTCCGAGCGCAAGCGCATCGCCGACCGCTACCGCTCGGAGGGTCAGGGGAAGAGCGCCGAGATTCGCGGCAAGAAAGAGCGCGAGCTCAAGGTGATCGAGTCCGAGGCGTACAAGAAGACCCAGGAGGTGATGGGGGGCGGCGACGCCCAGGCGACCGCCATCTACGCCGAGGCCTACAACCGCGACCGCGAGCTGTACAAATTCCTGCGCACGATGGAGACCTACAAGACCACCATCGATAAGCAGAGCTGGTTGATGCTGTCGACCGGCGCCGACGTCTTCCGCTACCTGCAGTCGGCGAACGCGGGCGGGCCCGCCCCGCGCGGCGCCAAGCACTGATGGCCGCCGCCAGCGACTGGGATCCGTACGGCGTCCTCGGCGTGGCGCGAACGGCGACGGCCGAGGAGATTCGCGCTGCCTATCTGTCGCTGGCCGCGCGCTACCATCCCGATCAGCACGCCGGCAATCCGTTGGAGGAGCTGGCCAGCGCCCGCATGGCCGAGATCAACCGCGCCTACGAGCTTCTCTCCGATCGGGCGCGCCGGGCCGCATTCGACGCCGGCTCGCGCACGCGAACCTCGCGCGCGGCCGCCGAGCGCGCGATGAGCGGCAGGTTCGTCAAGTGGGCGGCGCTGCTGCTGGCGCTGCCGATCGTCTTCCGAGCCGGCGCCCTGATCCTGCGCGCGCTCGCGGCCCTCTTCCGGCTGTTGTTCGAGGCGGCGGAGACCCTGCGCGGTCCGCGCCTCGCGGCGGTCGTCGGTCTCGCCGCCCTGGTGGTCCTGCTTTGGGCCATCTTCCGACGGACCCGGCGCTAGGAGCGAAAGCGCCCTGGAAAGTTGCAGCGCCGGCCGACGCACTCACAGCGGCGGCCGGCGCGAATTTCGATCTTCGTGCCGTCGGTCTTCGCGTCGTCGGTCTTCGCGTCGCGGAGCTACTTCTTACAGGTGTCTTCGCCGACCGTCTGGAACCCTTTGCCCATGTCGATCTCGAGCTTGTGAAACACCTCTTTGTCGCTCTTCTTGCTCATCGATTCGCGGACCTTGGACTTCATCCCCATCATGTACATGTCTCCCACCGTGGTGACCGAGTCGCCCTGGATCGGGCCGCCGGCGAACCAGCCGCTGCCCATGCTGTCGGTGCCGGTCAGGAGGACCTGCTTGCCGCCCGGATCGTATCCCATGGAGAACTGGGCCTTCATGCCGGGCATGGTCTTGGACTTCTTGATCTCGTAGAGGCCCTTGTACCAAAAGCCGTTCAGGTCCTTCTTGATGCTGACGGTCGACTTGCCGTTCATCTCGGGCGAGCCCGGTCCCATGGCGCCGGCCGGGAACTTCGAGTCGCACTTCCAGCTCCCCTCGAAGTTCTTGGCGAACGCCACCAGCTCCGGCGCGGGCACGGGCGGTGCCGGCGGCGCGGCAGGCGCAGCGGCGGCCGGAGCCGGCGCCGGCTTCGCCGCTGGCGTGTTGGCGGCCACCGGAGCCGGCGTCGGCTTGGCGGCGGGCGCCGGCGCTGCGGCCGCAGGTGCGGGCGCAGCGGCAGCGGGGGCCGGTGCAGCGGCGGGCTTATCAGCGCCGAGCACCGAAGCGGCGGACAACATCACCACGGACAGAGAGACGAGCTTGATGGTCTTCATGGGGCCTCCTTGGCGCGCACCATAGACCCATTCAGCGCCGCCGGAGACAAGCAATTTGATGATCCGGTGTTTTCCAGATCACGAGATCGCCGATCTGGGAGCCCGGGGGCGTCTCGAGGTCGACGGGGCTCAGGCCGAGCCTTGCGCGCGCGCCCCCACCGGAGCGGATCCGGTTCAGGGGTGTCGCGCTTGACCTCGCCCCGGCCAGGCATCTACGCTGGCGGTGAGGCAACCTCGCATCCTTGATGGATCCACGTCTCGCGCCAGGGGTACGGTTCGGCAAGTACGAGATCGTGAGACTCCTCGGCGAGGGGGGCATGGGGCTGGTCTATGAGGCCTTGCACGTCGACCTCAAGAAGCGGGTCGCCATAAAGACTCTCAACACCGCCTTGGCAGCCGTCCCCGAGGCGACGGTGCGCTTCCGCCGCGAAGGGGAGGCGGCCGCGCGCATCCGCCACCCGAACGTCGTCGACGTAACGGACGTCGGCATCGAGGCGGGCGTCCCCTATCTGGTGATGGAGTACCTGGAAGGTCAGACGCTCGGGCACTACCTCCAGGGGAAAGGGCCGCTCACCGTCGCCGAGACGGCCGACTTCGCCCTTCCCATCATCGCGGCGGTCGCCGCAGGGCACGAGGCGGGCGTCATCCACCGCGATCTCAAGCCGGCTAACATTTTTTTGGTCCACGATCGCACCTACCGCGAGAGTGTCCCCAAGGTGCTGGACTTCGGCGTCTCGAAGCTGGCCGACGCGCAAGGGCCCGAGCAGCAGGCGTTGACACGGACAGGCGCGCACCTCGGCACCATTTGTTACATGTCGCCCGAACAGGCGCTCGGCGCAAAACGGGCCGACGCCCGCAGCGATCAATATGCGCTCGGCCTAATCCTTTACGAGTGCGTCACCGGTCGGCGGGCCTACCGGGACGACGACGACAACACGTTCGCGCTGCTGCGCCGAATCGGCGACAACCAGTTCGAGCCGCCGCTCCGCGTCCGTCCCGAGCTGCCGCCCGCCTTCGCCGATCTCCTGTTGCGGGCGCTGGCGCACCAGATGAAGGATCGGTTCGAATCGATGTCGGCCTTGGGGGCAGCGATGCTGCCGTTCGGATCGGCGCGCGCCGCCCTCTTGTGGGAGCGCACGTTCAAGCGACATACCGTTCCTGCGATGGACGTGGTCGCGACGGACAGCGAGCGGCCCGGCGCGCGGGCGCGGGGAGTTGCGCCGACGATGCCGCTCGGGCTGGGGGTCGCGGCGGCCTCGACCGAGCGGGCGAAGGAGCACGCGCGCGACGAGCGGCCCGCGGCCGGCGGAACCCAGCTCCTTGCCACCGATCCCCGCAACGCTGCGCCGGAGAGTCCCAGCACCAGCGGGCTCGCGTTCGAGGCCGTTCCAGTGTCGGCACGGCGCTCCTTGATCGCGCGGCGCTGGCCCGCTGCGCTGGCGATCGCGCTGGCGGTTGGCGGGGCAGCGGCGGCCGTGCGAGGGCTCGGATCGTCTTCGCCGCACGTCCTGCCCGCGCCCGCCCCCGCCGCCCCCCTTGGCGCCGCTGCAGCTGCAGCACCCGCCGCCGCCGGGCTATCGCCCACGCCAGCCGCTCCCGAAGCGCCCGCGCGGATCGCGCCGCCGGCCGCGGCAGAGCCTGCCCCCGTCGCGCCACGATCGGCAACCGTCACTCCTGCAGGAGCGTCGCACGAGGTGGTTCACCACGCTCATGCGCACAAATCGACGGTGGTGCCCGTGAAAGCCACCGTCCCGGCGGCTCCGCGCGTCGGCGCCAACAACGCGAAGATCATGGAATGACCTTCGGACACCGCGCGCTCTCGATGTTGCTCCTGGCTGGAATGGCCCTCGCGTCGCACCCGGCGCGCGCCCAGGCCCCGACCTCTGACGATCTGATCAAAGAAGGCGTCGAGCATCGGCGGCAAGGCGACGACGCCGCCGCGCTCGCATCGTTTGAACGCGCTTACGCGTTGACGCCGACGGCGCACGCGCTCGCGCAGGAAGCGCTGGCCGAGCAGGCGCTCGGGCGCTGGGTGGAGGCCGACGAACATTTGCGCAGGGCGCTCGCCGACACAGCGGCGCCCTGGGTGGCGAAGAACCGGGCCGAGCTCGAGGATTCGCTGGCGACGATCGACAAGCACCTTGGGCGGCTGGAGATTCTGGGTGGTCTCGCCGGCGCCGAGGTTCGGGTCAACGGTCGGCTCGCCGGCACGTTGCCGCTCGGCGCGCCGATCGCCGTGGAAGCGGGGAGCGCCACGCTCGACGTTCACCTGGCGGGTTACCTGCCGATCGCGCGGACGGTGGCGATCGCTCCCGAGCAGCTGACCCGAGAGACGATCGCGCTGGTGGCGGAGGTCACCGGTCCGCCTCCGGCACCGGTGCTGTCGCCGTCGAGCGAACCCGTTGCCGCGCGCCCGAGCTGGATGCGCTCGCGCGCCGCCGTTGCCTTCGGCGTGGGGACGCTGGGGCTCGTCACCGGCGTGATCGCGGAGATCATTCGCGCCAAGGACTTCTCTGACTTCCAAGACCGGGCCGACTGTGGGACCAGCCTCGTCAATTACGGTGGCTCGGGCTGCCAGTCATTGCACGACAGCGCGGTGCTCGCCCAGGACTTCGTGGTCGTCGGCCTCGCCGTTGCCGTGGTCGGCGCGGGGTTGGGCGCCTATTGGACCGCGACCAGCGGGAAAGGAAATGAGCACGCCGGGCTCGCGCTGTCGCCGTCCAGGCTCTCGTGCGCCGCCGCGCCCGCCCGCGGCGGGTCGGGTGGGCAGGTCGGTTGCGCGTTCCACTTTTAGGAAACGAGGCTCTCGTGCGTCCACCGTTCCCGCTCTCCCCCTCGTCGTCCCCGCAACGTGCAGGCGTCCGGTTGATCTTGGCGCTCGCGCTGCTCACCACTGCGGGCTGCAACAACTTCAAGAAGGGGACGCCTTCCGACGCCGGGGGAGATGTCACGGGCACCGACGCGCGCCGAGACGGCATGGGGCAAGGGGGCGCAGGCGCCGGCGAGCACCACGATGGCGGGGCCCAGGGCGGCGCTGGCGGGGGCGGGCACCAGGACGGCGGCGCGGTCGATCACCCGGGCGGCGTGGACGCCTCTCATCACGACGCGGGGACCGACGCCTCCAAGCTCCCGACCAGTGGTCTGGTCGCTTACTACCCGTTCAACGACAACACGATGGACGAAAGCGGCAACGGGTACAACGCCACGTCGAACCTGGGCGCGTTCGACGCCGATCGCTTCAACCGGGCCAACAGCGCCTACAACCTGGTGCCCAACAACTCCAGCGACTGGTTCGCGATCGTCTCGGCGCCGGCGCTGCCCATTTCTGCAAACCTGACGATAGCGTTTTGGACCAAGGTCTCTCCCAACGGGAACAACGAGCGCATCGTCGGCGTGGGGCCGACGCCCAGCGGGGGGAACACGCTCGAGTTCCAGTTCTCTGGGCAGCAGGTCACCTTCGGCGAACATTCGGGGCAGTCGGCGGTGATTACCGACCCCACCGCGATCACCAAGAACAGCTGGACGTTCATCGTCGGGACGGTCTCGGAGAGCGCGGTCAACGGCGACACGTTCACGCTCTATCGAAACGGCGTCCAGGTGGCCTCCCAGCTGTTCGGGGACTACTTCATCGGGGGGACGGCGTCCACCTGCCGGTTCTACATGGGGAACACGCTGATGAACGGGACCACCGCCAACTGTACGGGAACGAGCGAGGCCCTCGAGTACCCCGGCGATCTCGACGACGTGCGTGTCTACAACCGCCCGCTCTCCGGCGCCGAGATCTTGGCGCTTTACAACGAAGCGCCCTAAAGGAGCCCCGATGCTGACCACCTACAAGACGTTCGCCCGGATCCAGATCGACGACGGCGGCGACGCCGGATACCTCGCGGCCACCACCGGCTGCCTCGACACCATCGCCGGAATACCTGACGGCGGCGCCTTGTTGAGGGCGATCTGCGGGCTGTCCTCCATGGTGACGATCAAGGTCACGGCCAATGGAAACTCCTGCACCCGTGGGGGCGACGAAACCTGCCCGCCGCTCACGCGGGCGCTTCGCGACAAGAACGCGGCGACCTTCTCCAAGGAGTTGACCGCTGCCGTCACGAACGCCAAGCAAAAAGGGATCCCGATCGAGCACTTCGCGCGACAGCTCAGCATGGGGATGACGCCGGTCACCTACCGGTCGCAAGACAACGTGGTCCGGCCCGGCCAGACGCCTGCGACCGCGGGCGCGGCGCCCCAGAACATCGCCTACGCGCAGGGAATGGCGATCGGGACCACGATCCAGACGCTCAAGGATCTGATGTCGGGCGCCTGCCCCGTTGGCAAGCTCCAGAATGACTGGCTATTTCACCTCCCTCGGCTATTCCGCAGTTACATGACGCCCGGGCGTGGAGCCGGCAGCACCGTGAACTTCAACAGCACCAAGACCTTCCACTGCGTCGACGATCTGGCGATGTACCAGCGTCCCCCGGCGGTTGGGCTGGCGCACGAGTTGATTCACGCCCTCCACAACTCTCAGGGGATCAACCTGGCGCTGGTCGTCCAGAACAATCAAAAGCTGGAAGAGGTGGTGACGACGGGGATGCCGCCCTACAACTTCGAAGGGATCTCGGACAACAAGATGCGAACGCAGTGGCCCACGAACCTCGAGCTGCGAGAGAACTACGGTAAGGGAAAAGCCAAACCGTGACGCATGTCGATTCCCGCCGCCATCGCTCCGGAGAAGTCGAACCCGCGCCCGCTGCAATTTCTACTTCCGGGCGTCGTAGCTGGCGAAGAGCGCGGTGTCGTTCCAGTCGCGATGCTGGCGTGCCGCTGGGATAGCGGTTACAAGGGGCATGTGCGCATCATCGGTCTCGTCACGCTCATCTTGCTAGCGGCCTGCGTCCCCGACCTCTCCACCATTTGCCCGCACAAGTCGTCCATCACCCAGGGCGTGTTCGGCGGGATCGTGGACTCGAATAATACGCAGGAGCAAAACGTCGAAGTCGATCTCTACACGATGGAGAACGGGGTGCAGAGCTCGACGGCAGCAGCCACCGCTGAGACAACCCGCGGCGGCTACGAGCTCAGCGTCAGCCCATCGACCTACATTCTGTGCGCGAAAACGGTCTGCGCGACGGTCACCGTCCCCACGGGCATCGTCGAATTCTCGGCGGTCGACGCCGCCTCGGGCCTCACCTGGGACGCACCGGTCGCCGTCCCGCCCGAGCAGATGGTCGGCCCCTGCACCTACGGCAACTGAAGCCCGGTCGACCGGAGCGCTTTCACTCCCAGGCGTCGTAGCTGTCGAAGAGCATCGAGTAGTTGGCGCGGCCCTGGGTCGCGCTTCGCAGGTCGGTGGCGTAGCCGAACATCCGGCGGAGCGGCACCTTCGCGGTGATGACCCGCTGCTGGCCGCGGAAACCGACGTCTTCGATCTGGCCACGGCGGGCGTTGAGATCGCCGAGCACGTCGCCGACGTTCGGCTCGGGGCAGGTGATCTCCACCTTCATGATCGGCTCGAGCAGCCGCGTGCCGGCATCGCGGAAGGCGAGGCGCATCGCCTCGCCGACCGCCGCCCGCTGCCCGGCGGCGCTCGAGGCGTCGGGACGGTATTCGATCGCCTTGATCGTCACCGCGATGTCCTCGATCGGGTAGCCCTGCGGCCCCGAGCGCATCGCCTCGCGCGCCCCCTCCATCGCCGCGTCGAGGATCACCTGCGGCGTCTCGACGGCCTTCGCGACCCCCGGAATCTGGACCGCCTTCGGCGCCGTCAGCTTGAGCTCGTTGCCGGCGTGGCGCGCGCGCGGCGCGACGTGGACGCGCGCGTGGCCGAACAGCGTCTCGTCCTCGACGACGCGCTCGAAGCGCGCCTCCGCCTCGGCCGGCTTGGCCAGCGTCTCACGGTAGACGACCTGCGGCCGCCCCACCGTCGCCTCGACGCCGTACTCGACGCGCATCCGGTCGACGATGACGTCGAGGTGCAGCTCGCCCATTCCGCGGATGATCGTCTGCCCCGTCTCGGCGTCCTCGTGCCAGCGGAAGGTCGGATCTTCGTCGGCCATCTTGCCGAGCGCGAAGTCGAGCTTCTCTTTTTCCGCCTGCGTCCTCGGCTCGATGGCGCGTGAGATCACCGGCTCGTAGATGTCGATGCGCTCGAAGATGATCGGCGCCTTGGGCGCCGCCAGCGTGTCGCCGGTCCCCGCGTCCTTGAGCCCCATCGCCACCACGATGCTGCCGGCGGTCGCGCGCTCGATCCGCTCGCGGCGATTCGCGTGCACGGAGAGGAGACGCGCCACCTTCTCGTTCTTGCGGGTGCGCGCGTTCTGCACCTCGTCGCCCGGCTTGAGCACGCCCGAGTAGATGCGCAGGTAGACCGCCTTGCGCCCTTCGTCCATCGCCACCTTGAACGCCAGCGCCGAGAACGGCGCGGCGTCGTCGGGCGCGCGGGTGGCCGGCTCCTCGGTCCCCGGCACCGTCCCCTTCATCGGCGGCACCTCCAGCGGCGAGGGCAGGTAGTCGACGACGGCGTCCAGCAGCGGCTGGACCCCTTTGTTGCGCAGCGCCGCGCCGGCCAGCACGGGGACGATCTTGCAGTCGATGGTCGCCTTGCGAACCGCCGCCACGAGCGCCGCCTCGTCGATCAGTGTCCCCTCGAGGAACGCCGAAGCGATCCCGTCGTCGACGTCGGCCGCCGCCTCGATCAGCTTCTCGCGCGCGGCCGTCACCTCGTCGGCCATCGCCGCCGGGACGTCGTCTTCGCGCGCGCCTTCGTCCTCGTCGCCCGAGAAATAGAGAGCGCGCAGTCGGACCAGATCGACGAGGCCGACGAAGCGATCCTCGGCGCCTATCGGAAGCTGGATCGGGACCGGCTTGGCGCCGAGCCGCTCGCGGATCTCCGTCACCGCGGCGGCGAAGTCGGCGCCGGCGCGGTCCATCTTGTTGATGAAGCAGATGCGCGGCACGCGGAACTTGTCGGCCTGACGCCAGACCGTCTCCGACTGCGGCTCGACGCCCGACACGCCGTCGAACACCACCACCGCGCCGTCGAGCACGCGCAGGCTCCGCTCGACCTCGATGGTGAAGTCGACGTGCCCGGGCGTGTCGATCAGATGGATGTCGTGGTTGCGCCAGGTGAAGCTGGTGGCGGCGGCGGTGATGGTGATGCCGCGCTCTCGCTCCTGCGGCATCCAGTCCATCGTTGCTTCGCCCTCGTGGACCTCGCCGATCTTGTGGATGCGTCCCGAGTAGAAGAGAAAACGTTCGCTGACCGTCGTCTTGCCGGCGTCGATGTGCGCGACGATGCCGATGTTGCGCACACGGGCCATCTTCGAGGTGGCGGGTTTATTGGGGGGCGCCATGACGGCGACGCAGTATACGCGCGGGTTTGCCGGCGGCGCATATGTAGTTACGTGTAAGTATTGATGATCTGCCCCACAATGTGGTTGCCGCCGACGCTGTGTACGCGATAATCGGAGACGTAACCCCACCGCGGAGGTCCCCCAGATGCAGCTCAAGTTCGCGGCGTCGGCCGCAATCGCGCTCCTGATCGCCACCGGTGCGACGCCCAGCCGGGCCGAGAAGAAAAAGAAGAGCACCGACAACACCGAGGTCTCCTCGAACGTGAACAAGCAGTTCGAGTGGGAGAACAAGGTGGTCGGGCCGAAGGAAGGGATCGACAAGGACCACCTGGCCGCCGTTCAGGAGCAGGGTCGCCGCGAGGAGGCCCAGCGCAAGAAAGAGCCGCCGAAGAAGCAGGGTCGCGCCGCCGGCGTCGACGCCGCCGGAAGCGCCACGCTGCCGACGATGGACATCGAGAAGGCGGCCGTCGCCCCGGCGAAGAAGCAGAAGAAGGTCGCTGCCGCCGAGCCGCGCCACAAGGATTCGCTCGACAGCCTCCTCGAATCGAACGGCGTCAAGGGCGACAACCCCTCGGGCGGCAAGACCGGCGACGACGGCCTGGGCAGCATCCTCGCCTCCGACTCGGGCGCCAAGAAGTCGTCCAAGAAGCACCGCCGCTAACCAGCTACTACGCGGGGCAGCTCGTCGACAGCTCCAACAAGGCTGGCGTCACCGTCGCGGGTCGCGACTGTTACCTCGATTCGAACGATCAGGCCTGGATCGCCGATTCGACCTCGACGTCCTACCAGGTTCCCTGCCCCTGACGTGATAGAGTTTCGGCAAGGTGGGTGAGACGACCGGTAGCGACCTCGAGCCGGGGGCCAAGGTCGGCGAGTACCTGATCGATCGCAAGATCGCCGAGGGCGGAATGGGCGCGGTCTACGCCGGTCACCATCCGGTGATCGGCAAGCGGATCGCCGTCAAGGTGCTGGCGCCCCACTGCGCCGCCGTCCCCGATCTGGTGCGCCGGTTCGTCGAGGAGGCGCGGGCGGTCAACAAGATCGGGCACCCGAACATCATCGACATCTTTTCGTTCGGCACGCTGGCCGACGCCCGCCCGTACTTCGTCATGGAGTACCTCGAGGGGGCGAACCTGGCCGAGCGGCTGGAGGCAGGAACCCTCACGGCGAATGAAACCCGCCGGCTCCTACGGCAAATCTGCGGCGCGCTCGAGGCGGCGCACCGCGCCGGGATCGTCCACCGCGATCTGAAGCCGGAGAACATCTGGGTGGCGGCGCCGACCCACGAGGAGTCCTTCGCCAAGGTGCTCGACTTCGGCATCGCCAAGCTGCTGGACAACCCGGCCGGGAAGAGCACGCAGACCGGCGCGGCGATGGGGACGCCGCGCTACATGGCGCCCGAGCAGTGCATGGGGCGCGCGGTCGATCACCGCGCCGACCTCTATTCGCTCGGCGTCATCCTGTACGAGATCTTCGCCGGCGTCGTCCCCTTCCGGGGCGAGTCCTTCGGTGAGCTCATCTACCAGCACATGTCCGAGGCGCCCGAGCCGCCGTCGCGCCACCGCGCAATGGCGCCCGACCTGGAGCGGCTCATTCTGAGCTGTCTGGAGAAGGATCCGGCCAAGCGTCCCGAATCGGCGAAGGAGCTGGGGCGGCTGCTCGAGCTGGCGGTGCCGGCGGGGAACGAGCCCGTGACCCAGCTGCGGACCGCCGTCCTCTCGACCCGTCCTTCGGCGGCGACCGGCACCACGATGGGACAGTCGATCGGCGAGGTGGTCGTTTCGGCGCCTCCGCCGCAGCCGCGAAAGCGAGCCAAGGTCGTCGCGGCCGCCGGAACGGCGCTGGTGGTCGTCGTCGGCGGTTTTCTCCTCACGCGAAGTCACTCGCCGGCGCATGAGCCCGGCCCCGCCCCACTGCCGGCTCCGCCGCCCGTGGCCACCGCGCCCCAGCCCCCGCCGCCACAAACCGGCCGGCTCGAGCTGCAGATCGAAGGGGGACCGGCCGATCGGATCAGCCTCGACGGCCGCGAGCTGGCCCACGGGGTCAGCGCGTTCGACTTCGGCGAGGTGACGCCGGGCGCGCATCTGGTGACGATCGAGGCGGCGGGACGCGAAACCCAGCAGACGCCGGTGACGGTCACGCGCGGCGCGCCGACCATGCTGTCGATCGTGCTCAAGCCCGCGGCGCACGCCGGCACCCGGCGGCCCGGATCGCGCCCGACGGCCGCCGCGCACGACGGCGAATCGAACGGTGCTCTCGTTCCAGCGCGCGCCGTTTCCCCCCCAAAACATTCTCGCGCCGAGGAGCACGGCCTCATGGGCGACAACCCGTTCCGCAAACCTTGATGCGTCTCGTTCTCGTTGCCACGCTGGGATCGTTCGTCATGCTGGCGGCCGCGCGCGCGCCGGCCCAGACGGCGCCGCTGTCGCCGGAGGCGCGCCGTGAAGCAGCGGAGCGCTTCGACCGCGGCCTGAAGCTCTTCAACCAGGGAGAGAACGCCGGCGCCCTCGTCGAGTTCAAGCGCACCTATGAGCTGACCGGCGACCCGTCGACTTTGTTCAACATCGGCCTGGTCTACGCCGAGCTGAAGCGCCCGGTCGACGCGGTCGACGCGCTCGACGCCCTGCTCAAGAGCACCGCCAAGCTGGGGCCCGAGCAGCGCAGGAAGGCCGAGCAGATCCGGGCCGAGCAGTGGACCTTCGTCGCGTTCGTGGAGATCGGCACCAACGTCCCGGCGGCCATCGAGATCGACGGCGTCGAAACGACCCACACGCCGGTGACCGGCACGTTGCGCGTGCCCGCCGGCCACCACATCGTGGGGGCGGTCGCCGCCGGCTATCCCCCGTCGCGCAAGACGATCGACATCGCGGGCGGCGAGACGCAGAGGCTCTCCTTCACGCTGATCCCGGGCGAGACGGCTCTCGCCCACCTGGCGCTGCACTGCACGCTGCCCGAGGCCTCGGTCTGGGTCGACGGCACCGACAGCGGGCGCACGCCGCTGTCGCAGACGCTGGCGCTCAACCCCGGGCCGCACCACGTCGAGGTGAGGCGCGACGGCTATCACCCCGCGGCGGCCGATATCAAGCTGGACCTGGGCGCCATCGCCGACCTCACCCTCGAGCCGGAGATCGACGCCGCCGCGGTGGCGCAGACCGGCGGCAACCTGGCGCTCGCCGTCAGCGAGACCGACGCCAGGGTCTCGATTGACGGCCGTCCCCCCGACCTGTTGACCGGAACGATCCGCCTGCCGGTCGGACCGCACCACGTCTCGATCACCCGGTCAGGGTTCGAGCCGGCCGACCTCGACGTCACCATCGCGCGCGGCGCGACCTTCAACACCACCGTCGACCTGCAGGCCGACGCCCAGACCCGCGACGCCTACCTGGCGGCGATCCACACCCGCCGGGTCTGGGGCTGGTCGGTCGGCGGCGTCGGGATCGCCGCGCTGACCGTCGGTACGGTGCTCTTCGTCACCGGACGGAGCAGTCTCGACAGCGCCAACGGCAACTACAACACCGTTTTCAACGAGTTCGCCAGAGGCGCGCGGGGCCACTGTGATCCCGAGGAGTATGTCCCGCCCGACTGCGCTGTCATGCTGGCCAGCGCGAATCAGCGCATCAACGACGCCAACACCCGGCTCGTCATCAGCTACATCGTGGGCGGGGTGGGCGCCGCGGCAGCCATCACCGGCGCCGTCCTGCTCCTCACCAACGACGATCCCGACCGCTACGACCGCAAGACCGCATCGTCCCGCCGACCTGCGTTGATGGGGTGGACGACCGGAAGCGGCGGCGGCCTCCTGCTGCTCGGCCGGTTCTAAGCGACCCCGCTTCCGCACGGCGGACCTTGTCGCCGGGGCCGGGCCGTATTATATGGGAGCACAATATATGGGAACCAATCTAATTGCGGCACCGAGCCCGCGGGCCTCGGGGGCGCAGCGGGATCCGGCCACCCGCGCCGTCCTCGACGCCATCCGTCGGATCGTCCGGGCGTTGCGCGAGTCTTCGCGAACCAGCGAGCGTTCCGTCGGTCTCGGCGCCGCGCAGCTGTTCGTGTTGCAGCGGCTGGCCGGAGCGCCCGCCCTCTCGCTCAACGAGCTGGCCGAGCGCACCCTCACCCACCAGAGCTCCGTGTCGGTGGTGGTCAGCCGCCTGGTGAAGGCCGGGCTGGTGGCGCGGACGCGCGCCCCGACCGACGGACGCCGCGTTCAGATCACGCTCACCGCCGCGGGACGTGCGGCGCTCTCGCGCGCGCCGGCCGCCGCGCAGGATCGGCTGATCGCCGCGCTGGGCCTGCTCGGCGCGACGGCGCGCAAGGATCTGGCCCGCCAGCTCGGCCGTCTGGTCGAGGCGATGGCGCTGCCGCTCCACCATCCACCTATGTTCTTCGAAGCCGCGCCGCGCGCGCGAAGGAGATCCCGTGCCCGCGCCGCCTGACAGCTCGCCCCGCCCTCCCCCCCACGCCGCCGGAATCGGCGACTTCACCACCGGCCCCCGCACCATCGCGATGTCCCTCCTGGCGATGGTCGTCGGCGTGCTGGCCGCCTACATCGCCAAGGCCCTGCTGGCCCTGATCGCCTTTTTCACCAATCTGTTCTTCTTCCAGCGCTTCTCCCTGGCGGCCGCCTCGCCCGCGGGCCACCACCTCGGCCTCTGGAGCGTGCTCGTTCCGGTCGTCGGCTGCCTCATCATCGGTCTCATCGCGCGCTACGGCTCGGAGAAGATCCGCGGCCACGGAATCCCCGAAGCGCTGGAGGCGATCCTGATTCGCGGCAGCCGGATCGAGCCGCGGGTCGCGCTGTTGAAGCCGATCTCCTCGGCGATCTCGATTGGATCGGGCGGTCCGTTCGGCGCCGAGGGGCCGATCATCATGACCGGCGGCGCGTTCGGCTCGATGATCGCGCAGCTCTTCCACCTGACGGCGGCCGAGCGCAAGACGCTGCTCGTCGCGGGGGCCGCGGCCGGGATGTCGGCAACCTTCGCCTCGCCGGTGGCGGCGGTGCTCCTCTCTGTCGAGCTGCTGCTGTTCGAGCTCAAGCCCCGGAGCCTGGTCCCGGTCGCGCTCGGCAGCGCCGCCGCCGCCGTGGTCCGTCGCTACATTCTAGGAGCGGGGCCCCTGTTTCCCGTCCCCGACGTCGACATCGCGGCGGCGACGGCCCCGATGATCCTCTTCTCATGCATGGCGGTCGGCCTGGCGGCGGGCGCCATGTCGGCGTTGCTCACCGCCGCCGTGTACGCCGCCGAGGACGCCTTCGGCAAGCTCAAGAAGGTTCACTGGATGTGGTGGCCGGCGCTCGGCGGTGTGGTGGTCGGCGTCGGTGGCCTCATCTGCCCGCAGGCGCTGGGCGTCGGCTACGACCAGATTCAGCTGCTCCTCCTGGGCGGTGCCGGCGTGGCGCTGACCGTCCGGCTCATGCTGGTCAAGGCGACCATCTGGTCGGTGTCCCTCGGCTCCGGCACCTCGGGCGGCGTGCTGGCGCCGCTCTTGATGATGGGGAGCGCGCTCGGCGTGCTGGAGGCGCACGTTCTCCCCGCGCACGGCGCCGGGTTCTGGCCCATCGTCAGCATGGCGGCCATCCTGGCCGGCACCATGCGGGCGCCGCTGACGGCGATGATCTTCGCCATCGAGCTGTCGGGCCGGTTCGCGCTGGCGCTGCCGATCTTGACCGCCGGAATGGTGGCGCACCTGTTCACGGTGCTGGTGCTTCGCCGGTCGATCCTCACCGAGAAGGTCGCCCGACGCGGCTTTCACCTCACCCGCGAGTACGCCATCGATCCGCTGGAGATTCTGTTCGTGCGCGAGGTGATGCGCCACGAGGCGGTGGTGCTGCCGATCGACAGCTCGGTGGCGTGCGCCGCGGCGGTATTGGCGGGGACCACCCGGGCCCAGGCCCAGCGCCTCTATCCGGTCGTCGACGGCGACGGCGCGCTGGTCGGCGTTGCGACCCGCAACGACATCGAGGCGGCCGCCGGTGACGGCGCCAAGGCCCTCGGCACGGTCGTGCGCGGGGTCCCGGTGATCGCGCACGCGGACGAGCCGCTGCGCGCCGCCGTCCACCGCATGGCCGAGACCGGCCTGACCCGCCTGCCGGTCGTCGACCGCTCCGAGCCCCCGAAGCTGGTCGGGCTGGTCACGCTCAAGGAGGCACTCAAGGCGCGGCTCCGCCACCTCGAAGAGGAAGGCCGGCGCGAGCGCGTGCTGCCGCTCAGCGTGATGATCCCGTTCGCGCGTTTACGTTGGCGCAGCCCCCCTGTCGCCGCCGACAAACCCGCGCCCGACCGCGAGGCGATCTAGCGGACCGGCGCCAGCGCTACTTGGCGCGCGGGTCGACCGGCCCGAGCATGAAGTAGGTGAAGATCCTCGACGAGGCCCCGACCAGCGGCAGCACCGTGTTCGTGGTGCAAGGCGCCATGGCACAGAACGGCAGCGCCGCCACCACCGCGCCGTAGCCCTCTCCGGCGGCCGATTCGTGGTCGGTCAGCACCGGCGTCGGCGCCGCCATCAACGCCAGCTTCGGGCCCGTGTAGATGGTGACGTTGCCCGCGTCGGTCTGATCGTTGACCGTCGCGCCCGGATCTCCTATCAGCGCCTCGTCACCCAGCTTGCCGTCGAGGCTCATCGCCGCCAGCGCGTAGCCGAAGCTCCCGTTCCCGGACGGCGGCGGAATCGTGGCCGTCGGCGCCGAACCGGGCAAGGTCAGTGGCCCCTTGTAGAGATAGGCGCCGAACGGCGGGGCCCCCACCAAGAGGTCGGAGACGCCATCGCCGTCGAAATCGCCGATCGCCAGCACTGCCCCGAATCCGCTGTTGGTGGTCGCGGGCGGTGCGGTCAGCGCCGGCGCGGCCAGGACGCCCGCGCAGGAGACGACACCGGCCGCCACGCTGAAGAACGCCACCGTCCCCGGCGCCGCGGCACCGGGCGTTCCGATGGCGATGACCGCCCCGCCGCCGAGCAAATTCCCGATGACCACGGCACGGGTCAACCGATCGTGGCTCGACAGGCTCGTGGCGAGCGTGATCGGACAGGCGGCGAGATCAGCCGTGCCAGGTGCGATGTCGGTGGTCGAGCTGTCGACGAAGACGTGGAGCGAGGTGTCCGAAGCAACGACCAGATCGGGCGCCGCGCCGCCGGTCAGGTTTCCCGCCGCCACGCCGTCGCCGAACAGCGCCTCGGACGACGTCGCCAGCGACGCGGGCACGAAAGGCGTGGCCGCCGCCGATTCCAGGTCGATGGTCAGCAGGCTGCCGAAGGTGGGAGCGCCGACCAGCGCCTTTCCGGTCCCCGGGATCTCGGCCATCGCCGTCACCGGGTTCCCCTCCAGGTTGTCGATCGCCGAGCCGCTCAGCGTCTGCGCCGAGGAGCCGCCCGCGGCGTCGATCTCGACCAACGCCAGCCCGAGCGACTCGGTCCCCGAGGCCAGGAACCAGGCGGCGGTCGATCCATCCGCCGGCGGCGCGACGGGCAAGACGGCGTTGCCGAAGTCACTCGCCGACGCGAACCCGGACGGCGGATCGATCCTCAACACCGGCGCTTGATCCTTCAGTGTATCGAAGTCGCGCCAGTCGCACCCGGCGGCGAGCAGGCCGGCCGCACAGGCCCCGAGCACGAATTTCGCCGAGCCGCGCATCAGAACCTCCCCGAAAAGGCGAGCCCTGTCCCCTCCGGACCAAACAGCGGCGCCAGACTGATCGAATGGTGCTCGGCGACGCCGGTGCTGTCGGGGCCGTGCTCGAAGAGGCCGTAGATCGCCGTCGCCGCCACGATGGCGCCGATGCCGTAAAGGACGTCCGCCCCGATCGCCTCCACCTTGCCGTAAGTGAACCGCGAGTCGCCGCTGTCGATCAGCTTGCCGCCGTTGATGTCGCTCTGAAGGCTGTTCTTGTTCTGGTTCGACAGATAGCCGACGTAGCCGCCGGCGCCGATGATCACCAACGCCACCACGCCCGTCGAGATGGCGTGGGTGCGCGACGGGGTGGCCGACATCTGGACCTCGATGGCGGTCTCGACCCCCTGCCCGAGCTCGACGGTGGTCTCGTAGTCCTCGAACCCCTTCTTCTCGACGCGAATCTTGTGCTTGCCGGGGGCGATCTCGGCGCGACAGGGGGTCGCGCAGCCGAACTTTTCGTCGATGATGACGCGCCCGCCTTGGGTCGTCTTCCCGGTGATGGTGATCCAGCCGGCCTGGCTCTGCTGCATGGTCAGGTTGTGCTGTATGGCCGTCCCCGCCGGGACGTCGATCTCCTGCTGCAGCGGCTGATAGCCAAACTTCTCCAGAAAGATGATGTGCTTGCCGGGCTTGAGCTGCCCGGTGAACGGCGTGCGGCCGATGGCGCCGATGTCCTTGCGATCGATGAAGAGGTCGGCGCCGACGACGTTGGAGCTGATCTCGATCCACCCGAGGTAGTGCTCCTCGGAGAGCGCGATGTAGACGTCGATCAGCTTGTCCGAGCGCGGGCTCACCTGCCGCTCCTCCGCCTTCCACCCTTTCGATTCGAGGATCAGGCGCACCGGTTTCGACTCCAGCGATCCGTGCCAGGGCGTCTGGCCGAACGGGCCCGAGCGCTTGTCGTTGAGGTAGATCGTCGCCCCCTGCGGCTTCGAGTCGATGACGACCAACCCCTTGGTGTCGATGTCGGGGAGCACCGGCGGAGGCGGCTGTGGGGCGGGCGCGGCCGGCGTCCCCGGTGTCGCTGATGCGCCGGGCGCGGGGGGCGCCGTTCCTGCCGGGGTTCCTGCCGGGGGCGCCGGCGCACCTGGCGCGGGAGGCGTCGCGGGCGCAGGCGGCGCGCCGGACGCGGGCGCTGTTCCTGGCGCAGGCGGCGCGGCGACCGGCGGAGGCGGCGGCGCCAACAGCTTGCCGATCACGTCGAGGCGCAGCCGGACCTGGGCCGCGTCGCTGGCGTTGGGATCGTCCCGCAGGTAGCGCTCGAAATACTCCTTCGCCTTGTCGAGCTGCTTGGCCTTCTCGTAGGAGACCGCCACGTTGAAGAGGAACGCCGGAAACGGCTTCTTGTTGTAAGCCTCCAGGAACTTCGCCGCGGCGGCGTCGTACTCACCGCGCACGAAGAAGGTCTGCGCCGTCTCGAAGGCATCCTTGGCCTCGTTGAGGGCTTTGTCCGGCGTCGCGTCTGGTGCACCTTGGGCGCGCGCCATCGCCGAAATCCCGAAGGACGCGACGATCGCCACCGTCATCGCCGCTCTCCGAGAACGCGCGCTCGTCATCCGACGACGATTAGAAGACAGAAGGCGCCCGCTATCAAGAGGCGGAGAGCGTCCGGGCTCAGAATTCGATCGAGAGAGAACCCGTGGCGGCGCTGGCGTCCCCGCTTCCGCCAAGCAACTTCGCGCCGAGCGTGCCGTGGACGGCGGCGCGGTCATTGTCTCCCGGTACGACGGACGTCAACGTCAGCGTCCAGGACCCTTGCGGGGTCGCGGTCTCACCCAGGCAGTCCGAGTCGGTGTTCGCCTGGTAGTCGATCTCGGGAGTGACCGGCATGCAGCTCGGCCCGAGGATCGGCCCCTCCAGGGCGCAACCGGGTGGGCAGTCTGCGCTGGTCCCCGCGTCGGCCTCACAATTCACCGAAGGGGGGATCGGCAGCTGTGCCGAGATGACGATGTCACCGCAGCTGTTGCTGTTCGTGTAGCTGCCAGGGTTCGCGCCCTCGATCTCGACGAAGATGGTCAGCTCGCCCGAGACGGCGTCGGCGGGTTTTTGGAATTGGAATCTATCCGCCTGCGACCCGTAGAAGGTGTTGTCGATGCTGAGGACGAACTTGTTCGGGGACGAACCGTATCCCGCCGTCGGCTCCAGGTAGGCAAAGGCTCCGCCTCGGCAGACGATCGCGTCGATGTCGGGAGAGGTGAACGTTCCGCTCGTGACTGCATACGCGGCGAGGCCACTGTCGACCGGAAGGCCTCCATCGTCGGTGCAGCTGCCGCCGCTGACCCCGCCGGGCAATTTCGATCCACATCCGGCGACGAGCGCCGCCGCCCAGACCCAGAACCACCCCCACCTGCCGTTCATCATCTTGTTGCTGTGCAAGAGAGTACAAGAGACCGGAAGAACGTTGGTAGACCAGGCCCGGCTCTTCCAAAGTCCGATTTCTCGGTTATCGTGTGACGATGGCAACCGATCTCGCGATCAGCGAAGTAACGGTTCTAGGAGCTGGAGTGATGGGAGCGGCCATCGCGGCGCACCTCGGCAATGCCGGGCTGCGCGTGCGGCTGCTCGACATCGTCCCCAAGGACGCGCCGACGGGACCGACTGGCGCAACTGCCGATCGCAAGGCGCGCAACAAGATTGCGATCGCCGGGCTCGAAGGGGCGCGCAAGGCGAAGCCGGCGGCCTTCTTCTCGCCGCGGTTCGAGACGACCGTGACGCCTGGGAACCTGGAAGACGATCTGGAAGAAGCCGCCGCCAAGAGCGACGTCATCATCGAGGCGATCATCGAGAACCTGGCCATCAAACAGGCCCTCTACGCCCGCCTCGACGGCTACGGCGGGCGGGCGGTCATCACCTCGAACACCTCGGGGCTGCGGATCGCCGATCTGATGCAGGGGCGCAGCGCCGACTTTCGTAAGCGGTTCTGCATCACCCACTTCTTCAATCCGCCCCGCTACCTCAAGCTGGTGGAGATCGTGGCCGGCGCCGACACCGCGCCCGAGACGCTGGCCCGGGCGGAGGCGCTGTGTGGGGGCCTCCTCGGCAAGGGGCTGGTCCACGCCAAGGACACCCCGAACTTCATCGCCAACCGGATCGGGACCTTCGCGCTCATGCGCACGCTCGACGAGGCGGTCAAGCAGGGGTACACCGTCGAGGAGGTCGACGCCGTGTTCGGTCCGGCGATGGGACGGCCGAAGAGCGCGGTCTTCCGCACCGCCGACGTGGTCGGGCTCGACACGCTGGTGCACGTCACCCGCAACTGCGCCGACGCCCTCCCCAATGACGAGCGTCGCGAGGCGTTCGTCCCGCCGGCGGTCTTGACCGCGCTGGTCGACAAGAAGTGGCTGGGGTCGAAGACCAAACAGGGGTTCTACAAGAAGGTCGGCAACGACATCCTGCAGATCGATCTGAAGACCCTGGAGTACGGCCCGCTCAAGAAGCCGCGCTTCGACTCGATCGGCGCCGCCCGAGGGACCGACGACGTCGACGAGAAGATGCGGCGGATCGTCAACGGCAGCGATCACGCCTCCGCCCTCGCCCGCACCGTCCTTTACGAGACGCTGATCTACTCGGCCAACCGCCTGGGGGAGATCGCCGACGACATCGTCGACATCGATCGCGCGCTCCGCTGGGGGTTCGGCTGGGAGCGCGGGCCGTTCGAGACCTGGGACGCGCTGGGGGTCAAGGCGACCTCCGCCAAGATGGAGGCGGCCGGTTACACGGTCCCCGGCTGGGTCCGCGAGCAGATCGCCGCGCAAGGCGAAGGGATGAAGTTCTACCGCCAGGAGGCGCCGGGAAAGCGCGCGCAGCTCGGCCAGCGCGGCGGCTTCACGCCCCTGGCCGAGAACCCCCGCGAGATCGCCCTCGACGCCGTCCGCGCCGCGGGCGGCGAGGTCGAGCGCAACGGCAGCGCCTCGATCCTCGACCTCGGCGACGGCGTCTTCTGCCTCGAGTACCACGGCAAGATGAACGCCATCGATCCCGACACCGTCGCCATGACGATGAAGGCGGTCGACCGCGCCGAGCGCGACGGCGTCGCGCTGGTGATCGGCAACGACGCCCCCGACGCCTTCTGCGCCGGCGCCAACCTGTTCGGGCTGATGGTCGCGCTCGGGCAGGAGAACATGCAGGTCATCGACGGCATGGTGGTCGCCTTCCAGGGCGCCTGCGCCCGCACCAAGTACGCGCGCGTCCCGGTGGTCGGCGCGCCGTTCGGCTTGACGCTGGGGGGCGGCGCCGAGATCGTGATGGGCTGCCAGACCGTGCGCGCCGCCGCCGAGCTCTACCTCGGCTGTGTGGAGGTCGGCGTCGGCCTCATCCCGGCGGGAGGCGGCTGCATGGAGATGGCCGCCCGCGCCTCGGCGCGCGCCACCGATGACCCGCAGTTCGATCTGCTGGCGCTGGTGCGGGTGCCGTTCCTCAACCTGGCCACCGCGCGCGTCTCGACCAGCGCCGAGGAGGCGCGCGACCTCGCCTACCTCCGCCAGGGCGACTCGGTCTCCATGGCGCGCGAAACGCTGATCGCCGACGCCAAGGCGCTGGCGCTCGGGTTGGCGCGCGCCGGTTACCGCCCGCCGCCGCCGCGCATGATCCGCGTCGTCGGCGAGACGGGCGCCGCCACCCTCCGGGCGGCGCTGCACAACCTCCTCGGCGTGCACCAGATCAGCGAGCACGACGCCAAGGTGAGCGGCCACCTGGCGCGCATCCTCTCGGGCGGCGCGGTCCCGTCCGGCGCCGCGGTGAGCGAACAGCACCTGCTCGACCTCGAGCGCGAGGCCTTCCTGTCGCTGTGCGGGGAACCGAAGACCCGCGAACGCATCCAATACATGCTCGCCAAGAGCAAGCCGCTGCGGAACTGAGCCCTCGCGGAGCTAAAGGCCCTTGCGGAGCAAAGGAAGAAACCATGCGTGACGTCGCCATTCTCTCCGCCGTTCGAACCCCGGTCGGCCGCGCCCCCCGTGGGGTGTTCAAGAACACCCGGCCCGACGATCTGGCCGCGCTGGTCGCCCGCGAAGCGATCCGGCGTGCCCAGATCCCGCCGGCCGACGTGGAGGACGTCGTCCTCGGCTGCGCCCACCCCGAGGCCGAGCAGGGGCTGAACGTGGCCCGCCAGGTCGGTTTCCTGGCCGGACTGCCCGACACCACGCCGGCGATGACGGTCAACCGCTTCTGCTCCTCCGGGCTGCAGGCGACCGCCATCATCGCCGATCGGATCGCCGCCGGCTCGATCGACGCCGGCCTGGCCGGCGGCCTCGAGTCGATGTCGCTCATCCCGATGGGCGGCGCGAAGATCGCGCTCAACCCGGCGGTGGTCGATCAGTTCCCCGAGGCGCACATCCCGATGGGGAACACTGCCGAGAACGTGGCCCGCAGGTTTGGCGTCAGCCGCGAGCAACAGGACGCCTTCGCGCTCGGCAGCCACCAAAAGGCGGTCGCCGCCTGGAACCGCGGTGATTTCGCGGCCGAGGTGCTCCCGGTCAAGACGCGCGTCTTCGACGGCGAAGTCTGGCGCGACCTCACCGTCGATCGCGACGAAGGGCCGCGCGCCGACACCTCGCTCGAAAAGTTGGCCGCGCTCAAGCCGGCCTTCG
The DNA here is from genome assembly GCA_036267635.1 of Polyangia bacterium. Classification (GTDB taxonomy): domain Bacteria; phylum Myxococcota_A; class Polyangia; order Fen-1088; family Fen-1088; genus JADGRB01. The sequence continues at coordinate 35,761 of DATAVR010000094.1, read as the reverse complement.
ATCCGACCGGCAGCGTGACCGCCGGAAATTCGTCGCCGCTCAACGACGGCGCCGCCGCCGTCATTCTGACCTCGGCCGACAAGGCCAAGGCGCTCGGCGCGAAGCCGCGCGCCTTCTTCCGCGCCTTCGCCGTCGCCGGCGTGCCGCCCGAGATCATGGGGATCGGCCCGGTGCCGGCGGTGCGCAAGCTGCTCGCCAAGACCGGCCTCAAGATCGACGAAATCGATCTCTACGAGGTGAACGAGGCGTTCGCCTCGCAGGCAGTTTACTGCCTGCGCGAGCTCGGCCTGCCGGTCGACCGGGTGAACGTCAACGGCGGCGCCATCGCCATCGGCCACCCCCTCGGGGCGACGGGCGCCCGTCAGATCGCCACCGCGCTGCATGAGCTCGAACGCCGCCAGGGCCGTTACGCCGTCATCACGATGTGCGTCGGCGGCGGGATGGGTGCGGCCGGTCTGATCGAGCGCGCGCGCTAGTTAGTCCCGTTTGCGCGTTGGCCCCTTTGTAGGAAAAGGTGGCAGCACCACCGCAAATTCGTAGGGTCTTCGACATCTGGGATCTCACGTTTTGTGACGCGTTGGCCGATACTGTCTGGCGAATTGCATCCACTCGCCAGGAGCCCACGCATGATCCTCTCGTCAATTTCCGCTCGCGTTCGCTCGACGTCATTGCGTTCTGCACCCCTCGCGACGATGACCGTCGCGGCCTTGATGTTGTGGGGTTGCGGCGGCGGTGGTGGAGGCGGCGGAACCGGCGGTGAGGCCGGGACCGGCGGCGCGGCGGGCGCCCACACGGGCGGGGCCGGCGGCGGAGCCAAAGGCGGCAACACCGGCACCGGCGGCGCGGCGGGCCAGCCCGGAACGGGCGGAGCGAACACCGGCGGCACCGGCACCGGCACCGGCGGCGCCGCGGGCGCAGGCACGGGTACCGGCGGAACGAGCACCGGCGGCACGGGCGGCTCGGGCACCGGCGGCGCGGCGGGCGCAGGCACCGGCGGAACGGGCACCGGCGGCGCGGCGGGCGCGGGCACCGGCGGCGCGGCGGGCGCGGGCGGTACGACACCAACTTGTCCGGACGGGACCGCCTGCACGGCGACCGGTAACGTCAAGGGGATCTGCGCCGGCGACGCCTGCGTGGCCTGCACCAACGATGCGGCCGGCGACACGGCCTGCGTGGGCGCTTACGGCAACGGAAATATCTGCCTGGCGAATGCCTGCGTCACCGGCGACTGCCACGCCACCAACAGCGAGTGCACGGACGGCAAGGCTTGCATCTCGAACACCTGCGCGGCTTGTACGACCGACACCCAGTGCGGCGCGAACCACCTCTGCGTGAACAGCGTCTGCGTGGCCGGGAACTGCCGGGCAACCGGCGATTGCGGCGCCACCAGCGGCCTCGTCTGCGTCGGGATGACCTGCACCGGTTGCAACACCGACACCGAGTGCAGCCCCTACGGCCAGGCCATCTGCATCAGCCACGTCTGCACGGCAGGCAACTGCCACTCGACCGGCGACTGCGTCACCAACGGCAACCCCGGCGACGTCTGCAACCTCACCACCCACAGCTGCACGGCCTGCAGCTCCGACGCCCAGTGCGCCGACCCGACGAACTACAACGCCGGCCACTTCTGCCAGAACAACGTCTGCGTGACCGGCCAGTGCCGGACCGGCAGCCAGTGCAGCGGCGGCCTCATCTGTAACAGCAGCCTGGCCTGCGTGTCTTGCGGCACCACCACCGACTGCACGGGGACCAACCAGTACGGCCCGGCGCACGTCTGCACCGCCGGCGGAACCTGCGTCGCCGGCACCTGCGCCAGCACCAACGACTGCGTCAGCGGCGGGCAGCTTTGCAAGTCCAACAGCTGCGTCGCTTGCACCCTCGACACCGACTGCACGGGTGACCCGGTCTATGGCTCGGCCCACATCTGCGTCAACAACCAGTGCGTCGCCGGCACCTGCCACGACTCGAGCACCTGCACGGGGACGTCGCAGGTCTGCAACGCGGGGACGCACACCTGCGTGGCCTGCGGCTCCGACACGGTCTGCAAGAACGACACGGCGGCCTACGGGACGAACTTCATCTGCCTCAACAACGCGACCTGCGTGCAGGGCAACTGCCACGACACCTCCACCGAGTGCACCAACGGCCAGATCTGCGGCGCCTCCGCGGCGCACACCTGCGGCAACTGCGCCACCGACGTCGCCTGCCAGCACGACACGCACTACGGCGCGGGCGACATCTGCTACCTGAACGGCTGCACGCCCGGCAACTGCCACGGCACCAGCGGCGACTGCAACACCACCAACGGCGACCCGGGCCTCATCTGCGGCGCCTCGGCGGCCAACACCTGCGGCAAGTGCTCGACCGACACGCAGTGCCAGTCGGACACCAGCTACGGCAGCGGGACGATCTGCGAGACGAGCGCCGGCGCGACCCAGGGGACCTGCGTCGACGCGACCTGCTCCGCCAGCGGTGCTTGCAGCGCGAACGGCAGCGACTTCTGCTGCGGCGGCTCCTGCACGCCGGGCAACTGCTGCGCCGACGCCGACTGCGGCAGCTTCGGCACCGCCTGCGTCGGCCACATCTGCTCGACCTGCAACGCGGTCAGCGGCAACAAGTTCTTCGTCGATCCGGTGAACGGCAACGACTCGACCGCCACCGGCAGCGACATGTCGGGCAGCACCGTCGCCGCGGGCTGCGCCTTCAAGACGGTGGCGCGCGCCATCCAGGCGATCCCGCCGTCGCCGTCGGCCGGCACGCAGATCATCATCGTCGGCAGCAGCTCGGGGACGACCGACCTCGTCGCCAGCGACCTGCAGACGGCGGCCAACGCCATCATCCTGCCGGCCAACACGACGTTGACCAACGCCAGCGGCCCCGTCACCATCACCCTCAAGACCCAGGCCAACAAGGCGAACTTCTCCGGTATCCAGCTGCAGAACAACGGCTCGGGGATCTCGGGCAACCCGAACTTCCCGCTCATCTTCAACGGCAACAGCAAGGCCTCGGGCGTCGGCATCATCGTGAACCCGGCCGCCGCCAGCACCAACACGTTCAACATCTCGAACGTGACCATCGAGAACAGCGGCGGCATCGGCATCCGCGTCAACGCCGGCACGCTGAACATCGGCGCCGGCGTCGTCGTCAGCGGCGGGGCGGCCGACGGCCTGCTGGTCGCGGCCGGCGTGGCCAACATCAGCAACAGCGCGGGCACCCAGACGCTGTTCACCGGCAACACCAACGGCATCGAGGCGAGCGGGACCGGGTCGGTGAACATCGTGGGCACGCCCACGTCGATCCCGAGCAACAACGGCACCGTCCTGTCGAGCTTCAACGTCAACACCGGGCTCCGCATCGACCAGACGCCGGGGACCGTCGGGCTCGCGGTGAGCTCGGTCAGCGGCCTCGTCGCCTGGGGGAACGGCGCGCCCAACGTGTCGCCCGGCGTCCAGCTGTTCGGCGGATCGCAGGTCAAGATCCGCAACAGCGTCCTTCTGAGCAACGGAACCTACGGCATCCAGATCAGCACCAACGGCGCCACGACGGCGGCGGGCTCCGACGTCTCGGGGATAGACCTCGGAACCTCCACCGACGCCGGCCACAACTACATCCAGGCGCCGTTCGGCGGAGCCGGGGTGAACGGCTCCGGTGGCCTCTGCGTGGCGTTCAACAACTACGCGCCGGTGGTCGGGCAGCCGGCCACCCTCGCCGAGACGGTGAAGGCGTACGGAAACGACCTGGCCTCCTCGGCGGCTCCCAGCACGCAGGTCGACTGCTCCACCACGGCCGCTGCGGTGACCCAGGGGACCTGCGGTGCGCTGCGGAGCATCGGCCTCAACGCCGCCACCAACATCACGACCACCATCACCTTCGGAATGTGCCTGTAAGCGGCTGACCTCGGCCCTCGGGGTCGCGCCGCCGCCACGCCGCGGGCGTCGTTCAACGACGGCGCCCGCGCTCGCTGACACGCTGCTCATGTTTCAGAGTGGCGATCCGATGAGACCTTTGACGGTTTTTTCCGTCGAGGAGCTCACGAATGGTTCGGCTTTCCCGGTCTTCGCTTAGCGCGTCGCCTCTCGCCACCCTGACGGTCGCGGCACTGGCCCTCTGGGGCTGCGGAGGCGGTGGCGGCAGCGAGATGGACGCCGGCGGCACCGGCGGCGGGGCGCAGACCGGCGGTGCGGGCGGAGGGAGCAAGGGGGGGACCTCGGGTGCGGCCGGCGCGACAGGGACGGGCGGAGCAGCCGGGGGCAGCGCCACAGGCACGGGCGGCGCGGCCGGGGCCGGGGCGACGGGTGGGGCCGGCGCGACGGGTGGGACCGGGGCAACGGGCGGGACCGGGGCAACAGGCGGGACCGGGGCAACGGGGACAGGCGGCGCCGCCGGCGGTGGCGGCGCGGGCGGAATGGCGATGACCTGCACGCCCAGCGCGGCCTGCGCGCTGCCGAGCAACGTCAAGGGCGTCTGCAACGCGGGCGGCACGATGTGCGTTGCTTGCTCGACCGACTCGGCCTGCGCCAGTGCCTACGGCACCGGGGAGATCTGCATCGACGACACCACCTGCGCGGCGGGCAACTGCCACGCGAGCGCCGACTGCAACGGCCAGATCTGTGGCGCCACGACCCACAGCTGCGCGGCCTGCGCGGCCGACGCCGACTGCATGACCGGCTACGGCGCCAACTACGTCTGCTCGGGCGGAAGCTGCGCGCAGGCGGCCTGCCAGTCCTCGACCGACTGCACCGGCGGTCAGCTCTGCAACAGCGCCCACCAGTGCGTCCCCTGCACCACCGACACCAGCTGCGGCAGCGGCCACCTCTGTATCTCGGGCGGCTGCGTGACCGGCACCTGCCGCACCGGCGCCGACTGCGGCAGCGCCGCCTCGGGCGGGCCGATCTGCGTCGTCGCCAGCCACACCTGCGGCGCCTGCACCGACGACAACAGCTGCCAGACCAGCTACGGCAGCTCCGACTACCTCTGCGGCCCGAGCGGGAGCTGCATCGTCGGCAACTGCCGCGCCGAGGGCGATTGCAGCAACGGCCAGGTCTGTGCCAGCAACAGCTGCGTCGACTGCACCTCCGACACAGAGTGCGCGGGCGGCGAGGTCTGTCTGTCGGGCGGCTGCGCGGCCGGCAACTGCCACCTGGCGACCGACTGCACGGGCGGCGACGCCGGCAAGGTCTGCCTCGCGAACAACTGCGCCTCCTGCCAGGTCGACGGCGACTGCGTCAACGGCTACGGCAACGGGCACGTCTGCCAGGGAGGCGTCTGCGTCGCGGGCAACTGCCACACCACCTCCGGCTGCGCCTCCAGCAGCCAGATCTGCAGCAGCCTCTCCTGCGTCAATTGCGGGAGCGACGCCGAGTGCACGAACATCGGCAATTACGGCCCGAACCACCTCTGCCTGGGAGGCGTCTGCGCCAGCGGCAACTGCCGCAGCACCACCGACTGCGCGGGCTCGAGCCAGATCTGCAACCTCAACACCTTCTCCTGCGCAGCCTGTGGCGCCGACGCCGACTGCCAGGACCCGTCGGCCTACGGCGCGGGGCACCTCTGCCAGCAGGGGGCCTGCGTGGTCGGCCAGTGCCGCCTGGCCACCGACTGTCCGACCGCCGGGCAGCTCTGCGACGGCGCGGCGTTCACCTGCGGCGGGTGCAGCGGCGACGCCGCCTGCGTCACCGCCTACGGGAAGAACCATGTCTGCCAGGAGAATCTCTGCGTCTCCGGCTCCTGCCACCTGAGCAGCGACTGCGGTGGCGGCGCGCTCTGCAGCGGCGTCAACTGCGTCGCCTGCACCGCGGACACTCAGTGCACCGGCGACACGAGCTACGGCCCGCAGCACGTCTGCATCGGCGGCGCCTGTATCCCGGGCAACTGCCACGACTCGAGCCAGTGCAGCAACGGGCAGCTCTGCGACGCCGGCACGCACAGCTGCATCGCCTGCGCCTCCGACACCGCCTGCCAGTCGGACGGCAACTTCGGCAACGGCACCATCTGCCTCGCCGGCGCCTGCACGGTCGGCAACTGCCACGACACCTCGACCGAGTGCTCGGGCGGCCAGGTCTGCGGCGCCGCCACCCCGCACACCTGCGGCGCTTGCACCGGCGATGGCCAGTGCCACACCGACGCGGTCTACGGCGCGGGCGACATCTGCTACCAGGGCGGCTGCGCGCCGGGCAACTGCCACGCGACCAGCGGCGACTGTACGGGCGCCAACCTGGGCGAGATCTGCGGCGTCTCCGCCACCAACAGCTGCGGGGCCTGCACCAGCGACACGCAGTGCAAGTCCGACGGGTTCTACGGCGACGCGTACGTTTGCAACACCGCCGCCGGACCCAACGCCGGCCGCTGCGTCACCGCCGCTTGTGGCACCAACGACGTCTCCTGCAGCGCCAACGGCGCCGACTTCTGCTGCGGGGGCCTCTGCGTCGCCGGTAATTGCTGCAACAACACCGACTGCGTGAACAACCCCGCCTTCGGGTTCGGCTCCGCCTGTACCAACAACAGCTGCTCGAAATGCGACACCATCGCCAGCAACACCTTCTACGTCGACCCGGTGAACGGCAGCGACACCGCCGCCAACGGCAGCGGCAGCGTCGGCGGGGTGACCACCCCCGGCTGCGCCTTCAAGACCGTCACCCGGGCGATGACCGCCATCGGCGCCTTCGCCGGCACGGGGACCAAGGTGGTCATCATCGGCTCGTCGAGCGGGACCACCGGCCTCGACCCGAGCGACGCGCTGCCGATCATCGTCCAGCCGAACGTGACCGTCACGACCAGCGGCGGCCCGATCAAGATCACCCTCAAGACGACCACCGCCAACAACGCGGCCGGCTTCCAGCTCATCAACAACGGCTCGGGGATCGCCGGCAACCCGGCCGCGCCGCTCACCCTCGACGGCGTCACGCAGCAGGCCGGCATCGCCATCCAGGTCGCGCCGACCAGCAGCACCGTCTCGACCACCGTGCAGAACGTGACCATCCAGAACACGCTGGGCGACGCCATCCGCGTCACCAACGGCACGCTCAACATCGGCGCCGGCGTGGTGGTGACCGGCTCGGCCAACGACGGTCTCCACGTGACCGGCGGCGTCGCCAACATCGTCAACTCCAGCGCCGGCAACGCCCAGACGTCGTTCAGCGGCAACACCCAGTACGGTATCGAGGTCGGTTCCACCGGCTCGATCAACGTCACCGGCGTGGCCACGCTCTCGGGCGGCGCGCCGACCGGCAGCGGGACGGTGGTGGCGAACACCAACGCCATCGCCGGCCTGCGCATCAACCAGACCCCGGGCGCGAGCGGCCTCCTCACCAACACCATCACCGGCCTCGTCACCTGGCAGAACACCAAGGACGGCGCGCGCCTGCTCGGCGGCTCGAAGGTGAAGGTGCGGGGCAGCGTGTTCGGCGGGAGTAACGACGGACTCCTGATCCAGAACAGCGGCACCTCGCTCGACGTGTCGGGCATCGACCTCGGTACCGCGAGCGACTTCGGCAAGAACTGGATCCAGACGCCCGCCGGCGCGCTCGGCCACAACTCGAACGCCGGCCTCTGCGTAAACCTGGGCGGGACCGCCACCGGCGGTCCCCTGCAGGCCGCGGGCAACGAGATGGTGACCGGCTCGGGCGTCGGAAGCGAGGTCGACTGCTCGGGAGCGACGAGCGCGGTGGTCACCAAACAGACCAACGCCTGCAGCAACGGATCGAGCCTCAGCAGCCCGACCGCGACCACCTACACGATCGTCCTCAGCAACTGCAACTGACCCCCCGTCGATAAGCGGGCGTGCCCCGCGCGCCGGTCTCACCGAGCCTCCTCTTCTTCGCCTCGCTCTGTTTGGCCGCCTGCGGACCGGCCTGGCCGACCATCCCGAGCACCCCGTCGTCGGCCGCGGCGCTGGCGCCGGTCGCGCTGGTCGTCGAGCCGGACGCCGGTCCGCAGGCGGTGCTCGACCTCGTCAGCTCGGCGCGCGCCAGCCTCTGGATGGAGATGTACCTGCTGACCGACGACGGCGCGATCGCCGCGCTCGCCGGGCGGGCCGCCGCCGGGTGCGACGTGCGGGTGATCCTCGAGCCGGCGCCCTACCAGCAAGAGGGGGCGAACCAGCCGGCGTTCGACCGACTCGCCGCAGCCGGCGCCGACGTCCGCTGGTCGCTGTCACGCTTCACCTATACACACGCCAAGGCGTTCGTCGTCGATCGCGCGCGCCTGGTGGTGCTGACGCTCAACCTCACCGGCGCCGGCCTGGCCGGCAACCGCGAGTACGTGGCGATCGACGACGACGCGACCGATGTCGGCGCCGCGGAGGCGATCTTCACCGCCGACGCGCTCGGCGCCTCCGCCGCGCCGGCCGCGACGGACGCAACGGCCGGACGACTGGTCACCTCGCCGGAGTCGTCGCGCCCCGCCCTGTTGGCGCTGATCGCCGGCGCCCGCTCCACACTGGCGCTGGAGACCGAGGAGCTGACCGACCGGGGCGTCCTCGGCGCACTGCTCGACGCCCGCGCGCGCGGGGTGGCGTTGACGCTGGCCTGGCCGGGCCCCGGCGCGGCGGCGGCTGCGCCGTTCACGATGCTGGCCGCGGCTGGGGCGACCGTCCGGGCCGTCGGCGCGCCGGCGATCCACGGCAAGGTCGCGGCGGCCGACGGAACGGCGCTCTACGTCGGGTCGGCCAATTTGACGCCCACCTCGCTCGACGCCAACCGCGAGATCGGGCTCCTGCTGGCGCAGCCCGACACGGCGGCCGAGGTGGCCGCGATCGTCGCCGGCGACGCGGCCGCCGGCACGGCCCCCTCGCCCTGACCGGCCGGCGGGCCCGGGGACGCGGTATCATGAACGCGTGGATGCCCCCGATCCCCCGGACCGCCAGGCCTATCTGGAAGAGCAGATCCAGCGGCAGAAGCGCGGCGAATCGATCGACGTCGAGTGGGTCAAGGCCGAGCTGGAGCGTATCCGCCAAAAGCAGGCGGCGACGATGGCGTCGACGCAGCGCAACCTCCGCTGGCTGGTGGTCGGCGCGGCCGCCCTGCTGACCGTCCTCTGGGTCAAGAACGGCGGCCTCGCGCACGGCGGCGGGTTCATGACCCTGGGCCTCATCCTGATCGGTCTCCTCGCCGCTTGGGGCCTCGGCCGCCGCCGCTCCTGAGCGCGGGGCGCCCGCGGGGGTCAGCGGATGGCTTTGATCACGCGGTCGAGAATCTCGCGGCGATCGCCGATCTCGGCGTCGCGGGCCTGCCGGATCAGCGCCGCGATCTCGTCGTCGCCTTTCAGCCTGGCCAGCTGCGTCTCGGCGGCCGCACGGACAGCCCCCGTCTCCTGACGGACCGCCTCGATGAGCCCCAGCGCCGCCTCCGGCGTGCCGATCCTCCCGATCCCCTCCAGCACCGCCAACCGGACGCGCTCATCGACCGACTCCCGAAAGATCCGCATGGCCGGATCGAGCGCGTCGACGAACTTGACGTTGCGCAAGGCGCTCAGGGCCTCGTTGGCGACCGACGGCGCCGGATCGGCGAGGCCCCGCCGAATGAGGCCGAAGATGCGCGTCGTGTAGACGAGGGTCACGGCCCCCATGACCGCGCCGCGCACCTCGGGCGCGGGGTGGTCGAACAGCCGCTCGAGCGGGCTCAGCACATCGTAGTGACGGACGCCGCCCAGCGCCGAGATGAGCAGCGCCACCTCCTGCACCTTCTCCCGCGAGAAGCCCGGATCGTTGCAGATGAGCAGCGCCCGCAGCCCCTGACGAAGGTACTGATTCGTCGGCGGATTGTTGGCGACGTAGCGAACCAGCACCGCGGAGGGGTCGCCGCCCAGCTCCCATTCCACGAGATCCTGCCGCCAGACGTCCGGATAGGCGGAGCTGTCCGCGCGGCGCAAGTATTCGGGGAGCCCGACGGTCGGCTGGCGAGGCTCGGCCGGCATCGCCGCATAGCGCTGCGCGAGCGTGCGGTAGCGCAGCCGGCGCTTTTCGCCGACCGGCAACTCGGCCATCTCGGCGTAGAGCCGGCCGCAGGCTTCCAGATCCCCCAGCGCCGTCGAGGCGTCGATCGCCGCGTGGAGCGCGTTGGCCGACAGGTCGACCGGGCCATCGTTCGCCTGATTCTCGCGCGCGGCCCGCGTCCACGCCTCGACCGCGCGCTCGAGATAGAAGGGCGCGTACTTCTTCCCCGTGCGCAGGCTCGAGTCGGCCGCCTCGCGCGCCACCGTGGCCGCCGCGTGCCACTCCCCCCGATCGACGGCGTAAGCCAGAAAGTCATCGTAGTACTGCATCAGGAGCGAGTGGTTGTCGGTGGCCAGCACTCGGATCGCGTTCAGGTAACCCTCGGCGACGTTCTCGAACGATGCGGTGTCCTTGCCGATCCGCAGAAGCACGCCGTAGCACTCGATCGCGCGTTGCCGCTCGCCCCGGGTTTCGTACCCGTCGGCCGCCGTCTCGAGCAGGCGCTGGGCATCGACGAAGGCGCGCATGGCCCCCGGCCGATCCCCGATCTGCAACAGGGCCTCTCCCAGATTGAAGTGCACCAGCGCCGTCTCGTAGGGCCGGCCGCCGAGGCGCGGATCGCGGAGCACGCGCTCCCATTCGAGGCGCGCCGCCGCCATCGCGCCGGCCGACTCGAGCTCGATGGCCGCCAGCACCCGGTGGCCGCTCTCGGACAGGACCCGGGCCGCCTCGCTGTGGTGGCCGAGCTTCGCGGCGCAGAGCGCCCACTCGAGCGGCCGCTCCGCCGCCGGGAAATGGCGCTGCGCCTCGCTGTACCGGCGCAGGCTCAAGAGAATGTAACCAGCCTCCCGCGTCCGATTGAGCGCCAGATAGGCGCCGACCGCGCCGTCGAGCCACCGCTCGTAGTGCACCCGCTCGGCCTTCACGCTCCCGAGCAGCTGCCAGTAGTGGCCGAGCGCCTCGCGCGACCGGCCCTCGCGCAGCGCGCGGTCGGCGCGTTCCCGGGTGTGGATCTCCTCGGTGTTCCGCATCAGGCCCCCGCCGCGTCGTCGACGATCTCCAGCGCGCGCCGCCGCTTGTCGGCGCTCCGGGCCAGCGACGCGGCGGTCACCACCTGGCTCTTGTGCAGCCGCGGCAGATAGTCGAGATCGAGCGGGCGCGACGGCAGCACGAAGATCCCGTAGAGGTGCGCGTGGGCCGCCAGCGTGTCGACCGTCGGCAGCGGGATGTGGCAGGCGCCGTGGGTGATGAAGGTGACCGCCACGTCGCGCCCCTCGTCGCGCGTCAGATGGGTCACCTCGACCGCCAGGTCGGCAAACACGCGCGCCGTGTTGCGCCCGCGCTCGGATCGAAAGGCCAAGAGGCGCGGCAGGTCGCGCCGCGCCGCCCGCCCCAGATCGAGCCGCGGATAGAGGCGGCTGTCGAAGAACCGCAGCCAGACATCGCCCCCCTGCAGCGAGAGCTTCTTGGCCAGCGCCAGCGCCAGGCCGCGCGCGAAGATCTCGCGCGCACCGCGCATCGAGGCGCTCGCGTCGACGAGCAGGTAGTGGAGGCGCCGCGACCGCTCGCTCTGCCGCTCGTGGCCGTAGAAGAGCAGATCGTCCGAGAGCGTCTTCTGCTCGAACACGTCGTCGTCGTGCGCCAGCTCGCTGGGGAGGAGCGAATCGACGTTGCCGCGCCGCTCGACCGAGACGTAACCGTCGACGGAGAAACGCTGCGCCGCCGGGCGCCGCTTGGTCTCCAGCAACGACGGCAGGAGCTGCAGCGAAAAGTCGACCACGTCGGTGGCACCCGCCGTGCCGACCAGCCGGTAGAGATCGGTCAGGTCGGCGGCGCCGCCCTCCGCGGAGAAGAGGCCCAGGAGCCGCAGCGATCCGGCCTCGATCTGATCGAGCCGCGCCAGCACCCCGCGCTCGTTCTCCAGCAGGCGCTGGATGAACCCCAGCGCCCAGGAAGGATCGTGCGCCCGGGCCAGCGCCTCGCGATCGAGCTCATAGATCGCCGAGGCGGTCGGCAGCTCGTAAGGGGTCAGGCCCCGCGACACCCAGCGCAGGTAGACGTCGCCGAGCAGCCGCGCCAGCACGACCGCCAGCATCTCGTCCTTGAGCGGCGCCGCCGCCAGCTCGCCGATGGCGTCGGCCCCGGCCACCCGGGCCAAGAGCGCCTGGTAGCGGGCGAGCTGTGGCGCGCCCGGCGTGTCACGGACGACGCCGTCGTGCCGGATCTGGCGCGCGGCGCCCAGCCGGCCTCCCGAGAGAACGAGCCCGAAGTCGTGGACCACCACCAAGGGGATTCGAAAACCGAGCCGGCCGAGCAGGTTCCACCAGCCCGCCGCGGTGATGGCGTCCGCGGGAATTGGCGGCAGGAGCTGCGAATAGGCCAGTGTCGCCAGCTGGCGCCGCAGCTCGCGGTCGCCCGCTTCGGTCTCGTCCGCCACCCCTTTAGGCTACACGGAGCCGGTCGGCCTCGTCGAACCTGGCCTGGTGCCACTGATCTTCGCGCGCCCCCAACCAGCCCAGCGTGCCGCCGTAACAGAGGTGCAGCACCAGCGTGAAGAGCGCCGGCCAGGGATGCCCTTGCCCCAGGCCGAACTCGAGCCAGCCGTAGCCCAAGGGGACGAACGAGACCTCCATGACGACCCAGAGGCCGAGGCCGAAGACCAAGCCACGCCCGATGCTCATCGGCCGCGCGAGGAAGGCGAAGAGCGCGCCCGCCGCGGCGCCATAGCCGAAGTGCAGCAGCAGCGTCACCAGCGTCAGCGGCAGAAGGTGCAGCGACGGGAAAGCGCGGTGGGTCAGCTCGACCGGAAACGGACGGAAGGCGGCCGACACGCCCGGCACGATGCAGACCACCATGAGCAGCGTCATCGCCGCGGTCGCCATCAGCCCCAGCAGAGCCGCGCGGCCCCCACGCCTGAGCTCTTCTTGAACCTGGAGGTTTTTCATCGCGGCCCCCTCTAGGTAAAAGGTGGAGCGGGGATCGACGAGGTCAACGGTGTCAGTGGCGATCGCGCTTGCGAAGCAACAGCAGGTGCTCGCGCCGGGGGCGCCCGTCGAAGATCGCCGCCAGCCGCCGGTCATGGATGGGCCGGGCCTGTGAAGCCCGGGCGATCGGCTCCAACCCCACCGCGGCGCCCGCGGCGGCCACGCCGTCGGGCGCGTGCTCGGGGTGCCCGCCGACCACGCCGTCCCCGACCACCAGCAACGCGTGCCCGCCAGGACGCAGGACCCGGGCGATCTCCGCGATGAAGCGGGCGGCGTCGGCGTGCCAGACGTCGGCGCGGGTGTCGCCTATCGCAGAGGCGCGCGCGCCGAGCTGCACGCGGCGAAACGTCCGCGCCGACAGCCCCAGCCAGACGAACCGCGTCTCGTGCTGGGCGGCGTAGTCGTAGGTGCCGGCGTAGGGCGGCGAGGAGAGCACCAGCGCGGCGCGACCGGCGGGGAGCGGCAGCTCGCGCGCGTCGGCCTCTTGCAGCTTGGGTGCCGGCGTTCCTGGCGGCGTCCGCCGCTCGAGCGCGGCGAGCCCGTGCGCCAGCTCAGCCGCGCGATCGGAGAGCATCCGCGAGGGGATCCCGCGCGCGATCCGCTTGGCCTCGCCGTCGCGCGGCGCCTCGGGGCCGGCCTTCATGAACTTGACCAGGATCGACGACAGGCAGAGCCGCAGCGCCCGCCCGACGGCGTCCTCGCCGGTGGCGAACACCAGCTCGCGCAGGCCCAGCAGCTCGTAGAGCACGTGCGCGTGAAAGCGCGCGATCTCCTGACCCGCCCAGGCGGGGACCACCGGGCGGCGGCGCTTGCGCGCTCGCTCGCCGGCCTCCTCGGAGATGCGCGCCGCCTCGGCGACGAGCCGCGCGCGATCGGCTTCACCGAGGAGCGTCGTCCGCACGCCTGCGATCGCCACCGCCAGCGCGCTGGCGTCGATGCCGATCGCGGCGCGCCCCGCGGCCATCGCCTCGACCAGGACCGTTCCGCTGCCGCAAAACGGATCGACCACCGTCTCGCCAGGCTTGGAGAACGCCTCGATCGCCCCGCGCGCGATCGACGGGTGCATCCGCCCGGCGTAGCTGTGAAACCCGTGGGTGAGCGCGCGCGCCGCCGCCGGGTCGAGGTCGAGCAGCTTGCGCAGGATGCTCGCCCCCTTCGCCTCGCCGCCGACCTCGACCGGTCCGCCCAGCGTCGAGAAGGCGCGCCGCTGCCGCGGCGGGCGCGGCGCGTCGTCGAAGCTCGGCTCTGCCGCGCGCGTTCGGTCTCGGGAGGGCGCGGGGCCTCTCCCGGGGTTCGCAGGGTCGCGCCTCAACCTGTCCACTTCGACGATTCGAAGACGCCTTCCAGGAGCTTGTCGACCTCGCCGGCCATGGCCTGCGCCGTGTCGGTGCCGATGGTCTGGAGAGCGGCGCGAATCTCCTGCAGGTTGCGGAGCTGGGAGAAGAGCTGCACGTCGGAGAGCGGCGCGCCGCCGAGGAGGAGGCCACGGATGGCCCCCAGCTCGGCCAGGATGCCGTCGAGATCGCGGGCCCGGGCGCCGGCCGGGCGCGCTTCGGGGTGATCCTGGCGGTGCCGCTCGAGGACCGGCGCCACGATGTCCTCACAGAGCGCGATCTGATCGACGCTGTTCCAGATGTGCCGCAGGACGAACAGATCGCCGTCGTCGACCACCGGCCTCCCGTCGAGGAGGGCGCTCGCCGCGCAGAGCTTGAGCAGCTTCACCACCCGCCGGTCGGAGAGCGTCACCCCTTCCGACCGAATCTGGAAGCAGAGCGCCTTGTAGCGGGCCAGGAACTCCTCGGGAAACTGCAGCTGCTGGGCCAGCCGCTTTTGCAACGTGCGGATCTCCGCCAGCGTCACCAGCGGGCGCACCGCCGGCTCGGCCTCCGCCGACAGCGCTTCGACCTCACCGCGGAGGCCCCGCTCGACGAGGCCGTGAAAATGGAAGCTGTCCAGGTTCTCCGAGGAGGCGCGGACCAAGAAGCGATCGAACACCGCCCCCAGCGCGTCGTCGTTGGGGACCTCGTTGGTGGCGCCGAAGAGCGAGGAGAGCGGCACCTTGATGCTGGCCGCGCCGGTGAAGAACCGACGCTCGTTGAGGATGCTGAGCAGCGCGTTCAGGATCGCCGAGTTCGACTTGAAGATCTCGTCGAGGAAGACGATGTCGGCGTCGGGGAGCATCGCCTCGACGCGGCGCAGGTAGGTCCCTTCCCGAAAGGCCTTGATGTCGATGGGGCCGAAGATCTCGTTCGGCTCGGAGAACCGCGTCAGCAGGTACTCGAAGTAGCGGGCGTCGATGAGCCGCGCCAGGTGGCGGACCAGCGCCGACTTCGCCGTGCCCGGCGGCCCCACGATCAGCATGTGCTCGCCGGCCACCAGCGTGACCAGCAAGAGGCGAATCAGCTCCCCCTTGTCGAGGTAGCGGGCGTCGAGGGCCCGCCCTACCTCGCGCAGCTTGTGCCCGATGCGCAACGCCTCGGCGTCGAGCGCGGCCTCGGCCGCGGGGAAGGGCTCACTGACCGACGTCGACATGGCCTTTCATCATAGCGCGAGCGGTCGGGTGACGGGGGCCGCGGCGTAATCGGCGATGGAGAGCGCCGCCGCCAGCCGCGGCGAGCCGGCGGCCGACGCCCGCGCGTCGAGGAGGGCGAGGCGAGCGCCGAACGCCCGCCCGAGGTCGCTGCCGGGCGGGACGTCGTCGGGCCAGACCAGCGACGGCCGGGTGCGGGCCGCCGCGGTGAGCACCACCGCCAACTCGAGCCCCAGCTCGGGCCCGTTGTGGGCCGGCTGCGCGGCCCGGGCCTGGTCGGGATCGGCGCCGTAGAGCACGTCCAGCCAGACGAGATGCGCCAGGAACCGGAGCGCGAAGGCGACGCTCTCGCCCGTGGCCGGCAGACCGAACGGGGGATCGTGCATCCCCGCGTAGCGGTAGAGGGCGCCCGCCAGCGCGTCGCCCGCACGATCGACGCCGAGCTCGACGGCGGCGCCGGCGACCGCACGGGCGAGGCCGGGGAACCGCAGCACCGGGAGAACGCGCCCCCACCCGAGCGGCGGATCGAGGCGCAGCGGATCGAGCGCCTCGCCGAGGGGGCTCGCCACGTTGAGCGCCAGGAAGGCGCGGCGGCCGACGGCGGGGATCCCGATCTCGCGCAGCCAGCCGCGACACGACCGCTCGACCCGGACCCGCCGCAGCGACGGCAGCGCCATGATCCGCCCCGGCGGGGTCCGGCCGACGAACGTCTGCCGCCCCAACCAGAACTTCACCGTTCGATCGACCCGGGCGATCTCCGGCAGTCGGGCCAGCAGCGAGTGGCGGTTCACCGCCTCGCGCGCCGACGGCGGCGGGCCGATCGACGCCAGCTCCAGCGCCGCCGCCGCGATCTGCTCCTGCCGGCGGCCGAGGCCCGGCCCCGCCAGATCGGGATGGGCCAGCGCCAGCAGATCGTGCAGCGCCGCGCCGAGGCGCACGCTGACCTCGTCGAGCGGGGGCGCCGCGACGGCCGGGAAGAGCCGCCCGGCGACGGCGCGCCGCCCGGCGCCGAGCGCGGCGATCGGTTCGGCCTCCTCGTCGGCCGCGTCCCGGCCGGCGCGCGCCACCAGCTCCAGCACGCGCGCCACGGCGCGCGCCCCCAACGGCCGCCCGACGCGCAGCGCCCCGCCCCGGACCAGCGGCAGCAGGAACTCGGTGACGAATGGACGCGCCATGGCCTCAGCGCGGGCGCCCGAGCCCCCACAGAGGCATCGGTCCGAGCGGCTCGTTCTCGATCTCGATCGGCTCGTCGGGCTCACGCTCGTGGCGCCCGACCGTCTCCAGGTTGGCCAGCGCCGGCTCGATCTCGACCAGCAGGCGGCGGTCAAAGGGGACGATCGCCTCGCGGAGGATCCGCACCGGCGGCGAGAGCCGGTCGGGGAACAGCACCATCGCGCCGTCGGTGGCCCCGAGCCGCTCCGACAGGAGCAGGGGCGAGGCGGCCGGGCGGATCTGCATCCCCAGCGGAACCAGCACCTCGGGCGCGCCGAGCTGATAGAGCGTCCCGAACGGAAGCCCGTCGAGCATCTCGGCCGCGCGGACCAGCAAGCCGCGCTTGAGCAGCACGACGCGATAGGCGCGCAAGGCCGTCGGCGGCAGAGCATAGACGAGACGCTGCAACCAGACGGCCTGGTTCCAGGGGACCAGCGCCGCCACCGGCGGTCGCGCCTCGCCCCCCGGCTCGAGCCGCAGCGCGACGGCCAGATCGGGACGCCCGGCGGGGACCGCCTCACGCCGCTCCACCAGCTCGGACGAAAGGCCGCGGATCCGGATCAGATCCTCGATCGCGGCGAACGTCGGCAGCGGCGCCACCTCGGTCACGCCGCGCGGCGAGAAGAGGTGTAGCCGATCGACCGAGAAGCTCCCCCGGCAGGCCTCGAGGTGAATGGGATGTCGGAATCCGGCGGCGACCGCGACGTTGTCGGTGACTGGCAAGTAGAGCTCGAGGCCGGGCGTGGTCGAGAGGAGCTTGGTGAGCCGCGGCGGCAATCGTTCGAGGCGAAAGATCCAGAACGCCGTCCCCGGGGAGAAGGCGCTGGCGGCCGCGCTTTCGCACAGCGCCGCGGCCGCCCGCAGCGCACCCGCCGCCTCGGGCGCGTAGCCGCTGGCGCGGTGGAGAATGCCGGCCACCACGGTGCCGAGCCCCCGGCGCGCGGTCACGTAGATCGTCCCCTCGGGCGCTTTCGCCGCGCGCCCATGCAGCCGCACCAGCGACAGCCGCAAGAGAAGCGTCGCCAGCGGGAGCTCGCTCTCGATGCGGTAGGGGATGGTCTGCTCGGCCCCGTAGAGGATCAGATCCCCGGCCGCGTCGCCGAGCGCGTCGACGTCGTAGCCGAGCGGAGCCCGCGCGTCGCGAAACTGCACCAGATGTTTTCCGGCGCCGGTGAAGAGCTGCCCACCGGCGAGCCGCGCCGCGTGCGCCACGACGTCCCCCAGCTCCGAGGATGCTGGCATGAGCACGATCGCTTCGCGGGTCCCCGCCCCGCCGCGCGCGTAGACGATGCGGAGGCCCGGCTGCAGGTCGTCGAGGCTCTGCTCGGCCGACAGCACGCGCAGGAACGACACCAGCCGATCGACGGCGGCGAACCGGGCGCAGAGCTCCCGGCCGATGACCGCGCCGCGCGCGTCGGCGGTCAGCCCCGGGAGGTTGAACCGGGCCTGCCCGAGCGCAATCCGCTGGAGCATGTGGCTAGTTTACTCGGAACTCTGAAGGATTCGGCTCCGCCGCGTCGGGTTCTCGAGCGGATGTTAGGATCGGGGGGTGACCCCTCGCGATCCGCGGCCGACGCTCGATCCGTCGCTGACGATTTCGGGGGGGCGCGACCTCGTCGCGGTGGTCGGGCGCCTCGCGCGCGAGCGGGCCTGGGACACGCTGACGGCGCTCTTCTGCTCGCTCGGGGGGGAGGAGGGGATCGCGCCGGCGGCGCTCGCCGATCTCGACTCGGCGGCACGCGTGGTGAGCGAGGCGCTGGCGGCGCTGCCCACGCCCAAGAACCCGCGGAGCGCCCAGGCCGACGAGCTGCGCGCCGTCTGCTTGGCGGTCGCGGAGGCCCTGCTCGGTCGCTGCGCGCGACCGCCGCTGGCGGAGACCGAGCGGCGCGCACTCGAACGCGCCGCGGGATTGCTCGAGCGCGCCGGCGATCATCGCCGCGCCGCGCTCGCCTACGAGGATCTGGGGGCCGACGCGCGCGCCGCCGATGCCTGGGGTGCGCTCGGCGACCTCGATCGAATGGAGGCCGCGCACGAGCGCGAGGCGCGAAGGACGGCCGTCCAGCGCGCCGCCGGCCAGCTCGTGCATCAGTTCGAAGCGTTGCTCGCCGGTGGCGAGCGAATGCGCGCGCTCCGCACGATCGCCTCCGCTTCGAGGATCGAGGAGGCCGCCTCACTGCGGCTGCGCGCCGCGGAGGTCGAACGCCGCCTTTGCCGTGGCCGTGCCGTCGGGCTGCGGGCGCCAGGGGGGGCCTCGGTCCGGGTGGCGCCGTTGCCGGCCGAGATCGGACGCGATCCGGCGAGCGGCGTTCCTTTGCGCGATCCGGCCATCTCGCGCCGCCACGCCGCCTTGCGCGTCGCCGGCGACGACGTGGTGGTCGCCGACCTCGGCTCGCGGGCGGGGGTCCGCCTCGACGGCGTCCGCCTCGACGGAGGCGCCGCCCTCCCCCTGCGCGGCAGCGGCGAGATCGGCCTCGGACCGACCACCGTGCTCAGATTCGAAACCGTCGCGGGCATCGTCACGCTCGAAGGGACAGGCGGGCTCGATCGCGGCTTGCGGGCGCTGGCCGGCGTCGCGCCGCTGGGGTTCGCGGCCCTGCTCCCGGGCACCGAGGGACTGACCATCGAGATCGCTCAGGATCTGGTCCGCCTGCGCCGACCTGCCGACGTCGCCGTGCGCGTCGACGGACACCTGATCGGGCCGCAGTGCGATCTGCTTCACGGCGACGCAGTCGAGGTCCTCGGCTCGGGTGCACGGTTCGAGGTCGAGTGAGCGAGCGCGATTTTTTGACCGACGCCGATCGGGCGGAGCGGGCCGGCGATCCGATGACCGCCGCGCTCGCGCTCCGGCGCCACCTGGAGCGCCACGCCGACGACAGCCCGGCGCGCCTCCGCTTTGCCCGCTTGCTCATCACCGCCGGCGAGCGCGCCGCCGCCCGGCAGGCTCTGGAGCTGCTGGAACGGCAATCGGAGCGTGCCTCGGCGAGCGCGAGCGTCGCGCCACGGAGCCCGTCGCGGCAGGTGGACCCCCGCGAAGTCGAGCGGGCGCTGGCCGAGCTCGATGAGGCCGAAGGGGCGATCGTGGCGGCCGCCGGGCGCTGGCAGCGGCTGCTGGCGGACGACATCGACGACGCCCAGGCACGCGCGCACCTCGCCCGGCTGCAGCCTGCCGCGCCGTCCTCGCTGCCTCTGGGAAACGATCGACCGGGCCCGAGCGAGACCCTGATCTCGCCCGAGGGGGTGGAGACCCTGCGCTACCGCCTGATGCGCGAGCTCGGCCGGGGCGCGACGGCCACCGTCTACCTGGCCCGCGACGAAGCGCTCGGGCTGGAGGTCGCGCTCAAGGTGCTGCACCCCCAGCTGGCAGGCGCGCGGCAGACGGAGGCGTTGGCCCGGTTCTTCGCCGGCGCGCGACTCTTGGCCGGGCTCCGCCACGCCGGGGTGGTGGCCGTCTACGACGTCGACGAGCGGGCCCGCGCGCTGGCCATGGAGTGGGTCGCGGGCGGCACGCTGCGGGCGCGCCTCGCCGCGCACCCCGACGGGCTCCCGGCCGCCGAGGTGGCCGCCACCGCCCAGGGACTGCTTGCCACCCTGGCGTTTCTGCATGGGCGGGGGATCGTCCACGGCGATCTCAAGCCGTCGAACCTTCTCCTGCGCGCCCCTGGCGAGGTGGTGCTGGCCGACTTCGGCGCCGCGACGCTCATCGACCGCGAGGCGAGAGCCCCGCGACTCGCGGAGGCGGGCGGCACGCCGCTCTACCTGGCCCCCGAGCAGCTCCAGGGTGCCGCCGCCTCGAGCGAAACGGATCTCTACGCGGCGGGGGCGATCCTCTGGGAGACGGCCATCGGGCGCTCGCTCCGGAGCCACGAGGATCTCCTGCGGCGAGCTCCACCGGCAGGCACGGACACCTCAGGTGAAGCGCGTCTCCGCGAAGCGCACGCACGGGTGCGCGCGCGCGTCCCTGCCTCGGCCGAGACTATTTTGGCTCTTCTTGATCCGAGCCCGTCGGCACGTAGGCCTTGGGGCCGGGCCCGGCCGTCGACGAATAGAGATTGAACTGTAGCCCCACGTTGATGTCGGTGACGGCGCCGATCGTCGGCAGGCCGACGATCTCGTTGAGCTCCCCGACCAGCGAGACCGTCTTGGAGGCCTCGTAGTAGACGCCGAAAAGTGCGCCCACCAACAGCGGACCGGCGTCGATGGTGTCCTTGAAGTCGGAGAAGGCGTTGGTCGCCCCGGCATCGGGGTAGCCGACGAAACGGAAATTGCCGCCGCCGGCCAGCGGCCCGAAGTAGAACCTGAGCTGCGACTGCTTCGTATAGAAGAGCAGCTTCGCGAGGACCCCGATCGCTCCCCGCGCGGCGAACTCGGAGTACTTGGAGGGGATCCCCGTGTACTGCAGCCGCCCGGTCACCGCCAGCGCCATGCCCGGGTTGAAGGCGTAGCCGAACTCCGGCTCCAGCTGGCCGAGACCGGCGAAGGCGAGGCCAGGAACGAACGCCGACTGCAGCGACCTGAAGGGAACGCAGCTGGGCATCGTCGGTGCGCAGATCATCTCGGTCGACTTGTTGACCGCCTCGAAGCCGTTTCCCTTGGCGTAACCGTAGCCGCTCCCGATGCCGATCCCGATCCACCACTTGCGCTTGCCGTACCGGGTGTCGAGCCCCTCGCGCTCCTTGTCGGCGTGGCCGAGGTGGATATGTCGCCGCTGGTTCTCCTCGGGATCATCGAGCGGGTTCTCCTCGGGCTCCTGGCCCGTGCCGGCCTCGGAGGCCTCCCCCTTCGCCTCCTCCTCGACGACGAGCGCGATGTTGGGGCTGTCGGCGCCACCGTTGGCGACCACCGGCTTGCCGGCGGCGTTGCGCCCCTCGAAGTAGAACTGGATCGACTTCCCGGTGACCGCCTTCTTGGGGATCTTGGCCTGCAGCCACCCCTTGGGAGTCTTGGTCATGAGGACCTCGTTGTAGGTCTCCTTGTCGGGCGCGCGGTACATCAGGTAGACGCTGGCCACCGGCAGGTTGGGCGCCAGCGCGCAGCGGACCGTGAGCGGCTTGTCGATGATCGCCTCGTCGGGCTCGGGGCAGTCGAGCGCGCCGATGTGGGCCGGCAGGTCGGGCTCGTCGTCTCCGCTCCGGTGGCGCTTCCTTGGCTTGGGCTGATCGTCAGACGAGGCGTCGTCCCCCTCCATGATCGGACCGCGGCGCTTCTTCTTGGGCGGCGGAGGCGGGTTGTCGTCGTCGCCGCCGCCCCCCGACGAGGCGCCGCCGCCGCGCGCGTTGCGCTGCGCCTCGGCGAACGCCGCCGTGACCTCCGCCGTCTCGATCCCCTTGGAGAGCTGGATCGAGGGGTCGATCTCCAGCGCGCGGGCGAAGCTCTGCATCCCCTTGTCGCGGTTGTGAAAGCCGGTGATGTAGATGGCGCCCAGATGGATATAGGTGCGCCCCATGACGGGGTGGTTGTCGAGGCCGGCCTTCTTCCCGGCGACCAGCGCGTCGAGCAGGATCCGCTTGGCGGCGTCCCAGTCGAGCGTGTCGTAGTCGTCGAGGGCCTTCTTGTTCATCTGAACGAGCTTGTCGACGGCGGCCTGATCCTGCGCGAAGGCCGGTCGGGCCGACAGCGCCACGGCGCCCAAGCTCGCGAATGAGACGGCGAGTGAGAGGGCGAGCGAGCGCGCGACCAAGGCGAGGTGTCTGGAGCGAATCATTGCTTCGTCCTTTTATTGCTTTTTCTGCGTGGCTATTGCTGCGTGATGAAGAATTCCACCCGCCGGTTCTTCTCCCGCCCCGCCGCCGTCTTGTTGGTCTCGATCGGCTGGTCGGGCCCGTACCCCTTGGCCTCCATCCGCGACATGTCGACTCCGAGTCCTACGAGATGTTGCCGCACGGACTCAGCTCGGCTCTGCGACAGCTGCATGTTGTGATCGTGCTTGCCACGCGAGTCGGTGTGACCCTCGATGCGGACCGTCATGGTCGACCGTGACTTGAGCACGGCCGCGATCTCGTCGAGCAGCGAGAAGCTGCGCGCCTGGATGGTCGCCTTGTTGGTGTCGAAGAAGATCTTCTGTTTGAGCTCGATCTTCTCCTGGGTGACCACGATGTGCTCGTACTTCTTGGGGCAGCCGTCGTTGTCGGGCGGGCCGGGATCGTTGGGGCACTTGTCGGCGGCGTCGAGCACGCCGTCCTTGTCGTTGTCGGGATCGGGGCAGCCGTCCGCGTCCTCGAACCCGTCCTTGTCCTCCGGCTCCATCGGACACTTGTCGACGTTGTCCAGGATACCGTCGGCGTCGTTGTCGGGGTCGGGGCAACCGTCCGCGTCCTCGAACCCGTCCTTGTCCTCCGGCTCGGTCGGGCACTTGTCGACGCTGTCGGGGATGCCGTCGTGGTCGGTGTCGGGCGGAACGATCGGCCCGACGCATTTGTCGCGGGGCGAAAGGCGGTAGGCCTCGCGCGCGTTGTGGTCGGCGATGTGCAGATGGTCGCGCGCCCGGAAGTAGTCCCCCTGGGCCAGCTCCCGCTCGGTGAATTCGGTCTGCGTCTCGGCCAGCGCCAGCTCCCGCGGCGCGCACTTGTAGGCGCCGTTCTCGCGCGCCTCCTTGGCGATGGTGCGCACCTCGCGCACGCTGTTCTCCATCTCGGTCCCGGCGCAGCCGGCCGCGCCGAGCGCGCCCAGCGCCGCCGCCCACACGGCGGTCCTCGCTGGCAATCTCACTCGGGCGCCTTCTCGTCGCGCGCGGGCGCCGGCTTCTGAGCGGCCCCGGGATCTTCGGCGGGAGCCGCGCGTGGCTCCTCGTTCTGAGTCTTCGGCTGGTAGACGGTGGCGGCGCTCTCCTTGGCCATCCGCTCCACCGTGATGGCGCGCGCCCGGTTGGCGAACTCCTCCGCCTTGCGGCCATATTCGATGGCGTCTTCGTACTCGGCGTGCCCCGCTTCTTCGCGAGCCTTGTGCAGGTACTCCTCGGCCTTGGTGTACTCGTACGGCGCGTAGCGCTCGGCTGATGCCAGCTTGGCCGCCGATACCGCCGAGGCCGCTTTGTTACCGACCTGATTGATGTACTCGACCGGGCCACAGCCCACCGACGACACCAACAAGGGCGCCAACAAGACGACGATGCTTCCCGTCGGAAGGGTGCGGACCTGGCGCAATCCGGGCCGACGGTAGCAACTGGCGTTGAGCTGGTCAATCACGCGCACGTCTTGCGCGGCGAGTTTATCCGCGATATGAGCGAAGCCGGTATTTTTCCTCGACGCGGCATTCCCCGCCATTCTCGTCCCGGCCGTTTTTGGCCTTCCCCCCTTTTCATTTTTTTCGGCCCCTACGGAGGTATCACGGTGAAACAACTGATCGCCTATCTGCTGGATCACGCGATAATCGATTTCTCAGGCGATCTCACCCTGGACATGGTGCGGGATTTCTTGCGTGAGGACGATAGCCCTGAAGGACGGAAGCTGCTCGGCAAGCTGGTCGAGGACCGGGGCGTCGACGACATGGTCGTCACGCTGGCCGACTGCCTCCAGGACTACCTCCGCACCGGTATCACCGACGACGTCGTCCGCGAGCAGATCCGTCTCTACAGCGAGAGCTGAGCGCCTCGTCCTGCTGCTGGCCGGTTGCCTGGCGGCGGCCGGCTGCAGCTATCCGAGCGACGCGACGCCCTACCCGGGGCTCTGCCCGGAGATGTTCGTGGCCGACTGGTCGCCGCAGGCCTACGCCTTCGACGTCCCGACCGACGTCACCGCCAGGGTCACCTTCTCCGACTACCCCGACCCGGACACCGTCGGCGAGCCCAGCATGCTGCTCACCTCCGGCGTCTATCGCGTCCCCGAGACCTATCGGGTCGACCTGGCAGACAAGGCGGTCCTGATGACGCCGGTCGGGACGCTCAGCTCCCAGCTCGGCTACAGCGTCACCGTGATGGCGAACCTGCTGTCGCTGGCCGGCTGCGCGGGGACGTTCGCCCAGCGTCAGTTCACCACCGGCAGCGGCCCGGCCAACCTCCCCGCGCCGGCCGTTCCCGCGCTGGCGGACGTCCAGGCCGTCTTCACCTCCCGGTGCGGAGGCCCCGGCAACAATTGCCACCTCGACCCCTCCGGCGGCTGCCTGGCGGCGCCGCGGGCCGGCCTCTCGCTGTGCGCCGAGGAGGCCCGCGACGCGCTGGTCGAGGTCCCTTCTCGCGAGGTGAGCGCCCTCGCCCTGGTGGCACCGCTCGACTCGGCCCGCAGCTATCTCATGCGCAAGCTGCTCCCCGCCACCGCCGGGGGCGGACCGATCCCGGGCACCTTGGGGGAGCGAGAGCCCCCCGGCCCACCGCTCGCGCCCGACCAGATTCGGACCATCGCGGCCTGGATCGACGGTGGCGCGCTTCCTTGAGATCGGCGACCTTAGAGGGGTTCGGAACCTGTCGATGAGAGCCGCCGATGTCCACCCGTGAGCCCGTCCAACCCCGGATGAAACCGGCGGCTGCGGCGACGACCATGTTTGGGCGTTACAAGTTGCTCGGGCGGATCGGCGAAGGGGGGATGGCCGAGGTCTACCGAGCCCTCATGACCGGGCCGGAGGGCTTCGAGCGCGAGCTGGTCCTGAAGCGGATCCTTCCCCGCCTCTCGGAGACTGGCGACTTCAAGACGATGTTCATCCGGGAGGCGAAGATCTCGGCGCTGCTCCTGCACCCGAACATCGTGCAGATCTACGAGTTCGGCGAGGCGGATGGCGCCTACTTCATCGCGATGGAGAACGTGCAGGGGGTAACCCTGCGCGAGGCGCTCACCACCCTGCGGCGCGAGCAGCGCGCGATGCCTTACCTGGTCGCCGCCGACATCGCCCGCCAAATATGCATCGGGCTCGACTACGCCCACACGCTGCACGGTCCCGACGGAAGGCCGCTGGAGATCGTCCACCAGGACATCTCACCCACCAACATCATGCTGGCCTACACCGGCACGGTGAAGATCCTCGACTTCGGGATCGCCCGGGCCGCCTCCTTCGCCGAAGAGGAGGCCAAGAAGGGGCTCATCAAGGGGAAGGTCAGCTATCTGTCGCCCGAGCAGATCAACGTGCGCCCGTTCGACGCGCGCGCCGACGTGTTCGCGCTGGGGGTGGTGTTCCACGAGATGCTCACCGGGCGCCGGCTGTTCCAGGCCAAGAACGACATCACCAAGATGCGCCAGCTGCTGACGCAGACGATCGTGCCGCCGTCGTCGCTGAACGCGACGATCCCGCGCGAGCTCGACCGCATCGTGATGCGCTCGCTGGCCATCGACGTGACCGAGCGCTACCAGACGACCGCCGACATGGCGAGCGACCTCGAACGGACGCTGATCGCCGCCCGCTACTCCAGCCGCGAGCTGTCGAAGCTGCTGCACGGGCTGTTTCTCCCCGACGAGGATCCGCTGGTGGTGGTCGACACCGACGATCACCGCACCGTGGCCGTGACGGCCAGCTCGCCTGGAACGGGGAGCGGGGGGAGCGGCCAGACGGCCACCGCCACCAGCTCGGGTTCGCGCACCTCGGGGTCGCGCTCGACCTCGAGCTCGCAGTCGACGCCGGGCTCGCGACCGACGTCGCCCGGCACCCAACCGTCGCACCCGACCTCCGGTCCTACTTCCCGCGCTACTTCCCGCCCTACTTCGCCGTCGACCTCGATCACCGAGCCGATCCCCGACGTGGCCGACGTTCGCCCGGCCGACTCCGGCGCCGAGCGCCTGGGCCGGGTGGTGCTGGAGGAGCAGGGGCGGCTGGCCCGCAAGCGGCTGCGGCTCAGGATCAAGGTCCTGGCGATCGTCGCCGCGATCGTGGTCGGCGGGGCCGTCGTCGTCGGCGCGGCGATCTGGGCGGCACGGCGCTACCTTCCGGTGCTGCTCGCGCCGCCGCCTCCGCCGCCGAAGCCGGCGCTCCCCTTGCCGCTGCCGAACCAGGAAGCGCCGGAGCCGGCCAAACCGGCCAAGAAGAAGCCGCCCCACAAAAAGACACACGGGACGGCGCCGTCCGCGGCCACGCCGGCCGACGAGACCGCGCCGGCCGCCGACGAACCGATCCCCCCCGCCGAGCCGCGCTGAGCGTCAGGCGATGCGGCGGAGCGCGAGGTCGACCTTCTCGATCGCCGCCTCGAGCTCCGCGAGACGCGCCCGATCCTTGTCCAGCACTTCGAGCGGCGCGCGGTTGACGAAGTTCGGATCGGCCAGCTTCTTCGCCAGGTGGTCGCGATCCTTCAGCAGCTTGCCGCGGTTCTTTTCCAGCTTGGCCTTCTCGGCCCCAGGATCGACGATCCCCTCGAGCGGAACGACCACCTCGACGTCCCCGGCCATGGCCATCGCCGTTTGGCCGATGACGTACTCGCCCGAGGCGTTGGCGCCCGAGCGCCGGACGCGCACCTCGCTGGCGCGGGCGTGCTCGGCGATGATCCCCTTGTACCCTTCGAGGATCGTCTTCTTGTAGTCGTCGGCCACCGCCAGCAGCACCTTGAGGCGCGTCGAGGTGGGGATCTTGCGCTCGGCGCGGATGCCGCGCACGGCGACGATGATGTTCTGGACCAGCGCCATCGAGGCCTCGGAGGCGTCGTCGTGGAAGCGGACGTCGCGCACCGGGTAGAGGGTGATCATGATCGACTGGGGCGCACCGGAGATCTTGGGGAGCCGCTGCCAGATCTCTTCGGTCAAGAACGGCATGAACGGGTGGAGGAGGCGCATCGCCGTCTCCAGCGCCGTCACCATCGTCCCCTGGATCTTGCTGCGCGCCTCCCGCTCGGCCTCGGTGTCGCCCGCCACTTTCCTGAGGCTGGCCTTGGCCAGCTCGATGTACCAGTCGCACAGCTCGTCCCAGACGAAGTGGTAGGCAGCTTGCGCGGCGTCGGCGATCCGATACTCCTCGAGCGCGCCGTCGACCTCCTCCGAGACGCGCTGCACCCGCGAGAGGATCCAGCGCTCCGGAAGATCGAGCTCCGCGCGGTCGGGGCCGTCGGCCAGCCGATCGGCGTAGCGGTCGGCGTCGTACCCCTCGATGTTCATCATCGTGAACTGGGCCGCGTTCCAGATCTTGTTGGCGAAGCGCCGCGCGTCCTCGACGTTGGCGATGGAGAACTTGATGTTCTTCCCCTGCGCCGCGTGCGTGGTCTGCCAGGCGAGCGCGAAGCGGAGCGCGTCGGCGCCGTGCTGATCGATCACCTCCACGGGATCGATGGTGTTCCCCTTCACCTTCGACATCTTCTCGCCCTTGTCGTCGGTCACCATGGTGTGGAAGTAGACCGTGCGGAAAGGGACCTTCTTCATGAAGTGCAGCCCGGCCATCAACATGCGGGCCACCCAGAAGAAGAGGATGTCGTAGCCGGTATCGAGGACAGTCGTCGGGTAGAAGGTCTTGAGCTCGCGCGTCTCGCTCGGCCAGCCGAGCGTGGCGAACGGCCACAGCCAGGAGGAGAACCAGGTGTCGAGCACGTCCTCGTCCTGTTTGAGGCTGTCGACGCCGGCGCCGCACTTGCTGCAGGCCGTGGGCGTGGTGCGGGCGACGGTCGTCTCGCCGCACTTGCCGCAGTACCAAGCCGGGATCCGGTGCCCCCACCAGAGCTGCCGCGAGATGCACCAGTCGCGGATGTTGTTCATCCAATGAAAGAAGGTCTTCGACCAGCTCTCGGGGACGAACTTGGTCTTGCCCTGCTCGACCGCCTCGATGGCCGGCTTGGCCAGCGGCTCCATCTTGACGAACCACTGGGTCGACAGCATCGGCTCGACGACCGCCTCGCAGCGCTGGCAGTGGCCGACGGCGTGCACGTGGGGCTTCGAGCCGCGCTCGAGCCCCAGCTCCTTGAGCCGCGCCTTGACCGCCTTGCGCGCGGCGAATCGATCGAGCCCGGCGAACGGGCCCCCCTCGGCGTTGACCGCGCCCTTGTCGTCGAAGATCGAGATCATGGGTAGGTTGTGGCGCTGGCCGGTCTCGAAGTCGTTCGGATCGTGGGCCGGCGTCACCTTGACCGCGCCGGTGCCGAACTTCGGATCGACCAGCACCGCGTCGGCGATGATCGGGAGCTCGCGGTTCACGAACGGGTGGCGCACCAGCTTGCCGATCTTCGCCTGGTGCCGCGGGTCGTCGGGGTGAACGGCGATGGCGGTGTCGCCCAGCATCGTCTCGGGGCGGGTCGTCGCCACCACCACCTCGCCCGAGCCGTCGGCGAGCGGATAGGCGAACTCGTACAGCTCCCCGACCGTCCCCTCGTCGTAATCGACCTCCAGGTCCGAAAGCGCCGTTCGATCGTTGGGGCACCAGTTGATGAGGCGCCGCGCGCGGTAGATGAGCCCCTCTTCGTAGAGGCGCACGAACGCTTCGATCACCGCCGCCGAATACGGCGGGTCCATGGTGAAGATGGCGCGCTCCCAGTCGAGCGAGCAGCCGAGCCGCTTCAACTGCGCGAAGATCTTGTCGCCGGTGCGCTGGCGCCAGTCCCAGACCCGCGCCACGAAGGCCTCGCGCCCGATGTCATGGCGCGACTTCTTCTCGGTGGCGCGCAGCTCGCGCTCCACCACCATTTGCGTGGCGATGCCGGCGTGGTCCGAGCCCGGAAGCCACATGGCGTTGTAGGCGGCCATCCGGCGCCAGCGGGTGAAGATGTCCTCGATCGTCGTCCCCAGCGCGTGCCCCATGTGCAGCGACCCGGTGACGTTGGGGGGCGGGATGACGATGGCGAAGGGCGCCTTGGGCGCGGCGGCGTCGGCGTGGAAGTACCCTCGCGCCATCCATTCGGCGTACCAGCGCGGCTCGATTTCGGCGGGCTCGTAGCCCTTGGGAGGTTCAGCCATGGAAGACGAGGTTCTAGCTCGGAACCCCGGAGGGTTCCAAACCTCCCGCGCCAGCGCGAATCGACGCTGGCTGTCGCGTCGGCCTTGGCCCGCCGTTCGCACTGGAAAGGCGCGTGCGCCTGACCTTCGATCGGGGAACGCTCCTCTTCGCCGACCTGGCCGACCTGCCCGCCGGGCTCGATGTCGCGCAGATCCCGGGCGTCCTGTGGGACGAACGGATCGCCGCCCACCGTGCCCCCGCGCGGCTCTGCTACTCGATCGTGTCGGAGCTGCGCCGGCGGGGCGTCCCGCTCGCGGACATGCCGCGTCCGACGCTCGCGCCGCCGTCCGAATTCCGCCCGTTTGCGCTGCGCCCCTACCAAGAGGCGGCGCTCGCGGCCTGGCGCCAGGCGGGGCGTCGAGGGGTGGTGGTCCTGCCGACCGGCAGCGGCAAGACCCGCCTCGCCTTGGGCGCCATCGCCGCCACCCGCACGCCCGCGCTCTGCCTGGCGCCGACCCGCGCGCTCTGCGACCAGTGGGCGACCGCGCTCGCCGAAGTCTGGGACGGCCCGATCGGCCGGTTTGGCGACGGCGAACGGATGACGGGCCCGGTGACGATCGCGACCTTCGCCGGCGCCTACCGTCACATGTCGGCCCTGGGCGACAAGTTCGGCCTGCTGATCGTCGACGAAGCGCACCACTTCGGGCAGGGGTGGCGCGACGAGACGCTGGAGATGTCGATCGCCCCGCTGCGCCTCGGCCTCTCCGCCACGCCGCCCGCGCCGGGACCGGCCGCCGATCGGCTGGCAACGCTCGTCGGTCCGACGGTGTTCGAACGAAACATCGGCGATCTGGCCGGACGGTACCTGGCGCCGCTGGAGCGGGTCACCTGGCACCTGGCGCTCGATCCCGACGAGCGCCGCGAGCACGACGCGCTGTGGGCCGTCTACCGAGAGGCGCGGCAGGCATTCGAGGGGAACCACCTCGGCGCGAGCTGGGAAGACTTTCTCCACGAGGCCGCGCGAACTGACGAGGGGCGCCGGGGCTTGAGCGCCTGGCGGCGCGCGCGCCGGATCTTGGGCTTTCCCCGCCGCAAGCGAGAGGCGCTGGCGCTCCTCCTCGGCCACCACCGCGGGCAACGCACGCTGATATTCGTGGCCGACAACCAGACCGCCTACGCGGTGGCGCGCGAGCACCTCGTCATGCCGCTCACCTGCGACATCGGCCGCACCGAGCGCCAGGAGGTCCTCGACCGCTTCCGGGCCGGCGAGCTGCGGGCGCTGGTCTCGGCGCAGGTGCTCAACGAGGGGATCGACGTCCCCGACGCCGAGATCGGGATCGTGGTGGCCGGGCGAATGGGCGAGCGCGAGCACGTTCAACGCGTCGGACGGCTCCTGCGGCCGGGCGAAGGCAAGCGGGCGCTCGTCTACGAGCTGGTGGTCGAGCGCTCGAGCGAAGCCCGTCAGGCGGAAAGGAGGAGCGAACGTCTTGCTGTCGGAGCGCGACCTTCCGCTTAGGCTGATCGAAGAGCGGGCGTTCATCGACTACCTCGGCCCGCAGGACGAGCCGTGGCTGCGGGTTCTGCTCGCCGAGATGGCGCGCTTCGAGGGGCGGCGCCGGCGGGAGCTGGCCGAGCGGCTCGCCGAGCCGCTCCCCTGCGAGGCGCCACATTTCAAACGGAGGGCCGCCACCCGGGCGCTGTTTGCCCTGTGGAAGCGATCGGCGGCAGGCAGCCGGCGCGCGCCGACCACCCGATCGGAGACGGCGCCGGAGGCGCTGCGGCGGGAGCTGTTCGGCGCCAGAGCCAGCGGCGAGCTCGCCACCCAGACGATCGTCGACCAGGCGGCGGCCCGGCTCGAGCTATCGCGCGAGGCGTTGCTGGAGCTTCTCTTCGCCGATCTCCCCGGCGAGCAACCGGTGCGCGCCCCCGTCCCCCCACCTACGCCCATCGAGGCCGCCCTGCGCACCAACCTGGAGATCGCGCAAACGGTCCTCATGCGCGCCTCGCGCCTCGAGCTGCGGGTCGAGGGCGGCGTGCGACCGATCGTCCGTCTGGCCAAGCTTCGCGGGCTGCTGTGCACGATCCTCGACGTGCCGGATCTCGGCCGCCCGATGCTGGAGATCTCCGGCCCGTTCTCACTCTTCCAGCACACGCTGCTCTACGGACGGGCGCTGGCCGAGCTCCTGCCGCATCTTGCCTGGTGCGCCCGCTTCGAGCTGCGGGCCGCTTGCTCGCTCCGCGGTCGGCTGGCGAGCGTCTGCGTCGACAGCGGCGATCCGATCTTCCCCGCGGCGCCGCCCGCCCTTTACGACAGCCGCCTGGAGGCGCGGTTCGCCGAGGACATCGCCAAGCTGGCGCCCGACTGGGACCTCCTGCGCGAGCCCGAGCCGCTGCGCGCCGCCGGCACGCTCGTCTTCCCCGACTTCCTGCTCCGCCATCGCCTGCACCCGCGGCGGCAGGTTCTGATCGAGCTGGTCGGCTTCTGGACGCCGGAATATCTGGCCGCCAAGCTGGAGAAGCTGCGCCAGACCGACGCAGTCTGTCTCCTCTGTATCGACGAAGACCGCGCCTGCGCCGCCGGCGACCTGCCTTCTCACCTCCCGGTCATCCGCTTCCGCCGGCGCATCGACGCCGCCGCCGTCCTCCGCGAGGTCGAACGCCTCACCCATGACCAGACCTCTCACGCGGCCTAGTCTAGGCAACCCCGCTGATTCCGGTCCGATGTTAACGTCATGGGCGTGCCGGCAAGGCTCCACCACTATTCGTTCAAGGACTACCTGACGGTCGAGGAGATGAACCCCGTCCGCCACGAGTTCCTGGAGGGCGAGATCTACGCGATGGCGGGCGGGTCGATCCTGCACGCTGCGCTGACCGTGGCCGTGTCATCGGCCTTGCACAAGCAGCTCGCAGGGCGGTGCCGAGTCTTCAGCTCCGACCTCCGGGTCCGTTCACTCGCCACCGGACTCGCCTGCTACCCGGACGTCACGGTCGTCTGCGGGAACGTCGAGACCGATCCAGAGAGCAAGGAGACCGTCGCCAACCCCACGGTGGTCGTCGAGGTGCTGTCGCCCGCGACGATCGACTACGATCTCAGCGAGAAGTTCGACCACTACCGTCGGATCCCGTCGCTGAAGGCGGTCGTCTACGTATGGCAGGACCGTCGGCAGATCGAGATTCGCGCGCGCGGGGCCTTGGACGACTGGCGCGTGGAGATCGCTGGGAGTGGAGCCATCGCCCGGTTGGAGCCGCTCGGCTGCGCGCTCGATGTCGACGCGCTCTACACAGACGCCGGCGCGTAGCTCCACCTGCTCACGGTCCGGCGGAAATCGCCGCCCGCGGCAGCGGGATGTAGCCGCGGTGGACGAAGCGCCACTCGACGGTGGCGTTGTCGCGCAGGCCGAGCGCCGCGAACGTCGCGTCGGAGAGATCGATCCCAGCGTGGTTGGTCGGGTTGCGGAAGCTGCCTCGTCCGCGCTCGGCGGCCGGGCGGCGGCTGGTGGCCCAGTAGTCGTCGTCCACGTTCCAGGGGCCGACGTCGAGCACCGGGACCACCATCGTGCGCGCGCCGTAGCGGAGCTCGACGTTCTTCCGCAGCGCCGCCCGATGCGGCAGCGCCACAAACAGCGCCCCGGGCTTGATGATCTCGCCGCAGGCCAACCGCTGCCCGGTCAGCCCCTCACGTGTGGCGAACACCTGCTGCCACGGTCCGGGTTGCGCCGCCTCATAGATCGCCCAGGTCGCGACGGCGATGAAGACGCACCCCAGCCCCACCATCCGGACCCGTCGCCGGGTCCGCCGGCCGAGCCGCGCGCGCATCCCCTCAATTAACCGCCGCCGGCGGGCCGTGCAAGAATCCGACATGCTCCGGAGCGGGAGGTTCGCGCGATCCGTCCCCGGGGTCGCGCCGCGCGTCCTGGCGGCCGGCGCGCTGGCGGTCGGTGCGTTGGGGGGCGGATGTCTGCTGCCGCTGCCCACCCCTTCCGGGCGCGCCGGGCGGTTGACGACGCCGGACGGTCGGCCGGTGGCGAGCGCCACCGTGATCGTCGAGACACTCGACATCATGACGCCCCCCTCGGGCGGCTTGCCCGGAACTCCCATTCATCGGCTCGAGACCCGGACCGATCGCGAGGGGCGCTGGGAGGTGCGCGGGAGAATCGCGTTGCGCATCGGCCTTCCTCTACCGGACGCCCTGCCCTTGCAGCTCGATGAGTACACCTTCACCGCCCCCGACGGGCGAACCTTGCGCCGGCGACCGGGTCTCGACACGTGGCGGTCGCCAGGCGAGGTGCCGAAGGTAGAACCGGCCTTGCGAGCCGATTGGGACGCTCGTCCCCCGGTGAGCGTCTCGATCCTGCCCGCCTTCGGCGTGATGGGCGGAGCGGCGCAGACGGTCTCTGGGCACCTCGGGGGATTGCTCCTCGTCGGCCGCGCGGCGTTTGGGTTGGGACTGCGCGCCGCGGCCGAGGCGGGGGCGGCGGGCGCAGGCGCCTCCGCTGCTCTGGTCATCCCCTACCGTGCCTCCGCGCCGCTGTTTGGCTTAGAGCTCGGGGCGCGTTACCTGCGACCCTGGTCGAACGGAGGCTCGCCCGACTGGATCGCCCCCGAGATCGCCCTCGATGTCAGCAACCTTCGTTTCACCCTCACGCTGCTCGATCTCGGGGCGGGCGCCTCTTTGGGCGACCGCCGACCGGCCTTCGGCATCGGGTGGGGATTCTTCTGATCGCGTCGGTTATTGAGCCGACGCAGGGGGCTGCCCGGCGGGAGTTTCCCCCTGGGTGGTGTCCGCGACGATGCCCACCCCTGGGACGTACTTGTACACGACCTTCTTGCCGCAGCCCGTGACGCCATAGAGCGACGAGCTGAGGACGGTTACCGCGATCTGCTCATCGGGACAGGAGAGCTCGAAGATCGCGCGCTCGCGCAAAGAGGACATCTTGCCGCCCCCCTCCATCACGATCACGTCGCTCTTCCCACAACCGCTCACGACGTCGGAGTAGGTGGTGTTGGATTCGACGACGAGCTGGGTCTCGGGGCACTTGAGCGTCGAGGCCGCTTTCGGCTTCGGCGAAGGCCAGCAGCTGGCAAGACCGGCGACCAGCAGCAACCCGCCCCCCATCCGCGCGGAGCGGGAACATCGGAACCGCTCGGGACCCATCAGGGCAACGTCCTCCACCCGGAGACATTACACCAGTTGCGAATTGCCCGACAGTCGAGAACACGGGTCGTCAGCTGGCCAGCGGCTTCTCGGTCTGCTCTTTGCCGTCGAAGCGGAACATCTTCTGCTTCCCCTCGACGACGGTGAGCAGGTTCACTGGGCGGCGCCAGACGCGGCCGAGCGCCGCCAGCGTCGAGCGGGCCTGGTCGATCTGCAGATCGGTCCCTTCGTGCCTGTGGCGGATCAGGAGCTCGCCACGGTTCTCGTAGTTGGCGTCCTCGACGTAGATGAAGGGGTCGCCGAAGTTGGTCAGCGAGAAGAGCATCTTGTGTTTGATCTTCTCGAACTCGCGCGAGTCGATCTCGTAGTTGCCGCTCCGGTCGTTGACCGAGAAGGAGAAGAACTTGTTCCGCTGGCAGAAGTCGGCGGTGAAGTACTCGTCGATGAAGGTGACGTCGTTGTAGAGCTTGCGCACTTCGAAGATCTTCTTGCGTCCGAGGCCGAGCCGCTTGTCCCAGGTCCGCCGCTCGTCGAGGCTCTGGCACTCGTTCCACTCGCGGCCGAACCGCCCCTTGTCCCACCGCTCCTCGACGTCGCGCAAGAGCTCGATGCCGATCTTGTAGGGGTTGAACTGGCCGGGCGCCGTGGCCAGCACGCTGGCGTTGTGGTCGGCGTAGTCGATGATCTCGGAGACCTTCACCGCCCGCTCCGTCATGATCCGCGAGTGCCAGTAGGCGGCCCAGCCTTCGTTCAAGATTTTCGTCTGCCGCTGCGGCGCGAAGTAGTAGGCCTCGTCGCGCACGATCTCCAGGATGTCGCGCTCCCAACCGTCGAGCGGGGCGTTGCCCAGGAGAAACAGGAGGACGTCGCGCTCCGGCTCGGGCGGGTTCTTCTTGGGCCGATCCCGCTCCCGCTCCATCTTGCGCCGCTGTTCGTCCATGTACTCGGGCGGGTTGATGAACTTGTCCATGTAGGACTTGGCGCGGATGCGCGGCAGCTCCTGTGACTCCTTCTGCTCCTGGCGCTCCTTCTCCCGCTCGGGCGAAGCCTTCCGCGCGATGAAGGGAGACATCGGGTCGATCAGGTTCTCGATGCAGAGACAGGCGTCGATGAAGGTCTCCACCTTCTCGATCCCCAGGCGCTCCATGTGCCGGCGGACGCGGGTGGCGTGATTCGCCATCCCGTCGATC
>DATAVR010000093.1:0-5140 GCA_036267635.1 Polyangia bacterium | reverse complement strand
AGCGAAAAGGGGCGCCAGGAGAACCCGTCCGGGCACCGCGATATGCCGGCGATCTCGACGCGCCGACTTGCAAGGTCGATCACGACAAAGACGCCAACATCGACGGATCGAGGCGCTCGTTGCGCAGCACTCTGTCTTGCGCCCGTCGACTGTATTTATCGCTTCGGGCGCGCGCGGAACGCGCTACGCTGCCGCCCCAAGCGAGCCCATGCCGTCCTTTCACATTGACCGACACACGGGATGGACGCGCCGGGTTGGTCCCATTCTCGCTATGGCGGTCGTGGTGGCCACGCCGGCCCGATTACAGTCGCAGGTAAGTACGGGCGACGAGGCTCAACCTGCTCCGCCACACGATGACCTCGACCAGCTCGACAAAGCGTACCGATCCGAGACGGACGAGAAGAAACGAGCAGCGCTGGTGACGAAGATGACCTGGCTGCCGGGGGCCCAGGACATCCTTCGCAGAATTCTAGCGACCGATCCGTCCGATGACGTCGCGCTGGCAGCCGGGAATGCGTGGCGGCGGCCGCTGCTCGGGGGCATCACCGGCGCCCTGCAGGGCCGACTCGACGCCACGACTGACGCCGCCCGGCGAGCGCGCCTGGCGCGTGAGGTCGAGCGCTACCAGGTCTTCGCCGCCGGACAAAACTTGCCACGCTTCCTGCGCGACGCGCCGCCTGTCTTCGACGTGAAGACCGGCAGCAGGCGCCATGTGCGCGTGCTGGCCTTCGGAGACTTCGGCGACGGCAGCAAGCGGCAGGAGAACATCGCCGAAGCGATGCGGCGATACCACGCGGACAAGCACTTCGACTTCGCCATCACGCTCGGCGACAACTTCTACCCCGCAGGAATCGCGACTCCGACCGACGACCGCTGGCACAATGAGTTCGAGCGGCTCTATGGACCGATGCGCATCCCCTTTTTCGCGTCTCTCGGAAACCACGACTGGGTCCTGGCAGACAGCCCGGCCGCGGAGATCCTGCATTCCTCCATCTCGAGCACGTGGCGAATGCCAGCCGCGCGGTACTCATTCGTCGCGGGCCCCGTTCAGTTCTTCGCGCTGGACACGAACCTGATCACGCGCGTCGAGCTCGATTGGCTCGACGCCGAGCTGGGACGGAGCAAGGCGCGCTGGAAGGTAGTCTATGGACACCATCCCATTCGCTCCGGTGGCGTGTACGTCAACGATTCAGCCCTCCAGGAGCGTCTCATGCCCATCCTGCGCGACCGTGCCGACCTCTACATCTGCGGACACGAGCACGATCTCGAGCACCTCGCGCCCGAAGGCGGCGTCCACTTCGTCGTCGCTGGTGGCGGAGGGGCCGGCACGTACCCGATCAAGCCGGGGCCGCGCTCGCTGTTCGTGTCCAGCCAGAACGGGTTCGCCGTCATTGAAGCTGACCGAAAGTCCCTCTCCGTCAGCCTGGTCGACGGCGATCTGAAGGTGTTGCACCGATTCACGATCGCGGCCCCCGGCGACGCGGCCACTGCGCCCGCGTCGAGCGCGTCCCCCTGAGCGGCTCCCCGTGTCCTTCGCGGCCGGCTCGGTTGATTGCTCATCGCACGGAGGTCCGCTGGCTCCCGTTGCCGAAGCGTCTTCGCTAGCAGAGGCAAGCGTCCGTCAGCATCGCGGGCCTAAGGGATGCCGGTCTTAGCCGTGCTCTTTTCGCGCGCCCTCTGGGCTCGGGCCGTGTCCCGGAGCGCTTGCTCGGCAGCCCGTGCCCAGACATCGCCTGCCACACTCGGTCCTCCGTCCGCCTCGCCCTCTGTAGGAATCGGGCCGCCGTCCTGGTCGCGCGTATCGCGATCCTCGTTCATGGCGCCTAGAAGTTAGGCATGTGTTCAACTTGCGGTACCCTCGTGTCGCACTAATCGCTCAGCTTTTCCGAAGGATCCTTAGGGGGCAGTAACGCACATGCCGAGCCTCTGTCGGTGACGCGGCAGCTCACCCTTGTCCGGCTAAAATGGCGCCGGCTCAACTACGCCGTCGCCCACAGAAGCACGACTAGAGCCTCGGTCCGGTCACCGAAGAGCCGAACGTCGGGCGCTTGCCGCCGAGCCTCTCGCTCGAGCCGATCGACCATCTGCAAAAGTTCGCGCCGATTCCCTGGCGTCCCGGTGATGGCACCCTGGCGAATACGCGAGCGTAGAAACGCGGCCACTTTCTCCATCGTGTGCTGCTGACCGGCCACCGTCTGCGTCTCCATGTCCCCGACCATCTGTCGGATGACGCGAAGTTGGCGCTGAGACAAAGAGTCCGCGTCAGTGGGCGATACCTTTCGATCGTATGTGGCCCCGCGTCCAAGTGCTCGCTGCTGGAATTCCGAGGCACCCACTGAATGCTCTTTATGAACGAACTGACCGATCGCAATACTTCGACCACATACGTGACCAGAGGGCGGGCCGAGCGGCGACGACAGCAGCAATCCTTGACGCGGGTTGGGCCGTCCGCACCTTTTTCCCAGCTATGGAGCCGATCGCTGACATTGATTCGCCCCGCATTCCGGGCCCGGTCGACGGTGATGGCGGCGTGCCACCGGGACTCGAGATCCGCAATCGCGCGGGGCGCGGCGTGGGAGAGCTACCGTGACGATGGGCCTTGACACTTCGACGCGGCCAACGATCCAAGGCCTTCGCGTGGCTGCGAGCGTGTGTCGGGCCTGTCCCCTCTGGCAACGAGCGACTCAGACGGTCTTCGGCGTCGGGCGCGCTCGGGCGGCGCTCGTCCTGGTGGGCGAACAGCCCGGTGACGAAGAGGACCGACAAGGGTTGCCGTTCGTGGGTCCCGCAGGACGGCTCCTCGACGAAGCGCTGACAGCGGCGCAGATCGAGCGCGCTCAGACCTACCTCACCAACGCGGTCAAGCATTTCAAGTGGAAGCTGGCCGAAGCCCGCGGGAAGCGCCGCCTTCACGAGAGGCCGAACGCCAACGAGGTCCGGGCCTGCCGCCCCTGGTTGCTCGCAGAGATCGAAGCTATCGGACCGAAGGTCATCGTTTGCCTGGGCGCGACCGCTGCGCGCTCGCTGCTCGGAAACGACTTCCGGGTCACCAAGCAGCGAGGAGAGGTGATCACACTGGGCTCGGGGCCCAGCGTAGTCGCGACGGTCCATCCTTCCGCTATCCTGCGCGCACCCGATCACGACACACGCGTGCGCGACATGCGTCGGTTCGTCGCTGACTTGGCCGTCGCGCGTGCCCTCTTGTCCCCGACAGTGAGGCGGACGGAGCAGCTGAGGCCGACTGTCAAGAGGTAGTCAACGCATCGAACGGTACTAAAGAACGGGTGTTGACACCTAGCTCAAGCAACGAGGGAAAGAGCAAGATGACCGCGAGAACGAAGGCCACTGGCTGGAGCGCATACGTGTTTGGAGAGATCGGTTCGCAAGAGCTGGACGACTTCGGCGAGGCCATCCGCAGTCAGGGCATCAGCCCTGCCGCAGTCCAGTCCCTCATCGAGGCGATGGCGGATAGGGCGCGCCGCTACTTCGGAGAAGACACCAATGGAGAAGACACCCACGGAGAAGACACCCACGGAGAAGACACCAACGGTGAGTTGGCTGCGCTCGGGATGCTGGACGAGGCCGACGCCGAGATGGCGAGCCTTCAGGACAAGCGGGCGTCCGAACACGGCTGGCGGACGCGCGCGAGCTCAGCGGGAAGAACGGTGAACGCGAGGACGGCGACCGCGTTCGGCGCTTGAGTCTCCCGGCGGACAGCTCGGGACCTCGAGCCCGCGAGGTCAACCGAGCCTGTGCGCCCGTTCCCGGTTGACTGCTCGAGGTACGGGCAAGGGCCAGGCTCTCCGGCGTGCCCCGGATCGGTCGCGAATGTCTTCTCGAAGTCCATGCCCTGCTTTGGGCGCCAGCAGGAATCCAATAGCTACGCCTCCGAGCAGACCCTCCACCAAAGTACCAAGCGTAGCCGCCACCGACGCAACCAGAACAGACACAGCCGCCTTCCACATGTGAGTGAACGCCTTACATTACCTGCGCGGTGATAAGCACCGATCGGGGAGGCGTGATGAAGACCAAGCAACTGGAAGAGCTGATTCTCCAATCGCTGGAGCACGAGATGGGCGGCGTGAAAATCTACGAGACAGCCGTGACCTGTGCGGTCAATTCGGACCTCAAAGAGGAATGGGAAAAGTATCTGGCGCAGACCAAGACGCACGTCGAGATCCTCGAGGAGGTCTGCCGAAGCATGAACATCGATGCTCGGCAAGAGGCGCCGGGCAGACGGGTCGTACGGGCGATGGGCGGGGGCCTGCTCGAAGGGATGAAGCTGGCCAAGTCCGCCGGTGACCCGAAGGCCGCCGAGCTGGTCGCCTGCGAAGCAGTTGTCCTCGCCGAGGTGAAGGACCACCTGGACTGGGAGCTGCTGAGCAAGTGCGCGGAGCACCTGACCGGCACGAAGGCCGACACGCTGAAGAGCGCCTGCGAGACCGTCGAAGAGCAGGAGGACGAGCACCTCTATCACACGAAAGGGTGGTGCCGTGAGATCTGGTTGGAGTCGCTGGGCCTGAAGGCGGTCCTCCCGCCGCCGGAGGAGCGTCACAACGTAAAGACGGCAATCGGCGCCGCACGAGCGGAACAGGCGGCCGACAAGGGACGCTGATCGCTCCATCGATGGCGCGAGTGGTGAGCCTCGGCCGCGCCATCATCTTCACCGTCGTGATTGTGGCGCCGGCGAGGGTGAGGGAACAGCCGTCATTCGCGCCGATCACCAACCGCAACTTCAACGTCGGATCTCTTCGAACAGCCCGCCCTCGGCGCGCCCCGCCTGATCGCGATGAGCGGTGCGATTGATGCGGTGGCCGAGGGCGCGGCGGGTCTTTACACTGGCCCCGCTTCCGCGGAGCAACCCACGACGCCAACGCACGAATAGCCGGTCTCGGGCCGTACTGGTTGGTGCTGCGGGCCCCCGGCACCGGTACTGCGACGCCTGCGTCGAAGGCCGCGGAAGCGGCGGCCCGCCTCGGCAAACGGATCGTGAAGGTCGTTCCTTTGGACGACGACGACGCCATCGACCGTGCTCGACGTCGATGCCGCCTCCCACGCGGACCCGTGTGACATCCAGCGGCTGATCGATCATGCGCTGGCGCGCTGGTGACGATATGGCTCGTCGTTTGCGACGGCGTGT
>DATAVR010000092.1:0-12843 GCA_036267635.1 Polyangia bacterium | reverse complement strand
AGCGAAAAGGGGCGCCAGGAGAACCCGTCCGGGCACCGCGATATGCCGGCGATCTCGACGCGCCGACTTGCAAGGTCGATCACGACAAAGACGCCAACATCGACGGATCGAGGCGCTCGTTGCGCAGCACTCTGTCTTGCGTCCGTCGACTGTATGGCACGCGTCGGGCCCAGCTGAGGCGGGTCGAAGGCAAGACCCGCCTTGGTGCCGAATGGAGACCCACGCCGGGCTGACCGAGCGGTCTTTTGACTGTCCCGAAGGGAAGCCGCCGCGCCGTTCGGTGACCGGACGTGGCGTTTGCCGGAGCTGTTCGGGGACACCGCCTTCGCTTCAGCGGTCACCTCGAGACATACCAGCGGCCTTCCTACGAGCTCGCTTCGCCTGCTCGGTGACGAGCGTGAGATCCTCGAGAATTCGACGGAGGAGCGCGGGTGGATCTCCGTCTGCGGCGCGTTTCATGTCGCCGCCCTCGTCGCGCGCGATCTCGACGAGCAAACGTTTTGATTTCGCCGAGCGGGGCTCGGTCTCGGTGACGTCAGCGGAGTCCGCCCATTCGTCCCGATGTTTGATGAGCAGCCAGGCCACGCGTTTCTGGGCGCTCGGCGCTCGAAGACGTACGAGCACCCACGAGCCGCGCAGCTTCTGGCCGAAGAGCGTGAGCTTCAGCTCGCCGGCCTCGAGGGCGCGGTCGACGTCCGCGCTCTCGGGCTGCCAGGTACCTCGGTCCCAAATCATGACCGTGCCGCCGCCATATTCCCCCGCCGGAATGATGCCCTCGAACCGATTGTACGCGAGGGGGTGATCCTCGACCTCCATGGCCATCCGCTTCACCGATGGATCGAGCGACGGTCCCTTCGGCACGGCCCACGAGCGCATGACGCCGCGCCATTCGAGCCTGAAATCGTAATGCAGTGCAGTCGCTCGATGCTTCTGCACGACGAACGCCAGCCGAGCCTCACGCGCTCGGGTCTGAGTAGCCACCTTGCCCTCAGGCTCCGAGGTGACGTCGAAGCGACGCTTCCGTCGGTATTCGCCGAGCTGCGTGCGTCTGCGCGAGGTCAACGCCGCGGCCACTCCTCAGGTTCTTCGCTGCACGCCACCAAAAGCTCTCAATCGCCCTCACGGCTGGCCGCGACCGCCCGAAGCGCCAAAGACCTGTCCGGTCACATAGGTCGCTTCGCCCGACGCGAGCAGTACGTAGACGGGCGCGATCTCGGCGGGTTGACCAGGACGACCGAGCGGCGTGTCCTCGCCGAAATGCACCACCTTGTCGGGGAACTGACCGCCTGTAACTTGTAACGCCGTCCAGTACGGGCCCGGCGCGACAGCATTGACGCGTATGCCTCGCTTGGCGACCTGCTTGGCCAGAGCTTTCGTAAAAGCCACAATGGCGGCCTTGGTCGACGCGTAGTCGAGAAGTTGGGCCTCCGGTGCGTAGGCTTCGACGGAGGCCGTGTTGATGATCGCGCCGCCTGCCGGTAGATGTGTGAGCGCAGCCTTCGACAACCAAAACAAGGCGTAGATGTTGGTCTTGTAGGTGGCGTCGAACTGCTCGGTCGTCAGGTCCTCGATCCGTTCGACGGCGTGCTGCTTGCCCGCGTTGTTGACCAGGATATCCAATCCGCCTAGCTCGCTCACCGCGCGCGCGACCAGATGGCCACACGTCTCCTCATCGCGAATATCGCCGGGGACCGTGACGGCCTTGCGGCCCGCACCCTTGATCAGGGCGACTACCTCGCGAGCGTCGGGCTCCTCGGCGGGCAGGTACCCGATCGCCACGTCGGCACCCTCGCGGGCGAAGGCGATGGCGGCAGCGCGGCCGATGCCCGAATCACCTCCCGTGATCAGCGCCTTGCGGCCAAGGAGTCGCCCGGTACCTCGGTAGCTCTGCTCGCCGCAATCCGGGCGCGGCGTCATCTTGCTCTGGAGGCCCGGCCAGTCCTGTGACTGGCGCGGAAAAGGCGGCTTCGGATAAGCGCTCATCGGGTTCTTCGGTGCAGGCGGGGGCGACGTTGCCTGCCCTGCCGCGCCCGGCTTCGTCTGCGCCAGCGCCGATTTGGCGGTTACGCCGGCAGCTATGACAGTCGCCACGCCGCACACGACTTGGCGACGTGACGGGCCTGTATCGTCTCCCTCCATGTCTGCTATTTCTTGGTTTCTGCGTCGACGATATTTTGCGCCGTGTCTTCATGCTTCTTCAGCGTGGGAAGGAGATCGGTGAGGAGCTTCTTCAGCTTCACATCGGCGGTGTTGTCGCGCGCGGCGGTGACTTCGGCGATATCCTTCTTGTGGTCGTCGAGCATCTCTTGCCCGAACTTCTGGTCGAACATGGGATCCGACGCCATTCCACTCATATCGCCGGCCGAATCGGCCGGCGTCGCCGCAGCAAGATCGATCTTCTCCTGCTTGGCCAATGCCGCCACTTTCTTGTCGGCGGCGCCATGGTCCTTCTCCAACATCTTGCCGTAGTCCTTCACCGCATGGGATTTGCCGTTCTTCTGCGCCATCTTCCCAGCGGCGATCTCCTTCTGGTCTGATTTGTGAAGCTTCCCCAGGACCGTCGCCGTATCGGGTGGATCAGCAGCCTGGGTATCTTTGCCCGCTGTGATGAGCACGCCGACCGTCATTCCACAGAACACTGCCGTCCGAATGTTTTTTGTCATCTGGCCTCCGATGTGGCACGCCGAAGATAGCTACGCCGAAGAGGTCGGTCAGAGTCTGATTTCATATTTGCGAATAGCCTGATGTCGCGCTGCGATTCACTTCGGAGATCCTAGGGGCGATCGCGCCGCCACGAGCTCATCCTTGATCGGCTGCCTTGCTGCCTGCGGATTGCGAACCAGGTTCGCCCTGCGGGTAACCGCGCTGGAGGTCGAGATGTTGGATACGGCGACCGGTGGGAATAACGATCTCGAGCATAAAAACCGCTCGGAGTTGGCCGCGAC
The DNA here is from genome assembly GCA_036267635.1 of Polyangia bacterium. GTDB lineage: Bacteria > Myxococcota_A > Polyangia > Fen-1088 > Fen-1088 > JADGRB01. The sequence goes on along the minus strand of DATAVR010000092.1, from coordinate 9,898 downwards.
CATCGAACGGCGTCTCCCCGGCCACCACGATCATGCCTTTCGACCGTGGCATTTATCGCTTCGGGCGAGCGCGGAACGCGCTACCAAGCGAGCCCATACCGTCCCTTCACATTGACCGACACACGGGATGGACGTGCGCCGGTTACTCTGATTCTCGCTATGGCGGTCGTAGTGGCCACGCCGGCCCGGTTATAATCGCAGGTAGGTACGGACGACGGGGCTCAACCTGCTCTGCCACACGATCAAGCCGGGGCCGCGCTCGCTGTTCGTGTCCAGCCAGAACGGGTTCGCCGTCATTGAAGCTGACCGAAAGTCCCTCTCCGTCAGGGTAGTCGACGGCGATCTGAAGGTGTTGCACCGATTCACGATCGCGGCCCCCGTCGGCGCGGCCACTGCGCCCGCGTCGAGCGCGTCACCCTGAGCGGCTCCCCGTGTCCTTCGCGGCCGGCTCGGCGGCTGCTCATTGCACGGAGGTCCGCGGCTCCCGTTGCCGAAGCATCTTCGCTAGGAGAGGCGAGCGTCCACATCGCGCGGCCTAAGGGATGCTGGTCTTAGCCGTGCTCTTTTCGCGCGCCCTCTGGGCTCGGGCCATGTCCCGGAGCGCTTGCTCGGCAGCCCGTGCCCACACATCGCCTGCCACACTCGGTCCTCCGTCCGCCTCGCCCTCTGTAGGAATCGGGCCGCCGTCCTGGTCGCGCGTATCGCGATCCTCGTTCATGGCGCCTAGAAGTTAGGCGCGTGTTCAACTTGCGGTACCCTCGTGTCGCACGAATCGGTCGGCTTTTCAGAAGGATCCGTAGGGGGCAGTAACGCACATGCAAAGCCTCTGTCGGTGACGCGGCTGCTCACCCTTGTGCGGCTAGAATGGCGCCGTTCAACTACGTCGTCGCCCACAGGAGCACGACTAGAGCCCTCGGTCCGGTCACCGAAGAGCCGAACGTCGGGCGCTGGCCGCCGAGCCTCTCGGTCGAGCCGATCGACCATCTGCAAAAGTTCGCGCCGATTCCGTGGCGTCCCGGTGATGGCACCTCGGCGAATACGCCAGCGTAGAAAGGCGACCACTTTCTCCATCGTGTGCTGCTGACCGGCCACAGTCTGCGTCTCCATGTCCCCGACCATCTGTCGGATGGCGCGAAGTTGGCGCTGAGACAAAGAGTCCGCGTCAGTCGGCGATACCTTTCGATCGTATGTGGCCCCGCGTTCAAGTGCTCGCTGCTGGAATTCCGAGGCACCCACTGAATGCTCTTTATGAACGAATTGACCGATCGCAATGCTTCGACCACATGCGTGACAGGTCCGGTGAATGGTGGCGGACCGATACCAGCTTCAGGCGATCATTCGGGAGCCGGCGGCCTCCCAGATCGGACCGAATATGACGGCCAGGCGGGGGTCGGCGTGGGCGACCTTGGGGATGGCGTGGCTCCATGTGCGCTGGCAGGCGCCCCCCATGACGAGCAAATCTCCCCAGCCGAGGCCGAAGGCGCGGGGGGGACCGCCCTGCCGGGGTCGGAGCAAAAAGCGGCGCGGCTCGCCGAGCGAAATCGTGGCCACCACGGCCTCCGGCAGATCGCGGGCGGTGGTGTCGCCGTGCCAAGCGACGCTATCCCGGCCGTCGCGGCAGTAGGCGGCGCTCAGGCGTTCGAACGCGGTCGCGTAGTGGGCGTCGAGGAGGCGGCGAACGTGCGCCAGGATCGGGTGGCCGGGACCGTCGGCGGGGAACCCGGCAACGAGGCGCGGCACGTCGACCACGCGCTCGTAGATTCGGCGGCGTTCGTACCGCCAGGCGGTGGTGCGCAGCATGTCGTCGAACAGGGCCTGGTGGCCGGTCACCCAGCCAGGGAGGTGATCGACCCAAGCGGTGTCGTCGAGGGCCAACCGGCGATTCGCACGCAACGCCGCCGCATCGACGCTCAGGCTACCGCCGCCGAGGAGGCTGAGTTGATGATGAGCGGGCGCGGCTGCCATCGATTGAATCTAGCAGTCGCGGCATGACCTTCCCGCCGAGGAGGCCCCATGGCACGGGCGATGTGGACGGGAGCACTGTCGTTCGGGCTGGTCAACGGGCCGAAAGGCGACGACAGCAGCATCCTTGACGCGGGTTGGGCCGTCCGCACCTTTTTCCCAGCTATGGAGCCGATCATCGCTGACATTGATTCGCCCCGCATTCCGGGCCCGGTCGACGGTGATGGCGGCGTGCCGCCGGGACTCGAGATCCGCAATCGCGCGGGCCGCGGCGTGGGAGAGCTACCGTGACGATGGGCCTTAACACTTCGACGCGGCCAACGGTCCAAGGCCTTCGCGTGGCTGCGAGCGTGTGTCGGGCCTGTCCCCTCTGGCAACGAGCGACTCAGACGGTCTTCGGCGTCGGGCGCGCTCGGGTGCCGCTCATCCTGGTGGGCGAACAGGCAAGGGTTGCCGTTCGTGGGTCCCGCAGGACGGTTCCTCGATGAAGCGCTGAAAGCAGCGCGGATCGAGCGCGCTCAGACCTACCTCACCAAAGCGGTCAAGCATTTCAGGTGGAAGCTGTCCGAAGCCCGCGGGAAGCGCCGCCTTCACGAGAGGCCGAACGCCAACGAGGTCCGCGCCTGCCGCCCCTGGTTGCTCGCGGAGATCGAAGCTATCCGAAGGTCATCGTTTGCCTGGGCGCGACCGCTGCGCGCTCGCTGCTCGGAAACGACTTCCGGGTCACCAAGCAGCGAGGAGAGGTGATCACACTGGGCTCGGGACCTAGCGTAGTCGCGACGGTCCATCATTCCGCTATCCTGAGCCTTCAGGACAAGCGGCCGCCCGGACACGGCTGGCGAACGCGCGCGAGCTCGGCGGGAAGAACAGTGAACACGAGGACGGCGATCCCGTTGGCCCTTGAGTCTTCCCCGCGGAGAGCTCGGGACCTCGAGCTCGCGAGGTCAACCGACCCTGTGCGCCCGTTCCGATTGACTGCTCGAGGCACGGGCAAGGATCTCCGGAGTGCCTCGGAATCGGTCGCGAATGTCTTCTCGAAGTCCCCGCCCTGCCTTGGGCGCCAGTAGGAATCCAATACCCACGCCTATTAGAAGACCCACCCCCAGCGTACCAAGGGTGGCGGCCATTGATGCCGCCCAAGAGGCCTTTTGTTCGAGGCCCAGCAGCCCAAGCAGATCTTCCTCATCCAGCTTGGAAATATCCTTGAGCTTCATCCGCGCTCCTCCATTCACAATATGGGCGCGACGCCTATTGGGCAGTGCCGCGCCCGTTCCGCGATACCGCTATTGGGTTGTTCCTGCGCTGCTGCCGGGAGAGCTGGTCGGTGGTACTCCACTGGCCCCGCCACCCTGCCGTGAGCTACCCGACGGCGCGCCGGTTTGTGGACTGGTCGTTCCCGGCTGACTGCCATTCCCCGAACCACTTGGGGAGTCCATCGTTCCCGCCCCGGGGGAGCCGCTGCCCGATCCGCTCGTCCCCGTCGACCCATTGTTGCTTCCGCTGGATCCCGGTGTCGGTGTTCCCTCTTTGCCACCGGGGCTGGCGGGGCCGCCGGTGGTAGGTCCCATGCTTCCGCCCGAGGTTCCGGAGCCAGTCGATCCCGAACCAGTGCCCGCTTGGGCAACGAGACGCCATCCAGCGAAGGACGAGGCACGCGATGTCGATATCGCGGTAGCCCGCGCCTCGACCGGAGGCCGGGTCGTCGCTGTCGCGGGTGCCACTGTCGAAGTTGCAAGAATGAACACCATGTCAATTCCTCCTGATGATGAATGTGAGACGCCTCCTCACCGTGGCCAGACCCGAGGTCGGGAGCAACTCGGCCTGAGTCGCCTTGCGGCAGAGGCGTTGGGTGCTTACCTCCAAGAGTAAGGAGATCCCTGATGCTCATCGCTCTGGCCGCCGCTCTCGCGGTGATCTGGATCCTGGCGTTTCTCGTTTTCCACGTCACCTTCGCCGCGATTCATACGCTCGCATTTGGAGCGGCGGTAGCGGTGCTGGTGCACTTCATCCGCGTGCACCGAGTGGGTCGAATCCGTCAGCGCATATAGCTGAGAGCAAGCAAAATGACCGTCGCGGCCGTGATTTTTGACGTCGACGGAACGCTGGTCGACAGCAACGGCCTACATGCGGTTGCCTGGGAACGGGCATTCGCCTCGGAAGGTCTTTCGGTCGCCGTCGGACGAATCCTGCCGTTCATCGGAAAGGCGGGTGACAAGCTCGTTGCGGAGCTGGTCTCGGTCGAGCCTGCAACAGCGGAGCGCTTGACTGAGCGAGAGCCGGAGGAGTTCGAGCGGATGGCACGCCGGGATCGACTTTTGCCGTATCCTGAGACCGACGATCTGTTGCGCGAGCTCAAGAGACGCGGCACACGGACCGCGATCGCAACGTCCAGCGGACGAGCCGGCTTCCAGGTCGTCGTCGAAACCACAAGCCTCCCATCGCTGCGAACGATCGACATCGTCGTGACGGACGACGACGTCAAGAAAGCGAAACCGGCGCGATCTGGTGAGCAGGGCCGCCGAAAAATTGGGAATTGCACCAGCCCGCTGCCTCCTGGTTGCGATACCCCCTACGACGGCGAAGCGGCGGCACAGGCGGGTGTGGCCTTCATGGGCTGGCCACGGGAGTTCACATCGCGGCCGCGCTTCGTGCAGCTGGCGCGATCCAGGTCTACGCCGGCCCTGGAACTCTCTTGGAACAGTTGGATGGCGTCCTGCGGGGATCGCCGAGTGAACCGTAGGCACTGGACCAATGGCGAGGTCCGAGTCATATGAGTCGGACGTAACGCCGTCTGCGGCCGCCGATCTCGTCGAGTCCGCGCACGCGGCCGGCCTCCGGCACGTCGACGACCGCAGGCCGGGATTGCGGCGACGCCCCACCGGGAAGAAGGTTCGTTTCGGAAAGCGTTGGGTTCCGGACTTCGTAATCGAAGACGCGGCCGGTCGCCGGGTCCGCGATCCTGCGACGCTGGAACGAATACGCAGACTGGCGATCCCCCCAGCTTGGCGTTCGGTCTGGATCTGCACCCAGGCGGAAGGCCACCTGCAGGCCACGGGGCGCGATGCCCGCGGCCGAAAGCAATACCGGTATCACTCGCGATGGCGCCAGGAGCGCGATGCCACCAAATATGGGCGAATGCTGAAGTTCGGCCGTGCTTTGCCGGCCTTGCGCCGGCGCCTCGAGGCCGACCTGCGCCGCCCCGGTCTGCCGAAGCCAAAGGTACTGGCGACGGTCGTGTGGCTGCTCCAGAACACCTTCATTCGCGTGGGGAACGAGGAATACGCGCGCGACAATAATTCGTTCGGGTTGACGACACTCAAGGATCGGCACGTCGACCTGAGAGCGTCGGAGGTCCGTTTTCACTTTCGCGGAAAGAGCGGCATTTTTCACCAGACCAGCGTGCGGTCTCCGTCAATTGCCCGGATCGTGCGCCGCTGTCGAGACCTGCCGGGACAAGAGCTCTTCCAGTACCTGGGCGACGACGGTCAGCCCGCCACCGTCGATTCCGCAGACGTGAACGACTACATTCGTCAGGCGACCGGCGAGCGCTTCACCGCCAAAGACTTTCGCACCTGGGCCGGCACCGTTTCGTGCGCGGCGGCGCTGCGAGAGGCGCTGGCGAGAACACATACCGGACCCACGAATCGACAGCTGATGAAGGCTGTCGAGCAGGTCGCGGCGCAGCTCCGCAACACCCCCGCGGTGTGCCGAAAGAGCTACATCCATCCAGGCGTGATCGCCTCCTACCTCGACGGAACGCTCCCGGCGATGTTTGCGGCATGTGCCCGCCGCCAATCTCGCCGCAGGCGTGGTCTTCGAACCGATGAAGCTGCGGTTCTAGCGCTCCTCGGACCTAATCGCCGTCAGAGAGCTGGTGGACTTACCTCTTCGCGGCCATAACTGATATTATGTTCAGTATGCTGCAGAGTACATTCCAGCTCGTTCCAGGTGTCGGCCCCGCTCGAGAGCGGCGACTCTGGTCAGGCGGTGTGGCTGCTTGGTCCGATCTCATTGCCGCGGAGGCCCCGGCGGTCTCGGGCCGTGCCTATTCGCTCCTGCGGCTTGCGGTCAGCGACGCCATGGCGGCTCTCGCTCGAGGCGACCTGGATCGCCTGGCGGGCGCTTTGCCCAGGTCCGAACACTGGCGGCTCTTTGGGGCCTTCGGGGCAGACGCCGCCTATTTGGACATAGAAACAGGCGACGATGTGTGGGGCCACGAAAACATCTCGGCAATTGGATTCCTGGATCGGGAGGGTCCACGTTTGCTGTTGGCGGGGCGCGATCTGCACCTGTTTCCAGCGTTGGCCCGGAGATGGACACTCCTCGTGACGTTCAATGGGCTCTCGTTCGACGTACCGATACTGCGCCGCGCCTTTCCTGCCTGGGCACCTCCGGAATGTCACATCGATCTCCGCCACCTTCTGACTCGTCTCGGTCACCGTGGCGGACTCAAACGCATCGAGGACGAGATCGAAGCTCTGAATCTGTCGCGCCCTTCGCACCTGCGCGGAATCGACGGGTGGGACGCCTGCAATCTATTTCGCCGGGGTCGCGATGGGGACAAGGAAGCGCTGCGCCTATTCGCGGAGTACAACCTTTACGACGTCATTAACCTCCGCACCCTGATGGCCTATGCATACAATGCCCAGGCGGCGGTCGAGATCACTCGAGTGCCCGAGCTGGGCGCCCATGTCCCCCTCCTGCCCATCCCTAAGCGGGGCGATATTCTCTATGACGTCTCGAAGATTCTCCTCGGGCTTTGAGAGAGATCAGCCACTGGCGTACAGCGTTCAAACGTGTCCGACAGGATCGTCACCCTGATTGCGTCAGGACCGATCCTCGTGGCGGCGGCATTTGTCGTGAGCGCGGCTTTCACCACGGAGCATCATCTTCGGCGTCGCGAAAGTATCGTCAGGCGGGCACATCCATACGTTCGGCCGGCGTCTCGTTCACGCGGACCAGCACTTCGACGGGGACGGGCTTGGACGATCGCGATGAAAGGGGCCACGTCCGGACCCGAGGCGAACTGATAGGTACTTTCAAGCGGAGTCTCCCGCGCGATCCTGGGTTCGAGGCGAGCGAGGATCTTAGCGACCGCAGGCCAGATCGCGGCGCGCGTGGCGACCGGTCTCCGCCCATCAGGTGACGAGGCCGAATCTCTCAGCCATCGTCACCTGACTTCTACGCTTGCTCTTGCGCTCGGGACCTAGCGGCCGTCAGAGGAGTTGGGCTCTTCGCTCGGCGAACGGCGATTCCCGCCGGCTTGATGCGCTTTATCCTCCTCAACGCGGTCTTCTCGATCAAGGCGCTCTTCGCCCTCCTCGACATCGTCGATGCCACCGGCGTTCTTGGGCTGCTTCTCGGAAGATGCAGCCTGAGCGTTCTGGTCAGACATGATGACGTCCTTTCTCGATTTGGACTTCGATGGTCCAGCTGCCTCGGCGAATCAGGTTGCCCTGTACGTCCTAGATGTCAGCCTGTGGATGATTCGTCGGCTCGGAAGCGCCCGGCACTCCTTATTCCAGTCTCCAATGACGACGCCCGGTTCGACGTCTGGCAGGCCGACGGAAAGCTTGACAGATCGTGGCCACTCACCAGCTTCGGCATCATGAAGACGCAGCCGCCCCACTCGGAACGAGGCGAGGCCAGCCAAGAACACTGGAAGACGTGTTCCTCGACCGAGACGACATCGGACGAAGGTGAGAATGCTCGGCTGGCACGACAACATCGCGCCGAAGACAATGGCCCGGAGGCCCCGAACGAGAAAGCCCCAGATCCGGTGCGCAAGCGCGACGTCCGCGGTACGAACGACCGGCGTTGAGACTCTCATGGGGCAGGACGAACACGGTCACGCTCGTTTGTCTGAGCTCCTCGAGAAGTTCAGTACGGCGATGGTCGTGACGCGAACAGCGGACGGCGCCCTGCGTGCGCGGCCAATGACCTTCGCTGGCGAGCGAGATGGTCGCCTCTATTTCGCCACCAGCGCCGATTCGCCCAAGGTCGCCGAGCTGGAGAGCGATCCGCGCATTGCGATCACGATGCAAGACCGTTTTCGTTATGTTTCCGTCTCCGGTAGGGCCCGGGTCAGCGACGACAGGGGCCTGATAGAAACGTTGTGGCAGGAGTCGTGGCGCGTGTGGTTTCCCGACGGAAAGGGCGACCCGGCGCTTCGCGTTCTCTCTGTTAGCCCCGTGGCTGCGGAATATTGGGACCAGAGCGGAGCGCGGGGATTGAAACATTTCCTTGAGATCGTCAAAGCTTACGCGACCGGGACCACGCCCGCGTCGGGCGCGTCGAGCGACGACGTCAAGGTGCATTTCTAGCGACCGCGGACCTATGGCTCTTCCGGGCGATCCAAGCGAGCAAGGCGATGCCGGACCAGACGGCCGTCGCGGTCGCCAGCGCGAGCCAAGCCGGCCAGCGGCTCAACCGAGACCAGCAGACGAGCGCGAACGCCACCAGGCCGAGTCCGCCCGCGGACGTCCCGGTCGTTTCGAGGACGGCCGCGCGGCGCGCACGATCGCCTCGCGCGGCCGGGCCAGCTTTGCGATTTTGTAGCCTGACGATGAGCGCGATTCCTATAGACAGAATCGCGGGCAGCGCGAGAAAGAGACCTCCGATTGCGGGTCCCCACTTCTCGGCGATGAGGCCGGTTCCGACGGTGACCGCGCCGCCCATCGCAAAACGAAAAACATGCCCTGAGATCGTGCTTTCTCTGAGCGGCCCGGGATTGAAGCGCACCCTCACATTCAACGCAGAGCCAGGGCGAAGCCGCCAGCCGCTCGAAGGGATGAAGCTTGCCAAGTCCGCTGGTGACCCGAAGGCCGCCGAGTTGGTCGCCTGCGAAGCAGTTGTGCTCGCCGAGGTGAAGGACCACCTCGACTGGGACTCGTCTCGGGTTCCCCGGCGACGCGGCTCAGGTGGCCCGCCGCCCACTCGCTCTGCGAGCGATGTGAACCACCAGGCTGAGCAGGGCGAGGACGATCAGAATGTGAATCGCGGCTGACGCGACATGAAACACGCCGAACCCCAGAATCCACGCAATGCCGAGGACTATCGCGAGAGCTAGCAACATGATGAGCCTCCGTCTGTGTGAGAAACACTCTGATTAACGATAGTCACTGCATTTGCGCACGGACGCTATTGCCTGGCGTCTTCGCGACCGAGGCTTATTGAATTGCCGCCGTATCGTGAGCACGTGAGGAATGGATGCTGGCGGCAGGAGGCCGACGCCCTCTCTGCCAACGTGAGTGAGACAGCTCGACCCAGGAAGTTTACTGAGCAGGACGAGCAGGGATCCCACAATGACCGCGACCGCGATAACGTCCCTCGGCGAGGTGACCGAGGTGCCCGAAAGGCCGGGCGACCGGCGTTTACCGTCGAGTACACACGCAAGATCGTGAAGGAGGCCGAGTCCTGCAGGGGCAAGGGGCCCGGCGAAATTGGAGCACTGCTTCGACGTGAGGGGCTGTTCTCGTCCCACCTGACGACCTGGCGACAGGCGCGGGATCGGGGCGAGCTGGCTCCCGGAGAAGCGACGAAGAAGCGCGGGCCGAAGGCGGCGCTCGTGGATCCACGTGACAAGAAGATCGCCGAGCTGGAGCGGCAGATCGCGAAGGTGACCACGCGAGCCGAGCGCGCCGAGGCCATCGCGGACATTCAAAAAAAACTGGCGGCGCTGTTTGGGCGTCCGTTCCCGAGCGAGGAATCGTGATGGAGACGGTCGCGCTTCATGGTCCGCGGCTTGGCGTCGGGCGGCTGTGCCACGACGCCGGTGCCCGGCCTCTCCCCGGCGTTGAAGGTCGCCTGCGAGCAGGCGGTCATTCGTTTCCAGGAGATTGACTCTGTGTCCGGCACGGTAGGTGTCGAGACCGGTATCGGCCTCGGGCCGACCTTCAACGGGAACAGCTGCGCCATGTGCCACGGCGAGCCGGGC
>DATAVR010000091.1:0-20090 GCA_036267635.1 Polyangia bacterium | reverse complement strand
GCTCGTGTCGCCGCCAGTCACGCGCATCGTCACGACGCTCTCGCTGTGCTCGAGGGCGTTCCCGACCAGGTTCGAGATCGCCTGCAGGAGCCGGTCGGGGTCCCAGCTACCGATGACGTCGCCCGAGACCTCCAACCTGATCTCCCGTCCCGGATTCGCGACGCTCAGCTCGTCGATGACGTCCGCGCAGATCGCGTCGAGATCGGTAGGGACCAAGACGGTTGGGATGCTTCCGAGCAGCTGGCCCCGCGTGAAGTCCAGGATGTCTTTGATCATCAATGCCATCCGAGCGGCGCTGCGTTTGATCCGTCGAGCCTTCATTCCCGAGACATCAGGACCGCGCTCCAGCGATTCCGCGGCCATCAAGATGGCGCTCAGGGGGTTTCGGAGGTCATGGCCGAGGATGCCGATGTGTCGGTCGCGCTGTACCAGTTGCGTTTGCATCCTTTCGGTCGCGCTCTTGGCGTCTCTGAGGAGAGCGACCGCCCGCTCCCGTTCGCGCTGTCGAGCCGCCGCCGCCGTCCGAGACATCTCGGCCAGCGTCGCGACGCGCGCCACAACCTCAGGGGCGCGAAACGGCTTCGTCACGAAGTCGTTGGCGCCGGCTTCCAGGCACTCCAGCACGATCTCTTCGCTGTTGTTCGCGGTGAGCATGAGGATCGGCAGCTCTACCCGGTCCTTCGTCTGGCGCACAAAGCGGCACACCTCGAGCCCGGAAAGCCCTGGGAGGACACAGTCGAGGATGAGGAGCTCTGGACCAACCTCCCTTGCCAGCCGTTCCAATAGAGCCGCCCCGTCCGAGAACAGCGTCACCTGGCATCGTTCGGCCAGCGCTTTTGTGACGAGCGCCGCCTCGAGCGGGCTGTCCTCCAGAAGCAAAACGCGCCACGGTCCCGCGCTCATGATAAGAGCCCCACCCCATCTTGCGTAGCACGGCTTCCGCCGGCTCGACACGGCGAAAAACGATTCGTGGGCCGGGAACGGCTCGGTGGCTCAGCAGTGGACAGGCACCTCACGTGAGCAGTCGCGGACCGTGGGAACCGAGCTGCACAGACGTCGCCGATTAGAGCCGCCGGCTGATCTCGGCGGCCATCCTGTCAATCGGGGCTTGGCCGTCCGATTGGTTGGCTTCGACGACCGCGCGGGGCATTCCATAGACGACGCACGATTCCTCGGCCTCGGTCACGACGCGCCCGTGGGCCCGGCGAATGGCTGCCGCGCCGGCCACGCCGTCGTTCCCCATCCCGGTAAGAACGACGCCCAGCACGGCAGGCCCGAGCGCGGTGGCGGCGCTTTCGAACAGCACGTCGACCGACGGACAGAACGGGGCGGTGAGCGGAGCGGAGCCGACGTGAGTCGTGAGCGCTCCGTCCACATTGATCACGCGTAAGTGAAGCCCACCGCGTGCGATGGCGACACTTCCGGGGGCGAGCTCGGCCCCTTCGAACGCCTCGAAGATGCGCATCGGGCAGGTCTCGTCGAGTCGACGGGCGAGCGCCTCCGTGTACCCGGCTGGAATATGAAGCGCGACGGCTATCGCCGCTGGAAAGTCGGCGGGGAGGCCAGCCAGAAGCCGGGTGAGGGCGGCCGGCCCTCCGGTGGACGTACCGACGACGACGAGGCGCACCGCGCCCGCTGGTGGCGCCGGTCGTATGACGGCAGGCGCCACTGTGGAGAGCCGCGTGTGCGCGGCCGCGGCCGCCACGACCTTGGCGACGAGCTCATCGGACAGGTCGTAGAGACGCTCGGTCGCCAGCGCCGTAGGCTTGTGCACGAGGTCGACGGCTCCACTCTGGAGCGCTTCGATTCCCAAGGCGCTGTCACCGTCGGAGATACTGACGATGACGACCCGCGGTGGCTTGTCGGGCGGCAACGCGCGCAGCACGCCGAGTCCGTCGAGGTTCGGCATGACCAGATCCAGCGTCACGACGTCGGGCGCGAGCTCTGCGATCTTTTCGAGCGCCTCCAGACCATCGCGGGCGATGCCGACGACCTCCAGGAGCGGGCTCCGCGTCAACGTCTCACGTATCACCTTGCGCGCGAACGCAGAGTCGTCGACGACCAAGACGCGAATCGGCGGCGCGACAGTCATGACGGCTTCTTGTACAAGAAGACTCCGTTCTTTTCCTCGCAAATCAGCGACGAGCCGAATCGCAGGAGTGATTCCGATATCCCGACGAAGAGGGCGCCGCTCGGTTTGAGGGCATTGCCGAGGCGCTCGATGATCCGACGAGTGGTCGCGTCGTCGAAATAGATGAGGACGTTCCGACAGAGGACGACCTCGAAAGATCCAAGTGCGGCGATGGCGCCATCGTCCAGCAGGTTGATCCTCCGCCATTCGATGGTCTCCGTGAGCCGTGGGCTGATCGCGATCCCCTGGGGGGAAACCTCGAGCCATCGCTCCGCAAAGGTCGGAATGGCCTGGCGAATCGCCCGCCGCGAGAACCGGCCGGAGCGGGCCCGATCGAGGGCCTGGACGCTGATATCGCTGGCGATGAGGTCGACCTGCCCGAGCAACCCTTGCGCGGCGAGCAGCATCGCCACCGTGTGCGGCTCCTCGCCGGTCGAGCTGGCGGCGCACCAGATTCGCGGCCGCCGGCCTCCCTTCACCGAGGGCAGTATGAAGTCACTCACCATCGTTTCGAGCGCGCTCAGCTCTCGAAACAGATAGGTTTCGTTCACCACCAGCGATTCTGTGAGGATATCGAGCTCGGCGGGTCCGCCCGGATCGTAGCGAAGGAAGTAGTAGTAATCGAGCAGCGACTCAAACCCCGCCTCGAGAGCGCGTCCCCCGACCTTGTCCGCGAAGACGGACATGTGCGTGACGTCGAAATGGAGGCCGGCGTGCTCCGCCACCAGCGCACTGAGGATCGAGAAGACCTGGGGCGACAAAGGTAACTGCAAGAGGTCCCAGCTCAACGAGACAGCAGCAACGAACAGATCCTCCGGACCTCGGGCTCTGGATCGTTGGCGGCGGCGACGCGCAAGATGTGCAACGCGTCTGGCTGGCCAAGCCCCGCCAGGGTGCTCGCCGCTGCCTTGCGTGCCCGACTGTTCGAGCTGGTCATCGTCCCCAACAGTGCTGCGGTCGCGTCGGGACGCCGCAATCGCGCCAGGGCGGAGGTCAGCGCGCCGGCGGTTTCATCGTCAGCCGTTTCGAGCGCCGCGGAGAGACCGGAAACGCGTCCCTCGATGTGAACCGACAGCGCGGCGACGATCAGTTCCCTGGCGCTCGAGCGAACCAACAGGTTGGCCAACTCCATCGTGGCGGCCACCCCGGGAATGGTGGAGAGCAGCCCGATCGCAACGGTGGTCACGCCTGGATCGGGATCGACGGCGCTCGCGCCCAGGACACGTAGAACGTCGGGCGACTTGAACGCCGCGACAGCGGACAGCGCCACGATTCGTGTCGGCGGGTCGCCGGCCGCCGCGGCCGCAAGCATGAGCGGCAGCGATTTAATCCGCCGTGCCACGCCGAGGCCCACCAGCGCCGCCCGTTGGACGTCGGGTTCGGCGTCGGAGACGGCCGCCTCCAGCGCAGCCAATGCGGTCTCACCCTTCAAGAAGGCGAGCGCCTCGACGGCCGCGACGCGCACCTGCCCGGCCGGATCTGCGAGCAGGCGCCCTATTGCTTCGGCCGCCGGTTCGAAGGCCAACCTTCCCAGCGCCTGGCAGGCGTAGTAGCGGGTCCAGGGATCCGGATCGCCGAGGCCCCGGACGAGGTATGCGCTCACCCGCATGTCGCCGACACACTGGCCGAGGGCGCGCATGGCGACCGCGCGCGTCCGGTCGACGGGGTCCTTGGCAGCGGCCATCAGCGCCTCGAGGGCTCGATGATTTTCGAAAAATGGCAACCCCTGGATCGCCGCCTCACGGACCCGCTCGTCCGAATCGGCGAGCGCCGCGAGGATGGGGTCGAGTGCCGCGTCGAACCCGAAGTAGGCGAGGATTCGAACCGCCGCGCGCCGCACGCGGGCCTCCGGCGATCGCACGGCCGCCAAGGTCAGCGTCTCGGTCTCCCGTCCCCCCAGCGCCTGAATGGCGCTCAAAGCCGCGAACGCGACCCGCGGGTTGGGATCAGCGAGCAATGGGAAGAGCGCGGCCACCGCATCGGTCGCCCCCATCCGGCCGAGCGCCTCGCAGGCCAGCAACCTTACGTCGACCTCTGCATCGGCCAAGCAGGCAACCACATCGGGAGCGGCCATCGTCCGCGACAGCAATGGAAGCAGCGCCCGCTTCGTGCCGCCGCCTCGGATTTCGCGCAGGATCTGCGCGTCGGCTTCGGGGCCGATACGTTTGAGCGCGTCCGACGCTGCCTCGACCACCTCGACCGGTCCGTCGAGGAGAGCCGTCAGAGCTTGCACCGTCGAGGCGTCCCGCAGAATTGCCAACACGAAGCAGAGGGCGGCCTTCTCGGTCGAGTCCCCGTCCGAAAGCGCCCGCACGACCTGCCGGACGATGCCGGCGCCTCCTGCCTCGGCGATCGCTTCGTCGATCCGTTCGCCGCTCCCGAAATGCTCGGCGTTCCGCTGGCGGAGGTCCGTGAGCGCCAGCGCTGCGACCCGCACCATGGCCCCGATTCCGCGCCCGAGAAGTGCCATCAGAGGAGCGACGGCCGCGCGGTCTCCGGTTCGGCCGAGGGCCCGCGCTGCCTCGGCCGCATACTGCGGCTCATCGAGCAGTGCGGTCAGCGGCGCGACCGCCCGGGGGTCGCCGCTGCGACCGAGGACGTCGATCGCCGGGAAAGTTCGAAAGAAGTTCCCGCTTCTGACCGCCTCGACCAAGGAGTCGACCGCCGCCCGACCACCGACCCGGCCCAGGGCCTCGATTGCGGCTACCGCGACGTTGTCGTTCTGGTGGTGGGTCAGCGCCACCAGTGTCGGCAGCGCTACGGTCGCGCGGCGCCGCCCAAGGATCTGCGCCACGTCCGCAACAATCGCCGGATCGGGATCGTCGGCCATCACGACCAACCTCGAATCGACATCGACGTTCAAGGCGGCGAGGGCATCGACGGTGGCCGCGATGCGGGCTTCGTCGTCGCGGCGGTGGCGCAGCGCATGGCAGAGCGGGGCGATGACCGCGCTCCCGCCAGCGGCCAGCCCGGCGACGACGGCCCGTCGCACCGTCCAGCTGGGGTCATCGAGGAGGTCGATGAGCGGCGCGACGCCCGCCGTACCGTCGGCGACCAGCCGCTCGATGCGCTCCAGGCGCTCGCGCTCTGCGGGGGTGAACGAGAACCGATCCGGCGAGATCATGCTGGGTCGGTCGGCCTCGCGGAGGAGGTCTCCGACGCGCGCGCGCGCAGTGAAGTGAGCGCGGCGGTCACGGTCTCGACCGCCTCGGCCTGTCTCTCGTTCGCGACCCGAATCTTCCCGATCCCCGCAGCCACCGAGGTTACGTCGCCGCTGATGACGACCGCCGTCTTGGTCTGCTGGGCCACTGTGCTGACGATGGCGCGCGTGTTCGTCCGGATGTCGGAGACCGCCTTGTTGATCTGCTCGCTCGCGGCAGCCTGTTCCGCCGCCACCCGGGCGATCGTCGCCACGCCGCTCCCCTGTTTCGACGCCGCGCTGGCCAAGGTCGCGAGCACATCCGCCTGCTCGGCGACGGCGCGCGCCGTCTGTTTCGAGAGGCGCCGGACGTCGTCGCTGGAGGCCGAAAGGCCGCTCACGGCCTTGGACTGTTCAGAGGTCGCCTTGGTGACCTCCGCCGCCAACTTCGCGACTTGGCGCGCCGCGATCTCAATCTGACCCAACGCCCTCGCCTGTTCGCCGACCCCCTTGGCGTTCTGAACAGCTCCTTGCTTGAGGCCCTCGACGACCGTGGCCACCTCCGCGGAGCCGCGGGCCTGTTCGGCCAAGGCCAGAACCATTCGCTGGGTAGAACCAGTCACCTCACTGGCCAAATTGGTGAGGCCGGAGAGCGTCCGGGCCTGCTCGACCATGGCGGTCGTCGTCTGTTGCGCGAGCGTTCGCATACGTGAGGACGCCTTGGCGAGTTGTCCAGCTCCGGTCGCTTGCTCCTCAGCCGCGCGCGCGACCTTCTTCACGTTGGCCGCGAGCTGCGACGTATCCTTGACCGCGGACCGCAACGCCCTCGCTTGCTCGCCCGTAGCCTCTTTGGTCTGCTTGGCCATACGCCGCATCTCCGTCGCGGCCTGGCTCATGCTCTGACCGGCGGTCACCTGCTCTGCCGCGGCTCGCGCGATCGACTTGCTCTCCTCGCTGACGCGCGAGGTGCTCTGGGCCAATGCCTGCACGGCCTGGGTCTGCTCGCTGCTGGCGCGCTCGATCTCCCCGACACCGCGACCGACCGTCTCGATCCCCTCCAGGATCGAAGCGAGCGCCTTCTCGGCATCACCGGCCAACCGCGTCCCCTCATCGGCCACTTTGAGGCCGTCGTTGGAGGCCGTCACGGCATCGCGCGCGGTTCCCTGCAGACCCCGCACAATCTTGGCGATGTCGGCGCTGGCGGCGGCGGCGCGATCGGACAGCGCCCGGATCTCTTCGGCGACGACCGCGAACCCTCTTCCGTGTTCTCCGGCGCGCGCGGCCTCGATGCTGGCATTCAGTGACAGGAGGTTCGTTCGATCCGCGATCAGATTGATCGTCTGAACGATGTCGCCGATCTCTTCCGTTCGCTTGCCCATCTCTTTGATCACCGAGGATGACTCCTGCATGGCCTGCCGGATGCCACCCATCCCGGCGATCGACCGGCCCACGACCGCGCCGCCGTTGCGCGCCGTGGAGGTCACATCGTCCGCGGTTCGTCGAGCGGCCGAGACGAGCTCGACGATTCGCCGCGTGGTTCCCTCTGCTTGTGTCGAGGTGGTGGCGCTGGCGGCGGCGAGCTGGCTGATCTGTTCAGCCGAGCGCGCCACGGCGGTGACCGAGCGCGTGAGCTGCTCGATCCCGGCGGCGTTGGATTCGATCACGGCGGCGTTCTTCTCGGCGGTGGCCGCCACCTCCTCGACCGAAGAGGCCAGCTCGGTCACGATGCTGGAGGTGCTGGCGACGCTCCCTTCGAGCTCCTTCACCTGTTCAGCCACGCCGCGCGCAGTCCGCGCGATCTCCTCCGCGGTGGCGGAGGTCTCTTCGATGGCCGTGGCCATCTCCGTCCCGTCCTTCGCCACCCGATCGATGGCTGCGGCCGCGTCGGTTATTGCCGCGGTCATCGAGGCGATCCGCTCTCCGACGCCACCGGCGTCGCCGTTCAGCTTGGCGACGCCCTTGGCGATTCCGCTGACGGTGGCCGACACCTGTTCGATCGCCGTCGCGGTCCCTTGGCCGCGCTCGGCGACGTCCTTGATGCTGGCGCTGGTCTCGACGGCGGCCGCCAGGAGCTCCTCGCTGGCGGCCGCGAGATCCTCGGCGTTTGCGCCCACGCCCTTGATCGATCGCGCCGCCTCTTCCAGCGTCGCCGCGGTCGAGTCGATCGCCGCCGCCAAGGAGTCGCCGTCCTTCTTCACGCCGGCGACCGAAGAGGCCACCTCACGCAGGCCGGTGCCCGTCGCTTCCTGTCCGAGCTGAACCTCCTTCGCGGTCTCGGCCACGTGCGCCTGCGCGCGGGCCAGCGACTGCACGGCGCTCGCGCTCTCTTCGATCCCGGCGGCCAGCGACTCGAGCGATCCGCGAATCTCTTCGCTGGCGGCGGCCTGCTCGTTGCCGCTCGCCGCGAGCCGGACGGCCGCTTCTTCGATCGTCTGGGCCTCTGCCGCCGTCTCTCGCAGGCTTCGCGTGGTGCCGCTCGAGCTGGCCAGTGCCTCGTCTAGGCTGAACTGCCGGTTTCCATTTTGGCCCGCTGACTTGTTATTCGCCATCTCTCTGCTCCCCGCCGATCACCTTCGCGAGATCGACCAACATCAATAAACGCGTTCCCACCTGCGCCACCGCCTTGACCATCCCTTCGGTCTGCTGCGCGACCACCGAGGGCGGTGGCTGGAACTCAGCCGCCGGAATCTTGAGCACCTCGCGCGCGCTGTCGACCAGCAGGCCGACCGTTCGCTCTCCGATGCTGGCCACCACGACGCGCGAGTCCATCGTCGGCTCGATGGCCGGAAGCCCGAAGATGACGCGCAGATCGACCACCGGAACCACCCGCCCGCGGATCTGGACCAAGCCCGCGACCTCGGAGGCCGCCCCCGGCACCTTGGTGGCGCCGGCAAAGGACTCCATCTGCAAGACGTCGGCGGCAGAAACGACGTAGTTCGACTCGGCGACCCGACAAAGCACGTGCAGATCGTTCATGAGGGCACCCCACGGGAAGCGACGAAAAGGCTGTCGCCCAAGGCCGCCAGGTCCAAGACGAGTGTCGGACGCCCGTCGCCCAGATCTGTCGTGCCGGATACACCGGTCACCCGGACGAGCGCGTCTTCGAGTGGCCGCACGACGACCTCTTGCTGTCCGAGCATCCGGTCCACGGCGAACGCGAACGGCTCGCCGTTGCGCCGGACGATGATCGCCTTGCGCAGGGACGTGTCCGGGGCCGGCAAACCAAGGAGGTCGTCGAGCGCCAGTACCGGCACCGCTTGGCCGCGGCGTTCGATCATGTCGCTGGCGCGTGGAGCCCGGCGACGATCGGGCTCGGCGCGGGACGACTTGCGCCGATCCGGACCGCGGACGGTCTTGGTGAGGTCGATCTCCCTGATCTCTTCCACGGTGGAGACTGGCACGACGAAGGTCTCTCCGCCGCAGACGAAGGAGAACGCATCGACGATGGTGATGCTGAGCGGGATGTGCAACGTGAAGGTCGTCCCCTGTCCGGGAGTGGTCGCGAGCGAGAGCTCGCCGCGCAGCTCGTCGACGGCGATCCGCCGGACCACGTCCATCCCCACGCCGCGTCCGCTGGTCTTGGTGACCTCGGTCTTGGTCGACAGGCCCGGTCGCGCCAGGAGATCCAGCAGCGCCTCTGGCGTGGCGGGCACCGGGGCGCCGGCGCGCGCGGCCACCGCCGCCGCGTCGACGCCGCGCCCGTCGTCGGACACGGTGAGCTCGAGCTGATTGTTGGAACGCTCGAAGCAGGCGACGCTGACCAGGCCGACCTCCGGTTTGCCCGCCGCCCGCCGCTCTTCGGGCGTTTCGAGGGCGTGGTCGACCGCGTTCCGCACCAGGTGCACGATGGCCGGGAAGATCCGCTCCGCCACCGCCTTGTCGAGCTCGGCGTGCCCGGTCGCGACTTCCAGACGAGCCGCCTTTCCGGTGACGCGGCTCAGGCCACGGACGATGAGCGGCACGCGCTCCAAAAGCTCGGCGACCGAGACCATCCGGGCGCGCATGATCGCTGCCCGCAGATCGCGGAGCTGCCGCCCGTTCTCGCCGACGACCTGCGCCAAGGCGCGCACGTCGGCGCCCGATTCACGCAGCGCGACCACGACACGGCCCAGTCGAAATTGAGTCACCACCAGCGCGGAGAGCTTCTCGAGGGCATCGTCGAGGCGCTTGACCTCCACCCGGACGAACCCGCTCCGACCGAGCTCGTCGTCAATCAGCTCGTCTCCGAGGCCGCTGTCGGCTTCCTCCGGCGACGCCGGAATCTCGAGCCGAACGGGCATCAGCTCTTCTGGCTTGGTGGCGGCCGCCTCCGCGATGACCGTATCGGATGCTGCGGAGAGAACGACCAGAGCAAACGCCAGTCCGGCCGGGGCGTCGGCCGTGGCAGGAACGGATTGGGGGACCACCTTGACGATCTCCGAGACCGACGCCATCCGCTCGCGCACCGAGGTGATGTTGACGCCGGCCGCTGCCCGCTCCGGCGTCGGCAAGAATTGCACGACCAGCGCCCGCTGACCGGCCTCCAGCCCTTGAACAAGTTGCTCCCGTTCGGCCGCGCTCAGCTTCCCCCAGAGCTCCGCCGGCAGCGACGTCGCTGCTGAAGAGACCCCCTGGTCTCCTGCCACCTGACGAAGGTCGGCGAGGCCATTCAGCAGCGTCTGCGGCGCGGCGATCACCGGCTTTTTCTTGGCGAGCGCGCGCACCCCTTGTTCGATCGCCCGAATCCCGGCGAGCAGCGGTTCGACCGAGCCTGGCGGCAACCTCCCGGCAGCCCGGTCGGCATCTCGCAGGACCGCTTCCATGGCATGGGCGATGTCGACGATCGGCTCCACACCCACCATCGCCGCGAGCCCCTTGACCGTGTGGAGCGAGCGAAAGAGGTCGCGTACCTGCCGGGGCGTCGGCTGCCCTTTCGCTACCGCTTCCTCGGCGGAAAGCAGGTTGGCGTTGGCCGACGCCAGATGCTCCTCGGCCTCGGCGATGAACCCGACGATGAAGTCGGCCGCTTCGAAGCCGTCGCTCACGCCGTGGCTCCTGGGCGGGCGCCGATCAAGGCGCGGACCTCGCCCAGGAGTGCCGCCGGCAAGAACGGCTTCGTCATGAAGCTGGTGGCCCCGGCGCCCAGCGCCCGGGCACGCGAACCCTCGTCACCACGCGTGGTCACAACCAGAACCGGCAACTGACGAAGCTTGTCCTGCCCCCGGATGAACTCGATGACCTCGTAGCCACCGATGTCCGGCATGTTGAGATCCAGGACCACCACGTCGAACTTCTGAAGCGATAGCTTCTCGAGCGCTTCCAGCCCACTGCTCGCCTGGGTGAATGACAAAGCCTCGTGCGCCCGCAGGCACGCGATGACCATTTCACGCATTACCTTGCTGTCGTCGACGATGAGCGCCTGAAGCACATTGATCCAAGAAATGGTGGGGAGGGCTTGTACCCTAAGAATCGCAACTTACAGTGTCAAGGTCCGCTCCCTTGAAAGTGCGGCTTCTTGTCCGTTTCTCGATACTTCCCCCCTGCGTCTACCATGCGAGCTCAAAGCAACTCACCGTCATCATTGACGAAGCGAACCAAAGTCTGGATCGTCGACGACAGTCCGCTCGATGCAGAGCGGGCGCGGCTCGTTCTCGACGGCCAGTACGACGTTCAGGTCTTCGCGGATGGTTCAGCGATGCTGGAGCAGCTTTCCTGCCAGCCGCCCCCGGAAGTGCTGGTGCTCGACTGGGTGATGCCGGGCGTGTCGGGGATCGAGGTCTGCCGCTTTCTTCGTGCTGCCCACCGATCGGAGCGGCAGCTCGCGATTCTGCTCCTCACCATGCAGACGCAAACGCAGCAAGTCGTGGAAGGGCTCGAGGCCGGCGCGAACGACTACCTCGTCAAGCCCTACGCTGATCCCGAATTGCGCGCACGGGTCGACGCGCTCGTACGCTGGAACGGCCTCCTCGAGCGGGCTCAAAAGGCCGAGGCGAGGGTGCTGGAGCTGTTGCAGAACGCGCCCGATCCGCTCATCAGCGTCGGCCAAGAAAACCGCATCACCTTCGTCAACGCGGAAGCGCAGCGCGTCCTCGGACAGGATGCCGAAGCGCTGACGTCCAAGACTCTGTCCGAGGTTCTCCCGGCGATGTCCGAGGATGACGTCATTCCGGCCGCCCGATTCTCGCGCCCGCTGCCGGACATCGAGATCGGTGGCGAGGTCTTCTCGCCGAGCGTTCGGTCCTTGCCCAGTGCTGCGGACGACGAGCTCACCATCGCCCTGCGCAACGTGACGGAGCGCCGGCAGAGAGAGGCACGCCGACTGGACTTCTATTCGATGATCGCCCACGACCTTCGTTCGCCGCTCTCGGCTTTGTTGATGAGGAACGACCTCTTGCTGCGCGGCCGGCGCGGCGTTCTGACGGCCGAGATGATCAGTGACCTGCAGAAAATGGGAACGAACATGCGGGGTCTGGTGGCGCTCATCAACGATTTCCTCGACTTTGCTCGCATGGAAGAGGGCGTACACAAGATGGAACGGTCTCGATTCGACGTCGGCGTTCTCATCGGAGAGATCGTCGATGATTTCCGCCCTCTGGTGGACAGCACCCACCAAGAGATTCGCATCGAGGCGGCGGACCCAATCTCCGTGCAGGGAGACCGGCGTCGGCTCCAGCAGGCCCTGACCAACCTGATCGCGAACGCTATCAAGTTCACGCCCGCCGGCGGCACCATCGTCCTTCGTACCGCTCTTTCGGGGCATTGGTGCGAGGTCCAGATCGACGACAACGGCCCCGGCATCGAGCCTGACGTTCTCCCGACGCTGTTTCAGCGGTACTCTCGCGCGCCCAACCGCGCGCGGAACGCCGAAGGAACTGGCCTTGGTCTCCTGATCGTTCGCGAGATCGTCGAAGCCCATGGTGGAAAGGTCGGCGTCGAAAGCACGCCGGGGAAGGGGAGCCGGTTTTGGTTCCGCGTTCCCGGGATCGAAGCTGCCCAACCGACGTTGTCGGCGCCAAGACCCGACACCCGTTCCCCCGGTGAGGACGATCTCCTTCAAAGCTGACGCTTTCAGAGGATTTCGCAGCGCTCGGCCGAGCTACTCGGTCGACGGCGGCATGACGTCGTCGCCGTCATCGACCGGCTCATACGGCCGCGCTGCGCGTTGATGGTGTCGACCGCGCCGCATGACTCCCACGTGAGCCGCGGGCGGGACGTCGGCGAGCGACGGCTCTGCGGCCCGCGGCGGGGAGAGAGCAACCTCTGGTTGCTCAATTCTTTCCAGCAGGACGAATACGGGCGCTGGCAGGTTGGGGACGAAGGACGACACCTTCGGCGCATACCCCATAAAACTTCAGGGTGCGTTCGTTGGTGAACGCCGGCCTGATTTCGAGCCGAAGCCTTCGGCTGGAGGTCAGCTCGGGGAGAGTCCAGACGATCGAATAGTCCTGGTAGGGGGAGATGAGCTGGCCATTGAGCAGAGAGAAGGTAACGAATGCCTCTGAAGTCAGCTTCCATCGATAGGGGTGATAGCGAGGATCGAGACGGGCCAAGTCTGCGACCTCGCCGCCGCCGATCCCGACGTCGCTGTCACCGCCCGCGATCGGGACGATATTGAACTCGAGAGAGCGCACCGCCGGCGGCGTGTGAGCGACCGCCGGCGGGGGCCATGCATTGGCGAGTGGCGGGGCCTCCGGAAATGTCGGGGCCTGCAGGATCGACGGACCGGGCCCTGCTGACCCGTCGTCGACGCCCCCGTCGTTCGCTTGCTGCCGGGCCAAGGAATGCCCCTGCGTCAGGACCAATAGGAGGAGCACGCGCGATACGACTCGGGCCTTGTTCATTGAACCGCTTCGAGAGGGCGGCAGCGCTCCTGAGGACGGCCTAGTTTAGAGCCAAGGGCAGGAACGAACGCGAGACGACCTGGCCGCTTGCGGCGACGAGATCGACACGGAAATCGATCGGCCGCGAGTCGCGCGAAGGAGCGCGAAAATAGAGAACGGCAACCAACTTCTGCCCCCTCGGCAGGACGCCCTCGCGAAGCAAGAGGGGCGACGCGACCCGTCTCTTCAGCTCCGACGGGAGCAACGCCAGGGATCGCCCGCCTGCTGCGCAGGACAGAGAAAAGGTGAGGTAGTCGATCTTGAGGGCCGTTGCTCCGTCATTCGACAGAGTTATGTGCGTCTCAATGAGGCCCTCGGTTTCGCCGGCGGGCTCCCTGTGGACCTCGTCAATCGCTAGGGAGACTCCGCGACCAAGCGCTCTCGGAGCTGCTGCCCCCTGACGTGATCGCGAGCCGGCGATGGCGTTGACCGTCGAGATGGCCACCAAGGTCAACACGGTAGCGATGCCCAAGGCCCGAATCACGATGCTTCCCTGATGAAGACCTTGACCTCACTGGGGCCGAGTTGGTCTTTCAATACCCCGCCCTGCACCGCGCTGTCGTAGTTCGACGTGTACTCGTGCCACCTGCCGTCGTCGAGGCCACAGTCCGCGATCGCCACCTCGCCGGTCGGCTCGTGCTTCAAATTCACCGCGACGATGATGACGGCGCCGGCGCCGTTCCACCGCTTGAAGGCGAAGACCTGACGACCCGGGTCCTTGAAGCAGACCTCGAAGTGGTCGCCGTGAAGGGCCGGGTTGTCGTGCCGGAGCTTCAAGAGTCCCTTGACGTGGTCCCGGAGTCCCACGTTCTGTTCGTTCTCGAGCAACGACCAATCGAGCGGGCGGGGATCCAAGCTCTTCTCCGATGCGGCGCCGAACTCTTGCCCCATCCAGATCATCGGAACGCCCGGGATGGTCGCCAGAATTCCCAACCCGAGCTTCACGCGGGCGAAGGCGACTTCGCCGAACATGTTCCCCTTGTCGCCGAGCTGCTGCATGAGTCGATCGTGGTCGTGGCTGACGATGTAATTCACGCAATGGCCGCCCGTTCGGTAGCCGTTGTGGGCGGGATCGAGCGCGGCGATGAAGCCCTCGAAGTCATTCGGCGACTCGCCGTCGTTCGACTGGCCGGTGAGAACTGCTCGAAAGTGCGCGCCCAGGGAAAATCGCCAGGCGGCGACCATCGGCCCGTCCGGAAAGCCGGTGATGGCCGGATCCTCGGGGACATGCTCGGCCACCGTGAAGAAAGGTTTTCGACCGCCCGCCTGGTCGAACCCCGCGGCCGTCAGCTCGTGGAGCGCGTCGAAGTTGGCGATGGCCCGCGTCGCGTCGAAGCGGATCCCGTCGATGTGGAACTTCTCCACCCAAAATCGAATAGATTCGATCACGTACTTGCGCGCCGGGAAGAGCTTGAGGTTTTCGTCGTAGTGGCTGTAGTTGAACTTCGGTCCCCACTGCATCTCGGGTGGGTCGGGGTTCTTCTCGTAGTACCAGTACCCGTAAGCGATCTTGGCCAGCGGCGACTCCGAATCGGCGTGGTTGTACACGCCGTCGATGACGACGCGGATCCCGCGCGCATGGCACTCGTCGACCAACCGGCAGAGATCATCGGCGCTGCCATACACGCTGGCGACGCCAAACAGGCTGCGTAGGTTGTAGCCCCACCCGGTGCCGTGGAAGAACTTCACCGGCATCAGCTCGATGCAGTTGATCCCGAGGTCTTTCAGCTCGTCGAGCCTCTGGACGACGTCGTCGAAGGTGCCGCGCCGATCTTTGGTCCCCGCGAAGTCCCCCACCAGCAGCTCGTAGATGATGAGGTCCTCGTTCTGGGGCAGCGGGACGTCGTCATGTCTCCACACGTACGACGTCCAGATCCGCTTGCCGCCGGAGACGCGCGCGATGGTATTTTCGTGGTCGTCCTCCGTGACGTGGAGAGAGTACGGGTCGAAGACGTCCAGCGTCTCGCCCATGGCGAAGTAGCTGAGCGACTTGACCCGGAACTTGTAGAGGTGATCCCCGTCGGTCAGCGGCACGCTGGTCCGCCACCAGCCGTCGGCACCCTTGTCCATAGGCAGTGGTTTCCAGTCCGAGAAGTCCCCGATCAACTCGACGACCTCGTTGTATGGAGCGAAGAGCGCAAACTCGATCCCGTCACCGGCAGGCGTGGTCTTGCGGGCCGGCATTAGCGCGCCCCGGGTTGATCGGCGTGGGACAGCTTGGGGGCGACGGTCGCAGGGATCGGCATCGGCATGGGTGGCTCCTCGAAGAAGGCGAGCCGTGGCAAAGCCATAAACGTGCCATCGCTCTACGCGTATTTCGTAGGCGAGCCCGACGTCCGGTCCGGGAAAGGTAACGTTGTCGAGCGTCCCGTAACGGTAGAGCCCCAGCGCTGCGCGCTGAGGCGGCCTACCGCGCGGCCGCGGCGACGTTGCGCGCGACCATTCCCGCCTGCTCGACCACGTCGTGGACGAAGCGAACCTTCCTCAAGGCCGGCTCCGGCGGCACGAAGGGATACAGATCCGGCAGCCCCATACTGCGATTGAAGCTGTTGAGCGCAATGGTGAGCGGCACCCAGGCGCGCTCCAGGTCATCGAAGTCGTCGAAGTCGAGCCGGTTGGTGGCGACGATCAGCTTTTCGGCCGACCGATTGCTGCCGCCGGTCGCGACGGGTCTGGTCGCCAAGCCAAAGCTGCGCGCGGTCTCCAGCGTGTCGACCATGTGGAGGTAGTGCGCCCAGCTCTCTGCCCAATCCTCCCAGGGGTGCATGGAGGCGTACGAGCTGACGAACCGGCTCCCCCAATCAGCGGGAGCGCCGTCCCGATAGTGCTTCGCGACCGCTTGGTCGTACGAGGGACGCTCGTCTCCGAACAGGGCGCGAAAGCCCTCCAGGAACTGCGACTTTGCGACGAGCCGATCCCAATAGTAGTGGCCGATCTCGTGCCGGAAGTGGCCGAGCAGCGTCCGATAACTCTCGCCGAGCCCGAGGCGGGTCTTTTCGCGGAACGGCGAGTCGGCCTCCGCGATGTTGATCGTGATCCGGCCGAGATCGTGTCCGATCATCACCTTTTCTAGGCCGGGCTGATCTTGCTTGAACACGAAGGTCAGGCCGTCGGGCCGTTCTTCGCGCGATTCCACCGGCAACCCCAACTCCAGCAGCGTGTACAGCATGCGGCGCTTACTCTGTTCGAGCTTGAGCCAGGCGTCCTTCGCCTTCGGATCGGAGAGGTTCGGGATGACCTCGTTCAGCCGGCAGGCGCGGCAGAACCGGTGACTGTCGATTTCCGGCACGGCCCAATTGCAGGCGGCGTGATCGACCTGGTTTCCGCAAAGCCGATAGCGTTTAGCTTTCGCGACAGGCGCCAGCGCCTCCCAGAGATTGGCGTCGCCGTGCACGCGTTCGAGAGCGGTAAGCACCGCGTGTTCGGCCACGTAGGCTAACGCGTGGCCGCACCGTGTGCACTGTGAGTTCTCGAAGTGGACGATCTGTTGGCACGAGAAGCACACGAAGAGCTTCATGGTGTTGGGCTAATAGCGCTGCCAGCGTCAACGGACAAGAGGCGCGTAGGCGCTGGCGTCGACGACGCTCTTCCCTGTACCCGGGAGCCTCGCCGCGAGCCGGGATATGATGATCGCGACGCGGCCGGTTGGCACCCACTCGCGCGCGAACCTCTCCAGCGTGTTCTCCCGCAACCCGCGCTCTGGATCGAGGGTCAGAATCTGCCGGTCCTTTCGGTCGATCGCCACGACGACCTCATAGTGGGCGACAGCGCGCCCTCCGGTGATCGGCTTCGCGAGGCCCACGAGGATCGGACGCCCGTGCGACAGTTCTGCCGCCAGATCTTCGAACGTTCCGGGGACTACGAACGCCGACAGTCCCCGGGACCTCGCGACATCTCTCAGCGCCCCTGCCCTCACACCCGCTCGATCCGGCGGATCCAACGTGATGACTTCCGCCAGTGTGGCACGGACGCCAAAGTGACCGAGCACCATCGTCAGGGCCGCCGGACCGCAGTCTGAGTCTGACTGCTGCCGGACGAGCGGAACGTCACGCGCGACGATCCACGAAGGATTCGACGCCAACGCCGCCGCCCGTTGAGAGGATACGTCGCGCGCGCCACCGGCGTAGCAAGAGAAGGTGATCAAGCCGAGCGGGGCTACGCGGAGCGCCAAGCGCGACAGCTTCATCACACCAGCAAGATGAGGAGAATGACTATGACGACGAGCAGGACGCCGCTTCCGAGGTAGATGGAGACGCCCCCTCCTTTGAAGTCCTGGAGCTGGCGCGCTTTCTGTTCGCGCACCGCCAGGTTTTCAATCTGCGCTCCACTATCTTCGACCGACGCCGCCGGGACCGTCGGCATCACCCGCTCCGTGAGCGGCGCCGGGTCCTTCGACATGGGCTTGGCCATGCCGACAGCCGGGAAACACCACACCGCCAGTAACGCCACAACCACCACTCGCCTAATTGCATTCATCGACTGTCTCCTTTGTTTAAGGCTGTCCCGCAATTTAAGCACAAGCGTGAACTACGGAAGGGCATCGGACCGGTTCTGGGACGTCCGATGTCGCAGATCGGGCGCAACAGTGTGCGCGTCAGATGTCGCCGTGGCCAACAGACGGTGAGCGCGACGGACACCATCGCTCGCGGGATGGACCGGCCTACGATCGGCAGCGCTCGTCTGAGGACTCGGCGCAGCGAGCCCGAATGCGAACACGGTCGGCGAGCTCAGCCCCGTCCGACCAGGCAGCGCTTGCGGGGCAACGGTTGTTGGCGCTCTGGGCGCCAACAACAGGACACCTTTGTGATCGCTGCTTTGCGCTCGGGCGAACTCCCGCTCTCGACGATCTTCTCATTCGGCTCATCCGTCTCACGTTTGTCACACTGAGAACAAGAGTGATAGCGGCGGCGTTCGGCGTGTTGTGTGCTTTCGTGGTCGGACATTCCCTCGGCTGCGACAGCGTCCAGGAGGCGTTCGATTGCCAGCAGGTCTGCGAGCGCTATCGCGACTGCTACGACAGCTCGTACGACGTGGGCGCCTGCGAGGACCGCTGCCGGACCAATGCCGCCAACGATCCCACCGTCCAGCAAGACGCGGCTACCTGCGAATCCTGCATCGGCGACAAGTCTCGCCTCTCCGCGACCTTCAACTGCGGTAGCAGTTGCGGCGCCATCGTCCCATGACGTTGCGCCAATGAGCTGGTACTTCGCCGCCGGCCAGATCTTTCAGCCCGGCCAGCGGCGAGAGATACGGTGACGTTAGTTCGCGGCTTTCTCCTCGGCCTTCTTCTCCTTCACCCCCGCCTTTTCGGCCTTGTTGCCCGACTTCTCCATCTGCTCGGCCGCGTCGCCGCGGGCTTCAGCGGCCTTCATCTTGGTCTTGCCCTTCTTCTCCTTGCGCTCACCGGCGGCCTCTTCGGCCTTGTTGTCGGTGGCCTTCCCCTCGTCCTTCATGGCCTTGCCGTGCTTCTGGACCTTAGCCGCCTTGGCCTTGTCGGCGTCGGCCGCCTTCTCTTCGGCATTTCCCTTCCGCTCCATCTTGTTTCCCGCGTTCTCCGCGGCGGTTGACTCGGCAGCCCTCGCAGACAGCGACGCAAGCGAGAAGACTCCGATGACGAGGCACGAACGAATCAGGGTGCGGATCATGCTGACCTCCAAGATTGTTGATGGGCTGTAGGGTGAACACTGAGACGCGGCGCACAACCCCTTGACCATGGATGGTCGAGGATCCATGACGACGACCGTCACTTCCGTGGGAGGGCCTCGCGTCCACAATCGCAAGGGCCGCTCTGCAGCTCCTGCGGTCGATTGTCCAGCTGTTCGCGCGTCGTCGGCAGCTTGGCCGAGCTGTGGGTGAGCTTGGCTGCCGTCGCGAGCTCGGCCAGCGTTCGCATCAACCGATCGAAGGTCACGCCGCAGACTTGGCCCGCATCATATCTTCCCTGGCAGCCACGAGAGCCGGAGGCATCGGGCGGCTGGACCGCCAGGCGCGAGCTCACCCCCCGACCGGCGGGCGACCGAAGGCGCATTTGCAGCTTCCCTCCTGCGAACCATGAATATGCTAATGGCGCGAGAATGACCATGAGCAACTCCAAACGCACGGGTTCCGTCGATGGACCACCCATGGGCCTTACGCCTATTCTGGTCGTGGAAGACGCCGCGAAAGCCATCGATTTTTACAAACGGGCGTTCGGCGCGAAGGAGATCGCGCGGATTGCTGCTCCGGGCGGGGGATTGATGCACGGTCGGCTCGAGCTTTTCGGCAGCATCGTCGTACTCATGGATGATCTTCCGGAACTCAGGGCAATGGGTGTAACCGCGCGTCCTCCCGCCTTCCTCGGAGGGACGCCGGTGACGCTTCACCTCCAGGTCGCCGATGCCAGAAGTGCCTGGGATCGTGCCATCGCAGCCGGAGCGATCTCCCTCATCCCTCTGGCGGACGTTTTTTGGGGCGAGCGTTATGGACGCCTTCGCGACCCTTTCGGGCATGAATGGACGATCGCGCAGATGCTTCAGCATCTCGACGACGATCAGGTCCGGCAGGCCGCCATCGCCGCCACGAGGTGAGCCCTGGTCGGCGAGCCACCGCATCGCGGTTCAGGGTGAGGACGACGCCGTCGCGCTGGTCGCTCGCTCCGCCTCGGCCAGCAGATCTTTGGCGTCAGGCGTTTGCCGAACGGCCAGATTCGCCTGCGCCAATGCCAGCGCGCGCTTTGGGTCTCCTGCTACGTGAAGGTAGAACCGCGCGGCGTGATCGGAGAACGCAGCGGGGTACCTCGCCAGGAGGGTCTCGTACCCTAACGTCGCTCGCCTGATCAGACGGGCGCCCTCTTCGGAGCGGTGCATTTGCCGATAGAGCGCCCCGAGTTGACCGACATATTCGGGGTCGTCGGTTTGGGCCACGAGCGGCTCCAGCAGGAGGCGGGCCCGTTCCAGCCCATCGGGATCGCCGAAGGCCGCCA
>DATAVR010000090.1:0-25585 GCA_036267635.1 Polyangia bacterium | reverse complement strand
CGAACGGGGTGTCGTCGAACGGCGGGTCGTTCGAGGTGGCATCGCGGAGCCGCGCGGAGGCATCGAACAACGGCACGGAGGCGTCGGCGCGCGGCCCCGGCTTGCCGGTCTGAAGCGGCTGGGGCGAGCAAGCGGCGACCTCGACCAAAGCCAATCCTGCCCATAACGAAGCTAAGCAAGGCTTAAACATTTCGCAATGCTAACACCGACCGCGCTCGCCGATGCCGCCCTCGCCGTGCTCGGCGCGAACGACTCTACCTGGGTCCGCCGTCGTCCTTGAGGACGCGCTCGACGGTCTGGGCCAGGGCGTCCATGCCGTAGGGTTTGCCGAGCCAGGTGAGGCCCATCTTGACGGCCAGCTCCGCGCGCTCGGTCGGTGCGTGGCCGCTCACGACGATGACCTTTTGCGTGGGGAACCAGCGTTGGATCTGTTCGATGATTTGCAGACCGTCGAGACCTTCACCGAGCACCATGTCCATGATGATCAGGTCGAAGGGGCTTTGACCCGAGGCCGCCGCGCGGCTGAAAAGCTCGCAGGCGCTGAGGCCGCTCTCCACGACCTCGACCTGGTATCCGAGGCGAACGAGCACCCGTCGTCCGGTGCGCAATTGGATCGGTTCGTCGTCGACGATGAGGATGCGCGCGTTCCCCCGCGGCGCGGCCGGCACCCGTTCCTTGCGCTCCAACCCGTCCACCAGCGGGAAGTAGAGCGAGATGGTGGTCCTCACGCCCGGGGTGCTGTCGACGTCGATGAACCCCTCGTGTTCTTTGACCACGCCGTGGACGATGGCCAGTCCCAGGCCCGACCCGGAGGTCTCCCTGGTGCGCTTCTTGGTGAAGAAGGGTTCGAAGACCTGGCCAATCTCGTGGGCCGCGATGCCGCAGCCATCGTCGGAGACGGACAGCGTGGCGTAGCGGCCGGCCGGAACAATCTCGTAGCCGGCGCGTGGCTCTCGGACGTCGACCATGGCGCTCTTGACCACCACCCCGCCATTGCCGTCGATGGCCTCGACCGCGTTGCGAATCAGGTTGTCGACGGCCCTGGCCAGTTGCGACTCCGATCCTCGGATGACCAACGGGGTCGGACTGAGGTCGGCGGTCATGTCGACGCGAGAGGTGCCCTCTTCGACGAACCGAAGCGAGCTGTTGGCCCAGCACGACTTGATGACCCGGTTGATGTCGAGATTCTCTTTTCCGATTCTCCCTTGGCGCCCGAGCGTGAGAAGGTCTTTGATGGTCTGGACGGCGCGGAGCGAGGCCACCTTGATCGCCTCGACGTCGGCGCAGATGTCGCGAAGCGGAGCCTGATTTCCCGGGATCTCCGAGAGCTGCGCCAGGATGAGGTCCGGCAGCGCGACCAGCGGTCCGAGAGCGTTGTTGAGATCGTGCGCCACGCCGCCCGCGAGAACGCTCAAGGCCTCCATCCGCTTCGTGGCGGCCAACCGCTCCTGCACGCTGCGTTCATGCAGCATGCTCGTCTGCACCAGCTCCTCCCGCAAACGGATGCTCTTGAGCGCGGCGGCGATCTCGTTGCGGAAGGCCGCGTAGGCGTTGAGCCCGTCCGAATAGCTGAAGGCAATGACCCCCAGAAGCTGTTCCTCGAACGCCAGCGGGAAGACGAGAAAACTTTCCCGGGTGTCGCTTTTCAGCGCTCCCGGCGGAAGCAGCTGGCTCGCGGCGTACTCGGCGCTTTCGCTCTCCAGGAGCTCGCCCTCTCGCAGGCACATCGCGGACCGCAACACATTCCCCGCCGTCCCCGTCACGCAGGCCAGATAGGCGGTGCGGACGCCGGCGCTCGGCAGACCCTTGACCAGCGCGTCCCGCAGCGACGCCAGGTCAAACGCGATCGACGCCTGCTCGCCCACGCCGAGCAGGCGCAGGTAATTTTCATCGAGCAGCAAGCGGTGCTGCATCTGACTGGTCGTGTTGGAGAGCGCGACCAGGTTCAGTCCATCGAAAAGGACCCGCTCGACCTGGAGATTCGACCAACCCCGGAGCTCGTCGCGGAGATAGCAGATCGCGCTGTGAAGCATTCGTTGCCGCTCGTTGTCGGTGCCGGCATTGTCGAGCAGACCGACGATCGCCTCGTTGAAGGCCTCGCGCTGACCTCCCATCTCGGCGCGAAGCCCGTCGAGGAGGCGGGTCGCGGCCGCCGCGCCGCTGGAGAAGTCGGTGCCGAGAAGCCCGGCCAGCACCGGACGCAGCGTCTCGAGGCGATCGGCCATCGACCCGGTGTCGGTCGTGTGAGTCAGCGGCAGGGCCTGCGAATCCCGCCGGTAGACCTCGTAGCCGCACCCGCAGGACTGGCGGCGGACGAAACGCGCCGCGACCTCGGTCAGCGCGGGCACGGCGCGACCCGCCGCCTGCTCCTCGATCGCGCGCACCGCCCAGTCCGCCACCTGTTCGAACGGTTGCGCGACGGTCGTCAACGGCGGATTCCCCAGGCGCGCCAGCATCAGATCGTCGAAGCCGGTCACGGGAATGTCCTGCGGCACGCGCAGCCCCTGCTTGCGCAGAACATCGATGGCTCCGGTCGCCATCTCGTCGTTCGCCGCCACCACGCCGTCGATCTCCACGCCGCGCGCGAGGATCTCCTCCATGGCCACCTTGGCCGAGTTGGTGCGGAAGTAGCCCCGGGCCATCAGCCCGGGATCGAAGGCGATGCCATGGCGGGTCAGCACCGCCTGATAGGCGTCGAAACGGATCCGGGCTTCCGGGTTCTCGGGGGTTCCCGCCAGGAAGGCGATCTTGCGACAGCCGTGATCGCGGACGAGGTGCTCCACCACCGCCTCCATGCCCGGGCGGTTGTCGAGCAACAAGCTCGGAACGCCGGGCAGCTCGATGCCGACGCTGCACATGGTGGCGCGCCCCAATCGCTCGACGAGCCGGGCGACGCCGCCCGCGCCGCCGTAGGTCGAGAGCAGCGTCGAGACGACGATGATGCCGTCGACCGAGTCGGGGCGAAGCAACGCGTAGATGGCGTTGTCGGCGGCATCGAGCGGTTGCGGGGCCTCCACCGGCCCGCCGTAGATCAGCAGCAGGTGATGGCCGGCCTCCAGGCACTTCGCGTGAATGGCATCGCGGAGCTGGGCCTCATACCCACCGCTGAAGGAATTCAGATGGTCGAGCAACACCGCGATGCGAAGCCGAGGGGGTACGCTCCCCTCTGCCTTCACGCCTGTCGCCAAGTCAATCACCACCGCGCGACCATCGATCGTAGCAGAGAGGGGATCATCGACAGATCGCCGCCGAACTTGCGACCGAACGGGGCGATGAAGCCGGGCGGGAGCCTCAGCCCCGCGGGCCGAGCGAGCCAGCGTCGGAGGTCGTGCCACCGTCGGACGTCGAGGCGCCGCTCGAGATCTGGAACAGGTCGACGCCGTAGACGCTCTGCGCGAACTGGAACGTCGCCGAGCCGCCCGCAGGTTGTGCGGTGGTCTCGTAGTAGCAGAGCTCGGCGGAGTCCCGCAGCGTGACCCACTGTGGTTGGGTCGGGTTCGCCGGCGAGCCCATCGCCAGCCAGGCCCGGTACGAGTTGGCGTGACCGCGGTCGACGATGTACTGGCGAATGCGAATCGGCCCGGTGAACGGCAGGTTGTTCAGCGTGAGAGAAACGACGCTCGATTGGCTGGAGTCGGCCGCGCCGCCCGCCACGTGGTTGTAGACGAGCACCTGCAGCGCGCTGCCGTCGGCGCTCTTGGTGGCCGCCGCGTTCACGCCGTCGGCCGTCGTCCCGCCGGTGACCGCGAGCTGTTGGTCGCCCATCATGTGCAGCAGTCGAAAGGCGTTGAAGGCCGGCTTGGCGACGTCGAACGACTCGGGGATCTTCGGATCGCCCTTCAACAGGAGCCCGAAGTTGCCCGGCCGGTAGGCCGTCGCGGTCCCGGTGACGATCTCCTCGTAGAGATCCGACAGCGCCCAGTAGCCGTACGACGACGGCGGCGCCGCGGTCGTGTCGCTTCCGAGGAGGTGGACGGTCTTGACGATGTAGGTGGCGGCGACCTCGTTGTCGCGCGAGATGTCCGGCTTGTAGCTGGGACCGAACTCGTCGTTCATGACCTCGCCGGTGAAGGTGGTCCCTTTGATGACGGTGGTGTTGATGGTGTGGACCAGGCTCTCGTGAAAGGCGACGGCGTCGGCCACGTCGGCGATCGGCACCCCGTCGTCGTCGCCGTAGCGGTGGTAGGTCACGAAGTCCAACTTGGTTCCGGTGTTGATCGATCCGGCGATCAACATCTGGATGGTCCCGGCCGATTCGCCCGACGATCCCGCGGGACCTCCCACCCGCCTACAAGAACACGGTCACCGGGCTGGTCGCGGGCGATCCCCAGGTGCTTACAGCGCCGCCGAGGTCCGGGCCTGGTACTTCGAGGTCTGGAACGATCTGAGGCCAGCGCCTTGGGGTGAAGCTGATCTCGACCAGCGGCCGCATCCCGGCGGCGATGATGGCGTCGTAGATGGCGTCGATGCTCGACCAGTCGTAGAGGGGATTGCCCGCGGCGTCCTCGGTGTAGACCGCGTCGTCGTCGTCGAACAGCGCGTGGAACCGCACGTACTGGAATCCCGCCTGCGCGTGCGCCTTTCGAAGCGCGTTCTGCGTGTTGCGGCCATAGGCGGTGCAAAGGACGGTGTGCGCGTGGTCGGAGGCGACCGTCTTTTCGTAAAACCGATTCCAGGGCCGCACGACCGTCGCGGCGTCGAGCGTGAGCGTGACGGCGGCGGCCGCCGCGGGCGGCGTGGGCGGCGCATCCGCGCAGGCGGCCGGCGCGGGCGGAGGGGTCCACGGCTGCGGGTCGGAACAGGCCTTCACGGCATGGTCGGCGTCGCTGGCGCTTCCGTCGCCCGCGGCGTCGGTGTTGGCGGCGCCGTCCCGGCCCGCGTCCGGACCGTGCTTGGCGCTCGACGACGAGCAGGCCGCGATCAGCGCCGCCGCCGACACGACAGCGAGCGCTTCGGTCACGCGTGACCGATCGAAACGAGGGCGTCCCATGCGGCCGACCGTAGCACGCGATCAGGCGCCAGGAACCGGATTTCCATGTACACGACCCTTTCGTCGCGTCGGATGCGATCTGGCCCAAGGCGTGTAATTCTGCGGGGATGTTCCTGTTGGGAATCGCCGGCGGCACCGGGTCCGGCAAGAGCACCGTCGCCGAGCGGCTGGTGGCGGGGCTGGCCGGGAACCCGCTGGTGGTCATCGATCACGACGCCTACTACCGCGATCGTTCGGCGATGCCGGCCGCGGAGCGGCTGCTCGTCAACTACGACCATCCGGCCGCGATCGAGACCGAGCTGCTGGTCGACCACCTCACTGATCTCCGCGCCGGGCGGGCGATCGAGGTTCCTCAATACGACTTTCGACAGCACGTGCGGCGCGCCGAGACCCGGCGGGTTGCACCGGCCCCGATCGTGATCGTCGAAGGGATCCTGGTGCTGGCGGACGAGCGCCTCCGCGCCCACATGGATCTCAAGATCTTCGTCGACACCGACGCCGACATCCGCCTGATGCGCCGACTCGAGCGCGACATCGAGCAGCGCGGTCGCACGTTCGCCCAGGTGCGCGAACAGTACAACGCGACCGTGCGCCCGATGCACCTGGCCTTCGTGGAGCCGTCCAAGCGGTTCGCCGATCTGGTGATTCCGGAAGGGGGCGAGAATCGCGCCGCGCTCGAGACGATCATCGGCCACCTCGCGCAGGTAGCGGCTGCCGCCGCCAAGGGTTGAGGCCGATGCCCTTCTTCGATCCCCAGCCGGTTCCGCAGGGAGGCCTGCACGCCGCCGCCACGGAGCGGAACCGCGACCCGATCCTGGAGGTGCTGCGAAGCGTGTTGCCGGCGACCGGGTTGGTCCTGGAGATCGCCAGCGGCACCGGCCAGCACGCAGCGTACTTCGCGCGCGCTCTCCCCGCGCTCCGCTGGCAGCCGTCGGACGCGGCAGCGGCGCACCTGGAGAGCATCCGCGCCTGGAGCGCCGCCGCCGGAGCCAACAACATCGCGCCGCCCCTGCTGCTCGACGTCGAGCGCGAGCCCTGGCCCGTCGCTCACGCCGACGCCGTCCTGAGCATCAACATGGTTCACATCGCACCTTGGTCGTCGGCCGAGGCGCTGTTTCGGGGCGCCGCGCGGCTGTTGCCGGCGGCGGGGGTGCTCTACCTCTATGGTCCCTTCAAACGCGGCGGGCGGCACACGGCGCCCAGCAACGAGCGCTTCGACGAACGACTCCGCGGCGAGGACGCTCGCTGGGGCGTGCGCGACCTCGACGAGCTCGGCGTCCTCGCCACCTCCGTCGGCTTCCAGCCGGGCGAGATCGTCGCCATGCCCGCGAACAATCTCTCGCTCGTCTACCGGCGAAGCTGACAATACAAAGACAGGGCTAAGACCTGAGCTGCGGGCCAGTCGTTTCCCGAGCCGCCCGTTGCGGCGAGCGGCTGCGCAGCGATCGGTCGACCATGACCCGAAAGATGCCCAGCAGGAGCTCACGGACCGCGGGCCCCCTGCCCCCCTCGAGCAGACCGAGGGACTCGGCGATCGCCTCCATCGTAGAGAGCCGTCGTGGATCGGGCGTTCTTCGCAGCTGATACGCCGACGGGGCTTCGCGCGTGACGAACGCGCACGGCAGGTCTATGAGACCGGCGACCCGCCGGCGCATGCGCTGGGCCTGCCGCCAGGTCGCGTCGGGCACGATCAACGTCACCGGGCGCAGGCCGCCGCAGAGCTCCGCCAGCGGGCGCGCGTCGGGATGGGGAAACAGCAAGACGGGATCGCCGTGCTCACTCCAGTCGGGCGCCGCCTGCGACTGGTCGGGCGCCCCGCGAATGACGGCGCCGCTGTTCGGGAGGCATCGCAGCGCGAGGCGGCCGGTGTTGCTCGGCTTGCGCGTCTCGAAGTGGTGGAGCACGACCAGGACCCGGGTGCGCGTCTCGACGCTGGGGATGAGGGCGCAGAGGCAGTCGGGGAGGAGCAGGAGGCAACCCGGACAACGGTGCGCCGCCAGCCCCTCGACCAACCGGTTGCCGGGGTTGCGCATCAGCGCCGGACGCTCACTCGCCGAGGCTCTGGCGGACGACGGGCGTCTCCAGGCTGACCTCGCCGCTCGTCACGTACAGCGTCCCCTCGGTGTGAGCCAGCGACCAGCGCGCGTTTCGGTCGGTGGCCGCGTCGAGCGCGTCCAGGAACACGCCGTCGAGCGCGTAGACCTCGATGCTCTCAGCCTTGTGAATCGGCTTGGCCCGCGCCCCCTTCTGCAGCGACGCAACATCGCCGTGGGTGAACACCACCAGGCGGGGCGACGCCTTGCTCGCCTTGTGCAGGCGCTCCGGCGAAGGCGTCCCCACCTCCAGCCACAAGCGGAGGTTCCCCTGCAGATCCCTGGCCCAGACGGCGGGCTCGTCGGTGCTGGAGAGGCCCTTGGAGAAGGCGATCCCCGGTTCGTAGCAGAGGCAGTACCCGATCACGCGCGTCAGCAGGTAGCGCATCGTCTCGGACGGATGCCGCGCCACCCGCAAGTCGAGCGACTCGTAGACGCCGCGGTCGACGTCCGAGAGCTCGACTTGCAGGTGATAGACCGTCGCGGACAGCGCCATCGTTCCGCGCGGACACTACTACGATCGGACGGTGGCAGCCGCGCCGAGTTGATCCTTCGGCGGACGCTTCTCGTCGGCGGGCGCTCCTCGGCGATGGTGTAGGGTACAAACCATCATGCAGGTCGAGCTCTGCCGGAAGTCTGTCGCGCGGGTGGCCGCCGACCTCGCGCCGTTGCTGTCAGCGCTCCGGGAGCGCGAGCACACACCGGTGGTGAAGGACTGTCTCAACCGCTGCCAGCGCTGCGAGCTCGGCTTCGTGATGGCGACCGCGGACGGAACGCCGATGAGCGCGTCGACCCTGACCGAGCTGCTGGCCGACCTCGACGCGCTCGCGGCCGAAGAGCTTTAGCGAAGGTGAGCCTGCCCGATCCCAGGAGGTCCGAGCGCGCGCCCGTTCGGCTGGAGGCGGACGGAGCGTTCCCGCCGCTGCGCTTCGACAACAGCTTCGTGCGCGAGCTCCCCGGCGAGAGCGAGACGCTGCGGGCCGTGCGCGGCGTGCGTGGCGCCTGCTTCTCGCCGATCGCGCCCGTGCCGGTGAACGAACCGCGGCTGGTCGCCTGGTCGCCCGAGGTCGCACGCCTTCTGGACCTGCCCGACGAGGCCTCGGCGTCCGACGGCTTCTTGAAGCTGTTCGTCGAGATCTTCGCCGGCAACGCGCTCTTGCCCGGGATGGAGCCGTACGCCGCCTGTTACGGCGGCCACCAGTTCGGGTCTTGGGCCGGGCAGCTCGGCGACGGGCGGGCCATCAGCCTCGGCGAGGTGGTGAACGCCGCCGGCCAGCGCTGGGAGCTGCAGCTCAAGGGCGCCGGGGCGACGCCCTACTCCCGCACGGCCGACGGGCGTGCCGTGCTTCGCTCTTCGATCCGCGAGTTTCTCTGCAGCGAGGCGATGGCCCACCTGGGCGTTCCGACGACGCGCGCGCTGAGCCTGGTGTCGACCTCCGACCAGATCGTGCGCGACATGTTCTACGACGGGCACCCGCGAAAAGAGCCGGGCGCGATCGTCTGCCGGGTCGCCCCTTCGTTCCTGCGCTTCGGCAACTTCGAGATCTTCGCGGCGCGCGGCGAGGTGGAGATCCTGCGCCGGCTCGCCGACTACACCCTGCGGCATCATTTCCCCGAGCTCGGCGCGCCGTCGCCCGAGACCTACGCCGCCTGGCTGACCGAGATCTGCCGCCGCACGGCGCTGCTGATGGCCCACTGGATGCGCGTGGGGTTCGTTCACGGCGTCATGAACACCGACAACATGTCGATCCTCGGATTGACGATCGACTACGGTCCGTTTGGTTTCCTCGACAGCTTCGACCGCGACTTCACCCCCAACACCACCGACGCGGGCGAGCGCCGCTATCGCTATTCCAATCAGCCGCGGGTCGCCAAGTGGAACCTGATCAAGCTGGCTGAGGCGCTCCATCCCCTGATCGGGAGCATCCCGCCGCTCGAGGAGGCCCTGGTCGCCTACACCGCGACGTACGAGGCAGAGGAGAGTCGCATGTTCGCCGCCAAGCTGGGGCTGACCACCGCCGACAAACCTCTCGTCGATGAGCTCTTCGAGGTGCTGGCGCTGCTGGAGACCGACATGACCCTGTTTTTTCGGCGTCTGGCCGACGTTCCGGTGCAGCTCGATCCCGAAGCGTCGGACGAAGTCCTGCTGGCGCCACTTGTCGATGCGTACTACGCGCCGGATGAGCTTTCCGGTGCGGCGCGCGCGCGAACGTTGACCTGGCTTCGCCGCTACGGCGCCTGCGTGCGAGCGGAAGGGACGCCCGCCGTGCTCCGCAAACAGCATATGGATGCCGTCAATCCGAAGTACGTGCTGCGCAACTGCCTCGCCCAGCTGGCCATCGACAGCGCCGAAAAGGGCGACCCCTCGCTGGTCGTGGAGCTGCTGGATCTCCTGCGACACCCCTACGACGAGCAGCCCGAGCGGGAACGCTTCGCCGCCAAGCGCCCCGACTGGGCCCGCCATCGCGCGGGCTGCTCGATGCTCTCCTGCAGCTCCTGAGCGGCGCCCTGCCCGATGGCGGTCGATTCACCTTCAAGATCGGAGCCGAATATTACGAGAAGAGAATCGATGCAAATCAGGTTCTCTGTCGTCCTGGGTGGATTCCTCGGTGGCCTCCTCGCCTTCAGTGGTTGTGGCGGCTCGTCGTCAGGCGGCGGCACTGGCGGGGGGATCGGCGTTGGCGGTTCAGCTGGCGCCAGCGCCAAGGGCGGCGCCGGCGGCGCCGGCGGGCAGAAGAACACGGGCGGAGCCGCAGGCGGAACCGCAGGCGGAACCGCAGGCGGGGACGCGGGCCTGCCGGACGGTGGGGGCGC
This sequence comes from Polyangia bacterium, assembly GCA_036267635.1. Lineage (GTDB taxonomy): Bacteria > Myxococcota_A > Polyangia > Fen-1088 > Fen-1088 > JADGRB01. The sequence continues at coordinate 15,688 of DATAVR010000090.1, read as the reverse complement.
CAAGACCTTCTCCGTCGGCGGCACGGTGACGGGCCTGGCTGGAAGCGGCCTCACGCTGGAGGACGGCGCCGGGCATCAACTCTCCGTCACCGCGAGCGGCGCGTTCACCTTCGGCACCATGCTGGCGGGCGGCACCAGCGTGAACGTGACAGTGGGACATCAACCATCTTCACCCACCCAGACCTGCGTGGTGACGGGAGGCGTGTCGGCCGACCTGACGGCGGATCTGAGCGCGGTCCAGGTGGCCTGCACGACCACCAAGTTCACCGTCGGTGGGACCGTCAGCGGGCTGTCGGGCTCGGGGTTGGTCCTGCAGGACAACAGCGGGGACGACTTCGCGGTCAGCGCCAGCGGGGCATTCGTGTTCGCGACCCCCGTCGCGAGCGGCGCCACCTTCACGGTGACGGTCAAGACCCAGCCGGCGGCCCCGGTGCAGACCTGTCAGGTCTCGGGCGGCTCGGGCACCATCGGCGCCGACAACGTCACGAGCGTCGCGGTCAGCTGCGCCACCAACACCTACACCGTCGGCGGCACCGTCACCGGCCTGGTGGGGACCGGATTGGTCCTGGAGAACAACAACGGTGGCGACCTCTCCGTCACCGGAAGCGGGTCCTTCGCCTTCGCCACCTCGGCCATGAGCGGCGACGCCTTCTCCGTCACGGTCAAGACGCAGCCCTCTTCACCGATGCAGGTCTGCTCGGTCAGCCAGGGGAGCGGCACGGTGGCGACCAGCAACGTGACCTCCGTGGTGGTGGTCTGCGCGACCGACAGCTACGCCGTCGGCGGGACGGTGACCGGGCTGACCGGCTCGGGTCTAGTGCTTCAAGACAACCTCGGCGACAACCTCTCGCTGACCGCCCCCGGGGCGTTCACCTTCGCCACCCATGTGGCCGACGGCGCCGCCTACCACGTGACGGTGCTCACGCAGCCGTCCTCTCCCAGCCAGACCTGCGCGGTGACCAACGGCAGCGGCAGCATCGCGGCCGCCGCCGTCTCCAACGTCGGCATCACCTGCACCACCAACTCGTTCATGGTGGGCGGCACGGTGGTCGGGCTGAGCGGCTCGGGTCTGACGCTCCAGAATGAAGGGGGCGACGATCTGCCGATCACCGCCAACGGGAACTTTCAGTTCGCCACGGCGCTCATCAGCGGTGGCGCCTTCGCGGTCACCATCTCGGCCCAGCCGAGCTCGCCGACCCAAAGCTGCTCGGTGTCGGGCGGAACAGGGACCGTCGGTGCCGCCGCCGTCACCTCGGTGACCGTCAACTGCGCCACCGATCAGTTCACCGTGGGCGGGGCCGTCACCGATCTGGCCGGGAGCGGTCTCACGCTGTCGCTCAACGACGGCGCCGCCACGCTGGCGGTTGGCAACAGTGGGACCTTCTCGTTTCCCTCCACCTTGCCGAGCGGGATGACGTACGCCGTGACCGTCGCCAGCCAGCCGACCGGCCCGTCGCAGACCTGCAGCGTGACGGCCGGCGCCGGAACGATCGTCAGCTCGAACATCAGCTCGATCGCCGTCGACTGCGTCACCGACACCCACGCGATCGGCGGGACCGTCACCGGCGTCGTCGGGATGGGGCTCACCCTGGAAGACAACCTGGGCGACGATCTGGCGATCACGGCCGACGGCACCTTCGTCTTCCCGACCAACGTCAGCAGCGGTCAGGGGTACAGCGTGACGGTGGCGGCGAATCCCACCAGCCCCTGGCAGACCTGCCTCGTGTCGAACGGCTCGGGCGGGGTCACGAGCAGCGACATCACCAACGTCGCGGTGACCTGCACCATCGACAGCTATCAGGTCGGCGGTTCCATCAGCGGGCTGGCCTCGACGGTCACGCTGCAGAACAACGGCGAGTCCCTGGTCCTGAACTCGAACGGATCGTTCGCCTTCCCGACCTCCGTGCTGAGCGACGACGCCTATGCCGTGACCGTGACCAGCCAGCCGACCAACCCCACCCAGACCTGCACCGTGACGAACGGCGCGGGCTCGATCGCCGGGGCCGCGATCGCCGGCGTCACCGTCTCCTGCCTGACCAACACCTATACCGTCGGCGGGACGGCCACCGGTCTGCTCGGCGCCGGGCTCACCCTCGAGGACAACAGCGGGGACGATCTGCTGGTGAGCGCCGACGGGACCTTCACCTTCGCGACGCAGGTGCCGAGCGGCGGCAATTATCAGGTCACGATCAAGACGCAGCCCTCCGCCCCGACGCAGACCTGCACCCTCGGCGGAGCCACCGGTAGCATCGGCGCCTCGGGCGTCTCGAGCGTCACCGTCAACTGCGCGACCAACTCTTACATCGTCGGCGGCACCGTCACCGGGCTCACCGGCAGCGGGTTGGTGATTCAGAACAACAACGCCGGCGATCTCGCCCTCTCCGGCTCGGGCACCTTCGCCTTCGCGGCGTCGGTCGCCAGCGGCCAACCCTTCTCGGTGACCGTCAAGACGTCACCGACCAATCCCTGGCAGACCTGCACCATCACCGGCGGCAGCGGCACCATCACCAACGCCAACATCTCGGCGCAGATCAGCTGCGCCGCGAATCCCTACCCGGTCGCGGTCTCGGTGACGAACCTGGCGGGGAGCGGCCTCGTGCTGCAGGACAATGCGGGCGACAACCTGTCCATCACCGGCAACGGGATCTCCACCTTCGCGACCCCGATTCGCAGCGGCCTGACCTACGCCGTGACCGTCCTGTCGCCGCCGACCAACCTGTGGCAGACCTGCACCGTCACCGCGCCGGCCGGCACGATCGCGGGCGCCGGAGTCACGCTGGCGGTCAACTGCGTCGACAACCCCTACGCCGTGGGCGTCACCGTCTCGGGACTGAACGGAAGCGGCCTCGTGCTGCAGGACAACGGCGGCGACAACCTCGCGATCGGAGCCAACGGCTTCCATAACTTCGCCACCGGCGTGCCGAGCGGCAGCATGTACGCCGTCACCGTGGCGACGCCGCCCTCCTCGCCGGCCCAGAACTGCGTCGTCACCAACGGCAGTGGAACCATCGCCGGCGGCGCGGTGAGCAATACCACCGTCGTCTGCACCAACGTCGTGGTCTGCGCCACCGCCGCCGAGAACGGAACAGTCGCCCTCGCCTGCCCGGCCGGCCAGAAGATGTCCGCCATCAGCTTCGCCAGCTACGGAACGCCGAACGGGATGTGCGGCTCGTTCACTGTCGACCCCACTTGCAACGCGACCACCAGCACCCCGGATGTCAGCACGGCCTGCCTCGGCCTCAACAGCTGCATGATCGGCGCGAACAACACGCAGTTCGGGGATCCCTGCGTCGGGACCGTCAAGCGTCTCTACGTCGCGGTGACCTGCCAGTAAGGGGAAGGGTCGGGCTCAGCTCGACGGAACCGAACGACGCGGGCGTCTCCTCGGTTTCGCTGCTAGACCGAAGACCGCATGAGCGCATCCCGACCCAAGGTTGGCGGCCTGGCGCCCGACTTCACGCTGCCGGCCGCCGACGGCACCGCCGTGAACCTGGCGGAGCTCTGCACGCGCAAGATCGTCGTCCTCTATTTCTATCCGAAGGACGAGACCGCCGGCTGCACCGTCGAGGCCTGCACCTTCCGTGACGCCTATGAGGACTTCGTGAGCGCGGGCGCCGAGGTGGTGGGCGTGAGCCGCGACGATCAGTCGTCGCACCAGAGCTTCGCCCGTGGTCATCGTCTCCCCTTCGTCTTGCTGAGCGATCCCCAGAGCGAGGTCCACGATCTTTACGGCGTGCGCAAACGGATGGCCGTCTTGCTCGATCGGGTCACCTTCGTGATCGACCGCCACCGGATCGTCCGCCACGAGTTCTCGTCGATGATCAACATGCGCGCCCACATCACCGAGGCGCTGGCGGTGGTGCGGCGCCTGCAGACCGCGCCCGCACCCTGACCGGGGCCGCGAGCGCATTCGGTGCGCTCAGAACTCGGCGTGCACACCGATCGACGGGAGCACGATCAGGTAGCTGTTCTCGACCGGTGGACCGATTCCGGTCGACTGCAGGCTGACCACCTCGCGATCGAGCGTGGCATTCACCAGCTCGAAGTAGACCTCCATCGAGAAGCGATTGAAGACGAAGCGGCGGTCAGCGCGCAGATCGATCTGGAAGAAGGACGGCAAGCGCTGAAAGTCTCCCGCCACCAGCACCGGGCGACCGGTGTTGTAGTGGGCGCGGCCTCCGAACGAGTAGCGGCCCAGGCGGTAGCCGAGCACCAGATTCAGCACGTGGCGCTGGTCCCAGTCCGACGGACCGATGACGCCGCCGCCGAAGGCGCGCAGGTTCCAGGAGAGGGTGTACGAAAGCCAGCCATAGAGACGCTCGCTGGGCGGGCGACGCACCAGCACCTCGAAGCCGTACGACAGAGCGTCGCGCCGAACCAAGAAGTCGTCGGCCAGCGGGTCGATCGACGTGGAGAAGGTCGGATCGCGGATGTCGGTCAGCACGTAACGCTGTAGATAACCGGTGAGGTTGGCCTCCAGGCCGAGGCAGCGCTTCGTCCCGACGCCCAGCGAGCCTTGCCAGGAGCTCTGGAGGCCGTAGAGCGCCAACCCGAAGCTCTCCGCGCCGGGGATCTGCAACGGCAAGCTGGGCGTCTGAGTGAACCGGCCGCCGGCGGCGACGAGCCAGGTCTTGTCGTCGACCTCGAGCCGGGCGCTGAGCCGCGGCCCGAGGTCGGCCTTCTCGACACCGCTGACCTCGTACGTATCGAGGCGCAGCTCGGGCGTCACGACCAGACGTTGCCCGGGGCGAACGGCCAGCGAGGCGTAAGCCGCCAGCAGGCGGGCGTCCCGCGCGCGCGCCAGGTCCAGCACCATCGGCCGCTCGATCGTGGTCAGGGCATCGAAGTGCTGCAGCTCCCCATCCAAACCCAACTGGAGATCGACGTGCGGCAACCGGCGACGAAAGGAGAGGCGCGGGAAGAGGCTGGTGTCCTCGACGGTCAGCGGATAGGCGTTGGCCAGCGGCGACCGGGTGTGGTCCGCCCCGACCGCCAGGCCGGCCGATAGAAGACCGCCGCCGATTGGTAGCGAAGCGCGCAGGCCGACGCGATGGAAGCGCAGCTCCAGCTCGTTGGCGGCCGCGTTGGACCCGGTGCTGGAGAGGAAATCGCTCGACCCGAAGGCGAGCAACGTCAGGTGCACCGGACCGAAGCTGCGATCGGCCCGCAGCTGGTAGTCCCAGTAGCTGAGCTGGACGGCGTTGCTGAGCAGCGAGATGACGGTGCCGGTGTACGAATACCGCGCCGCCGCCACGACCGTCCCCTGGCCGCCCGGCAACGGCCCCGACACCAGCGCGCCGGCGTCGAACAGCCGGATGTCGACGCTGCCGTGGACCATGTCGGCCGGCGGTTCGCGCGTCTCGGCGGTCACGATGCCGGAGACGTAGCGGCCGTAGCGCGCCGGATAGCCGCCCGGATAGAAGTCCAGGCTGTCGATGAAGTACGGGTGGACGACCGCCGGACCGAGCGCCAGGTGAAACAGCGACGGGATCGAGAGATCGTCCAGGAAGAAGCCGGTGTTCCCAGGGTTGGCGCCGCGGACGGCGTAGATCGGCGCCGGCCAGGCCACCACGCTCACGCCCGGCAGCGACTCGATCGTGCGAAACGGATCCCCGAGCGATCCGGGAGTCTTGGTCAGCTCGGGTCCCGCCAGCTTGATGCTGGGCAGGCTCGGCTGCGCGCGCACCACGCTCTCGAACACGCGGCCTCCCGGCCGGCGCACGAGACGCAGCAGCAGAGGCGACGGATCGGCGCAGGGATCGCGCTCGAAGCCGAGCGGCTCGAAGCCCGGCGCCTGCACGACGACGTGCCGGGGCCCGCAGGGTGCCGCGGCCGCGAAGCGACCGCGATCGTCGGTCTCCCCGGCGGTGATCAGATCGATCGCCAGCACCGCCCCGATCACCGGTCGGCGCGTCCCCTTCTCCAGCACCCGCCCGACGATCGGCGCCAGGCGCGGGGGAACCTCGGTCGGAGGCGGCACGGCCGGAGGAGCTATCGGCCCAGCGGCATCGACTGCACCGCCATCGCTGGCGTCCGCGCCGGCGTCGCCGCTCGACACGCCACCATCGGGCGCGGCTGCGTCCGGCAGGTTCGGGCTGGTGGCCAACGAGACAGAGAGAAAAAGTGAGGGGACCAGGCCCAGCGCGCTCATGGGAGCGCGAGGACCCAGACGCCGTCGTAAGGAGAGGCCAGCGAATCGTGCACCAGAAAGGCCACCTCCGCGCCCGGCGGGAGCAGATCGGCGTCCGGATCGCCGAGATCGAACTGGCGCTGCACAATCGCCGTTCTAACGTTCTGCCCGAGCGGCGTGATCGCGCCCGAATCGAAGTCGATGAGCGTGAGCTCGCCCGAGTCGGCCCCCGCGTCCCAATCGAGAAGCGCCAGCGCCCGGGTCGTGCCGATCGTGACCACGTGCCCGCCGGTCGCCAGGGCGCGCGACTGGCCGGTGTCGGGATCGACCAGATAGATGTCGTTTCGGTTGTAGTCACCCACGGACGCCTCGACCAGGAGCCGGCCGTCCACCAGTTCCCAGTACGAACCGGACCCCGTCCCGAGTGGATTGACTGGGAACGTCGCCGCAGCGGGATCGTCCGCCCGGCCCACGTAGATCTGTCCGCCGTTGGGGCCCGGAACGAACGAAAACCAGTGCTGGCCGTCCCGCGTGAAGGTTTGGCTGACGTTGCTGTAGTCGGGACTCCGAGGGTAGGCGGCCAACGCCGCCGCCACCTGCGTGAGGGTCGCGCCACTCCCCGGCTGCCATATCTGGATCTGGTGGTTGTCGGAGGGCGCGTACCCGTAACCGGAGTCAGCAGACATCCAAAGCTCGACGTGGCCGGGCCTCCAATCGTTGGCCCCTCCCGACGTCATCGGGAGTGGTTGCGTGGCGCCGGTCGAGCGATCGAAGGCCTCCAGCTGGTAGCTGGGCGTCCCGTTCGAATCCGACGACACCCCCAACACCAGCCAGTTTCCGTCCGGCGAGACCGACCCGATGTCGCCGGGCAGGGGCGTCAACACCAGAGTCGCCGGATCGACGAGCGAAGTTACGTAGGCACCGTTCGGATCGAACTGATTGAGTACCAGCAGGGTCTCGCTTCCGGCGGCGAGCGTAGAAAAGTAGGAGGTATAGAGCGGACCGTTCACCACCACCTCCGGCGTACCGTCGACGGTCAGCCGACCGAGGGAGCCGGTCGTCTGATCGGAAGGGTCGGCGAGCTGAACGTAGTAGAGATCCTCGCCCACGAAGGCGATCCCTTGGATGTTGTCGAGCGAGGTCGTCCGATCGTCCACCTCGCGAACCTGCGCGCTTCCCGTCGATTCGTCGTAGATGAAAAGCCGCATCCCCGACGGCGACGTGGCGAACGCGTTCTCCTGACCGAGATCGACCGCCGCGGCTGTCGACAGATCGAACCGGTAGAGCTCTTGGATGTTCAGGTAAACGCCAGGCGATTGCGGCACATTCTGCGGCACCAGCAGCCGCCCCAGGCTGTCCTCGGCGACGCGACAGTCGCCGTAGGCACACAACCCCGCGCCGGGATCGCTGAAGCCGGTCAACAACAGTCGGGCGCCCGCCGAGGCGCTCGGCGCGTTCGACGACGACGACGCTCGCCCGGGATCGCTGGCCAGATACAGCGTGGACTCCTCGCTGGTCGCGCCGTCGGAGATCAGCAGCGACGTCGGGGGCGCGCCGGCGCCAACGGAGACGAACTGCAGGAGCTGCACGGTGCGGCCCGAGATCCAGCGCTGACCGGAGGGAGGGCCGCCCGCATCGAGGCACCCGGTCGCCGCGAACAGCGCCACGAAGGCCATCATTGCTGCCGAGGGCAACGATCGTCCGCGGGACTGCCGTCCATCGCCCGACCGGTGGCCTCCCACGCACATTGCCGGGCGCGATACTAACCGCATCGGCTCCGGCGCGGCGAGCGCGGTTTTCGTGCGCTAGCCGGGTCGAACGGAGAATCGGCGCAGATGATCCGCCAGCAGCGGGAGCAGCTCGGCGGCAGAAGCGGAAACCTTCGCTTGCACCAGATCGTCGCCGCGGGTGGGACCGATGTTGATGATTGCGACTGGAAGGCCGAGCTCGCGGGCGCGCCGCACGAACCGGAAACCGGAGAGGACGGTGAGCGACGACCCTACGACGAGCAGCACCTCTCCCCGATCGAACAGCTCCCAGGCGGCGGTCAGCGTCGCCTCCGACACGTTGCCGCCGAAAAACACGACGTCGGGCTTCAGCTCGCCCCCGCACGGCCCGCACCCGACCACGTTGAAGCTCGCCACCAGATCGGCCGGAAGGTCGGAATCGCCGTCGGGCAGCGCGTCGGCGGCGATCTGCAGCCAGCGGGGATTGGCCTGCAAGAGGCGCCCCTGCAGCTCGTCCCGCGCTTCGCCGTGGCCACAACGTAAGCAAATGACCTCCGCCAGCGCGCCGTGAAGCTCGACCACCCGACGGCTGCCGGCGCGGTGGTGCAGGCGATCCACGTTCTGCGTGATCACGCCGGCCAGCAACCCGTCCGCCTCCAGCGCGGCCAGCGCCCTGTGGGCCGCGTTGGGCTCCGCGGTTCGGAACCGCGCCCAGCCGACGGTCGCCCGCGCCCAGTAGCGCCGCCGAACGTCATCGCGCCGCAAGAACGCGTCGTGTTGGATCGGATTCCGCGGACCGGTCCGCCCGCTCCCGCGATAGTCCGGTATTCCGGACTCCGTGCTGCACCCGGCGCCGGTCAACGCCACGATGCGCCTGCCGGTCAGCAAGGGGAGCAGCGGCGCGAGGAGATCTTCCGGCGCGGCTTCGGTCTCGCTCGCGATCGTGGCGGTCATCGTGGCGGTCATCGACGGTGAAGGATGACACACCGAAGGCGACGGGGGATTCTCCTCCGGCCTCGTTTTCGGTGGTTTGCTAGTTCTGGAGGTTCTGCAAGATGGCGGAGTTGGTCTGCGAGACCGTTTTGAGGATGTTGCTGAGGGTCTGAATCAATGGGTTCTCATGGCCGGCCTCGACCTGCAGCCGGATCTCCTGGTTTTGGAGGCTCGCCTGCACGGCGCTCAGCTGGGTGGAGAGCTGGTTCAGCTGATCGACCAGGGCCACGACCGGATCGCAGGTTGGTGAGGTCGGGGCCGGCGCGAAGTTGTTGAGCAGCTGGAACCAGTCGAAGTTCCCGATCCCGTTCCCCGAGCCTTGCGCGGTCTTTCCGACGTTCGCGGAACCATCGAACGAAAGATAGAGGTCGTGGACGCCGCTGACCGGCTGGAGCGGAGCGGTCTCGATGGAGAAATTCTGCCAGTCGGTCCCGCTGGCGGAGGTGACCAGCGTGGCGACCTCTCGACCCGACAGGCTGTCGAGCCGGACGTGAACGACGTTGCCGGCGTAGGGGGTGGCGATGAGGGCGCTGAAGGTCTGGTAGAAGCCGCACACGCCAAAATCGACGCCGGCGTACCGCACCCAGTCGCCATTGTCGACGTAGCTGATGCCGTAGCCGTAGTTAACCACGCCCGGCCCTTCGACCTCGGTCTCGGCCTCGATCCGCAACTGGGCGGGCGTCGCGGCAACGGCCTTCGGTCCGCCCCAAACGACGACGGACAGAGATAGGCCCAGCGTGAGGGCAGCGCGGATCGCATTGCGTGGTCGCATCGAGGTCTCCCTTTTGAGCTTCATGTTGTCCGCAGATCTCGCACTGGCGTGATGGCAAAGCAAGGCAGGTGCGTTACCGGCTCTTCCTCGTCGAGATCCAGGGCCGCGCCCTCGGTCTCTGGTACGACCGAAGCACCCCACCGACGAGCGACATCGTGCTCGAGGGGATCTTGGGCGTCGGCGTTCCGTTCTGAGACGCCGAAGCCGACGACGTTGCTCTTAGCCGCCGCCCCACGCGACGATACCGGCGCCCACGCCGAGCGCCAACGCCAGCGGGGAGTAAAGGCGTGTATCCAAGGCCGTGAACGCTGTCGTCTTTCGTCGTTTGAAAAACCCGACGTAGTTGAAGTCACCGACAGCGCGACCTATCAGTGCCGCAGCCACGACCCAGGTCCCCCAAAGGCTCACCATCGGAGGGACGATCCGTGGCCCGACGGCAGCTCGCCCGAGCACCAGCGCGCCCGCCACTGCCAGCAGGAGGGCGACCGCCAAGGTGGCAACGACTCCCGGTCGAAAAAGCGGCTTCCCGTCGCGCTCGGGTATCGTCCCTTTCAGACCTCGCTGGCCGCCGAATGCCCAATAGACATGGAGCCCCGAGAGACCTGCCAGGACCGTTGACACTGAGAAGGCGACCGGCACCAAGAGCGATCTCATGCGGACAGCTACACCTCGAGGTTTCGATAGAACACGGTGGTGCTGCAGCGTCCACCTTGCGGGAAGAGAAGCGTCTTGGCGCAATCGCGCGCCGTCACTTCAGCGGGACCAGGAAGCGCCCAGGTCGTCTGCGAGACGGAGGCGACGTTGCTCATTGTCTGCGAGCTCGACCCCCGCGAAGCCGCGCGCCTGACCCGATTTGCAGGTGATCGGCACAAACGCCGTTCCGTCGACGTGCATGCTGCTGGTCACATGCGCGGCGCAGCCCGCCACAGCAAACAGAAGATATCCCCAGCCTCTCATCGCGTGACTTCCAGTCCGGTCACGATCACGCGTTCAAGGACGGCGCGCAAGCGCCAGTCAGCGCCGGCGTGCTATTCATTGGGGCGCAAAATTTCCGACAAGCGGAGCCAGGAGCCGGAGGGCGGTTGGCGGTTGTTTGCGAATCGCAACCGCACGTGCTCGGAGAAGAATCGGGGGCGGGAAGTCGCACGAACGAGCTGATGGTGATCTCCTGATCTCTTCAGAGCACCAAACGCAGCAAACCGGCGACGACCCCTGCCGCGATCAACAACAGCGCCCACGAAACGATCGTCGCGCGTTTGGTGTAGCCCTGGAACTGCTTCGCGTCGTTCACGCGGGGGAACGGGCCGTCGGGAACGGGCACGCCCAGGAAGCCGCAGAGCGGGCCCCAGCCCTGCTTCACGTCGAAGACCAACAGGCGTTCCGCCGGGATGACGCGCTTGACCTCTTCGTTGTGCGCTTCGAACTGCGCGATGATCGCGAGCTTGTCGGCGAAGCGATCCAGCACGCTCGCCTTCAGCGGCGAGGGGTTCATCACCCGCGCGGGCGCGCCGATGTAGGGGAGGTGTTTGACGATGAACCGATTCGGGAAGCGCGTCAGAGAGTCGACGATCGTCGTCCGCATGCTCTCGTACCAGCCTTCGGAGTCGCGCACCGTGAGCACGATCTTCGCTTCGGGAAAGGCCGCCGCCAGCTCCTGGTAGTAGAGCGCCCCGGGGAAGTCGCAGGTGGCGCCCCACCCGCGCAAGAACGTCGGCCAGTCGACCTTCGTGCCGCGCGCCGCCGCGACCCAGGTCGGCACGTCCTCGGGGGTGGCGATGACCTCCTGCATGTGATGACACGGCCCGAAGCCGATCTGCTCGAGCGCGATCTTGAGCGACGCCGTCCCCGTTCGCCCCCAACCCGCGCCGATCACGCGCGGCGTCCGTGCATCGTCTGCCTTGGCCATGGCCCGCGAGGGTACACGAGACGCGCGTTGACCGGGCGGGGTATCCGTCGCCGACGCGCCACAGTCGCCCCCAGTCCGGGCCCTTGCCCGCGCCGTACGCGCCCCTCTCGCTGGCACAGAACCTGAACAGACGTCCGACCGATGGTGTGGGATCTGCGATGCGTCGTGCCGACGCGCACGCGTGCCGCGAGCGTCAGCGTCGTGACGCTGGCGGCGTTTCTCCCCTTCGCGATCGGCTGCACTTCGAACGAGTACCTGATTCCCCACGACGAGCTCGCCCGCCTGGCGCAGACGCCGCTGCCCCAGCGCGGCGCGCGCGTGCACGTCGTCCAGGATCTGGGGGAGCGCCGCAGCGATCCCGTGGAAGTGGCAGCGGCCGAGCGGCCGCCGTCCGAATGGTCGACCGCCGACGATGAGAGCGGCAACGACGGCCGCGACGGCGACGTGAGCATCGATTTGTCGACGGGCCAGCGTCGTGCGCGCCGGCGGGGCACCTCGATCAACACAGGCGGCGGCCCGAGACCCTCGGCCCCCGGGCGATCGGCGTCGCCGGCGTCCCCGAGCTGGCGCCCGGCGCCGCCACGGCCGTCGGGAGGCGGCGGCGGATCTGCCTCGGGGCTGCACTTCGGCGGCGGCGGTGGAGGCGGCGGGAACGGGGACGCGGTGTTGGTGGTGGTCATCGTCGTGGTCGCCGCCGTCGTCGCGATCGGCCTGGTGTCGAGCGAGGGCGTTCGCTTCGACGGGTATGTGGCGATGTCGCCCGATCAGCCGGTGCACCTGCGCGACGCCAGCGGCCAGCAGACGACCATCTCGGTGGGCGAGCTGTCGTCCGGGTGGGTGGAAGGCACCGTCGAGGCGAAGGTGATGGACGACGAGGGCTTCGGGATCCTGCGCCTCGAGCGCGCGCCGCTCGACCGGCGCGGCGGGACCTTCAAGCTCGACTCGGGGACGATCGCCTTCGACGTCGCCGGCGTGCCCGCGGTGGGGCCCGCGATGAACGTTCAGGCGGGGTACTTCTTCACCCGGCGGATCGGCCTCCTGGCGAACCTCGGCCTCGGCGGCGTGGGGGTCCCGCAAGGGTTGGTGCCGCGGCACGCGGTCGGGCTCGAGCTGCAGGCCTTCCCGCTGGCGCTCGGCCCGGTTCATCTGGGGCTGTTCGGCAACGGCGGGATGGCGCTGACCAAGGTCCTGGTCGGCTCGACCCCCAGCTACGTCAGCGGCCCCTCCGTCGGCGGCGGCGCGCTGGCGGAGCTCGATCTGACGTCCCGCCTGGCGCTCACCTTGCGCGCCGGGGCCGATCTCGCCAAGCTCGATCAGGTCTGGACGCCCGCCGGTCTGCTGACCGCGGGTGTCGCCGTGTACTGATCTGCGTTCGCGCCGGCGAAGACGTCGACGATAACGTCGTCGAACGTGAGCCTTTCCGGGAGTCAGCGCTACTGCTCATCACCGGGGTCTGTGCGCCGCGTTGACGCGCCCCAGCACGCCCTGGTTTTTGGAACTCCAAAGCACTGCCGCTCGAGTCTCCCTGGAGGGAACATGCCGCTGACGAACGACTTCCGGCGAACGGGCTTCGCCCTTCTTTTCGCCGCCTCTCTGGGCTACGGCTGCAACGGAAAGATTCTCGACGGCGAAACTGGATCCGGCGGATCGTCGAGCACCGGAACCGGCGGCGCGTCCAGCAGCGGGTCGGGCGGTTCTTCGAGCACCGGGACCGGAACCGGTGGCGCCTCCAGCACCGGCACGGGCGGCTCCTCCGCCACCGGCTCCGGCGGTTCGAGCGGACCGGGCACGGGCGGCGCGTCCAGCAGCGGCTCCGGCGGCTCGCCGATCATCACGCCCGACGCGGGCAGCAGCGCCGACGCGGGCGGCGTGACCGTGAAGCCGACGACCTTCACACCCGCGCTGGCCGCGCCGACCTGCCGCAAGATCAAGGACCTGCTGGTCGGCATGCCCTGCTCGGACGCCGAGGTGAGCATGGTCGAGAGCTCGGGTCCGGCAGGGCTGCAGCAGCTCATCATCAACTGGGAGACGGGCGCGACTTATCAGCCGATGTTCGAGGGGAAGATGCTCCCCTTCTTCCGCAACCTGTTCCAGCAGGTCGGGTTCACGGCGACGCAGGACTTCAAGAACCAGCTGCTGCAGAACGGCGGGTTCGACTTCGGGCCGTTCGGGACCAGCGCCGTCGGCGACGACGTCTACTTCAAGCTGGTGCAGAACCTCCAGGACAGCTTCGCGCTGACCGCCTGGCAGATGGTCAAGGAGGGGACGGAGCCGTTCTCGGACGTGCTCACCACGACCCGGTTCGTCATGACCACCGGGCTCATGAGCCTCTATACGCAGGTCGAGATGCCGGACGACGAGCCCTACAACTTCAGCGGCGGCGCGAACACCACCACCAAGCTGGCCTGGAAGCTGGACTACGTCGACTCCATCCCGCTCGAGGACGCGCTCAACAAGAACAGCCCGAACTACATGACCTTCGACGACGGGAAGCCGGCGACGATGGGGAGCTCGTTTCTGTTCGGCGGCGCCGGCGGCTTCACCACCTGCCAGGGGGTCGGCACCGGCAGCGCAACGGTCGTCAACTTCGGCGGGGCCAGCAGCGGCGGCTTCACCAACCCCACCGGCGGCTACGCCCAGCTGTTTCAGCGGCTCATCGGGTACACGCCGCGCTATCCCTTCGTGGCGAACCCCACCTGCTGGGAGCACCCGTCGAAGCCATACATGACCGACAGCGACGTCTCCGACTGGCGCTGGGTGACGATCGCCCCCAAGCAGAGCAGCGATTCCTACGTCCAGCCGTACGATCTCCCGACGCTGCGCGGCCTCTCCACCGTCAAGCTGGCGATGCCGCGGGTTGGCTTCTACACGACGCCGGCGTTTCTCGCGCTCTGGAACACGAACGACAGCAACCAGCACCGCGTGACGATGAACCAGACGCTGATGGCCTCGCTCGGTCAGTCGTTCACCAGCGACAACAACCTCACGCCGCTGAGCGAGGTCGGCCTCGCCTCCTCGCACACCACCAACACGGGCGAGTGTTACGGCTGCCACAAGAGCCTCGACCCGATGCGGATGTTCTTCGGCAACCAGTACGACTTCAATGACCGGAACGACTTCGTGGCCAATCCGTTCAGCGGCTCGCAGCCGAATCCGCGCCCCGCCGCGCCGCTGCAGACGGCGTTCGCCTTCGCCGACGTCAACTGGGCCAGCCCCTCGAGTGGATCGACGATGGCCAACCTCGGGCCGCTCTTGCTGCAGGCGACCGATCAGGACACCACGGACGCCGGCGGGCCGCTGCCGCTGTTCGCGCTCTCGGTCGCGCAGCAGCTCTGCTACTGGGGCAACTCCAACGCCTGCTCCCCGAGCGATGCGGCGTTCCGCAGCATCGTGGCCGACTTCGTCAGCAGCGGTTACAACTTCCCGGTGCTGGTCAAGGAGCTGTTCTCCTCGGCGCTGCTCACGGGCGCGGCGGCCACCTCGACGTACCCGGCAGATTCCAGCGGCGACGAGACGGTCCCCATCAGCATCTCGCGGCAGGCGCACTTCTGCGCGGCGCTCTCCAACCGAACGGGCATCACGGACGTCTGCGCGTTGCAGGCGGCGGTGCCGACCTCGGCCCAGACGACGACGGCGACCATCGCCGGCAGCGTGGCCGCCGACGCCTTCAGCCGCGGCTCGCAGACGCCGGTCACGCCGGCCTACCCCGACCTCTTCTACCGCGCGGCGACCGAGGAGCTCTGCGAGAACGTGGCCAAGCTGGTGGTCGACGTGACCAGCTCGCCTTACACCAGCAGCAGCACCAGCTGCAGCAACGGCGATGGCCTGTTGACCAAGTTCGTCGAGCAAGTCATGGGGATCAACCCGGGCGACCCGGCCCACGCGCAGGCGCTCAGCATTCTCCAGACCCATTGCGCCGCGGCCGCCAAGGTGAAGACGACGGGCGGCGGGTCGGCCCAAACGAACTCGGTGCGCTCGACATTCGTGTTGGCGTGCGAGTCGCCCACCTCCCTCGGAATCGGACTTTAAAGGAGAGCCGCACATGACCAAGCCAGTTACACGACGAGAAAGTCTCCTCGCCGGGCTCTTCGGCAGCGGCTACATCGGCCTGCGGGCGCTCGCCACCGGGCTGCCGCCCTGGTTCCTGCTGAACCCGCGGC
>DATAVR010000089.1:0-137139 GCA_036267635.1 Polyangia bacterium | reverse complement strand
CGTACAGAAGGTGCGGCCCGATGGCGCGCGCGAACCGAAAGTAGGCGAAGGCGTCCTGACCGTAGAGGCCGTCGAACGGCAAGCAGAGGCGCACGACGCCCGCGATCAGCAGGGCGACGCCGAACGGCCAGGCGGCCCGAGCGAAACGTGCGGTCGGCAAGGCAGGCGCACGGTACCGCCGCGGTCGCGCCGAGGTAAAGTGGGCGGCCGGTCGCGATGCCCCCTCCCATCCGCCAGGTCCCGCGCCGCGCCCTGCGTCGGCTTTCGTCGTCCGATCCCCCGTTCCCCGCGGCGCTTGCGATCGGCGCGCGCAGCCGACGATGATGTCGGGAGGCCGGGATGACCGCACGACGCTCTTCCATCTGGTGGGCCGGGTCGCCGTCGGGCTGGGGGGCCTGGCCGTGGTCCTCTCGGGGTGCGCCGCCCGCCGGCCACCGGCCGCCGCCCGGCCCGCCGAGGTTCCGGCGGTGACCGTGGCCCGGAGCGACTTCCACGGCTGGGAGGCGCTGGTCGTGCGCAACCCCGTCGCGGAGGTGACCATCGTCCCCGAGATCGGCCGGATCATGCAGTTCGCGCTGGCCGGCAGCGAAGCAGGCCCAGCCGGGCCCCGCGGGCCGTTCTGGAGCCATCCGGGGATCGGCAAGGATCTGCCCGTCGACGAGAACGGCTGGATCAACTTCGGCGGCGACAAGGCCTGGCCGGCGCCGCAGTCCCGCTGGGCGGAGATCGCCGGCAAAGGGTGGCCGCCGCCCCGGACGTTCGACGCCTCGGCCTTCAGCGCCGAGCTGGCGGGCGACACGCTCACGCTGCTCTCGGCCGTCGATCCGGCCTACGGCCTGCGGGTGCGGCGCACGATCGTTCTCGACGCCGCGGCGCCGATCCTGACCGTGGAGACCTGCTACGAGAAGGTCGCCGGCCAGCCCATTCGCGCGGCGGTCTGGACGATCACCCAGCTCGTCTCGCCCGAGCGCCTGTTCCTGCGGCTCCCCGAGCGCTCGGCCTTCCCGGGCGGGTTCATAAAGCGGCTCCCCGACCGGCCAAAGGACCTCACGATCGAGGGGCGCCTGCTGTCGCTCGAGCGCGATCCCGCCGCCAAGACGATGATCGCCAGCGACGGCGACGCGCTGCTCTGGACCGGCGACGGGCCAAATCTTCTGATCGAAACCCTCGCCGACCCGCATGACGGAAGCGGCGAATGGCCCGACGGCGCGCACGCCCAGCTCTACACCAGCTCCGACGAGGCGCTCCCCTACGTCGAGCTCGAGCTGCTGTCTCCGCTCGCCGATCTGCGGATCGGCGGCCGCGCCTGCCTGCGGGTGCGCTACACCCTGGCGGCCCGCAGCGAGTCGGACGTCCGGACCGAGGCGAAGCGGATGCTGCGCCCGTGAATCGGCCCCTCTCCGTGTGGCGCGCTCTCGCGGAGTCGCTGGCGGCGCGGCGCGGACTGCTTCTCCTGCTGGCGGTCGCGGCCGCCCCCTTCGTGCCGGGCGCCCTGCAGGTCTTGCGTCACGGCGTCCCCGAGGTTCTCTTCACCGGCGACGGCGCGGTGCTGGAGATCCGGACCCTGCACGCCGCGCACGGCCGCCAGCTGCTGGGGCCCTACTCGCGCTTCCTCTGGAGCCACCCGGGCCCCGCCTTCTTCTATCTCGCCCTCCCCGTCTACCAGCTCTTTCACCAGCGGGGCCCGGCGCTGAATCTCTTCGTCTTGCTCGCCAATTTCGCCGCCGCCACGGCGCTGGTGCTGACGGCGCGGCGCCTGCGCGGCGATCTCTTCGCGTTCGTGGTGGCCGTCCTGCTGGCGGTCTACGAAACCGTCGGCGCCCCCTTCCCTCTTTCCGGGGAATGGAACCCGATGACGCCGGTGCTGCCGCTGGCCCTGCTGCTGTTTCTGAGCGCCCGGCTCGGCAGGGGCGAGCTCGGGCCGCTGCCGGCGATCGCCTTCGTGGCGTCGGCGATCGTGCAGACCCACATCGGCTTTTCGCCGTCGGTGCTCTATCTCGTCGCCACCGGGGCTCTGTTCTGCCTCCGCGAGCTCTACCTCGTCCGCCCGACGGCGGCGCGCGCGGGAGCCATGTTCGATCGCCGGCGCGCCGCGATCTCCCTCTTGGCCGCCGCCGGGCTGCTGGCGCTCCTCTGGGCGCCGCCGCTCTACGAAAACCTCTCCCGCCCCGACGGAAACCTGCACACGCTGCGCCTGTTTTTCCTGGCGCCGCATGCGTCGGAGCACAGTTGGCGGGTCGCCATGGAGGCGGTGTCGGGGCAGCTGGCCATCTTCCCGCTCGCGCTCTGTCGACTGCTCGGCCGCGCCACGATGAGCGTCGGCGCCACCGGCCGCCACCTGCTGGCCATCGGACAGCTGCTGGCCCTGGCGATCGGGCTGGCGGTCGCCCTCGCGCGCCGCGACGAGGCGGCCGCGCTGCTCGTGGCGATGGCGCTCGGATCGATCGTCGTGGCCACCTCGTCGGTCCGGGCGATCCGCGGCGAGATCTTCGGCTACCTGGTCGCCTGGATCTCCGTGCTGGGGTTCGGCGCCTGGGCGGCGCTCGCGGCGGCGTTCTGGCCGGCCACATTCCGCGGGAGGCGCACCGCGATCGGCCTCCTGGCCCTGGGGCTGCCGCTCCTGGCGCTGGCGCTTCGCGCGGGGGGCGACAAGCCCCTCACCCGCGAGCACGACCGGCCGCTCGAGCAGCTGGTGGCCGAGGTGGAGACCTTCGCGCGCGAGGCCCGGCTCGATCACCCGCGGGTGGAGATCCTCGCGCACGATCAATGGCCGCAGGCGGCCGCCCTCATCCTCTCCCTCTACAAACATCACCTCGGCGTCTCGGTGCCGAACGAATGGCTCTTCATGTTCGGGACCGAGCTCGCGTCGGACGGCGGCGCGCACCCGGCGCTGATCGTCGCCGACGACGTGACGGCCGCCGGCCTGCGTGCACGCCCCGATTGCCGCCTCATCGCTTCGGCCGAGGGGACGTCGGTGTTTTTCAGGCCGGCGGGCGTTCCCTCCGCGGCAGGCCTCCAATGACCGGCAGGCCTCCAATGACCGGCCGGCCGCATGCGCTCGGCCTCCTCGCCGTGACGGCGCTGGCGGCGATCGCCCTGCCAGCGCGCGCGCTGCCCGCAGAGACAGATGCGGCGCCGCCGGCCGCGCGCTCGGAGCCGACGGCGACGATCACCGTCAGCGGGATCTGCCCGAAGGCGGAGGCGATCTGGACGGCGATGGCGTCGCTCGTCCCGGTCAAGGAGCTCGACCGGCTCGACCCCCAGGCGAAGATCGACGTCTCCGACCTCGGCGACACCTACCGCGTGACGGTGAACGCCAAGGGGACCGAGCGCCTGCGCATCTACCGCGACCTCGCCCACGACTGCGATCACCGCGCCCGATTCGCCGCCGTCTTCATCGTCCTCACGCTGATGCCACCCGAGGTCCTGCTCGACGCGCTGCCGGCGCCCCCGCCCGAGCCGCCACCGCCACCACCACCACCGCCGGCCGAGCCGCCGCACGTGGTCCTCGTCCCCGCTCCGCCCCCGGTCGCCCGGCGGCGGATCCGCCTCGAGCTCTCCGCGCTGGCCGACCTGGCGCCGCGCTCCGGCTCACGGTGGGCGGCCGCGCTGGGCGGCGAGCTGCGCGTCGCCCCCGGCCCGAATCGCGCCGGCCCGGTCGCCGCGGTCGGTGTCGCCGGCGGCCCGATCGATTTCGGCGGCTTGAGCGCGACCGAGATCCGCCTCCCCTTCGACCTCGGCCTCCGCCTGCCGATCGTCAGCCGGACGTCGATCGATCTCGTCGCCGACCTCGGCCTCGCCGGCGCGCTGTTCCGCGACCGGGCGACCGACACCATCGCTCCGCAGTCGGGCACCCGCCTCGATCTCGGCGCGCGCGCCGCCCTCGTCGCGCACCAAGGGGCAGAGCGCGGCCGGCTGCTGAAGATCATCGGCCTCCACGCCGAGCTCTACCCCCGCCCCTACGACGTCACGCTCCTGCCGCAGGGGACGGTCGGACGCACGCCCGTGATCTGGTTCGGCGTGACGCTGGGCCTGGCGGTGCAGCCGTGATGGCCGCGCGGCCGTCGATCGGCCACACTGACCGCGTGCGCCGCTCCGCGCTCGCTCTGCTGGCCGCCGCGCTCGCGCTGCCGGCCTGCAATTCGCGCTTGAACCTGGGGAGCGGCATCCTCTGGTCGGCCCGCCACGAGACCGGCGATCTGAGCGAGTGGACGGAGGGCGGAAAAGGGGGGACCGAGGCCGACGCGCCCAACACCTCGCTGGCGATCTCGGCCGACTTCGCCCACAGCGGGCGCTATTCGGTGAAGCTGACCAACGGGGCGGTCTCGACGTACGAGGAGGCGCATCTGTGGCGCGAGGACAGCTACCCTCCCGAGGCCTATTACAGCGCCTGGTTCTATCTCCCGCGCGCCTACCAGACGACCGACGACTGGTCGATCATGCAGTTCCAGGTCCCGACCACCGGCGACTCCGGCGTCATCGGCCAGCTGCTCGACATCGACCTGCGCAGCCTGCCGAGCGGCGATCTGATCCTGAGCGTCTACGACCACCGCGCCGCTTACCTGCGCTCGCCGACGCCCGATCCGGCCATCCTGGTTCCCGTCGGTCAGTGGTTCCAGATCGAGGCCTTCTACCGCAACGTCAACGACGACAGCGGCGAGGTCGCCGTGTGGCTCGACGGCCAGCTCAATTACGATCTCCACCGTCCGTTCGGCTCCAACAGCACCGTCTACTGGACGGTCGGCAGCAGGACCGAAGGGCTCTCGCCCGCCGAATCGGTCATCTACGTCGACGACGCGGCGGTGAGCCTGGTGCGCGTGACGCCCACCGGCGACATCTGACGCACCAAACCGGGCGCCGCTTACCCTTGTGAGAGGCAGGGGATGATTCGTCTGATGACGCCGTCGATCGGGTCGGGTAAGCTGGTAAAGCGTTCTTCGCCGCATTCGGTCATGACGTTCAAGCAGACCCAGGCTCGGTCACCCGCGGTGCAGGCAGCCGCCTGGCGCGGCGACACCGCGCAGGCTCGACGCCGACCGGCCGGAGTCGACCTCCACAGCTTCCAGTCGATCTACGACGCGTATTACGCCGAGGTGGCGCGCTGGATCCGCGCGCTCGGCGGACCGGCCGCCGATCAGGACGACCTCATTCAGGAGGTCTTCGTCGTCGTCTACCGCCGCATGCGCGACTTCGACGGCCGCAACCTGGCCGGCTGGCTCTATCGCATCACCGCGCACCAGGTGCGCGATTACCGGCGACTGGTCTGGATCAAGTACATCTTCCGGCGCAGCATCGCGCTTTCGTCCGAGGTCCCTTCGGCGAGACCCACGCCGATCATGATGCTGGAGACCCGCGAACGACAGCGGAACCTCGAACGACTGTTGTCGAAGCTGAGCGATCCGTTGCGCGCCGCCTTCGTGCTGTTCGAGATCGAGGGCTATACCGCCGAAGAGATCAGCGAGATGCAGTCGGTCCCCACCAACACGGTCCGGGCCCGCATCCACCGCGCGCGCAAGAAGATGACCTCCCTGCTCGAGTCAGCGGGCAAGGTCGACGGCAAACTAGACGGCAAGGTCGCAGGAGAGGCGTAAAAGTGAATCGCTTGGTTGAAACGAAGGGGTGGTCCGGGGGAGCCGAGGCGGAGCTCGTCGAGCTGGTCGCGGCCTGTGAGCCCGTCGCGATCTCGGAGGTGTGCAAGCAGCGCTCGCTGCGTGCCGTCTACGACCGTCACCACGAGCGGCGGCAGAGCATGCGGTTCGCGATGCGTCTGGCGCTGGCGTCGGGCGTGCTGCTGGCGGCGGGTGGGGCAACGGCCGCTGCCTTCGGCGTCCACTGGAAGGGCCGCTCCCAGGCGCCCGAGCTGGTGGCCTACACGCCGGCCCCGCCGGTCCATCACGCCGCGCGCCTGGCGCGCGCGGTGCCGGCGCCCGTCGCTGAGCCGGCGCCGGAGATCGCAAGCGCGCCTTTGCACCATGCCCGCGTCGTCAAGTCCGAGGATCCTGCGCTGGTCGTCGCGGCCATCCAGGCGCTGCGCCAGGACGGCGAGCCCGCCCGCGCCGCGCGCCTCCTCGCCGTCTACCTGCGGACTCACCCGCGCGGCGCCCTCGCCGAGGAGGCGGTCGCGCTCTCCATCGAAGCAGCCGATGCGCGCCACAGCCCGGCGGCGACCGCCTTCGCCCAGCGCTATCTGAAGGAGTACCCGCACGGACGCTTCCGCCCCGCCGCCGAGCGGGCGCTGGCACGGTCGGCGCTCTAACCGCGGCGGCGCCTTGTCCGCCGCCGGTCGCTCCCGTACGATCGCGCGCGTGGCTGTCGGTCGCGCTGCTCTGCCGATCCGCTTCTTGATGGTCTTGCCCGTGTTGTCGGTCTTGCCTGTGTTGGCCTGCGGCGCACAGCAGGCGCCGGGCCTCGACGGCGGCACGTTGGTGGGCGACGGCCTGACCTTCGACATCCCCCCGATCCCCGACGGAAGCGCCGCCGGTTACGCGCTCAGCTTCGACGGCACCAAGGACTACGCGACGGCGGGCAACGGCGGATTCCCGCTGGCCGGTGGGCCGCAGACGCTGGAGATGTGGGTCAACTACGACGCCGCCAGCGGGACGCAGGATTTTCTCGACCTGCGCACCGACTTCAGCAGCGGCGTGCAGCTCGGGATCCACGACGGCGCGCTCGCCGCCTGGCGGGTCTACGTCGACCGCGTGCTGGTGCAGGCGCCGACCGCCCCGACCGCCGGCAGCTGGCACCACCTCGCCTACACCTTCGACGCCACCACGCACGTCCTCTACGTCGACGGCGCGGCGGTCGACTCCGAGACGGGCGCCTCCGACGATCGCACGCCGACCTCCGTCTGGCTGGGAACCTCGGACGGCTCGAGCGACCTCTTCAAGGGGGAGATGGACGAAGTGCGCGTCTGGACGGTGACCCGCACCGCCGCCGAGGTCGCCGCCGACATGGCCCACACGCCGCCCGGCGCCGTGCCCGGCCTGGTCGCCTACTGGACCTTTGACGACGCGATCAACGGCGGGCGCTCGGTCGACTTCTCCGGCTCGGGGAACGACGTCACGCTGGGCGACGGCGTCGCCTCGCTGATGCCGAACCGCGTCCCGTCGACCGCGCCGGTCGGCAACTGACCGACGCCGTCAGCCGTCGGCCCAGCGCCTGGGCGCCGTGCGGAGGGTGTTCGCGCCGACGGCGTCGCACCAGGCCTCGAAGCGGGCGCGCGGGACGCCCCGGAAGCGGAGATCGTCCAGCGATTCGGCGAGCGGCACGGTGTCGACCAGCGTCGCCAGCTTCCGATAGAAGAGCGCCTCCTCGCGCCGCGCGCTGAGCGTCGCGGCGAGCTGCAGCGCGCCGCGCGGCTTCACCGTCCAGCGCGAGGGATTGTCGGGGATCGCCTCGATGTGCCCGTACGCGCCGACCAGCACCGACGCGCTCTTCTCGCCGAAACCCGGGAGGCCGGGGATGCCGTCGGCGGTGTCGCCCGTCAGCCCCAGAAAATCGGGCACGCTCCCCGGACCGTAGCCGCGCGCCGCGCGAAAGGTCGCCTCGTCCGTCGTCTTTCGCTGCCGGCGATCGACCTGCACCACTCGATCGCCGCGCAGGCACTGCGCGAGATCCTTGTCGGGCGTCATGATCCGAACCTGCCCGACCTCGTCGGCGAACCGGCGCGCGCCGGTGGCGAGCCCGTCGTCGGCCTCGTGCTCGCGCATCGACCAGACGGTCACGCCGAGCGCGCGCACTGCCTCCTCGACGGGATCGAACTGCGCGCGCAGCTCGGGCGGCACCCCCTCGTCGCTCTTGTAGTCGGCGAACAGATCGTTCCGGAAGGAGCGGATCGGGTTGTCGAACGCTACCGCGATGTGTGTGACCGCCTCCTCCGCCTCCGACAGCAGCGCCAGCAGCGAGGCGGCCAGACCGACGGTCGCTTTGCGGTCGACTCCGGCCGGATCGCGGTGCTCGGGGCGCGGCGCGAAGTGCGCGCGGTAAAGCTCGTAGGTCCCGTCGACGAGGTGCAGGCGCGCGACGCTCATTTCGGGAGGCTATCCCGAAAACGGTGCGATGCTCATGGCTACCGGCCAGCAAATGACCCGTTGGATCCTCGCCGCGCTTCTCGTGACCCTTTCGGCGACGGCCGCCGCCGATCCCGAGGTCCATGTCTTGCCGGTGGCCGACCTCGCGCCCGGCGAGCGCCGCCCGCTGCTGCTCTATCTGCACGGACTCGGCGGCTCGGGCGCCGAGGCGCTCGCCAGCCCGGAGCTGCGCGCGCTGGCCGAGCGCGGACGGATGGTGTTGGTCGCACCCGACGGCAACCTGGATCGGCAAGGGCGCCGGTTCTGGAACGCCGGCCCCGCCTGCTGCAACTTCGACGGCAAGGCGGTCAACGACGTGGCCCGCCTGGAGACGCTCATCTGGCACTGGCTGCAGCGCCCGGAGATCGATCCGGCGCGCGTCTACGTGGTCGGGTTCTCGAACGGCGGGTTCATGGCCCACCGCCTCGGCTGCTACATGGACGATCGGCTGGCGGCGATCGTCAGCATCGGCGGCGCGGGCCGCGCGCCGGAAGAAGCCTGCGCGCCGTCGTCGCCGCTCGCGGTGCTGGAGATCCACGGTGACGCCGATCCGATCGTCCGCTACCAGGGCGGCCGCGTCCTCGACAACCGCGCCGCCGAACCGCACCTGTCGGCACCCGACACTTTCCGCAACTGGGCCGAGCACCTCGGCTGCCCGACCAACGTCGCGCCCAAGGTGACCATGGTGGATCTCGATCCGCGCCTCCCCGGCCCGGAGACCAAGATCGAAAGCTACGCCGACTGTCCGCTGGGCGCCGTCGAGCTCTGGACCGTTCGCGGCGGCGGCCACCAGGTCGCGACGCCGGCGCTCCTGGCGCGGGTCGGCGACTTCCTGGCCGCCCACCCCAAGACGCCGCCCGAGAAGGAAAAGCAGAAGAAAAAGAAAAAGAGAAAGTGACCTACGCCGAAGCGGCGTCGAGGATGGCCCAAGCTGTGTCACGAGGGCCGGCGTGCCAGTTGTTGTGGCGGCCGTCCCAGTAGATGACCTTGAGATCGGCGAGCTCGACGCCCTCGAGGCAGTTGTAGTTGACCGAGACATAGGCGCCGCCCAGCTCGGGGAGGCTCCCGCGGCCGAAGCAGTGAATCCCGCACTGCTTGCAGAAGTAACGCTTGGACGTGCGACCGCCCCACTCGTAGGACGACAGGCTCTCTTCGTTCGAGACGAGCTGGAACGCCTCCGGCTTCACGATCCCGCCCAGCTGCGACACCTTGGTGCAGATCGAGCAGTTGCAGCGTCCCGCGCCGGCGGCGAGATCTGTCGTCACCCGAAACTGGACCGCGCCGCAGTGGCAGCTGCCGGTGTAGCTCTTCGCTTCGTTTCTGTTGGTCTCCATGGTCGTTCTCCTTGTGCTGAACAGGCTACGCTCGATTGAGGACAGATTCGGTCCTCGATAGAATGCGATATTGCTCCGATGCTCGGGACCTCCGCACGCCTGCTCCGTCTGCTGACGCTCTTGCAGTCGCGCCGCTCCTGGACCGGGGCGGAGCTCGGCGCACGGCTGGAGATCACCTCTCGCACGCTCCGGCGGGACGTCGACCGGCTGCGCAGCCTCGGCTACCCGGTGCACTCGACCTCAGGCGTGGCGGGCGGCTACCGCTTCGGCGCAGGGACCGAGCTGCCGCCGCTGGTTCTCGACGACGAGGAGGCGCTGGCCGTCGCGCTCGGGCTGCGGACCGCCGCCGCCGGCAGCGTCAGCGGCCTCGAGGAGATCGCCCTCCGCGCGCTCACCAAGCTGGAGCAGGTGCTCCCCGCGCGGTTGCGCCGCCGGCTCTCCGCGCTGCACGCCGCGATCGTCCCGCTCGCCCGCAGCGGCCCCACCGTCGACGCGCGCATCCTCGCCGCCGTCGCCTCCGCCTGCCGCGATCACCAGCGGCTGACGTTCGGTTACCGCGGCAACGACGGCGCCCGCACCGATCGGCGGGTCGAGCCGGCCGGCCTGGTCCACACCGGCTGGCGCTGGTACCTGGTGGCCTGGGATCTGACCCGCGCCGACTGGCGGACCTTTCGCGTCGACCGCATCGCCTCCAAGGTCACGGCCGGCGCCGGTTTCTTTGCGCGGAGCCCGCCCGAGGGAGGCCTCGCCGCCTACGTCTCTCGCTCGGTGTCGCTGGCCCCCTACCCGGTTCGCGCGCGCGTGCTGCTGCACGCGCCGATCGCCGAGATGGCCAAGCGGATCTCCCCCGCGTCAGGGACGCTGGAGACCGTCGATGCGCGCTCCTGCCTGCTGCACGTCGGTACGCCGTCGCTCGACGCGCTCGCCTTCTGGATGTCGATGCTGGGCGTCGAGTTCGAGGTCCAGCATCCGCCGGAGGCGCGGGTCCACCTGCGGCGGATGGGCGAGCGGGCGCTGCGCGCGGCCGGCGCGCGGCGCCCGGCCCGCGCGCGCTAGTCAAACACGTGGCGCCGACGGCAGCCGAGATTCATGCTCGCCCGCCATGAGCACAACCAGCGTCTCCGAAAAGTGGGCGGACCGCTCGCCCGAGCTGCGCAGCGTCCTCCGCATCGTCGCCGCCTTCATGTTCATGCAGCCCGGCGCCGCCAAGCTGTTCGCGTTTCCGATCGCCATTCTTCCCGGCGGGAAGACCGCCGCCCTCGCGTCCCAGCTGGGGATCGGCGGCGCGCTGGAGGTCTTCGGCGGCGCGCTCCTCCTCATCGGGCTCTTCACGCGACCGATCGCCTTTCTGCTGGCGGGTGAGATGGCCGTCGCCTACTTCCAGTTTCACCTTCCAAAGGGCTTCTGGCCCATCGCCAACGGCGGCGTGCCGGCGGCGCTTTACTGCTTCATCTGGCTCTACCTCTCGGCGGCGGGCGCTGGCCCCTGGAGCATCGACGCGAAGCGGGGAAGATGATCGCGGAGCGCTAACCCGCGTTTGGCGCGCCGTCCTCGATCCATTTCAAGAGCCGCTCGGGGGGCCAGGTGTTGGCGACCTTCCCCGGGTCGAGCCAGGCGCGCTCGGCGTTGAGCGCGGCGAAGCGGGCGCGGTCCAGCTCTTCGGCGCGGTCGGCGTCGCTGGTGAGCAGAAAGGTCACGTCGCGGGAGCGCGCCTGGCGCAGCGCCTCGACCGAGAGATCGAGCCGCGGCAGCGCGCCGTTCACCTCGAGCGCGGTGCCGGTCTCCTCGGCGGCGGTCGCAATCGCGTCGAGGTCGAGGTCGATCGGGGGGCGGCCACCGATCATGCGGGCGGAGAGGTGGCCGATCATCCGCACCGCCGGATCGTGCATCGCGGTGACGACCCGCTTGGTCTGCGCGGCGCGATCGAGCTCGAAGTGGTCGTGCACCGAGGCGAGGCACCAGTCGAACCCGCGACGGAACTCGAGGTCGTAGTCGAGCTCGCCGTGGGGACCGATGTTCAGCTCGACGCCGTGGAGCAGGCGCAGCGAATCGCCCAGCTCGGCCTGCAGGGCCCGAAAGCGCTCGCGCTGCTCGAGCAGCTTCTCGCGACCGACGCCGGAGAGCGTTCCCTCGGCGTGGTCGGTGATGGCCAGGACCCGATAGCCCCGGGCCTTCGCCGCGGCGACCACCTCTTCGAGCGGCGAGCGGCCGTCGCCCGAGACGGTGGTGTGGACGTGGAAGTCGCCGATCACCGGGGGCATCGGGGCCGGCAGCGTGCCCTTTTCGGCCGCCTCGATCTCGCCGGCGTCTTCCCGCAGGACCGGCGGGATGAAGGGGAGCTCGAGCGCCCGGTAGATCTGCTCCTCGGTCTCGCTGGCGATCACGCGGCCGCCCTCGATCTCCGACAGCGCGTACTCGTTGAGCGTCAGCCCGCGCCCGAGCGCCCGCTGCCGCAGCTTGATGTTGTGCCCCTTCGAGCCGGTGAAGTAGAGCAGGGCCGCGCCGAGCTGGTGATGCGCGACGACCCGCAGATCGATCTGCGTGCCGCGCCGGGTGACCACGCTGGTCTTGGACTCGCCGCGGCCGAGCACGCGGTCGACCAGGCTCATGGTGACGAGCGCCTCCATCACCGGCGCGGCGTCGGGGGCGGCCACCACGATGTCGACGTCGCCGATCGTCTCGGAGAATCGGCGCAGCGATCCGCAGGTGGAGGCGTGGGTGACGCCGGGGAGCTCGCGCATGTGGGCCACGATCCGCTCGGCGAGCGGCAACGCCACCGAGATCGGCGTCCGCTCCATCGGCCCCTGTGCCTCGAGCCGCGCCAGGGCCTGCGCCAGCTTCTCTTCTGACTTCTGGCCGAACCCCGACAGCCCGCGCAGTTTTTTCTCGACGAGCACGCGCCGCAAATCGTCGATCGACTGCACCCCCAGCTCGGCGCGCAGCCGCTTGAGCGCCTTCGGACCGAGGCCCTGGATCCGCAGCAGCTCCACCACGCTGCGCGGGTGCTTCTGGCGGAGGCCCTCCAGCTTCTCGACCTTCCCTTTTTCAAGTAGCTCGCGGATCTTCTCGGCGGTGCTCTTGCCGACCCCCTCGATCTGCTGCAGCTCGCGGGCGGTCAGCCGGCCGAGATCGGTCGCCTGGGCCGAGATCGCCTGGGCGGCGCTTTCATAGGCGCGCACCCGGAACGACTGCGGGTCCCCCTCGTCCAACATGGTGAGCTCGGCGAGCTCCCGCAGCATGTCGAGCACGTCCTGTTTGCCGTCGGCCATGCCGATGTTGTAACGCGAACCGCGGGCCGCGCCGCCGCCTTTCGCTCGGGCGTTGCCGGGGCGTCACTTCTTGGCGCTGGAGG
The DNA here is from genome assembly GCA_036267635.1 of Polyangia bacterium. Lineage (GTDB taxonomy): Bacteria > Myxococcota_A > Polyangia > Fen-1088 > Fen-1088 > JADGRB01. The sequence goes on along the minus strand of DATAVR010000089.1, from coordinate 124,384 downwards.
TGCGCTTGCTGCGTCGGCTGGCGGGCGTCTGCGCGTCGAGCAGAACCTCCGCCATGGCGCGCGCGGCACGACTGGCGCCGGCGCCGCCGTCCATCGAGCCGCCCACCGTCGTTCCGTCGTAGAGAAGCATCAGCTGCTCGGCCAGGCGCGCCGGATCGCCGGCGCCGGCGTCGCGCGCCAGCTCGGTGAAGAGGCCGCGCGTCCAGGCGCGCTGGTCGGCGCAGATGCGCGTCACCTTGGTCTCCCCGCGCGGCCCCTCGGCGGTGGCGTTGAGGAAGGCACAACCGCGAAAGGTGGGCGAGGCGCCGAGCTCGCCGAGGAGATCGAACACGCTCAAAATGCGCTCCCGCGGATCCTCGAAGAGGGCCAGCCGCTCGGCGATCCGCCGCTGGCGGGTCTCGGCGCGCCCCCGGAGGTAGGCGCGCACCAGCTCGTCCTTGCTGCCGAAGGTGCTGTAGAGCGACGCCTTGGCCACCCCCGCCCGCTCGATCACCCGCTCGATCCCGACCGTGTGGACCCCTTCGGCATAGAAGAGCTCGTTGGCAGCGGCCAGCAGCCGGTCGTGCGCCGAGCCCTGCAACTTGGTGGTCGACATGACTTGACTATACCGACCGGTCTGTTTATCGTCAAGGCATCAGACAGACCGGTCTGTTTCTTCCGCCGCCCAGGAGATCTCATGTCGACCCCAGGCACCGCCGCCGCCTCCGTCACGCTCGCGCCTCATGATCATTCACGGGCGGCCTGGCGTCTCCCTCAGCTCACCAAGCCCGCCGCGTTCTATCTCCAGGCGTCGATCATCCTGTTCTTTCTGGCCGGCTCGAGCGCGCCGACGCCGCTCTACGCGCTCTACCAGGCGGCCTGGGGCTTCTCGCCCATCACCATCACCGTGATCTTTGGGATCTACGCGCTGGCGGTGCTGGCCGCGCTGCTGGTGTTCGGCAGCCTCTCCGACTACGTCGGGCGTCGGCCCATCCTCTTCGCGGCCACGCTGCTGCAGGCGGTGACCATGGCGATCTTCGCCACCGCGCACGGCGTGGGGGCGCTGCTCCTGGCGCGCGTGATCCAGGGTCTCTCGACCGGCGCGGCCGCCGGCGCCGTCGGGGCCGGCATGTTGGATCTCGATCGGGCCAAGGGCACCGTCGCCAACGCGGTCGGCCCGATGCTCGGGACCGCGACGGGCGCGCTCGCCTCGGGGCTGATGGTGGTGTTTCTCCCCGCGCCGACCGTGCTCGTCTATGTCGCGCTCGCCGCGATCTTCCTCGCCCAGGCGCTCGGCGTGGCGGCGATGCCCGAGTCGGTGACGCCGCGTCCCGGAGCGCTGGCGTCGCTGCGGCCGCAGTTTCACCTGCCTGCCCACGCCCGCGTGCCGATGCTGCTGGCGGTGCCGGCCCTGGTCGCCGCCTGGGCGCTGGTCGGCTTCTACGGGTCATTGGGGCCGACGCTGGTGCGGCGCCTCGTCGGTTCGAGCTCGCCGCTGCTGGGGGGACTGGTTCTGTTCGCGATGGCCGGGAGCGGCGCCCTGGCCGTGCTGTTCACCCGCCAGCGATCGGCGCGGTTCCTGACGCTGTTCGGAACCGCCGTGCTCATGGCCGGCGTGGCGGTCACGCTGCTGGCGATCGCCCGCGCCTCGGTGGGCATCCTCTTTGTCGGCACCGCCGTCGCCGGGATCGGTTTTGGCGGCGCCTTTCAGGGCGCCATCCGCAGCGTCATCCCGCTGGCCGCGCCGCACCAGCGCGCCGGCGTGCTCTCGGTCCTCTACGTGGTCGCCTATCTGGCGATGGGGGCGCCGGCGGTGGTGGCCGGGCTCGGCGTCGTTCACGGCGGCGGCCTGCTGGTGACCGCGCACGAGTACGGCCTGGCGGTGATCGCGCTGGCCGCCGCGGCGCTGCTCGGGACCCTCCTCCGCCGCTCGACCGACGCCAAGTCGTTGTAGCCTTGGCGCGTGGGCCAGAAAGAGGGAAAGAAAGAGCGAAAGAAAGAGGACGCCGCCGAGACGCTGACGGTCGCCGGGCGCGAGGTGCGGGTCAGCAACCCGGCTAAGCCCTACTTCACGCGCGAGGCCAAGCTCAGCAAGCTCGACGTGGTCCGCTACTACCTCTCCGTCGCCGACGGCGCGCTGGGCGGAATCCGCGATCGCCCAATCGTCCTCAAGCGCTTCGTCGACGGCGCCGAGGCGCCGGCCTTCTATCAGAAGCGCGCGCCCGACAAGCGCCCCGACTGGCTGCGCACGGTGACACTGTCGTTTCCCTCGGGGCGGACGGCGGAAGAGGTGGTGGTCGACGACGCTGCCGGCCTGGCCTTCATCGTGAACCTCGGCTGCCTCGAGCTGCATCCGCACGCGGTGCGGGCCGGCGATCTCGACCACCCCGACGAGCTGCGCGTCGATCTCGATCCCGGCCCCGGCGTCGGCTGGGATGACGTGCGCCGCGTGGCGCTGGAGGTCAAAGCGCTGATGGAGGAGCTCGGCCTCACGGGGTGGCCCAAGACCAGCGGCTCACGCGGAATTCACGTCAACGCCCGCATTCACCCCCGCTGGAGCTTCGACGACGTTCGCCGCGCGGCGCTGGCGCTGTCGCGCGAGATCGAGCGGCGCGCCCCGACCGTGGCCACCTCGAAGTGGTGGAAGGAGGAGCGCCACGGCGTCTTCCTCGACTACAACCAGAACGCCAAGGATCGCACCACCTGCTCGGCGTATTCGATCCGCCCGCTTCCCGACGCGCGCGTGTCGGCGCCGCTCGACTGGAGCGAGGTCGCCGACTGCAATCCGGCCGACTTCACCGTGGCCACGATGCCGGCGCGCTTCGCCGCGCGGCCCGATCCCCAGGCCGGCATGGACGCCGCGGCCGGAAGCCTGGAGAAGCTGCTGGAGCTGGCGGCGCGCGATGACGCGGCGGGGCTCGGCGACGCCCCCTGGCCGCCCCACTTCCGCAAGACCGAGGGTGAAGCGCCGCGGGTGGCGCCCTCGCGCGCACGCGGCGCCGCCAACGTCGAAAAAAAGACCACGGCGCCGGGCACCCGGATCTCGAAGATGCCGCTCATCACCGTGGCGAACTCGCCCGACAAGAACGCGGCGCTTGCAGGCCTCGAGCGCTGGAAGACCAAGCACGTCGAAGCGGCGCAGCTGCTCGCGGTCGACGACGTCCTCATCGATGCGATGCGCGGCCGCTCCTCGACCTGGACCCGCATCCGGATCAACCTGCGCCACGTCCCCGAGGCGACGCGCCCGCCGCAGGAGACGCCCGATCCCGACGACGATCCGACCCGCGAGTGGCGCCGTCTCGCGCGGCGGGCGCCCCCGCCCGGCGACAGCGGCGGCTGACGGCTGACGACTGACGACTGACGGCAGCTGACCGCAACGACCGGCCGCAGATCGGTCGAGTCACCACAGCGGCACGCGCCAGCCATCAGAACGCCACCAGGAGGCAACGCAACAAGAGCGGCTTGGAAACCAGCTCTTGACCGGACTTCTGAGAATCTGGGCCCCGCGTGGACGCAAACGTCGCTGATCTGGCCAAGGGCCTCGCAGAGACGCGTGAGCTGGTGCTCTCCGGCCAGACCGCGTTGAACATCGTCTGGACCCTGGTGACGGGCTTCCTCGTCATGTTCATGCAGGCCGGGTTCGCGCTGGTCGAGACGGGCCTGACCCGGGCGAAAAACGTCGCCCACACGATGGGGATGAACTTCCTCGTCTACTCGATCGGGATCATCGGTTTTTGGGCCATGGGGTTCGCCCTCCAGATGGGCGGCGTCGGCGCCCTCTCCACCTTCAGCAACGATGCAACCCTCTCGAGCGAGCTGGTCATCCAGATCGGCGGCAAGGCCTTCGGTCTGTTCGGGATGCGGGGCTTCTTCCTCTCGCCCGCCGTTTACACCGCGCCGGTGGCGGCCCTCTTCCTGTTTCAGATGGTCTTCATGGACACCGCCGCCACCATCCCGACGGGCGCCATGGCCGAGCGCTGGAAGTTCACCTCGTTCGTGATCTTCAGCTTCATCCTCTCCACCATCATCTATCCCATCTACGCCAACTGGGTCTGGGGCGGCGGCTGGCTGTCGCAGCTCGGGCACAACTTCGGCCTCGGCCACGGCCACGTCGACTTCGCCGGGAGCTCCGTCGTCCACATGGTCGGGGGCGTGGCGGCGCTGGTCGGGGCCAAGATGATGGGCCCGCGCATCGGCAAGTACACCGCCAGCGGGAAGGCCGTCCCGATTCCCGGTCACAACATTCCGATGGCGGTGCTCGGGACCTTCATCCTCGCGTTCGGTTGGTTCGGGTTCAACCCCGGGTCGACCCTGTCGGGCACCGACACCCACATCGCCGTCATCGCCGTGAACACCATGCTGGCTTCGGCCACCGGCGCCTTCGGCGCTTACCTCTACATGATGTTCCGGTTCGGAACGCCCGACGTCAGCATGCTCTGCAACGGGATGCTGGCCGGACTGGTCGCCATCACCGCGCCCTGCGCCTTCGTGACCGCGCCGATAGCCATCTTCATCGGCCTGGTGGCGGGGGTCCTGGTCGTCGTCTCCGCGATGTTCATCGAGAACGTGCTCAAGATCGACGACCCGGTGGGCGCGTCGTCGGTGCACGGAGTCTGCGGCGCCTGGGGAATTCTCTCGCTCGGCCTGTTCGCCGACGGCCGCTACGGCGACGGGTGGAACGGCGTCCCCGGGCCGGTCCGGGGGCTCTTCTACGGTGACCCCTCGCAGTTTCTCGCCGAATGCGTGGGCCTCATCGCCAACGTCTTGTGGGTCGGGTTCGTCACCTACCTGGCGCTCAAGGTGGCGGGGGCGCTGGCCGGCAACCGCGTCTCGAGCGAGACGGAACAGCTCGGCCTCGACGTCCCCGAGATGGGGATGGAGGGATACAGCACCGAAGCCATGCCCGACTCGGTGGCCAAGCTTTGAACGCCGCGACCGATGCCGAGCTTCAGGAGCTCACCGAGGGGATTCGCAGCAGCCTCGCCACGCTGAGGGACGTGGGCGGGGTCGCCGGCAGCTTCGTTTGCGCCGAAGGTGGCCGTCTGCTCGCGCGGGAGATCCCCGCGCTCTTCGAGGACAGCGTGCTCAGCGAAGCGGGCAGCCGACTGCTCCGGATGGGCGAGGCCTTCGCCGCGGTCGGCGACGAGCTGGACATGGCGCTCGTTCGCTACGGCGACCACCGCGTCTACCTGAAATGGGTTTCGGGCGGCCTGCTCTGCGTCGTCGTCACGGGGCGCGTGAACATGCCGGCGCTGCGGATGGCCGTCAACCTGGTCTGCCGCCGTATTTCCGCCGCTGTCGCGCAGGTTCAGGCGGCCATGCGCCCCGCTCCGGCCGTCGAGAGGACAGCGGAGCAGACCGCGCCCAGCGAGAGCGCTGCCGTGCCCTCGCCGACGCGGGCGTCGTACCCCGGCATGCGGAGATTCCGCGACCGATCGGCGGGGTAGGCGCGACGGAGGGCTCGGGCGGCTCAGCGCGGCCGGTGCGCGACCGAACGATGGGGATGACCCCGGCGCTTTTCCGCTCGGTGCTCCGGAAGCCTGACTGACGCCGCCCGCGGCGGGGGGACCACCCGCAGACGCGATTCCGCGGCATTCACCGGGAGCGGAGCGCTCACCGTCGTCGACACCGCGAGCGGAACGCTGACCGCGAGCGGCACGCGCGTCGTCGTCGAGACGCTCGAGGCCGCGCGATGCGTGACCGTGAACAGCGCGAGCGGAAGCAGGCCGACAACGGCGAGGACCAGGACTCGATGGCGATCGATCCCCGCCCACAACCGCTGCAGACGTTGTCGCAGCGGCGCCTCGGCTCCGGGCGACGACGCCGTCGATACCTGGCCCACGCTCTCGCTCTGTCGATCACCCTCGTCCAACCATTCGCGGATCAGCTCCGAGAACGGCTGGTCGACGGCACCGTCCGTGAACGCCGCCCGTTGATCTTCCATCGGTCCATCCGGTTAGTGCCGCGACGGCCGAGGTTGGTCGAAATAACGGCACGTGGTGACCGGTGTCACCGTCGATTTGTTCAGCGGCCGGCGGCGAAGATGGCGGCCAGCTCGTGGGGGGCGACGACCTCCAGCTGCTCGTAGGTACAGTCGCGCGGGTTCTTGTCGGGGCGCCAGCGGCGGAAGTGCGCCGTGTGGCGGAAGCGCGACCCTTGCATGTGCTCGTAGGCGACCTCGGCGACCAGCTCGGCGCGGAGCGGCTCCCACGACAGGTCCTTTCCCTGGCTCCAGCGGCTCTTCACGCCGGGGACGCGGTGGCCCTCCCCCTCCAGCTGTTGCGCCATCGCCCACTCCTTCCACGGATGGTCGGCGACGGCGCGCTGGCGATAAGGGGCCAACAGGTCGACCAGCTCGATCCGCTTGGCGGCCGTGAAGCTGGCGGCGACGCCGACATGTTGCAGCTTGCCGTCGTCGTCGTAGAGGCCGAGCAGCAACGACCCGACAGCGGTCTTTTCGCCTTTGGCGTGCCAGCGAAACCCGGCCACCACGCAATCGCACTCGCGCTCGTGCTTGACCTTGAACATCACGCGCTTGTTCGACTCGTAGAGGCCGGCGGCCGGCTTGGCCATCACGCCGTCGAGCCCGGCGCCCTCGAAGCGCTTGAACCAGTCGCCGGCCACGGCGCGGTCGGTGGTGGCGGGCGTGAGGTGAATCGGCGGCTGCGCGTCCCCGAGCCGCGCCTCGAGCAGCGCCCGCCGCTCGCGAAACGGGACGCCGCGCAGATCGCGATCGCCGTCGCACAGCAGATCGAAGAAGACGATCGAGACCGGGATCTCCGCCGCCAGCAGCTTCACCCGCGAGGCGGCCGGATGAATGCGCTGCTGCAGCATCTCGAAGTCGAGCCCCGAGCCGCGCACGAGCACGATCTCGCCGTCGAGCACGCAGCGCGCGGGAAGCTGCGCCTTCAGCGTCGCGACCAGCTCGGGGAAATAGCGATTGAGCGTCTTGTCGTCGCGGCTCTGGATCGTCAGCTCGTCGCCGTCGCGGAAGATGAGCGCCCGAAAGCCGTCCCACTTGGGCTCGAAGATCCAGCCGTCCCCCTCCGGAAGCTCCGCGATCCGCTTGGAGAGCATCGGCAAGACCGGCGGCGGGACCGGGAGCGTCATCAGGCGAGGACCCAGCCAAGTGCGGCGCGCGCCCGCTCGCGCGCCTCGGGCGACTCGAACACCTCGCCGTGCCCCGGAAGCACGCGCACGAAGTCCCAGGCCAACATCCGTTCGACGCTGGCCTTGAGCGCGCGCCGATCCTTGGTCAGCCGCCACCGCAAGAGGCGGTTGGGACCCAGGCGTTTGTAGGTCCCCATGAGCCGCAAGACCAGCCCGGTCGCCCAGTTGTCCGGCGCGGTGACGTTGAAAAGGAGATCGGTCACCAGCAGAGAGCGCGAGGCACGGTGAAGGAAGACCACCTCGTTCAGCTTGGGCGCGCCCCCGAGCGCGATCTGGTCGAGGAGACCCGCCCAGGGCACCGCGGCCCCATCGTCCAACGTGCCCGCCAGCGTCAGGTCCGGGCGCTTCTGCGCCAGCCCAGGCGCACCGTAGACCTTGGCACCCGGGAAGCGCGTCAGGAACGGTGTGACGTGCAGGTGGTGAAAGCAGTTGGGCGCGACGACGTATCCCACGTCGCCCAGCGCCGCGATCTCGGCAGCCAACGAATCGTCGACCGGTGTCGGTGAATGGACCAGCAGGGCGCCGTCGCCCAGCCGGACGACGTTCATCCGCGCCTGCATGATCGCGCCGCCCGGAAGTCGCTGGCGGTGGACGTGCGACCACAGATCGACTGCAACGGCGGTGAGTGGCATGGCCGAACAATAGTCCGACTCGCGCCTAGGCGCGGAGCAATCAGCGCAGCCCCGGCGCCTCGTGGCCGCTGCGCGCGACGTATTCGAGGTAGCCGCCGCCGTAGAGCGTCGGGCCGTCGGGGCCGAGCTCGAGGACGCGGTTCGACAGCTTGGCCAGGAACTGGCGATCGTGCGACACGAACAGCATCGTGCCGTCGTAGTCGCCGAGCGAGCGGACGATCATGTCCTTGGTGGCGATGTCGAGGTGGTTCGTCGGCTCGTCGAGCACCAGGAAGTTCGGCCGCGCGTAGAGGATGCGCGCCAGCACCAGGCGCGCCTTCTCGCCGCCCGAGAGGATGCGGCAGCTCTTGTCGACGTCGTCACCGGAGAACCCGAAGCAGCCGGCCAGCGTCTTGAGCGCGCCGACGCTGGCCAGCGGGAACGCCTCCTCCAGCGACCCGTAGACCGTCTTTTCGGGATCGAGGATGTCCATCGCGTGCTGCGCGAAGTAGCCGAGCTTCACGCTCGGCCCGACGTTGACGCTCCCGTCGTCGGGGGCCGTCTCACCGGCGATCAGCTTGAGCAGCGTCGACTTGCCGGCGCCGTTCACCCCCATGATCGCCCAGCGCTCCTTGCGGCGAATCGCCAGGTCCAGCCCCTGGTAAACGACGCGCGAGCCGTAGCGCTTGTGCACGCCGGCGATCTTGACCACGTCCTCCCCCGAGCGCGCGCAGGGGGGGAACTCGAAGGCCAGGGCCTTCCGCCGCTTGGGCGGCTCGACCTTTTCTATCTTGTCGAGCTTCTTCACCCTCGACTGGACCTGCGACGCCTTGGCCGCCTGCGCCTTGAAGCGCTCGATGAAGCGCATCTCCTTGGCCAGCATGGCCTGCTGCCGATCGAAGGCCGCCTGGGCCTGCACCTCGTTCTGCGCCCGCTGCTTCTCGTAAAAGTCGTGGTTGCCCGAGAAGCTGGTCAGCACGCCGCCGTCGATCTCGATGATCCGCCCCACGATCCGGTTGAGGAACTCGCGATCGTGCGAGGTCATCAAGAGCGCGCCTTCGTATCCCTTGAGGAACCCCTCCAGCCAGATGAGCGACTCCAGGTCCAGGTGGTTGGACGGCTCGTCGAGCAGCATGGCGTCGGGGCGCATGAGCAGAATTCGCGCCAGCGCCACCCGCATCTTCCAGCCGCCCGAGAGGTTGCCGACGTCGCCGTCCATGACCTCCTGCGAGAACCCGAGGCCAGCCAGGATCTCGCGCGCCCGCGCTTCCAGCGCGTAGCCGCCGAGCTCGTCGAAGCGCGCCTGCACCTCGCCGAAGCGGGCGAGGATCTTGTCCAGCTCGTCGGCGCGGGTTGGATCGGCCAGCGCGTCCTCCAGCGTCTTCAGCTCGGCGGCGACCACCGACACCGCGCCGGCGCCCGCCATCACCTCGGCGACGACCGGCCGCCCCTTCATCTCGCCGACGTCCTGGCTGAAGTAGCCGATGCTGATGTTCTTCTCCACCGAGACCTGGCCGTCGTCGGGCGACTCCTCGCGCATGATCATCCGAAAGATGGTCGACTTGCCGGCGCCGTTGGGTCCGACGAGCCCGATCTTCTCGCCGCGAAACAGCGCCGCCGAGGCGTCGACGAAGAGGATCTGCGGTCCGTGCTGCTTGCTGATCTGGTCGAGGCGAATCACGCGGCCGCAAAGGATACTTGGCGCGAGACCGAATCGGTGGGGAAACGACCGAGGTCAGTTCGGGCAGACCGACTCGCAGGTGCGGGTGGTCGCGCTGCTGCAGCAATGAAACGAGCCGCAGCAAGGGAGCGCCTCGCAGCTGGCCCCGCCTCCAGCACAGAAGGCCGAACCGCCCGCTCCGAGCGCAGTGAACCCGCCCGAGCCGCTCCCTCCCCCGCCGAATGCTCCGGCCATCCCCAGACGTCCGCCCGCGCCGCTCGCCTGGCCCGCGCTGCCGCCGTTCGACGACGCGCCGCCCGCGCCGCGGCCGCCCGCAGCTCCACCGGCTGAGCCGCCCGTGCTGCCGCCGGCCGGAGCTCCGCCCGCGCCGTTCGTCGTGGAGGTCGTACCCGAAGGGCCGGTGACCAGCGCGGCGTCTATCGCCGGGCTTCCGCTGCTCGAGCAGGCGGCAACGACGACGGCGAAGGCGAGCGCAGGCACGAACAGCGGGCGGCGGCCCATGGTTCCAGACAAGGTGGCGCCCATCTGCGCCAGCGGAAGAGCGCAGAGCCACCGAAGTGCGCAGGGCGGACCGGCGCCGGCCGCGCCTCTTGGCTAGAAGTCGGGCGTCGCGCCGGTCGTTCCGAAGGCGACCAGCTCCATCGTGAACGGGCGGTCGACCCCCTGGCTGCGGACCACGCCGGAGAGCGGAACCGCCGGGTGCCGCCAGGAATCGGTCATGCTCGTCCAGGGGCCCCACTGCGCCTCGTTGCGGGCGTGGTAGCAGCCCTCGAAGCGGCCGGCCGGCACGGTGGCCGACTCCTGCGGCAAACCCTGCCAGTAGATCACCAGCGACGAAACGACGCCTTTGAGCATCGACTGCATGAGGGGCATCATCGTCGGCGGCATCGGGTTGACGGTGCCGCGTCGGTCGAGGGTGACGACGGCGCGAATTTCGATCTGGCTGGGATCGGTCCGGCTGCCGAAGGCGATGAGCAGCTTCTGCGCCGTCCGCCCGGTGTAGCTCTCGTGCAGCGTCTCGATCCAGAAGGCGCCCCCCTCCTCCCCGAGGACCTTGTAGGTCAGGAACGACGGCAGCCCCTTGTCGTCGATCATCTTGTACTGGGACCACTGCCCGGCGGCGAGCGGCATGGGTTCGAACGACTGCGGCGCGGGGAGCGTTCTGCCCCCTGACTGCAGCGCCGCCACCCGGCCGTCGATGTCGGCCTTGGCCGCCGGATCGATCGACGGGCCGCAGCCGCCCAGTGTCAACGCACAAAGCAACAACACCGACCCGACAGCGCCCGCTCGAACAGCGCCCGCTCGAACAGCGCCCACTCGAACAGCGCCCACTCGAAAATGTCTCGACGTCATCCCGCGATGGTGCACCCTCCCCGATCGCCGGGGCAAGCCGGATCTGGCGGCATCTTTCAGCCGAAGGCGATCGCCCGTATGGTTCTCCCATCGTGGATCCCGTCTCGCATCGAACCGTCGGCGCCGCCGTCCTCTTGATCACCGCCGGCGCGCTCGGTTGCCATCGGCCGGAGCCGACGACGGGGACGACCACACCGCCCGCCGACCTCGCCAACTACCGGGCCGCCGCCGCGCGGATCGCCGACGCCACGCGGACGGGCGAGGCGGCCTACCGGCGGGTGGCGGCGCTGGCGGATCTGTTCGGGCCACGGAAGACCGGCTCGCCCGCGCTGGAAAAAGCGATCGTCTGGGCGCACGACACCTTCGTCGCCGACGGGCAGGAGAACGTGGCGCTCGATCCGGTGCGGGTGCCGATCTGGGAACGTGGCAAGGAGTCGGCCGAGATCGTCGGCGGCTCCGAGTCGCGCCGGCTGGCGATCCTCGGGCTCGGCGGCAGCGTGGCGACACCGCCGGGCGGCCTCACCGCCGAGGTCGCGGTCGTCTCGTCGCTCGAGGAGCTGGCCAAGCTGGGCCCGGCGGCGCGCGGAAAGATCGTGCTCTTCAATCGTCCCTTCCGCATGCCCCCGGCGGTGCCGAACGCCGCGGCCGGCTACGGGGAGCTGGTGCCCACCCGAACCGAGGGGCCGACGCGCGCGGCGGCGCTCGGCGCGGTCGCGACGCTGGTGCGCTCGCTCGCCTCGGCCAGCTTGGGCGCGCCACACGCGGGTCAGATGCACTACGGACCGGGGCCGCAGATCCCGGCGGCGGCGGTGTCGGTCGAGGACGCCGAGCTGCTGGCGCGGCTGGTGGCGCGCGGCGCGCCGGTCAACGTCCACCTGGTGCTGGAGGACGGGCCGCTGCCCGACGCGCCGTCATTCAATGTCCTGGCGGAGCTGCGCGGCCGCGAGCACCCCGAAGAGATCGTCGTCATCGGCGCCCACATCGATTCCTGGGACGTCGGCGAAGGGGCGCAGGACGACGGCGCCGGCTGCGCGATCGTCATGGAGTCGCTGGCGACGCTGCGGCGGCTCGGCCTGATTCCGCGCCGCACGATCCGGGCGGTGCTCTTCACCTCCGAAGAGGAGGGGGCCCAGGGCGGCAAGACCTACGCCGAGGCGCACGCCCAGGAGCTCTCCCGGCACGTGGCCGCGTTCGAGACCGACATCGGCGCCGGCACGCCGCTCGGCTTCCGAATCGACGCCGCGCCCGAGGCGGTCACGGACCTACGTGGCCTCGTCGCGCTGGTGGCGCCGCTCGGCGCGACGTCGATCGACACCGGATTCTCGGGCGCGGACATCTCGCACTTGCGTCCGGCAGGGGTGCCCCTTTTGGGCCTCTTCTCCGACCCCACCCACTACTTCGACGTCCACCATTCGGTCGCCGACACGCTGGAGAAGATCGATCCGGCGACGCTGGGACGAAACGTGGCGGCGATGGCGACGATGGCCTACGTCGTCGCCGACCGCGCGACGCGGTGGCCGCTCGCGCCGCAGTCCGAGCACAAGCCGTGACCGCCGCGGCCGACGCCGCGGGCGTGCGAGCCGCCTCGCGTCTCCCCGCGCTCGACTGGATGCGCGGCCTGGTGATGGTCCTGATGGCCATCGACCACAGCTCCGACGCCTTCAACGGCGGGCGTCTCTTCACCGACGCCGCGACCATGTGGCACCCGGGCGCGCCGCTGCCGGCCGCGCAGTTCCTGACCCGCTGGATGACGCACATCTGCGCGCCGACGTTCCTTTTCCTGGCCGGCACCAGCCTGGCGTTCACCGTCTCGCGCCAGGTGGCGGCCGGCGATCGGGCGAGCGCGATCGATCGCTACATCTTCGTGCGCGGGCTGGTGATCGCGGCGTTCGAGCTCTGGATCTCGCTCACGGTGATGGGACACGGCCGTTTCATCTTCCAGGTCCTCTACGGGATCGGATCGGCCTACGTCCTGATGGTGCCGCTGCGGCGCCTGCCCGATCGCGCGGCGCCCGTCGTCGCGCTCCTCTTGATCGCCGGCGGCGAGCTGATGGTCGGCCTGGCGATGCGCGCCGGAGGCCCGCCGTCGCTCCCCGTCTCGCTTCTGTTGACCGGCGGCCAGCACGGCCCGCTGATCATCGCCTACCCGACGATCCACTGGCTGGCGATCCTGCTGCTCGGCTGGTCGTGGGGCCGCCGCCTGGTCACCGCGCCCGCAGCGCGAGCGACGGCCGGCCGCGATCTCGCCCGCGCCGGCCTCGCCGCGCTGGCGCTGTTCGCCGTCCTGCGCGCCGCAAACGGCTACGGCAACATGCGCCTCCTGCGCGATTCCTGGTCGCCGCTCCAGTGGCTGCACGTCAGCAAGTACCCGCCCTCGATCACCTACGACGCGCTGGAGCTTGGGTTGATGGCCCTGATCCTCGCCGGCATGTTCCGCCTCGCGCGAGGCCGCACGCCCCGCCCGAACAGCCTCTTCATGGTGCTCGGCCAGGTCCCGATGTTCTTCTACCTGCTTCACTTCCCCCTGCTGGTCCAGTCCGCGCGCTTGCTCGGAATCGAGAAGAGTTACAGCGTCGGCGCCGCCTACCTCGGTGCAGCCGCCGTCATCGCGGTCCTCTACCCCGCCTGCCGCTGGTACCGCGGCTACAAGGCGACCCACCGAACAGGCTGGCCGCGCTACGTGTGATCCACTTGCGGCGCCCCAACGGCCCCGCCGCCCTTATTGCGTCATCCAGCAACGCTTCGTAATCTGACGCAACCCTCTTGGTCGTAAGGACGTGAGATCGTAACGCTCGGGGTTCTCGGGTTGCTCGTATAACAGCTATGCTGTTGCCCGAATACAAGTCAGACGGAGGTGGAGTGGGACACATGGAAGCCGTGTACGTCGCCTCGTGGGGATTGGTGGTGGCCAACCTGATGCTGCTTAACGTTCGAGCGTTCGCCAAGAACCATGGACTGGCGGTTCGATGGCTGAGTCGAAGCTACGCTCCGGAGCGACAACATTTGCGAATGTTGGCGCGCAACTCCGATCCGTCGCTTGCTCGCCGGGCTCGCTTCAACCTCCGTCTAGAAATTCTGGCCTGGGTCACGTTCTCGCTCACAGGTGTCCCTTTTATGTGGGCCAGGAGGTGTCGTTTGAGTTGGTCGAAGAGAAACACCCCGCCTAGACACGGGTGGCTATCGACCGATCACCACCCCTCGCTGCGCTTGGTGAGCGGACGGTAAAAAAAGCTTCAGCGGTAGACCTCTTTGCGGTTTCCTATCTTTACGATGATCACGGACTTCGCCGAGTCGTCGATCTCGTAGAGGATGCGATAGTCGCCTTGTCGAACGCGGTATTTCTCGGCGCCGCTGAGCTTCTCGCAGCCATGTGGCCGCGGGTTGTTTGCCAGGAGCTGGATCTTCGCGACGACGCGCTGACAGTCGGCCTTGGGAAGATCGGCGATCTCCTTGGCTGCCGAACGCTTGACCTCGAGCCTATAGCTTCCCACGTCGTTTGAGCGTGCCCACGAGCTTCTCGAAGGACGAGGTTGGTTCCTTCGCTCTCGTTCGGAACGCCTCGAGATCCTCGGCGTCTTCAGCCAACCGCAAGCGAACGGCGTCGTTCACCAGCTCAGACACCGATACGTCCGTCTCCGCGGCCTTCATACGGAGGGCGCGATGCAGTGCCGGATCCAAATATATGGTGGCTCTCTTCGCCTGGGCCATGAGCTCAACTTGACGCTATAACGTCAGAGCGTCAAGTCGCCGGATCCTGCCGGCGCCGGCCGCACGCCTCGGCACGGCCCAGCAAGAGCGTGCGCTCGCGGGCGTTCTGGGTGAGCGCGGCGGCGCGTTCCAGCTCGGCGCGCGCCTCGTCGAAGCGTCCCAGCTTGGTGAGAAAGTCGGCGCGGACGCTGGGCAAGAGGTGATAGCCGGCCAGCGCCGGATCGTCCTTCAGCGCGTCGACGATCTTCAAAGCCGCCTCGGGGCCGAACAGCATCCCGAGCGCGATGGCGCGATTGAGCTCGACGATCGGCGACGGCGCCACCTCGCCGAGCGCGCTATAGAGGCCCGCGATGCGGGCCCAGTCGGTCTCCTTCGCCGTCCGGGCGCGGGCGTGGCAGGCGGCCAGCGCGGCCTGCAGCGCGTAGCGCCCGCGCGCGCCGCCGAGCGCCTCGGCCTGGGCCAGCGCCGCGAGGCCGCGGCGGATGAGCAGCTGGTCCCAGCGCGAACGATCCTGTTCCAGCAGCAGGATCGGCTCGCCGGTCGGCCCGCTGCGCGCATGGACGCGCGAGGCCTGGATCTCCATCAGCGCGACGAGGCCGTGCACCTCCGGCTCGTCGGGCGCCAGCCCGGCGAGGACGCGTCCGAGGCGAAGCGCGTCTTCGCAGAGCTCGGGGCGCATCCAGTCGTCGCCGGCCGTCGCCGCGTAGCCTTCGTTGAAGACGAGGTAGATGACCTCCAGCACCGAGGCCAACCGCTCGGCCCGGTCGGCGCCGCGTGGCATCTCGAACGGCAGATTGGCCTCGGCCAGGGTCTTCTTGGCCCGGACGATCCGCTGGGCGATCGTCGGCTCGGGCGTCAGGAACGCGCGCGCGATCTCCGCGGTCGTCAGGCCGCCCAGCAGTCGCAGCGTCAGCGCCACCCGGGCGTCGCGCGCGAGCACCGGGTGGCAGGCGGTGAAGATGAGGCGCAACAAGTCGTCCCCCACGTCGTCGTCCAGCTCCCGTTCCAGCCGCGCTTCCAGCTCCCCGGCGGCGGCGTCCTGTTCCGCCTCCAGCTCGCGCCCCAGCTCCTGGTGCTTCCCGCGCAGGAGCTTGCGCCGCCGGAGATCGTCGAGGGCGCGGTTCTTGGCGGTGGTCATCAGCCAAGCGCCCGGGTTGTCGGGGACGCCCGACTCCGGCCAGCGCTCGAGCGCCACCACCAGCGCCTCCTGGGCCAGCTCCTCGGCCAGGCCGACGTCGCGGGTGAGGCGCGCGAGCGCCGCGTGCAGCTTCGGCGCCTCCATCCGCCACAGCGCCTCGATCCGGCGCCGCGTCTCGTCCGCGGTCGGGCCCACGGCCGCGCGCTATCCCTTGGGGCTCGCGCTGGCGGGAAGCTTCTTCGCCCGCTCCTTGGCCGCCTCGACCGCCGGGCCGGGCGCGAAGTCCTCCAGCTCGTAGAAGGGGCGCAGCTCCACCTCGGGCACGTTGCACGCCTCGGCCGGGATCCGCTTGGCCCACTCGATGGCCTCCTCGCGCGACTTCACCTGGATGATCCAGTAGCCGGCGATGATCTCCTTGGCCTCGGTGAATGGACCGTCGATGACGTTCCGTTTGCCGCCCGTGAACTGGACCTTCACCGCCTTGGAGGTCGGCTTGAGGCCCGAAAGGTCGAGCAGCACGCCGGCCCTTTGCAGCTCTTCGTTGTACTTGCCCATCATCGCGAAGTGCTCCTCCGTCGGCATCACCCCGGCCTCGGACTGCTTCGTGCCCTTGACGATCATCATGTAGCGCATGGTCTATCTCCTCGTTTGGCGAGGGCCTTTGAACCTGCCCTCACCCTGACGACGAACGTGGGGCCGCCGGATCGACAGCCGGCGATGTTTTTTTTACATGCAGCAAGAGTCGAAGTAGCGGCACTCCGGGCACTGGTAGTGCGCTTTGACCGGGTGCATCTTGACCCGCAGGCCGCGGGCGGCGCAGACCGGGCACTCGGAGTCGGGATCGACGGCGCAGGCCGGCGGCGCCGTCTCGGCCTTGATATCGCGATCGGCGGCATCGGGCATGGCCCGAGCATACCCCGACCGCGCGTGGTGGAAGGTCGTCG
This sequence comes from Polyangia bacterium, assembly GCA_036267635.1. GTDB lineage: Bacteria > Myxococcota_A > Polyangia > Fen-1088 > Fen-1088 > JADGRB01. The sequence goes on along the minus strand of DATAVR010000089.1, from coordinate 107,800 downwards.
AAATCAGCGGCGGCGGCGTGCGCGGCCGGCGCGCAGGAAGGCGATCGCGGCGAAGCCGGCGAAAAGGAGCAGCGTCCCCGCGCCCGGCCGCCCGCCCGCCGCCGAGCAGCCGCTCTGGTAGAAGCACATCTCGGGCGGCGGCGTGGTCGCCGCCTGGCAGGTCATCCCGCTGCCACCGCTGCTGATGCAGTTGAAGCTCTGGCACTGGAGATCGTCGGTGCAGCCGCCGCCGATGTCGGAGACCGGCTCGCACAGGTCGTCCGAGCTGTCCGTCGTCCCCTCGAGGTCGCACAGGGCGTTCGGGCCGCAGCTCGGCCCGCCGCCCGTCGCGCACGATTGTCCCGTGCCGCTGAAGCCCGTGCAGGTCCCCTGGCCGTTGTCGGAGGTGGTGGGGACGTTGCACCAGCCGTTGATACACTCGTAGTCCTGCGAGCAGCCGCCGCCGATCGGGACCAGCGGGCTGGTGAACGACTCGCAACCTTTGACCCCCGCGAGGTGGTTGGTCAGGTTCAGCGTGGCGCAGTCCGAATTCGTGATCGTGGCCAGGCAGGTGTCGAGCTTGGACGAGTCGTAGGTCGCCCGCTTCTGGTCGATCGACGCCTGCAGCGCCTGCAGCACGCTGACGTAGTTGGACTTCGTGTCGACCTCGCACGACGTCACGTCGGCGCCGGCAGCGCCGTTGCTCGAGAGCTGGTCAGCGGTGCAGCACAGGTAGGCCTTGGGACAGACGGTGTCGGCGATCCGGGTCGCCGTCTCGTCGATCGGGATCCCGCTGACGCTGCCGCAGCCGGCGACGGCCACCGCCCCGGCCCAGACGGCGAACAGCGCCCCGACCGTGACCCTCTTCTGACCGCGCGCTTCTTTCGTTCCCATGGCCTGGCCTCCCGCGCACCTCGTCCATGCAATTTTCGAGCACCGCGCCAAGCCCCGAGAACATCACGCGCGCGCCCCCGCGGCGTCAGCGTCCGGGCGGCGCCGTTCAATTTCTGACAGCCGTTCATCAAATCCAGACAAAACGGAAACGCGGACGTCCCCGTGGGTGTGCTGGAATGAGGCCGATGACGGTAGCGATAGAGTCGCGTCGCCAGGATGAAGCGGACCTTCGGGCGCGGGCCGCCGGCGGGCGCCGCTCCAGCCTGCAGGCGGCCGACTTCCGGTCCGCAGTGTTGGAACATGTGATCCACACCTGCGCCAAGGAGCTGCGGGACGCCTCGGCGCTCGACTTCTATCACGCGTTCGCCCACACGGTCCGCGACCGGCTGGTGCACCGCTGGCTGGCGACCCAGCGGACGCACGTCGAGAAGGACGTCAAGCGCGTCTGCTACCTCTCGTCGGAGTTCCTCACCGGCCGCAGCCTCGGCCTCTGTCTGATGAACATGGACCTCTACGACGCCGCCATAGAGGTGGCGGCCGACTATGGGCTCGAGCTCGGACGGGTGCTCGAGTGCGAGGGGGATCCCGGCCTCGGCAACGGCGGCCTCGGGCGGCTGGCCGCCTGCTTCATGGACTCGCTGGCGACGCTGGAGCTGCCGGCCATCGGCTACGGCATCCGCTACGACTTCGGCATGTTCGAGCAGAAGATCGACGGCGGGCGTCAGGTCGAGCAGCACGACAACTGGCTGCAGCTCGGCAACACCTGGGAGCTGCCGCGCCACGAGGAGGCGCAGACCGTCCGCTTCGGCGGCCACGTCGTCTTCTATCAGGACCGCCAAGGCGGAAATGTCCGCACGCGCGCCAGTTGGGTCGACACCCGCGCGGTGATTGGCCTGCCGTACGATTCGTTCATCGTCGGCCATCGGACCGACACCGCCAACACGCTGCGGCTCTGGGCGGCGCGCGCCACCCGCGACTTCGACCTGCAGTTCTTCAACGAGGGGGATTTTCGGCGCGCCGTCGAGGAGAAGATCGACACCGAGAACATCTCGAAGGTGCTCTATCCCAACGACCAGAGCGAGGAGGGGAAGACGCTGCGGCTCAAGCAGCAGTACTTCTTCGTCGCCTGCTCCATCGCCGACATCGTCCGCCGCTACAAGCTCCGGCACACCACCTTCGACGCGTTCGCCGACAAGTTCGCCATCCAGCTGAACGACACCCACCCGTCGATCGCCGTCGCCGAGCTGATGCGGGTGCTGCTCGACGAGGAGGGGCTCGACTGGGACGCGGCCTGGGCGATCACCGAGAAGTCGATCGGGTACACCAACCACACCCTCTTGCCCGAGGCGCTGGAGCGCTGGCCCGTGAAGCTGTTCGAGCGCCTCCTGCCGCGCCACCTGCAGATCATCTACGAGATCAATCATCGATTTTTGCACGCTGTGCAGATCCGCTGGCCGGGCGACAACGACCGGATCGGGCGGATGTCGATCATCGACGAGGCGGGCGGCAAGCAGGTGCGGATGGCGCACCTGGCGACGGTGGGCGCCCACAGCGTCAACGGCGTGGCCAAGCTTCACTCCGATCTGGTCAAGGCGAACCTGCTGGCCGACTTTCACGAGCTGTGGCCGGAGCGTTTCAACAACAAGACCAACGGCGTGACGCCGCGGCGCTGGCTGCTTCACTCGAACCCGCGCCTGACCCGCCTGCTCACCAGCAAGCTCGGCTCGGGGTGGATCGACCTGCCCGAGCTGTCGCGGCTGCAGGCGCTGACCTCCTTCGCCGACGACGAGGATCTCCTCGACGCGCTCCACACGGTCAAGCAGGCCAACAAGCGCGAGGTCATCGAGCTGGTCCGGCGGCGCTGCGGCGTCGAGCTGCCGGCGGAGGCGATGTTCGTGGCGCAGATCAAGCGCTTCCACGAGTACAAGCGCCAGTTGCTCGCCTGCCTGCAGATCGTGGCGCACTACCTGACGCTCAAGCGCGACCCGGGCGCGCCGGTGGTGCCGCGCGCCTACCTCTTCGCCGGCAAGGCAGCCCCCGGCTACGTGATGGCCAAGCTGCACATCCGTCTCCTCAACGACGTGGCGGCGGTGATCAACGCCGATCCCGCCATGCACGGCCGGCTGGCGATGGCCTTCGTGCCGAACTACGGCGTCTCGCTGGCGCAGGCGATCATCCCGGCTGCCGATCTGTCGCTCCAGATCTCGACCGCCGGCAAGGAGGCCTCCGGCACCAGCAACATGAAGTTCGCGCTCAACGGCGCGCTGACGCTCGGCACGCTCGACGGCGCCAACATCGAGATCCGCGACGCCGTCGGGCACGAGAACTTCTTCCTCTTCGGCCTCACCACCGAGGAGGTGGCGGCCACGCGCGCCGCCGGCTACGACCCACGCGGCTTCATCGGCCGCAGCCCGGCGCTGGCGGAGGCGATGGAGCTCATCGAATCGGGGTTCTTCAGCCTCGGTGAGCGGGATCGTTATCGCCCCATCCTCGACGGCCTCCGCTATTCCGATCCGTACATGGTCTGCGCCGACTTCGACGGCTACCTGGCCCGCGAAGCCGAGGCCGCCGAGGTCTACCGCGACGCGCGCGAATGGTCGCGACGCGCGCTCTTCAACATCGCGGGGTCGAGCCGCTTCTCCAGCGACGCGACCATCCGCCAGTACGCCTCCGAGATCTGGGGGCTCACCCCGGTGAAGACCGACTTTGGATTGCTCAGCGACCGGCGCTGACGCCTGGTAAGGTCCGCTCCTCTATGGCAATCCGGGTCGCGCTCACTCACAGCTCCCGCTACCGCTACGACCGTGAGGTCGTGCTGCAGCCCCACGTCGTTCGGCTTCGTCCGGCGCCGCACAGCCGGACGCCGATCGTCAGCTACTCGATGCAGGTCACGCCCGAAGATCACTTCCTCAACTGGCAGCAGGATCCCTTCGGCAACTACCAGGCGCGGCTGGTCTTCAACAAGCCGGCGCGCGAGCTGACCGTCGAGGTCGATCTGGTCGCCGAGATGATCGCGCTCAATCCGTTCGACTTCTTCGTCGAGGAGTACGCGGAGAATTTCGGGTTCCGGTACGAGGCCTCGCTGGCGCGGGAGCTCGCGCCCTACAGCATCCAGTCGGCGCCCGACGCCCGGTTCGGCGCGCTCATCGAGGAGGTGCACAGCAAGTACGCACGCCCGGGCCGCCGCAACATCGACGTGCTGGTCGACATCAACCGCGACATCTCCCAGCGGCTTCGCTACGACCTGCGGATGGAGCCGGGGGTTTTCGAGCCGGAAGAGACACTGGTCCGCGGGCACGGCTCGTGCCGCGACTTCGCCTGGCTGGAGGTCGAGCTCCTGCGGCGGCTCGGCTACGCGACGCGGTTCGTGTCGGGCTACTCGATTCAGCTCAAACCCGACGTGAAGCCGCTCGACGGCGGCCCGGCCGGCGTCACCGAGGACGTGGCCGATCTGCACGCCTGGGTGGAGGTCTATCTCCCCGGCGCCGGCTGGATTGGCCTCGACCCGACCAGCGGTCTTTTTTCCGGCGAAGGGCACATCCCGCTGGCCGCCACCGCCTGGCCGTCGACCGCGGCGGCGATCAGCGGCTCGTTCACCTTCAACGCCAAGTCAGAGGACGATCGCGTCGAGGAGAAGGCGACGTTCGCCATGCGCGTCCAGCGGGTTGTCGAGACGGCGCGGGTCACCAAGCCCTACCGCGACGACCAGTGGGCGGCCATCGACGCCCTCGGCGCGCGGGTCGACCAGGATCTGCAGCGCTACGACGTCCGGCTGACCATGGGGGGCGAGCCGACCTTCGTCTCCATCGACGATCGCGACGCGCCCGAGTGGAACATCGCCGCGCTCGGCGACGGCAAGCGGCGGCTGGCCGACAAGCTGGCGCGGCGGCTGCGCGCGCGGTTCGCGCCGGGCGGCCTCATGCACCACGGCCAGGGCAAGTGGTACCCCGGCGAGCTGCTCCCCCGCTGGGCCTACGCCGTCTACTTCCGCCGCGACGGCGAGCCGGTCTGGACCGACCCGGCGCTCTTCGCCCAGGAGCCCGAGCCGAGCCGGCCGACCAGCCGCGCCGATCGGATGGCCGCCCAGGGGTTCGTGACCGCGCTCGCCGGCCGGCTGGGGCTGGCCGAGGATCTGGCGCAGGCCGCTTACGAGGACGCCTTCTACTACCTGTGGCGCGAGCGCCGCCTGCCGATCAACGTCAACGTGCTGGAGAGCCGGCTCGACGATCCGATCGAGCGGGCGCGGCTGGCGCGCGTGTTCGGCGCCGGTCTCGGCGAGGTGGCCGGCTACATCTTGCCGCTGCGCCCGCGGACCTTCGACGATCTCGTCTTGTGGGAGAGCGGGCGCTGGTCGATGCGCGACGGTCACCTCTTCCTGCTGCCGGGCGATTCGCCGATGGGGTACCGGCTGCCGCTCGACGGCCTGCCCTGGGAGTCGGAAGGGGAGCGGATGCAGATCTACGCGCGCGATCCGCTGGCCGCGCGCCCGCCGCTCGGACCGGTGATCCGCCGCGCCCCGCCCGGTCCCAAGCCGGCGAAGCCGTCGCCCGAGACGTCGCGGGCGGCCGAGCCGAGTGGCGTCGTACGAACGGCCCTTTGTGTCGAGCCGCGGGAGGGGATGCTGCACATCTTCATGCCGCCGGTCGAGCTCCTCGAGGAGTACCTGGCGCTGGTGGCCGCCGTCGAGGACGTCGCCCGCGAGCGCAAGCAGCCGGTGAGGATCGAAGGCTACCACCCGCCCAGCGACCACCGGCTCGATCGCCTCTCGGTGACGCCCGATCCCGGCGTCATCGAGGTGAACGTCCACCCGACCCGCACCTGGACCGATCTCTCCGAGATGACGACCGCCCTCTACGAGGAGGCGCGGCTCTGCCGCCTCGGCACCGAGAAGTTCATGCTCGACGGGCGCCACACCGGGACCGGCGGCGGCAACCACGTCGTGATGGGCGGCGCGACCCCCGCCGACAGCCCGTTCCTGCGGCGGCCCGATCTGCTGCGCAGCCTGGTCGGCTACTTCGTCAACCATCCGTCGCTGTCGTATCTCTTCTCCGGGATGTTCGTCGGGCCGACCAGCCAGGCGCCCCGGGTCGACGAGGCCCGGCAGGACAGCGTCCACGAGCTGGAGGTCGCGTTCGGCGAGGTTCCCCGGGAGAGCGCCACGCCCCCTTGGCTGGTCGACCGGATTTTTCGCCACCTGCTGGTCGACGTCACCGGCAACACGCACCGGACGGAGATCTGCATCGATAAGCTCTACAGCCCCGACAGCGCCACCGGCCGTCTGGGGCTCGTCGAGCTGCGCGCGTTCGAGATGCCGCCGCACGCGCAGATGAGCCTCACCCAGCAGCTCCTGCTGCGCTCGATGGTCGCCTGGTTCTGGCGCGCGCCGTACCAGCGCCGGCCGGTGCGCTGGGGGACGGGGCTCGTCGATCGCTTCACGCTGCCGCACTTCGTGGCGCAGGACTTCGAGGACGTGCTCGACGATCTGCGCGGCGCCGGGTATCCGTTCGCCACCGACTGGTTCCGCGCCCACCGCGACTTCCGCTTCCCGCTGGCCGGCGCGATCGCCGCCGACGGCGTCACGCTGGAGCTGCGGCAGGCGATCGAGCCCTGGCACGTGCTCGGCGAAGAGCCGGGCGCCGGGGGGACCGCCCGCTACGTCGACTCTTCGGTCGAGCGGCTCGAGGTGAAGACGCGCGGGATGGTCGATTCGCGCCACGTCGTCGCCTGCAACGGCCGGCGGCTCCCGCTCCACCCGACCGGCGCCCCCGGCGAGGCGGTGGCCGGGGTGCGCTATCGCGCCTGGCAGCCCCCCTCGGCGCTGCACCCGACGATCGGCGTGCACGCGCCGCTGGTGTTCGATCTGATCGACAGCTGGACCGGCCGGGCGATCGCCGGCTGCACCTACCACGTCGCCCACCCGGGCGGCCTCTCCCACGAGCGGGTGCCGACCAACGCGCTCGAGGCCGAGGGGCGCCGCATCGCCCGCTTCTGGCCGTTCGGCCACACGCCGGGCCCGCAAGAAGCGCCGCCCGAGGAGCGCAACCCCGACTTCCCGCTCACCCTCGATCTGCGCCGACCGCCGCCACAACGCTGACGCGCGCCCGTCGTCCTGAGTTTGAGACCTCAGGGTGTCGGCGGCGCGCGGTCCAGTTTCGCGAGGAGCTCGCCGGGCTCGAAGGGCTTGGCGATCACCTCGACGTCGCCGAGCCCCTCCGCCGCCAGCCGGCCACGGATCTCTTCGGGATCGCCGCCGGTCATGAGCACCGTCGGAATGTCGCGCAGGCGCGCGCTCCGGCGCATCCAGAGCAGGAGGTCGATCCCGGTCCAGTGACCGGCCAAGTTGTAATCGGTGAGCACCAACGAAGGTGCGTGGGCGGCGAGCACCTGTTGCGCCTCTTCCACCGACGCCGTCACCAGGCAGGGCCGGTGACTCGCCACCAGCAGGCGGCGGAGCGCGTAGCGGACGAGATCGTCATCCTCGACGAGCAGCACATCGCCGGGATGCCGGGCGCGCTCCGCCACGACTTCGGACCGCGGCGGGACATCGACCTTCACTCAGTTGCCGTCGCGTCGTGGGTGGTGGTGCGGCTTGGCCTCTCGAATGGCCGTCTTGCACCCCTCCGACAGCTCGTCCTTGTGCGCGCGCAGGCATTCGCGCAGGCGCCCGTCGCCCGGCTCGACCTCCTTGCACAAGCGCTCGACGTCGTCGTGACAGGCTTCGCGCACCTTGGCGAAGGGACCCGAGTCACCGTCGCCCGGCGGCGGCGCAGGCGGTGGCGTGGTTTGCGCGAACGCGAGCGACGACGTGGCGAGCGCCACACCGAACAGGGCCGTACGAACAAAGTTCGTCATCAGCTGACCTCCGTCGGGTGGACCCGTGCTGGCGGCGCGAAGTTACGAGCTGGCGCCGGAAAGTTAGACCAGGGCCGGATCAGCGCCGGCGCGCCCGCACGAAGCGGATCATCTCCGTTCGGGTCACGGCGTCTGGCTCGGGCACGGTCTCTCGGCAGGGTACCATTCTTTTGGCGAGCCCGTTTCAGTTCGACGAGCAACTGAATAGACAATGCACGTACACTCAGTCGCCGAATTCGCATGATCCAGCTGTCGCGCAAGACCCTCGCCATTGCCTTCTTGGGCGCCCTTTTGTTGGCCCTGACCACGGCGTTCGTGGCCGAGGCCGCCGATCAGAAGGCGATCCTCGCCAAGATCAAGGCGCACTACCAGGCGGCCGCGGCGGCGTATGACGACGGCGATCTGGACAAGACGCAGGCTCAGCTGCAGCAGGCATTGAAGGTGGCGGATGAAAATGGCGTCGCCTCGAACAAGCTGGTCGCCCAGGTCTACGTCCTTTACGGCGTGGTCGAGGTGGCCGGGCTCAAGGAGACCGACCAGGGGGTGAAGTATTTCGCCAAGGCGATCGACATCAGCCCGGCGATCCAGGTCCCGCCGACCATGGCCTCCAAAGCGGTGCTGGCGGCCTTCGACAAGGCCGAGAACCAGGAGGGCGAATCGGCGGCGACAGCCGCGCCGCCGGCAGCGGCTGCAGAGACCGAAGAGGCCCCCGCGCCCAAGCCGGCCGAAACGACCCGGGCCCCCAAGGCGGCGCGCAGCGATCCGGACAAGGAGAAGCTGGTCGACGATCTGGCCGCCGCCAAGGTGAGCGAGAGCCTGCAGGAGGCCGAGAAGGAGAAGCTGCAGCGCGAGAAGCAGGACCAGGACAAGGCGATGGCCGGCGTGAAGGGGCACGCCCAGGAGCTGGCCAAGGAGAAGGCCGACACCGACAGGCAGCTCGCCGACACCAAGGCGCGCCTCCAGCAGCTCACCAAGGAGAAGCAGGACCAGGACAAGCAGCTCGCCGACACCAAGGCGCGTCTCCAGCAGCTCACCAAGGAGAAGCAGGACCAGGATAAGCAGCTCGTGGCGAGCCAGGCGAGCGAGAAGAAGGAACGCGAGGCGAACAACAAGCTGGCGCACGACAAATCGGAGACCGAGCACCAGCTCGCCGACGAGAAGCGCAACCTGCAGGATCTCGCCAAACAGAAGGCCGACGCCGACCGGCAGAAGACCGACACCGATCGCCAGCTCGCCGCCGCGCGCGACGAGGTGAAAAGAGAGCGCGAGGCCAAGGAGAGGCTCGAGCGGGCGAAGGCCGACAGCGACCGGCAGCTGGCCGACGAAAAGCGCAACCTGCAAGATCTCGCCAAGCAGAAGGCCGACACCGACCGGCAGCTCGCCGCCACGCGCGACGAGGCGAAGAAGGAGCGCGAGGCCAAGGAGAAGCTGGCCGCCGCGCGCCGCGACGCCGACGCGCGCGAGGCGGAGCGAAAGGCCAAGGAACAGCAGGAGCGCGCCGCGCACGACAAGCTGGCCGATGGACCAGACCTCCCCGCGCACGTCACCGAACCAATCTCCTGCACCATCCCCGACGAGGTCCCTTCAGGCGCCGACCTTTACGTCCACTGCGTCCCGCGTCCCAGCATCGACGCCAAGGTGATCGCGCTCTACTACCGCGCGGGCGGCGTCCTCTACAACGTCAGCACGATGGACCGCTCGAAGAAGGGGTGGTACACGGCGGTGATCCCCGGCGGCAAGATCGCGGGGAAGGTGCTGCAGTACTACATCGAGGCGCGCGGCGGCCGCCAGGACGTGGTCGGCTCCAACGGACGCGCCACCTCGCCCAACATCGCGACCATCCGCCCCGGCAAATCACGTTAGTCTGCCGGCGATGCGGCTCCTGCCGATCGCTCTCCTCACGACCCTCGGGTGCGCGAGCGGCGCCGCCGTCGCGCCACCCGCCGCGATCCGGTCGAGCGCCAGCGCCCCGCCGCCGGTCCGCGTCCTCTCCGAGGTCTCGGGGCTCCCGGTCCCCGCCGCGACCGGCGTTCCCCGCCCGGCGGGCGCGGCCGCGAACCTGGCGGTGCTCGACTGGGCCGGGTTCAAGGGGGCAGTCAGCTGGACGTTCGACGACGCGCAGCCGTCGCACCTCGCGCACTACAGCGAGCTGAACGCCGTCGGCGTCCCGATGACGTTTTACCTGACCACCAACAACGACGCCGAGCCCGGCTTCGAGGCCACCTGGCAGGCCGCGGTGAAGGACGGCCACGAGCTCGGCAACCACAGCGTGCACCATTGCCACGCCAACCTGAGCGGGTGCACCTCTGGCCGGCCGCTCGCCACGCTCGACGCCGAGATCGACGGGGCCACCAGCTACATCGTCGAGCACACGCCGCAAAAGACGGTCTGGACCGCGGCATCGCCGTTCGGCGACACCGGCTATGACGGCGCCGCCACCTCGCGGTTCTTCGTCAACCGGGGCGTCCCGGGTGGAATGATCGCGCCCAACGACAAGACCGATCCCTACAACCTGCCGATCCACATGGTCGCCACCGGCGACGGGGCGGCCAGCCTCGACAGGGTCACCGAGGCCGCGCGCGCGGGCGGCAAGTGGGTCATCTTCCTGGTCCACACGCTGACGCCGACCGACGCCATCTGGTACGCGCCGGTGGCGGTCACCGCCGTCACCGCGTCGATGAGCCACGCCAAGGCGCTCCCCGACGTCTGGACCGGCACGCTGGTCGACGTGGCCGCTTACTGGCGTGGGCAGCAGATCGTCTCGACGCTCACGCCCGTCGTCTCGGGCGCGAGCACGACCTGGACCTGGACGCTGCCGCCCCACTTCCCACCGGAAAAATTCCTGCGCGTGAAGGTGGACGGCGGCACGCTGACTCAGCGCGGCCGCCCGCTCCCCTGGAGTCAGCACGGCTACTACGAGGTCTCGCTCGATGCCGGCACGCTGACGCTGTCGCCTTAGCCGACGACGTTAAACGGACGTTGGACGGCCTCAGGGACCGCGGCTAGGCCTTGGGGATCAGCGTCGGCTCGTCGTGCGGCGCGCTGGTGCCGATGAGCGTCGTCATCGGGACCTTGTTGGCGCCGCCGGGGAGCGCGCTCGGCAGCGACACCACGGAGGACGCCTCGGCCGCCATCAGCCGGTCTTTGACCTCCGTCGTCTCCTTCAGATCGGCCTCCAGCGTCCCGATCTCCTTGCGGTGCGCTTCGAGCTGCTTCTCCAGCTCGGCGTTCTTGGCGTGGAAGTCCGCGATGCGCTCGCGCACCGCCTTCTGTTTGCGGGTCGCGTCCTCGATGATCTCCGGCAGCTTCACGTCGAGCGACCCGAGCGTCGCGCGCACCACCCGCACGACCAGCTCGCTGTTCTGATCGGCCGGCAGCGACCGCATCAATTGGATCGTCTCGGCGATTCCATACTTCGGCGATGCCGTTTTGACCGGCGGCGGGGGCACTGGACCACCAACCTCCGACGCAACCTTCTGCTCCCAGTTCTCTTTCTTTGCGAACATGGCCATCTTCCGCCTCCCCTCGCCTTTTCGTCAGTTTCGGGCCGATCTTGACCCCACCTCTCCCGAACCGCGCCAACGCCCAAATGACGTATGATTGTTTCCCTGCAATAACATGAAGATCCTCGTCATCGACGTGGGCGGGACCCACGTCAAGGTTCAGGCCTCGGGGCAGCGATCGCGACGCAGGCTGCCGTCGGGTCCGGGGCTGACCCCGTACCGGATGGTGCTCGGCGTGCGCGATCTCATCAGCGGTTGGCATTATGACGTCGTCACCATCGGAGCTCCCACCCGCGTCCAGCGCGGCAAGATCGCCGCCGAGCCCGCCAACCTGGGGCGCGGCTGGACCAAGTTCGATTTCAGCCACGCCTTCGAACGCCCGGTGAAGTTGATCAACGACGCGGCGATGCAGGCCCTCGGCGCCTACGAGGGCGGGCGGATGCTGTTTCTGGGGCTCGGCACGGGGCTCGGCACGGCGATGATCGCCGACGGCGTCGTGGTGCCGATGGAGCTCGCGCACCTTCCCTACAAGAAGGCGACCTACGAGGACTACGTCGGCCTTCGCGGGCTCGAACGGAACGGCAAGAAGAAGTGGCGGCGCGACGTCGCCGACGTCGTCGGCCGTTTGGCGATCGCGCTCGAGACCGAGGATCTGGTCCTGGGCGGCGGCAACTCCAAGCACCTCAAGAAGCTCCCCCCGGGCGCCCGGCGCTGCACCAACGCCGACGCGATCAAGGGCGGATATCGTCTGTGGGCGGAGCCCGACCTTCAGGGCTGAGCGGCGGCGTCGACCGCCGCCGCGAAGGGCTGATCGATGTGCAGCTCGGCCCAGGTGACGGTCGCGCTGGCGTCGCCCTGACCGACCAGGGTGACCGTCTGCGCGCCCGCGTCGACGGAGATGCTCGCCACATAACGCGCACCGTTCGCCACCTTGGGCCAGTCGGTCCCGGGCGGCAGATCGCCGGCGTCGTCGAACGGAACGATGACCCGCGCCGTCCGGCAGCGTGTTGAAGTCGAGGACCTGGACGATGTTCGGATGACCGAGCCGCGAGGCGATCTCCGCCTCGCGCCGGAACCGCGCCAACGTCACCGCGTCGGTCGTCCCGAACAGCAGCACCTTGACCACCACCCGCTTGTCGGGAAGCCGGAGGTGCTTGGCTTCCCAGACGGCGCCCATCCCCCCCTGCCCGAGGAGGCGCGTCACCTGGTAGCTCTCGGCCACGATCGTCCCGGGCCGCAGCGCCGCGCTCGCCCCGACCGGCGGCGCGCCCGGAACCGACGCCAGTGTGGAGTCGGTCGCGGGGTTCGAGGGGCGCTCGGGCATCGCCGCCGGTATATCCGGCACCGGTTTGCCGGTGCGAGCGCCGCACCTATATTGCAATCCATGGGGCATCGAGACGACGGGCGACGGGCGTTTTTGAAGCAGACGACGGCGGCGAGCCTCGCTCTCCTGGCGGGGGGCGCGAACCCCGCGGGCGCCGCCGCACCAGACAAGAACGGCGACGTGCCTCCGACCGAGGATCTGATGCGCGAGCACGGTGTCCTGCGCCGGATCCTGCTGGTCTACGAGGAAGCGGCCCGCCGGCTGCCGTCCTCCGACGACACCGTGCTGGACGTCATCGCCGGCGCGGCGAACGTGGTGCACCGGTTCGTGGAGGGGTACCACGAGAAGCTGGAGGAGCAGTTCGTGTTCCCCACGCTGGAGAAGGCGGGCAAGCTCATCGAGCTGACGACCGTGCTCCGGGTCCAGCATGGCGCTGGCCGCAAAGTGACCGACGCCATCCTCCAGGGCACCAAGGGCGGCAAAACCGGCAAGGCTGCCGGTACGGACCAGCGGCAGGCGCTCGTCAACCACATGCAGAGCTTCGTCCGCATGTATGCCCCGCACGCGGCCTGGGAGGACACCGAGCTCTTCCCGATCTACCGCGGCCTTTTCAACAAGGCTGAGCTGGATCGGCTGGGGGATCAGTTCGAGGGGCAGGAGCACAAGCTCCTCGGCGGCGGGGGATTCGAAGGATCTCTGAGGGATGTCGCCGATCTGGAGAAGGCGCTCGGCATCCACGACCTGGCGCAGTTCACGCCGCGGTGAGCCGACGCGCGCCGGCCGCCTCTGCCATGACGTCGCCGATCGCCCATCGCCAGCGAGCCGCGCCTCGGATAAAATCGTTCCTGGAAACGGAACCGCGGCTTGGATTCATCGCGCCACAGGAGACCGGTTCGACGCCAGCGGTGGGCGCTCCGCGCGGCGTTGGCGGCGCCCGCGCTCGTCTCGCTCTCCTCGACCGCCTGCTACGAGGCCACGCCGCTGCGTCTCAGCGTCCTCACGGCGGCGACGGCGCTCGACTGCGCGCGCACCGCCGATCGGGTCTTCTTCGACTCCGCCTACGTGCGGATGAACAACGTGCTCGGTCCCGATCTCTTCTACACGCCGCGGGTCAGCCCGCCCGCCCAGATGACGTCGACCCCGGCGGTCGGCCTCGGATGGGGGATCGGCGTCTGGCTCACCGACCGCGGACCACACAACGGCGGAGCCTGCGGGTTCGAGCTGGAGGCGCTGTCGCCCGAGCCGATCGGCGGCCTGCCGCGTCTCTATTCTTCGCAGCGGGGGGCCGCCTTCGACCAGACGGTGAAAGAGATGGCCCAGCGCTTGACCGCCGCCTTCGACACGGCGGGACAGCGCGGCGGCTGACCGCGCCGGTCACGCCCCCGGCTTGTCGATGACGATGGGCGGCGGCGGCGGCGGTGGTGGCGGCGGCGGCGGCGGCGGCGGAACGGCGACCGCGGGCGGCGTCGGCGCGGAGCCGGGCGGCGGGATCGGTGGGATCGATGGCGATCCCGTCTGGACCGACACGCAGGAGGACAGGTCGAAGAACATGAACTCCAGCGCCAGCTCCTGCGGGGTCATCGTCGTCGTGGCGGCGCACCCCATGGGGAACGGGATGTCCGGGTGCGAGGAGTCGCCGGTCGCCACGTGCACGTCGGTGAAGGTGACCCGGCCGCACTGATTGGCCGCCGCGGCCTCGATCGGCGTGTTGAAGGTCATGTACTGCGTGGTCGCGGGGCTGCTGGTGTAGATCCACTGCTGGGCAGGCGACATGACGCTGTCGATGGAGTTCTGCCCCATCGTCACCGAGATCTGCCCGCGCGTCGTCGAGGCCTTGGTCGCCACCAGCCAGTCGGCCAGCGCCGCCCCTTTGGGGAAGGTGGTGTCGATCGTCTCCACGATCGGGCTCGGCAGGTCGTCGCCGACGCCGATCCAGTCGCCGGTGGCGGGCCAGGGCGGGAGGCCCTTGCGGATCCAGTACGAGTGCAGGTGCTCGGCGAAGACCTTCCCGCCGCTGTCGGCGTAGCGCTTCATCTCGAGCATGTAGGGATCCTTGGCCGACTCGAGCTGCTCGCTCTCGCAGGTGAGCACGATGATGTCGTACTTGGCCATCTGCGTGCTGCTGGGGAACAGCTTGGTGTACGACGGGGAGAGCGTCGCGCCGGAGACCAGCGTCGCCGACCCCTCGTCGCCGGCCGTCCCCGCGCCGCCCACGTACATGTGCACGCGCCCGGTCCCGGTGTCGGCGGTGAACTCCGAATCGTCGATGCCGACCCGGCGCAAGAAGCAGTCGAGCGCGTCGGCGTGTCCGGTGGAGATCGCGATCTGCGGCAGGTCGCCTTCGCTCTGCTTCTTCGGCAGCCGGAAGGTCTGGGGATCCGAGAACGGGTTGTCCTGGCAGGCGGTCACCGTGGGGAGGGTGATCTGCCGCCGCCACTTGCCGATCTGGATCACCAGCGGGACGTTCGTGCCGTGCGGGGCGTTGTGAATTATGAAGTGCCCCGTCGCGTCGCTCAGCCCCGCCGCCACCGGCGTGCCGGAGATCGGCGAGCTGCACTGGTCGCAAGAGACCCCCTGCGGGATCGGATCGACGGCCGTGTTGGGGACGTAGAGGAGGACGTCGTAGAGCGGGTTGAGCCCGGCGGGATCGTAGACGGTGCCGCTGATGGTCGTCTCCGCGGTGCCGCTGCAGTGGTCGAGGTTGCACTGCAGGTTGGTGCAGGTGGTCTGCGTCGACGGGCAGACGTGGGCCAGCGTGCCGCTGGTGGCGCAGGCCATTCCGTTGGCGCAGGCGCCGCAATCCTCGGTCCCGCCGCAGCCGTTCCCGATGACGCCGCAGTACTGTCCGCCCGAGGGGGTGCAGCTGACCGGCGTGCAGTTGGCGTTGGCGGCGCCGCAGACGCCGGTGATACCGCCGCCGCCGCAGGTGTTGGCGCCGGTGCAGGCGCCACAGTCGAGCGAGCCGCCGCAGCCGTCGCCGATGGCGCCGCAGTAGCTGGCGCCGCCGGCCGCGTTGCAGGTGGCCGGCACGCACCCCGCCACGACGCAGACGCCGCCGCTGCAGGTCTGGCCGCCGGGGCAGGCGCCGCAGGCGACCGAGCCGCCGCAGCCGTCGCCGATCGTCCCGCAGTAGGTCGCCGTTCCCGAGCTGCAGGTCAGCTTCGCGCAGCTCGGCCCGCCGAGGCAGATCCCCTGGCTGCCGCAGGTCTGATCACCGGGGCAGGCGCCGCAGTTGATCGACCCGCCGGGACAACCGTTGCCGATCGTCCCGCAATACTCGCCGCCGGCGGGCGTGCAGGTGACGGTGGAGGTGCAGCCGGCGTCGGCGCTCGACCCGCCCGATCCGGTGACGACGCTCGTCCCACCGGTGCCGGTGACGACGCTGCCGCCGCTGCCGGTCGGGTGATCGCCGCCGGCGTCGACGCCGATCGTGCCGCCGTGCCCGTTGCTCCCCCCCGTCGCCGAGGCGTTGTTCTTCACCCCGGCGCAACCAAATGAAACCAACAGCGCGCCGAGCGCGACACAATAAACGAGATGCGATCGGATCATGGTCAATTGCTCCCGGCGGTCCAATCAATGGCCGCGCTGAACAACTTGAAGCCGTCGATGGTCAGGTTCTGGACGGCGTTCGTCTTCCAACCGAGCCCCACCCGGCGCGCCGGCGCGGTCCCGGTCGCCGTGGCGGTCCCTTTTTCGTAAGCGAAGTCGATGAGCTCGGTTGCCGAGCCCATGATCGACGCCACCGCGATCGGCGCGCCGCCCGGCGCCCCCCAGTAGAGCGACGTGCTCTGCGTCGAGAGGATCATCGGGAAGCTGAGACCGGCCGTCAGATCGGACGAGAGCGACGTCGACACGTTCACCACGCTGACATTGGTGGTGCTGGAGACGGTCCCCTTGGCCGACGACGAGGCCGTCCAGCCGAGCGTCTGAAAAGCGGAGTTGCCGAACACGATCATCGGAACGGCGACGCCGCCGAAGATCGGCACGAAGTCGCCCGCGCCCGACGAGTCCGAAACGACGACCACGTTCTGTCCTGCGGCCAGCGAGGCCGGCCCGGTCGACGCACCGACGGTGACGACCAGGCCGCGCTCCTCCAACGTCTCTTCGACGATCGTCTCACCGTCGCTCATGCCGGTCGGCTCGTCGACGACCAGCAGCGCCTTGCGGCCGGTCAGATCGATCGGCCCGCCGACGGTGCCGCCGGTGCCCGTGACGCCGCCCGTGCCGGTCGCGCCGCCCGTCGCGGTCGTCCCGCCGGTGCCCGTTGCGCCGCCGGTGCCCGTGGCGCCGCCGGTGCCCGTGACGCCGCCCGTGCCCGTGGCGCCACCGGTGGCGGTCGAACCGCCCGTGCCCGTCGTCCCGCCGTGGCCGCCGGCGCCCCCGGTGGCGATGGTGCCGCCGGTCCCGATCGTGCCGGTCGTGCCTCCCTGGCCGCCGGTCCCGGCCGCGCCGCCGGTGCCCGTCGCGCTCGAACCACCCGTACCGGTCGCGCCGCCGGTGCCCGTCGCACCACCTGTGCTGGTCGTGCCGCCGGCGCCGGTTTGGCTACCACCCGATCCTCCTGATCCTCCCGATCCTCCTGATCCTCCCGATCCTCCCGACCCTCCCGATTCTCCTCCGGTTCCCGGGCCGCCCCCGACGTTGGGCGCGCAGCCCAACAACAGCGAGGCAAACAGAAACACGCAGCCGCCAACCGGGCGACGGAGGGCCTTCATGAACGGTGAGTGTCCCGAGGTGCGCCAGACGGCGCAGGCCCCCGAAACGCGGGGGATGCCTCAGCGTCGCCTCGGCGTCATCCCCCGGCGCCCGGCTACCGGTGATCGCCGCCGAAGAGGCCCTCGCCGCACAATCGACTGACCGTCGCGATCAGCGTGCGGACCGGCTCGCGCCACAGCGAGACTCCGACGAACGGGAGCGCTAGCGAGAGGAGCGCCGTCAGCTCCTTGGTCGCGCGCTACCGCGGGCTCTTGTCGAGGAGCCACCACAAGATGATCGCCAGTTGGGCGAAATAGAGAATCCGGCCGAGGGAAGCGGCTGCCTCCGCTGAAGGCGGGTCAGACGCGCCGCGCACGGGTTCATGAAAGACCTCCTCGACGCGGGCGCGCGACGGCGCGGTCGCCGGCGCAAACAGACCGCCCTCGGCATCGCCGAAGAGCACGGAGGTCAGCGCCGCGAACGTGGCGCGCTGGCGGCCGAGAACGCCGAGGCTGACCTCGAGCGCGAACAGAAATCGGTTCTGCCGGGGCCCGGCGCCCATCGCCGACGCGCGCGCCGCGTACTCCGTCGACAGCTCGTCGTAGAGCGCGAGGGCGACCGCGCGCTTGCTGGGGAAGTAGCGTGGGGACGAGCCCGGTGTTCCGAAGTAATGGAGCACCAGCATCGACATCGCCCGCGCCTGGGAACGCGCGCAGCACGAAGCCCGCACGCCGCAGACCCGCAAGGTCGCTCTCCGCTCCGCCATGGTCATGAGCCCCGGGCGCGGCGGCGTCTTCGACGTCCTCTGCGCCCTCACGCGCGCCGGGCTCGGCGGGTCGATCGCCGGTGGGCGACAGTTCGTCTCCTGGATTCACGAGCGCGACTTCATGACCGCTCTGCGCGCGGCCAGGGGCGTGCGGACGCCGGGTTCGGCTTCGACTATCCGGAGTGGGCGCCAGCCGCGCGGGATCTCGCCGCACGCTGGCGCCGCGCCGGCTGGCCTCAGTTAGCCTAGGCTGCCGGCTCTGATCGCCACCTAACGTCGGCAGACGTTCGCGGCCGGTTTGCGGCGGCGGGTGGCGACGATCATCAGCAGCGACAGCAGGGAGAATCCGAGGAGACTGCCCTGACCGCCGGGCGCCGTGTCGCACGAGCAGCCGCTGCTCGCGCCGCCCGTCTCGCCAGTCGCGCCGCCGGTATCGGTCGTGGATCCGCCGCTCCCGGTCGTGCCACCGGCGCCCCCGCTCGACACGCCCGCACCGCCGGCGCCCGTCGTCGTGCCGGAGCCGCCGGCGCCTGTCCCGCCGCTGCCCGTCGTCGAGCCACCATTCCCGGTGTTTCCGCCGTTGCCGGTCCCGATGGCTCCGCCGGTCCCCGTCCCCGATCCACCAGTCCCCGTGGTCCCGCCCGCGCCGGTCGTCGTCCCGCCAGTGCCGGTCGTTCCCCCGGTGCCGGTCGTTCCGCCGCTGCCAGTCGTTCCGCCGGTGCCAGTCGTCGTCCCACCGGTGCCGGTCGCCCCGCCCTTGCCGGTCGTCCCGCCAGTGCCGGTGGTTCCGCCGGTGGTCCCGCCCGTACCGGTCGCCCCGCCCTTGCCGGTCGTGCCGGCGCTTCCGCCGGTCCCCGTCCCGCCGGTCCCGGTGGTCCCGCCCGTGCCGGTCGTCCCGCCGGTTCCGGTGGTCCCGCCCGTGCCGGTCGTCCCGCCGGTCGCGCCATATTCGTACGCTCCCAGATCGGGCGCCGACCCGACGAAGGGGAGACCGACGTTCGTCCCCTTGTCGATCATTCGGCTGCCCGCCGTCAGATGCAAGAGAGTGCACGCGGTCGGCATGCTGCCGTCGGCTGCGCGGGCGCCGTCGCAGCCGGTGTCGGAGATGCTGGCGAAGTCGCTGGCCGCCGGGGTGATCCCCAGGTCCCAGGTGTTGAAAGAGGTGTCGACCCCGTCCATGTTGGTGTTCTTGTTGGGGTAGCCGATGTTGTTTCTCATGATGTGGGCCTTAGCACCGCTCAAGACGATGGTCCCCGTCACGTTGCCGGAGGAATCAAAGCTGCTCGCCAGCATGTTGTACTGAGTGCCGTTGTTGTACGACGTGTTGTTGTACCAGGTGTTGCCGCCGGTGGAGTGGTTGGCATAAAAGCCCGACTCCGCGTTGCTCCAGGCCACATTCTGTTGGACCAGGTGCCTGATGCCGGTCTGGCTGCTTCCCATCTTGAATCCGTTGCCGTTTCCCTCAGTGCCGTGGCCGTTCTTGAAGGCCCAGTTGTTCTCGACGGTCACCGGGACCTCTTGCGAGATGAGGTCATACCCGTCATCGGAGTTGTTCCAGGCACGGCATCCCTTGATGATCGTGCTGGGTCCGGTGGTTTGATAGTGAACGCCGAACCCGTCGGCGTTCTGGCCATCCCCTTGGCTGCCGTTGACGTCGTAGTTGTCGTGCGAATCGCAGTTCAGAATCATGTTGCCGCCGGTGCCGGTGTCGATGAACAGACCGGGCCCGAAGCCGTTATGGATGTTGAGCAACTCGAACGTGTTGTTGCTGGCGTTCTTGGTGCGCAACATGGAGTAGGAGTGGGAGCCGCTGGTTCCGACTTTGCCGTTGGCGATCTCGAGTCCCCGCAGATGCATCCAGCTTCCGGTCACGGTGATCGCCGGATGGTCCGACGTCTCGCTGGCCAAGGTGAAGTTCGAGAAGTCGAGAACAGGCACCTCGCCCGTGTACGCAAAGATGTTGGTGCGATTGGTGTCGGAGGTTCCGCTCTTCGAAAGCGTGATCTGAGCGGTGCAGTTGTAAGTTCCCGCGCGCAGGTAGATCGTATCTCCCGCGGCGGCGGTGTCGTTCGCCTTCTGCAGGGTGGCGAAGGGAGCGGCCATCGTTCCGGCTGCGCTGTCGCTGCCGTTCGGCGCGACGTAGTACGTGTTGGCGGCCTTCGCCGACAGCGGCGCGAGCCCGATCAGAAGAACGATTCCGGTCCTGATCCACGAGCGAGCGAGGGGCGTCATGGGTCGGAGAATACTCCGTCCGAAAGCGCACTTGGACGATAAAACGACTTCCAACAAAACGCATTGGACCGGTACCAATTCGCGGTCGTCTGCCCCTTCTTAACACTCGCGGGGCCGTGTCGGTGCGTCCGATCGTGATCACCACCCCGCGGCGGTCAGTGCGCGTGCGCGCGCCGATCGCCGACGCCTACAAGTTCCAACGAACAATTTGTGAGCTGGGCGACAGCCGGTCCAGCGGATCTTGAAGTATCTTCGCCGGCGGTCGGGAGCTCGAACTGGTGGAGGCGTCAATGACTCGTTCGTCGCAAGGTCTTCTGCTCTCTCTCTTCGTCGTCACGGCCGGGGCCTGCGTCCCCGAAGGTGTCGAGCATACCCAAACGCGAACCGGGGCGGTCAGCGCGAGCTCCGGCAACCTCGACATCCTGTTCATGATCGACAACTCGCCGTCGATGTCCTCGACGCAGATGAAGCTGCTCGACCAGGACCCGTCGTTCATGAACGTCCTCGAGAATCTGCCCAATGGCCTCCCCAACATTCACGTCGCGGTCGTCTCGTCGGACCTGGGGGCGCCCGGCGATTCGACGTTGTCCGTTGCCTGCACGACGACCGGCGACGACGGCGCATTTCGATCGGCCGCCACCGGCGCCTGCACCAACACGACGCTGGCGGCTGGCGCGACCTTCATCTCCAACGTCGACGGCGTGGCCAACTACACCGGGGACCTGACCGCGGTGTTCGGCTGCATCGCGCAGCTCGGCCAGAGAGGATGCGGGTTCGAGCATCAGCTGGCCTCCGTCGCCCGCGCGCTCGGAGCCGACGGCGCCCCGCCGCCGGCGCAGAACGCAGGGTTCTTGCGCGACGACGCCGAGCTGGCCATCGTCCTTCTCACCAACGAGGACGACTGCTCGGCGCCCGCGAACACGAATCTCTATTCGCTCCTCGTAGGCGGCTCCAATCAGCAGAACATCGCCAACGCCCTCGGCCCGATCGCCAACTACCGCTGCAACCAGTACGGTCATCTCTGTGCCGATCCAGCCAGCGCCACGCCGACCGCGCTCGTCGCGCCGCCGCTCAATCCCCCGGCCGACGCGCAGGGGACCGCGACGGCACCGACGCTGAGCTTGACCAGCTGCGAGTCGAACGACACCGGCAGCGGCCTCCTCACGACCGTTGCCGACTTCGTCTCGGGCATCAGGGCGCTCAAGGCCGATCCCGACAACCAGATCGTCGTCGGCGCCATCTCGCCCCCGGTGACGCCTTACACCGTGGCCTGGGTGCCACAGAGCGGCGGACAGAACACCGCCCCCGGCGAGCTCTGGCCCGAGCTCGAGCACTCCTGCGGTCAGCTCGGCACAGACGACGTCAACCCGCTGGCCACGGAGAACCCGACCGACGGCAGCTTCGGCGATCCGGGCGTCCGGATCGCGCAGTGGGTGAACGCGTTCGGCGCCAACGGCGTCGTGACCTCAATCTGCGCCCCGGACTACTCGGTCGCCTTTCAGACCATCGCCAACAGGATCAACGCACACCTCCAGGGGAGCGGGACCGGAGGCGCGGGCGGCGCGGCCGGCACGAGCGGCGCCGCCGGCGCGAGCGGCGCAGCCGGCACGAGCGGTACGGCCGGCGCGAGCGGTGCGGCCGGCACGAGCGGCGCCGCCAGCGCGAGCGGTGCTGCCGGCGCGAGCGGCGCAGCCGGCGCGAGCGGCGCAGCCGGCACGTCCGGTGCGGCCGGCACGTCCGGTGCGGCCGGCACGAGCGGCGCAGCCGGTACGAGCGGCGCAGCCGGCACGAGCGGCTCGGGGGGCACGAGCGATGCGGCGGGCACGAGCGGTGCTGCCGGCGCAAGCGGTGCAGCCGGGGCGAGCGGTGCGGCCGGAACGAGCGGCTCGAACGCAACCGGAAGCGGCGGCGCTGCCGCCGGCACGTCCGGGACAGGCGCCGGTGGCAGCGCGGCCGGCACGTCCGGGAACGGAATCGCGGGTACGACCGGAGGTGCAACCGGCGTCGGTGGCGCGGCCACCGCGGGAACCTCCGGCTCGGGAACCGGCGGCACAACCGCGAGCGGCGGCGCGGGCGGTCACGCAGGCTCTGGAAGCGGCGCTGGTGGAACCACCACCAGCGGCGCCGAGAGCGGGTGCAGCTGCGACACGGACGGTGCTCGGCCTACGCGATCCGGATTTGCCCTGCTCTTCGGAGCGATGCTGCTGATGCTGGCGCGGAGGCCGCGCGGCGCCGTCAGTGCGCGGACTTCTCGGCCGTCATCGAGGTGACGGCCGGCCAATCGTCGGTGCGGAACGGCGCTGCCGGCAGATCGGCGCCGTTGCGGAGCGTATTGGCGGGGTCGTTTCCCCAGCCGTAGCGCACGGCGATTGGGGCGGAAACCTCCGGGCTGGAGACGACCACGCCGTCCCGATCGATGCGGGCGGAGGCGGCGTGCCAGCTGCGGTCGGTCCCCGCGATCAGAAACCCGCGTGGCGGCGCATCGTCGCTGGTCTCGAGCCCCCCGGCCACCGAGGCGAAGTGGACGCGGATCGCCGCGCCGGCGCGCACGGCGCTCTGAAACGTCGGCCCGGCGGCGAGGGTGTCGCGTCCGTAGACCATCCGCAGCGCCTGCAGCGCGAGCCGCCGGCCGACCTCGCGCTTGTTGCGCGGGTGCAGGTTCGTCCCCTCGCCGATGTCGAGCGTGACGACCATGGCGGTCTTCGGCTCGCGCAGCGCCGCGGCCTGCGCCTCGCGCAGATCGGCCCACCCGCCTTCACCGGGCGGCGCCTTGGCCGCAGGGTCTTCGTAGTTGGGAAGCTGCACGTAGAGGAATGGGAGGGCCGGCTGGCGAAAGGCCGCGCGCCAAGCTCGAATCATCGTCGGAAAGAGCGTCCGGTATTGCGCCGCCCGCCCGACGTTGCTCTCCCCCTGGTACCAGATGACGCCCGCCAGGGGCAGCGGCATCGCCGCCGTCAACGGCGCGAGCATTCCGTTCCAGAGCACGGTGGCGCTCTGTGGATCGCCGGCGCCGAGCGCGGCCGGTCGCGTGGCCCAGTCGACCTTGGCCGGCGGCAGGCGACGCTCGATCTTGTATTGCCAGGGCCCCGCCAGCGGCAGCGACGCGACAGTCGATTCCACCGGACCGACGGAGAGCTGCGCGGCGGTGCCGGCGAACCCGCCCGACCCGTAGTGGTCGAACACGCGCACGGCCACCATGTTGCGTCCCGGCTTGGCGAGCCGGCCCGGAATGACGTAGTGGCGCGGATGCGCGTAGTACTGGGGTGTCTCCGCGCCGGTGGCGCCGATCCGCTCGCCGTTCCAGTAGGTGACGTCGAAGTCGTCGAGCGCGCCGAGCGACAGCGCCAGCTCGCGGCCGGCCCACGCCTCGGGGAGCGTCACCTCGCGCCGGAACCAGACCGCGCCGTCGATGGCCAGCCCGGCGTTCTCCCAGACCTGCGGGATCTCCATCTTCGCCCAGCCCGCGCCGCCACCCTTGGCGTAGCCCAGCCGCTCGCCGCGGTTGCCGGTGTCCTGGTGGAAGCTCTTGGTCTCCCAGTCGGCCAGCGCCTTGGCCAGGTCGATCCGCCGCTGCGGATCGTGCTCGGCGGCGGCGAGCGCCTCGACCATCGGCCTCAGCGCCGGATCGGCGAGCAGCGCCTCGCGCGGCGTCCAGGCCTCGGCGGGCGTCCCACCCCAGGCCGCGAGGATGAGACCCACCGGCACGCCGAGCGCGCGGTGGACGTCGCGACCGAAATGAAACGCCACCGCCGAGAACCCGGCGGCGACGGCCGGATCGCAGACCTGCCATTTTCCCTCGACGTCGGGGCGGGGAGCCGCCGCCGTCTTCTGCGGCACGGTGAAGAGTCGGAGCCCCGGGCAACCGCCGGCGACGGCGTCGTCGGCGCCGATCGTCCGCGTGAGCGGCAGCTCCATGTTCGACTGCCCCGAGGCGAGCCAGACCTCGCCGCTCCAGACGTCGGCGAAGGTGAGCGTACGCGACCCTTCGACGGTGAGCTCGAACGGCCCGCCGGCATCGAGCGCCGGAAGAGCGATCAGCCAGTGACCGGCGGCGTCGGCCTTGGCGGCGGCGCTGCGTCCCGCCAGCGTCGCGTGGACCATTTGACCGGGCAGGTCGGTCCCCGTGAGGCGCACCGGGCGCCCGCGCTCGACGACCATATGGTCGCCGACGAGCGACGACACCCGGGTCTGCGCGCCTGCCGCCGGAGCGCCCGGCGCCGGAGCGCTTGGATCACCGAGCGCCGGTCCTGCCGCCAAGGCGGCGAGAAACAGAGCGATG
This sequence comes from Polyangia bacterium, assembly GCA_036267635.1. Taxonomy (GTDB): domain Bacteria; phylum Myxococcota_A; class Polyangia; order Fen-1088; family Fen-1088; genus JADGRB01. The sequence goes on along the minus strand of DATAVR010000089.1, from coordinate 83,276 downwards.
CCTCCGGTGGTCCTCTTCATCGAACGCGAGATTACCTCGCGGAGCTCGCTGAGGACGACGCCAGCAGCTCGACCGTTGAGGCCCGGCGCGCCGGCGAGGTCAGTGAATCGACCAGGCGCAGAGGCGGCTGTCGCCCGCGACGACGATCCGCCCGTTGACCGCGATCGGCGCCGTCCACTTGTGCACGCCGCTGCAGGTGTCGGTGCCGGCGTAGAGCGTGGCGCCCGTGTCGCCGTCGACGCCCATGAGCTTGGTCCCGTTGATGAACCAGACGATCGCGTTGCTGGTCCCGTCGGTGGTGGTGATGGCGGGCGCGGCCGGAAATCCCAGGCTGGCGTTGGTGGTGGCCACGCACCAGGCGACGGTCGGCTTGGGCGGCGAGCCCGCCGGAACGAGCACCGACATCACCACCTTGCCCGAGGCGCCCCCCGCCGGGCAGACCGCGTTGCTGTTGGTGGTGAAGACCACGTAGGTCCCCATCGCCGTGGCGTAGGTGGCGAGCGCGGTGTGCACCAGCATCGGCCCGCCGCCCGAAGCGACGATCAGGTCGGCGAGCTGCCCGCCCATGCCGCCCAGGTTCTTGGCATCGAGCAGGTAGAAGTGTCCGTCCTTGGAGACCGCCGCCACCATCGCCGACGGCGCCGAGAGGTAGACCGGGCTGCAGGAGCTCATGTCGGCGTCGCTGCTGTCCATCGTCTGCCAGCTCGCCGGGTAGAAGACATCGGCGTTGGTGGTGCGATCGACGGCGGCGAGGCCGGTCAGACGCACGACCTCCTCGCTGTCGGCGTGGGTCGTCGCGCCGGCGAGGTTGTTCCCGGTGACCGCGAAGACGCCGTTGCCGTCGGAGGCCATCCCACCGGCCGCCCAGATCGCCTCGCCGCGCGTCCCGCCGGTCACGAAGGCGCCACGCGAGGTCGGGTTCGTCGTGTCGATGGCCATCACCCAGCCCCGGTAGGTCCCGCAGTCGCCGTTGTGGCCACCATAGGCGACGTAGAGGATCCCGTTCACCAACGACAGCGCGCTCCGCTGGTTCTGGGGCGAGGCGCTGAACGTCGTACCGCCCGAGGTGATGGTCGAGACGTCGATCGGCCAGCCGCTGCGCTCCGTGCCGTCGTCGACCGAGAGCGCGTGGACCTGGTGCGCGGTGATCGTCGTGGTGTTCCCGATCGCGCCGGCCACGTAGATCGTGCGCGCCGCCTCGTCGATGACCGGCGTGCTGATGATGCCGATCGGCGAGATGTCGCCGCAGGACTGGCCGGTCTTGGTGGGGGCCGTGCCGATGTTCTCCATCCAGACCGTCGCCCCGGTCGTCTCGTCGAGCGCGAACACGTTGTTGCCGTTGGTCACCGCGAAGAAGAGCCCCGTGCCGTTGGGCCCTTTCTGCAGGTAGAGCGGCGAGGCCCAGGTGTTGCCGGTGAAGGTCGCGGCGAACGTGGTCTCCATCGTCAGATTGGCCACGGCCGTCTTGGTCAGCGTCGGCTGAACGTAGAGCCCGTCGCGCGAGGGGTGGTGGTTGCGCTCCAGCACCGACTGATCCGTCGACGCCGCCCCGGCCTGTCCGCCCGATCCGCCACCCGCTCCGCCCGAATGGCCCGACCCGCCTGTGCCGGTCGTGCCGCCAGTGCCCGTCGTTCCGCCGCCGGTGCCGCCGCCGGTGCCCGTCGAGTTCGCGCTCTTGCTCGAGCAACCGAGCGACACCGCCACTGCCAAGAACATTCGCCAAGCCAGTCGTGCATTCACGTCCTTTCGGTGCCACCGGGGGGCCGCCACGGCTCAGATTTCAAGCGCGCGGGTGAGAGTAAACTGCCGTCGATGCGCGCGATTGAGGTGCTCGCGGTGGTGATCGGCGCGGGATGCGCGACGTCGGCCACCTCGTCGGGACCCGCGGCACCGCCGGCGAATTGGGACTCGCAGCAGATGCGCTGCGGCGGCGATGATGGGTCGAGCTGCGCCCAGGCGGTCGTCATCCGCGAGGAGCAGGAGATGGCCGGCAGCGCCTACTTCGGCAAGTTCTGCTCGGGCGCGCGACCAAGCTCAGGTCAAGCTGCGATGCCTGGCAGCGGCGCCTTGCTCGCGCCGGTGAGGCCCGGGTCGCCGAAGCCGGTGAAGTTGCTGATCCCGAACGCGTCGCAGACGTTGAGCAGGATGCGCTCGTGCCGCTCGGTCGATTTGACGTAGCGGCCCCCGGTGGCGGTCTTGAGGTAGCCGTTGTTGCCGCTGGCGAGGACGAAGCGCATCGACTGCTGATTGTGGTTCTGCGCGTCACCCATGTCGCGCGCCCAGATCATGAGCGTGTTGTCGAACAGCGTCGACTGTCCGGTGGCGTCGAGCGGGTCCTGGATCGCCTTCATGGCATTGATGAGGCTGACGAACTGGGTCGCCAGGTAGGCCTCGAACTTCACCAGGTTGGCGTAGTTCGAGGAGGCGCCGCTGTGGATGTAGCCGCCGTGCTGATCGTCGTACGCCAGGCTGAAGCTCGCGGGCGCGTTGACCATCAGCTTCTGATCGTTGCCGTACTCGAGACAGGCGACCCGCGTGATGTCGCAGGCGAAGGCGTTCACGATGATCTGCTGGTGGATCAGGTTCGCCGCCAGCGCGTCCATGTCGCCCATGTACTGGAAGGTGCTGTCGGCGCCCGGCGTCGCCGGCTTCTTGCAGACGCCCCCCGACGACATGCTGGCGGTCAGCTTGTTCTCGAGCTGCTGGATCGAGCTGAGGTGGGCGTCGAGCTTCGCCTTCTCGTTGCTGCCAAGCGTGCTCTCGAGGCTGGTGATCTCGCCCGAGATGGTGCTGAGGATGCTCTGCCGGCGGGCGAGCAGCGCCGAGGCCGAGGTCCCGGTCGGGAGCGCCGTGCCGAACACGGTGTTGAAGGCCGAGAGCGGCGAGCCGATGGTGGGGAGGTTCCCGCCGTTGGAGCCGCCGTAGAACTGTGACAGGCCGCCGTTCTCGTTGCAGTTGGCGCCGAGCAGCAGCGAGGCGATCGGTCGCTTGATCCCCGCGGCGACGAGGTTGTTGGCCACGAACTGGTCGACCGAGAGCTTGACGACCGGCACGTTGTTGACGGCGTAGTAGCCGAACCCCTGGCCGGTGAGGCTGTCGGAGCTGCCGTGGGCGTCATTGACGTTGCCGCTCGGCATCCCTTCGACCAGGACCACGTTGTTGGCCACCGCCGACAAGGGCTGGGTCATCGCGCTCCAGGCGGAGATCGTCTCGCCCGACACCGTCGGCGTCCAGAGCGGCGGGTAGGTCCCCATGGTGGCGAAGATCAGCAGGCGCTTGGACTGATTCGTCCCGGCCCGCGCCTTGCGCGCGAGGCCCATGTTGATGAACGGCGCCAGCAAGAGACCGGCGCCGACGCTGCCCACGAACTGTCTGCGGCTAGGCATGTCTGGTCGTTCCTTTACTGGTCCCGTTATTGATCTTGCACGCGGGTCGTGAAGTTTGGTGCGTGGATGATCGCCATGAGCACACTCTTGAGCCCGAGCCCATTGCTCTGCGACTCGTTGTAGACCGCGTCGTAGGTGCAGCCGTCCTGACCCCAGGAGCTCGACCCGTACGCGTAGTAGGTCCAATACCGTTCCATGCAGTGGGTCACGTCGGCGCTGGCGGCCAGGTAGGCCGACAGGCTCCCCGCGCCCGACAGGCCGGTCACGTTGTCGTCGTTCCCCTCGGGATCGTTGTAGATGGTCGCCGTATCGTCGGTGGGGAAGCCGTTGTCGGTCGTGCGGTAGCGCCCCCAGCCGTCGTAGTTCTCGAACGCGAACCCTATCCAGTCCATCAGCTTGTGGCAGCTGCCGCAGACCCCCTGCTCGTGCTGCATGGTGAACTGGTCGCGGGTGGTCTCCGGCGTCGTCGACGGCACGAACGTCGTGTTCAGCCCCGGCGGCGGCGGCGAGATGTCCTGACAGAGCATGCGCGAGCGGACCATGTGACCGCGCTGGGTCGGCGAATCGGTGTTGGGGCGGGCGTAGCCGTTCAGGATCGTCCCCGTCGCCAGCAGGCCCGAATCGCGGGTGAGCCCCGCGTACTTGACGCTGGTGAACGACGTCCCGAGGCCGGTCGTGGGCAACCCGTAGAAGGTCGCCAGGTCCTTGTTCAAGAAGGAGTGGTCGGCGGTCAACACGGAGGCGAAGGTCCCGCTGCCGTTGAACGCCTCCATGATGAGATCCTGCGACTCCGTCTGCATCTCGCTCTGCGTGGTGGCCGACATCGCGTAGACGGTGGCGTCCTTGGCGGTGGTGAAGAGGCGCGGCAGCCCGAGCCAGCCGTTCATGAACCCCATCACGGCGGTGGAGTTGCTGGCCGCGGTCGTGGCCAAGAGCCGCATCGCCTGCTGGTCAATCATCGACGACATCGACAGGCTGCCCGAGTTGACCGAGTCCATCGCGGTGAGGAGCGCGCTGTCGGGGCCGGTCCCGGTCAGCGTGTAGGAGAGCTCGGTGCCGACCTCGTAGGCCGTCAGATTGAAGGTGCCCCCGCTCTGCGTGCCGAGCTCGCTGCGATAGAGGAAATACGGCGACTGCAGCATCGCCGAGATGACCGCCTCGGCCCCGTCCGAGTTCGAGCTGCCGGCCATGAACAGCTTGCTGTAGCTGGCGATGCGGGCGTCGCTGGAGGCGAGCGTGGTCCGGAACGCGACCCGGCCGAACGCCTGAATGAACGACGTGGCGCAGGTCGAGGCCGGCGCGCCGGTCGAGGTCGCCGCGCAGGTCGCGAACTGGGACAGCTTGCCGGCCGAGGCGGCCCAGGCGGCGATCGCCTCGGCGTTGTCCTCCAGCTGAGAGGCGTTGAGGTCCTGGACCAGGAGACCGTTGGCGTCGACGGAGAACCCCAGCACGGTCGGATCGCTGAAGACCGTCGCCACGGGCGCGGCGTTCGCGGTGTCGTTGAAGATGGTGTGGATGCTGGCGGCGAACTCCGGTGCGGAGAGGCGCCAAAGCTTGCGCGGACCGGAAGCGTTGCTGGTGCACGGATCGGCCGGGGCCAGCGCGCTCGGCAGAAACTGAACACCGCCGTCGACGGCGTTCAGGCCGCCGGTCCCGGTCGACGACGCGCCTCCGTCGACGCCGCCGCCGGTCGCGCTGCCGCTGCCGCTCGGGCTGCCGCCGCCGCTGCTGCCGCTGCCGCTCGGGCTGCCGCCGCTGGTGCTCCCACCGCCGCTGGCCCCGCCGTTCCCCGTCCCCGTTCCAGCTCCCGTTCCCGAAAGGCCGTCTTGACCACGACCGGCGCAACCGCCCGCGAAGACGACCGCGGCGGAGGCGAGCGCAACTAGGGAGTACCGAAACATCAGACCTCCTGGGGGGGACAAACTGGGGCAGAGAGGCCGGTAAGCGCCATTAACGCTATCGCCGAACATGGTAGAGGTCAATTCCCGTTCCGACGAGAAATGCCCTCGATGAAGCCGTTTTCTCGATTGTTTGCGCGGGTCGCCTACGTGCACGTACGTTGACCTGCGCGCGCGGCGCCAAACACCTACCTCGACCTACTACTGGAAGTCCCTCAGGTGGCGCCGGCCGCCCTGTTTGCGCGGACCGTCCTTCGCCTGCTGACACTCGACGCAGAGCTCGGCGTAGGGCATCAGCTCGATTCGCTTGGCGGCGATCGGCTCCTCGCACTCGACACAGAGACCGAACGTCGTCGGATCGTCGTCGAGGCGAGCGAGCGCCGCCAGCACCTGCGCCAGCACGCCGGCCCGGTTCCTGTTACGCGACGAGGCGATCGATTGCGACATCTCAGCCAGGGGCTGCGTGTCCTCGTCGCTGCCGACGGTCGACGCCTCCTGCCGCGCCGACTCAGGCTCGATGTCGTCGGCGGCCAGGATCTCGGCCTTGAGCGCCAGCAGCCGCTGGCGATGACGTTGGACCGAGGCGGCGTCCATCGATGCTTATCTATTGCAGCGCGGTCGCCGACGCAACGACGGGATCAAACGACGGGATCAAACGACGGGATCAGTCGTCGCCGGGACCCGACCCTGCCGGCCGCGGAAACCGCTCCCCTCCTGCCCGGCGGCGTCGATCCAGGCGTGGGCCATGCGGGGCGCGTCGAACGCCAGCCCGATCCGACCGGCGGCGTCGACGCAGATGAGGCCACCGTCGCCGCCGTAGCGGCGGACCATCGGCAAGATCTCGCGCGCGGCGTCCGACGGCGATCGCCCGCCGCGCATCGCCTCGACGGTCTGCTTGGCGGCCGCGGCCTTGATGAACGCCTCGCCGATTCCGGTGCCCGACACCGCACCCGCCGCGTCGTCGGCGTAGGTGCCGGCGCCGATCACCGCCGAGTCCCCCAGCCGACCGCTCCGCTTGAGCATCATCCCACCAGTCGACGTCGCGGCCGCCAGCCTGCCGGCAGCGTCGCGGGCCACGCACCCGACCGTGCCGCCCGAAAGCGATCCGGCGCGGTGCGCGAGCGCCGCCTGCCATTTGGCGCGCATGCGCGCGGTGACGAGCACGCCCGGCGGGAGCGCCTCGATCCCCTGCTCGGCGGCGAACGCTCGGGCCCCCGCGCCGACCAGCAGGACGTGGGGCGTCTGTTCCATCACCAGGCGCGCCAAGCGAATCGGGTTCTTCACGTCGCGGAGCGCGCCGACGGCGCCCGCGCGCCCGTCGCCGCACATCAGCGAAGCGTCGCATTCGACCTCGCCGTCGGCGGTGAGCGCCGAACCAGTCCCCGCGTTGAACAGCGGATCATCCTCCAGGACGGAAACGGCCGCCGTCACCGCGTCGAGCACGGAACCGCCGCCGCGCAGGATCGCAAAACCGGCCCGCGCGGCGGCGCGGCAGCCGGCCACGACCGCGTCGCCGTCGTCGTCCGCGGGTGACCAATCGCCAGCGCCGCCATGCACGATGAGGGAAGGTTGCATCGACAGACGGCGAGCATACCCTGGGCCGACTTCGGTGCCGGCGTCGGCTCGGGTAGCATGCGCGGCCGTGCGTCCGACCCTCCTCGCCGCCGCGCTCGTTCTTCTCCCCGCCGCGTGCGCGCACCGGCCGCTGGCCGTCGTGCTCTCGTTCGGCGCCTGCCCCGTGACCCGCACGCCGGACGGTCGCGACCTCGACGACGGCGGCGTCGACGTCGCCGCGAACGTGGCCACCGATCTCGCCCCCGCGCCGCGCCGGCTGGCGGTCACCCATTTTCCCGGTGGCTGCGAGACCGAGGTCGCCGTTGTCGGTGGGCTCCCTTCGCTCACCTGCAGCGATCCGCACCTCGACGTCCACTACGTCCTCGGCTGGACGCGCCCCTCGCCGCGCACGCTGGTCCTCGAGCGCCGCGAGGTCGCGATCCCCGCGGGCGACGTCGCCCCACCGGCAGTCCACGTCCCACTCGCCAAGCTCCCGATCGAACGCGCCACCTGGATCCACGTGGCGCCCCGGACGAGCTGCGCCGCCGGGAGCGGCTAGTTCATGTTGTGCGATTGAGCGGAATCGCCTGCGCCTCACCGTTGGCGAGGACGCCGGTCCAGTACGCCTGCGCGGTCGGGCTGGCGTCGCGGTAGAGGAACGCGAACCTCCGCCGAGCTCAGCTTACCAGCGCGCGCGTGGGTCCGGAACGCGCCGGCGCCAACTAGGGCAGATCCCCAAAGCACGCCGGACGAATTGACGGTCCGTCGCAACGTCGTACGTTCGTCGCGGTGCACGAGCTGGCAATCATGGACAGTGTGGTCGCCGCCCTGGGCAAGCAGGTTCAACCCGCGCGCGTCACCTGTGTCCGCCTCCAGATAGGACGGCTGGCCGGGGGTCCTCCCGGAGACGATCCGGTTCTGCTTCGGCTTGTGCGCGCGGGGAACGGCGCTCGACGGTGCGCGGCTGGAGATCGACGAGGTGCTCGGGCACGGCCGCTGTCGGTGCTGCGGGGCCGACGTCCGCATGGAGACGTCCGTCGATCCCTGTCGTTGCGGCAGCGGCGAGATCGACGTCCTCGGCGGCAAGGAGCTGTCCGTGCACCTGGCGGAGGTCCATTGAGAGCGCTGGCCACTCTCCGGCGGGGAGCCGGCGCGTGAGGTTCGGCGACGCCTGCGCGGTGGCGGACGCCGTGCTGCACGACGGCGAGGCGCAGCTCCGCCGGCAACTCGGCGTGCTGGCGCCCCGGGCGTGGAGCGACGCAGGCGGCGGCGATCCCTGGTGGCAAGAGACGCAGTGCCTCGTCGCGCCGCAGGATCCGAGGGCGCACCTCGAGGGAAAGCTGCGATTTCTCCAGCTTCGCCACCTTCAGGCCAACGGCTATCTGCAGGCCCCCAGCGAAGACGAGGGCGAGCGGAAGGAGATTGACGTCGACTTCACGCTGGCGGCGCTGGCCGCCGGCGACGAACAGATCGTTTCCTTTCGGCTCACCGGCGGCACGGAGGAGGCCGGGGCGTTCGCTCATCAGAAATGGCCGATCTTCGGGGTGGTGAAGCTGGCGATCGAGCCGATCACCGACGCTCCCCGGCCCATCGTGCGGTTGCGGGCGCGCGTGGAGAACGTCACCGCCTGGGTGCAGCCGGGCGAGAGCCGGGAGCGGGCCCTGCGGGGATCGCTGCTCGGCGCACACCTCCTGCTCGGCCTGTCGGGCGGCGCGTTCGTCTCGCTCGTCGACCCACCCGCCTGGGCAGCGGCGGCCGCCGCCGGCTGCCGGAACGTCGGGACCTATCCCGTGCTGGCCGGCGAGCCCGATCGCGACGATCTCTTGATGTCGGCGCCGCTCCTCCTCGGGGATCACCCCCGGATCGCGGCGCAAGGGTTGGGTGCGGCGTGAGCGTGCGGATCTTGATCGCCGGAATCGGCAATGCCCTTCTCGGCGACGGCGGCTTCGGCGTCGAGCTGGCGCGGCGGCTCGCGCGCGAGTCTGCTCCCGAAGGGGTCACCGTCTCCGAGGTGGGCGCCCGTCCGCTGCACCTCGCTTACGCCCTGCTCGATCGGCCCGACCTGCTGCTGGTGATCGACGCCGTCCGCCGCGGAGAGCCGCCCGGCACGGTCTACCTGATGGACATCAGCGAGCTGGCGGGGGCGACGCCGGGTGCGACGCTGCCGGGCTACGGGATCGGCATCGACACGGTGGTGACGGCCGTCTGGACGCTGGGGGGCAAGTCTCCGCCCATCCTGCTGGTCGGGTGCGAGCCCCACTTCGTCGGCGACCGGATGGGGCTCTCCGCCGCGGTCATGGGCGCGCTGCCGAAGGCCGAAGGGCTGATCCGTGCGACGGTGGCGCGCTGGCTCGGCAGCGCCGCCGGTCAGCCGATGCTGATCGACGGAATCGCGAAGTCGTCCCACGACGGCGTGTGGTTTCCGTCGCTGGACGGCTGATTCCAGAGATAGAGGGCCGGGTAGGTCGTGACCTTCCCCGCGCTGTCGACGACCACGCCGGTGACGTAGAGCTGCGCGTTGGCCGACCCGGTGCGCTTCGAAGAGAACGTCAGCCAGTAGTAGGTCTTGCCGTTGGCGGTCACCGCCTGCGGGGACCACTTCGGCCAGTCGTTGGTGAGCCCGGGGCTGGCCAGTGACGTCTGGCAGGCGGCCGCGTCGTTGGCCGCCAGGCGAACCGCGGTCCCCCCCTTACCGTTGTTGAAGGGCAACACGAAGACCTCGGCCTCCGGGTTGCTGTAGGCGGAGTCGGCGTTCGGCACGCGGGTGAACGCCACGAAGGCATCGTCGGGGGAGAACGCCGGGTAGTATTCGGTGAAGCTCGGATCGGACGCGCCCGGCAACGGCAGGGCCGCTCCGCCGGCGCGGCTCTGGTAGGGGACGGCGTAGAGATCGGCCGGACCGGTGTTCAACCGACCGTCGGTGATGGCGTTGGCCGAGACGTAGACGATGTTGTTGCCGTCATGGCTGAAGGTCGGCTCCGTCGCCTTGTTGGCGTCGCCGGTGCGGGCCAGCGTTCCGCTCGTCGTTCCGTCGACCTCCACCCAGTGCAGCGTCCCGGTGTCGCTCAGCAGAGCGACGCGATCGCCGTCGCTCCAGTGCCCCCGCGAATAGGCCGGGATGCCGTGCAGCGTCTGCATCGTGGCCAGCCCCGCCGCCGTGGCGTAGGACGGGGAGGTCCCGATCGCGCCGGCGGTCACGTTGGCGAGCTGGTTGAAATAGTTCTGCGGCCCCATCGTGAACCCGACCGAGTTGCCGTCCGGCGTGGCGGCGTGGCAGCCGATGCAGGTGTCGTCCGAGGCGCGGGTCTGCACCTGGCTCGGCACGAGGACGTTCTCGACCGACTCGTCGCCGATCCCAAAACCCTTGAGCGAGCCGACCTTGGTCCCCATGTCGTCGGCCAGCGCCCAGTAGACGATCTTCCCGGGCGCCTCGACCGGCGCGATGACGAAGCTCGACGTCGCGGGCGCCGAGGGGGCGAGCGCGACCGCGCCGGTGGCGTCGACGGTCAGCGCCCGCATCGTCACCGTGATGGTCCGATCGGTCACCGACCCCCGCAGGCCGTTCCAGATCGCGGCGTCGAGCGCGTAGCTGGGGTTGCCGGTGAAGATGCGCAGCGTGTGCGCGAAGCCGGCGACGGCCAGATCGATCTCGTACAGGTTTTCGCCGCCGCCGGCCGTGAGGTCGAAGCGCGGCCGCAACCAGTTGCGCGGCAGCAGCGTGCCGGGAATCGGTGAGGTGATGCAGGGGGCGCCGTCGGCGCGGGGCGGGCTTCCGTCGAACAGCGCCTGAGCGGCGGAGGGCGCCGAGGGATCGACGATGGGGGTGGCGGGAAAGTCGGCGAACGCGGGCGGGGGCGGGCCCGCGTCGACGCCGGTTGCCGTCGCGGTTCCGGTCGAACCAGCCAGGCCGCCTCCCGTTCCGGTCGAGCCGCCGGTTCCCCCACCGGGCGCGCCCGCGCTGGCGCCCGTGCCCGAAGACGCCCCATTGGTGCGAGCGGTGAACCCGCAACCGGTCGAGGTCATCGAGAGAACGGCGATCGGCAAACCGATCCCCACCAAGGAGAGTCTTCGCGCGCGCGGCCGCATGTCGGATCTACGGGCGCCACACCGGAACAGACGTGGTCCGATCGACAGCGGGCGCTGCAGCGTTACCGTTTGGTGGGCGGCAGCGCTACCAAACGGTCCCATCACTGGGGCAAAGGCCGAGCCTCACGTATCCCAGGCGCGGTACGGGCCGTGCACTCGATTCGGTGCATTCGATGCTGTGCACAGCCTACGCGACAAAAAGGAGCGAGAGATGACCCAGCGACTGCCGACCGCAATGGCGCGCAAAGACTTTGCGTCCATCCTCCGCAGCTCCGAGGCGGGCGAACGGATCAAGCTGACCCGCTACAACAAGACGGTGGCCGTGATCATCCCCAAGAAGGATCTCGCCGAGCTCGAGGATTGCCAGAAGTCGCGGGCGGAGCGGGCACCCGCACACGGCGGCGACGGCAAGGAGCCGCGAGCGCACCTGGGCAAGCCCAGCAGAGCCCACAAATAGCGGCGGCCCCAGGGCTCGCTACCCGACGGCGTCGTTTTCTTTGCCGCTGCGCCGGTTGTCGTGTTCGATCGCCAGCAGCTCCCGCGGCGTCAGACGATCGAGGGGGACCAAAGCGGCGACCGGTCGGCCGTAGCGGACGACCACCACGGTCTCTGCCCTCTCACGTACGCCGTCGAGGACACTGGCGAAGGAGCCGCGAACCCGCGATGCGTCCATCGTCTTCATGCCGAGCACGGGGACGCGCTCGCATCCATGCGTCTGAGGTTAGTCGGGTCTTCTCCAAGCCGTCAAGGGAATATACCCTTAACAGCATAGGGTCGCGGCACGCGCTAGACGTCGCGGAGCACGATCCGCTCGACGCCGATCTCGGCGACGACGGCCACGTCACCGCCCAGCGCCCGGACGTACTTGCGCAACGTGGAGACCAGATGGTCGCGGCGCCCTTCGATACGCGACAGCTGCGGCTGGCTGACCGAAGCCCTCCGTGCGACGTCGCCCTGGGTCTTCCGGACGTGCTCTCGAAGCTGCTGCAGGTTCATCACCTGCTCGTCCTTCTTCGGAGCCCTGATGCGCTTCCTGTCCAGCTTCATCGTCGAGGAGATCTCGTGCCGGAATGAAGGTAGCGTGGACCCTCGATGTTGTACAACAATATCGGCCGGCGGATCGACGGACACGCCGCTGGCCAGCAACGCCGACGAGGCGCGAGCGACGATCAGGCGGTGACGCTCAGACCGTGACGGTGCGCAGGACCCGGTCCAGGCTGTCGGCCCCGAGCGGCTTGACGAGATGATGATCGAATCCCGCTTCGCGCGTCTGGCGATGATCCTCTTCGCGGCCCCAGCCGGTGACGGCGACCATGAGGGGGCGGACCGCGATGGGGAGCGCGCGAATCCGGCGGCAGATCTCCACCCCACCGATGTGAGGCAGCCCGAGATCGCACAGCACCACGTCGGGATGCACCTCCGCGACGAGACTGACGCCGTCCAGCCCGGTGTGCGCCGACCAGACCCGGTGCCCGGTGTCCTCCAACAGCTCCTTCAGTGACTCGGCGACGTCCTCGTTGTCGTCGATGATCACGATGCGCAAACCACCCGGCGAACTGCTCGTCGTCTCCTCGCGCGTCACGCCGGTGAGCGTAGCACCGTCGCGGTCTCGATCGCGCGCGGAGAAAAAAATTACGTCTCTTGTACAAGAGATACCGTGGCCCGCCACTCAAGCGACCTTGCGCAGCGAGGTGTCGAGCGCCCGCCGCGGGAGACGAGCGGCCCGCAGCGCGCGCTCGACGTCGGCGCGCGAGACCATGCCGAGCAGAAACGCGCCCGCCACGACCGGCAGCGCCGTGGCGCCCGAACCGAGGAACAGCTCTCGCGCGCGCAGCGCCGAGGTGGTCGGGGAGAGCACGAGATCGATCGGGCGCGCGACCACCCCGAGCTCGGCATCGCCGTCGGCGTCCGCGAGCGCCCAGAGGTCGACGAGGCCGAGCAGGCGTCCTCCGATTTCGACCGCCAGCGCGGTCGCCTGCTTGAGGGCGGCGACCTTTCGCCCCGCGGTCACCGACAGGTGAGCGGGCAGAGCAGGAATGCTGCACACGGGGAGATCGGCGATGCGCGGGCCACGGTCTGACATCTTGGCGACCATTCGTTTACAACCCGCGTGCCAACCGCAGGGAGCCCACCAAACCCGCGGCGGTCCTGAGATATTTGGCCCGCCCTAAGAAATTCCCGTAACGTCCAATGGTCGAGTCGTTACGAAATCCGGAACCAGGTGAACGCCGCGCGCGGCCGACGAGGCGCGGGTCGGTGCGGGGGTCCCTGCGCGCGACGGCGATCATCGGTACCGCCCTCTTCGGTGCGCTCCTTCCTGCGGGTTGCGCTCCAGGAACGACGAAGCCAACCACCAGCGCGCTGGCGCGGATCGCGGCGCGCGGCGAGCTCACCTGGGGCGCCGACGAGCAGGGGGGCGAGCCGTATGCCTACGAAGATCCGGCGCGCGGCGGCGCGCTGGTCGGGTTCGAGGTGGACCTCGCGGAGACGCTGGCGCGCGCGCTCGGCGTGCGGGCGCGCATGGTCCAGAACGATTGGTCGACGCTGATCCCGTCGCTCGAGCGAGGCACGTTCGACGTGGCCCTGAACGGCGTCGAGGTGACGCCGGCGCGCGCCGCGCGCGTGAGCTTCACCCGCCCCTACTACCTGTTCGCGGAGCGGCTGGTCGCCCGCCGTGGCGATCCCCGCATCCGCGATCTGCCGTCGCTGCGCGGCCTCCGGGTCGGCACGCTGGCCAACACCCAGGCCTGGGATCTCTTGCGCGCGGCGGGGGCCGAGGCTGTCCCCTACGAGGGGATCGACGAACAGCTCATCGATCTCGAGCACGGCCGCACCGACGCCGTGCTGCTCGACGACATCATCGTGGCCCGCTACCTGGGCCGGCACCCGGCGCTCGCCGCGGTCACCGACGTGGCCGAGGGGCGCTACGCGATCGCGCTCCGTCCCGGCGACGACGATCTGCGCGCGGCGCTCGACCGCGCGCTCGGCGAGCAGATCGCTTCGGGCGCCTGGCGGAGAACGCTCGGGCGCTGGGGCCTCGACGACGATCGCCAGCAGATGCTCGCCGCGCTGGGCAGCGCCGCGGCTCCGCCTGCCGTCGACGCCCCGCCCGCCCCGCCGGCCCCCCGGTCGCTCTCCGGACACCAGCTCCTCCTGTTCGTCGAGGGAGCGCTGGTGACCCTGCTGATCTCGCTCGGGGCGATGGCGATCGCCGCGCCGCTGGGGCTCGCACTGGCGCTGGCGCGGCTCGAGAGCTCTCGCCTCCGCCCGCTGGCGGCGGTCTACGTGGAGATCGTCCGCGGCACCCCGGTCCTGCTGCAGCTCTATCTCCTCTACTACGGTCTGGCCGGCCTGTTGCCGCTCGGGCCCTGGACCGCGGCCATCGTCGGGCTCGGCCTCAACTACGCCGCCTACGAGGCGGAGATCTACCGCGCCGCGATCGCCTCGGTGCCGCGCGCCCAGTGGGAGGCGGCGCTGGCGGTCGGCGCGCCCCGCCGGATCGCCTTTCGCGAGATCATCCTGCCGCAGGCCTTGCGGCTGGCGGTGCCGGGGATGACCAACGACTTCATCTCGCTGCTCAAGGACAGCTCGCTCGTCTCCGTCCTCACCGTCGTCGAGCTGACCAAGCGCATGACCATCACCGCCGTCGACAACCGCGGCTGGATCCTGCCCGGCGCGCTCTGCGCGGCGCTCTACTTCGCGCTCGGCTACCCGTTCACCCGGCTGGCCCGCCGGCTGGAGCGCCACCTCGGCACGCACGAAGCAATCTGAGGAGCGACCCTACGATCCCGGTCCGGCGCCCTAACGCCGGTCGTGCGAGGAATAGCTGACCAGCTCCTGCGACGATTCGATGGTGGGGAACGTGGCCAGCCGGCGCGCCTCGTCCTTGAGCTCCTCGCCGAACAGCTCGTTCACCAGCACCGCCGTGGGGGTCGCCCCGTGGAGCGCCCAGTTCTTGAGATCGGCCGCCATCTCCCGGGCGCCGCGGTAGCGCCGCTCCAGATCCGGATCGGTGGCCCGCGCGATCACCGTGGAGAACGGCTGCGGGAGGCGCTGGATGAGCGCGCGCTCGGCCGTCCCCGGCCCCGTCGCGGCCTGTATCAGCCGTTCGTAGACGTTGTCGGCCGTATAGAGGGCGCGCCCCGTGCAGCAGTAGTAGAGGACCAGCGCCAGCGAGTACAGATCGGCGCGCCCGTCGACGTCCAGCCCGCGCGCCTGCTCGGGCGCCATGAACGACACGTTCCCCTTCACCATCCCGATCTCGGTCTTGGTGACGCGCCCCTCGGCAGCCTTGACGATCCCGAAGTCGAGCAGCTTCACCTCGCCCTGCGGGGTCACCACCACGTTCTCCGGCGAGATGTCGCGGTGAACGATCTTGAGCGGGCGCCCCTCGGTGTTCTCCATCCGGTGCGCGTAGTCGAGCGCCTTCAGCACCTCGCGCCCGACGTAGGCGATGAGCTCCAGCGCGGGCGGCCGACCGGTCCTCACGAAGCACTGCTCGACGACGCGCCCCAGATTCCGTCCGGCGACGTACTCCTCCGCCAGAAAGAAATGATTCTCCCACCGGCCGAAGTCGTGCACGGCGACGATGTTCGGGTGGTTGAAGGCCGCCAGCAGATTCGCCTCGTCGCGGAACTGCGCCACCGCGTTCGGGTCGGCGGCCAGCTCCGGCTTGAGCCGCTTGATCACCACCGGCCGTCGGAACGTGCCGACGCCTGTCGTGACCGCCGAGTAGATCTCGGCCATCCCCCCCTCGCCGATCCGGGAGACCAGCGTATAGCGGCCGACCATCGGAGGCGCGCCCGGCGCCCCCCGCGCGTCGCCCGCCGCCTTGGCAGTCTTGGCAGTCTTGGCCCTCTTGGCCTTGGGGCCCCGGCGCCCCGACAGTGCGGTGAAGCTTCCCACCGAGAGCAAGGCCCCGATGACGAAGATCGCCAGCGCTCCGCTGGGGATCTTCCCCACGCCCATGACGCCGGCGGGAGCGGCCTCTTCGGCGAGGATCTCGAGCTCGCTCGAAAGATCGCGCGCGGCGACGGCGTATCCCCCGAAGGTCCCCACGCCGGACGCCGGCAGTGCGAGCGCCTCGGTGAGTGCAGCCGCGCCTTGACTGCCGGCCTTGGACGACGGCGAGACGACCAGCAGCTGGCGCCCGTCCGAGAGCGCCACCACCCCGCCCGCGCGCTCCGCGACGCCCGCCAGCGCAGCGGCGTCGAGCGCGCGGATGGAGACGAGGGTCGGCTCCGCCGCGCGGCCGGTCAGTACGATGGGATCGGCGGCGACCAACAAGACCTGCCCCCCGGCGACCGCCAGACCGGAGCGGGCCCGACCCGCCTGGCGCGCCTCGCGAACGATGGTTCGCGCGTCGAAGCCGGCGGGCAGGTGGGAAGCGACGAGCGCCTGGACGTCGGTACCGTAGAGGGCGAACCCGTCGACAGAACGGCGGAACGAATCCCACCACGGCTCCGTCAGCAGGAGATCGCGCAGCGTCTCGGCGTCGACCTTGGCGTCGAGCGCGGCGACCAGCCGCGGGTTGGCGGTCCCGTTCTGGATCTGGACCTCCAGCGAGCCGAGCAGCGACTGGACAGCGTCTGCTGCGCGAAGCGCCGCGGCGCGCGCTTCGTCGGTGCGCCGCTCGCTGGCACGCCCCCGCTCGGCGCGCGCGAAAACGATCACCGTGGCGCCCGTCAGCGCCAAGAAGGAGAGCGCCACCAGCCACGCGCCCCCACGCGTTCTCGTCCGTCCCTCCATCAGCCGTCAGTCCTCAAGGCAGCCTCTTTTCAATGAGCTGTCGGGACGCTGGGGGCTTTATCGCCACCGACAACCAGATCGCCGCCATAGTACCAGAAACATTTCTGGAAACCCGCTGAATGATTGGGCCGATGCAGCGGCGGTCAGTGTGAAACCGCGAGCGCGTAGAGCTTCACCGTGGCGCCGACCGTCGCGTCGGCGCCCGCGGTCTGATCGTAGTCGCCCGCCTTGAAGTACTCGCCGTAGCCGTCGAAGGCCGCCGGCAGGGTGAACGTGCTCGTCGCGCCGTCAATCACCAGGGTGATCGTTCCGTCGCCGGTAAGCTGTAGGGTGTAGCTGAATCGGGTGCCGAGCGGAACGCTGGCGATCGCGTGCGACGTCTGCCCGCCCGTGGGGTCATCCTCGATCCCGAGCGCGATGGCGCCGGTCGCGTCGTAGTAGAGCTCCAGGAGCGGCTTGGTCGACGCCGCCAGCCCCGCCTGAATCGCCGATCCGATGTGAATTTGTCCGATGCAGACGTGATCGGGGACCTCGATGACGGCGACGGTCGCCGACAGCGTGTTGGTCCCCGCCACCGGCCAGTTCGCCGGCGATCCGTCGGCGTTCATCTCGCGCAGCTCGGTGCGGGGATAGCTGGAGTCGGCGGTGGTGACGCCGTTCTCGGGATCCCAGAACGTCATCGCGCCGTCCTTCGGATCGGTGAAGAAGTAGCTGTCGTGAAACCCGCCGGCGAGCCCGGCCGGCGTGATTGTCGTCGGCGAACCGGCCGAGCCGACCGGTTCCTGGAGCTCCCAGACCGAAAGATCGAAGTTGCTGCCCGGCGCGAGGCTCGGGTTCAACCCGGTCCCGCCGCCTTGTGAGCCACCGGGCGCCGTGCCACCCTCCCCTCCGGCACCGTCGGTCGTCCCAGCGCTCGACCTGCAGCCACCGACGGCCAGAGCCAGCACGAAGACGATGCCACTCTTCATGACCACGATTGTCGCACCACGCCCCACTGGGTCGAAATGTGTCCAGGGTCATATCGTGCAAGGTGTGCCATCGACTAAGGGTGTCGCGATGAGATCGATCGTCGCCGCCGCGGGTCTCCTCGCCTTCGCGCTCGGAGGTTGCGGCGGCTCGTCGGGCGGCACTGCAAAAACCGACGGCAGCAGCACCGATCGCCCGGCCGACATGAGCGGTGGCGCCGCGGGGCTCGGTGGCGGTGGCGGTGGCGCCGGCGCCGGCGGCCAAGCCGGTGGCGGCGGGGCGACCGGAGTCGCTGGTTCGACCGGCGCGGGCGGAGTCGCTGGTTCGAGCGGAGCGGGTGGAGTCGCTGGCGCGGCCGGCGGCCGCGGCGGCGGCGCGGCGGGCCAAGGCGGCGCCGCCGCCCGCGACGGCGGTGCCGACGCACGCAGCGATGGCGGCGGCTGCCCGAGCCAGAATCCTGACCCTTGCATCTGCGGCCGCCCCGACGCGAACTCGATCTCCGCGGCCGCCTGCGTGCGCGAAAAGGCCTGCCGCGCGGCGGGCGGCGTCTGGGAACCGTACCTCGTCTTTCTGCCCGAAGGCGGCAGCTACGGCCCGCGCTGCCAGTCGGTCGACGGCTCCGTCCTCGACGCCTCGTAGAGACACCGGCAGGGAACGATCGCCGACCGGCGATGTCTACGAAGTGTCGGTCCGATAGATCCTTTCGGCGCCCGCTGCGTCGATAGCCCTATCGGCAATCGGGACACAATGCGCTCGAGAGCGCAGGGCGGCCTTTCTCCAAAGGAGCAGCGCGTGAAGAGAACGTCGAGATCAATCGGCTGGTTGGTCACGGTTCTGGCGGTGGTTGTGTCGGTGCGCGCGTGGGCTGCGCCCCGCGACAAGGATCCCGGCGGCGGCCCGACGGTCGTCGTGCCCGATCCGCTCAAGCCCTGGATCCCCTGGGTGTTGTACGGCGACGGTGAAGCGGCGCGCTGCCCGCAGCTGGCCGGCCACGAGGACGAGCGCGTCTGCGCCTGGCCGGCGCGCCTGACGCTGGCCCTCGGCGACAGCGGCGGCACCTTCACCCAAGCGTGGCAGATCTGGGGGAAGGGGAGCGCGGAGCTCCCCGGCGACGAGGAGCACTGGCCGCAAGAGGTGCGTGTCGACGGCAAGCCCGCGGCGGTGATCGGCGACGAAACGCCGTCGCTGCTGCTGGCGCCCGGGCACCACGTCGTCTCCGGCAAGTTCGCCTGGGAGACGCTCCCCGACGCGCTGGCGGCGCCGACGGAGACCGGCCTACTGTCGCTCACCATCCGGGGCCGGCGGATCGATTTTCCGTTGCGCGACGAAGACGGGCGCGTGTTCCTGGGCCGCAAGGAGGCGCCGGCCGAGACCGACAGCGCCGACATCTCCGTCTACCGCAAGCTGACCGACGACAACCCGCTGATGCTGGCGACGCGCCTGCAGCTGGCGGTCTCCGGCAAGAGCCGCCAGCTGCTGCTCGGGCGCGCGCTGCCGGTCGGCTTCGAGGCGCAGGCCGTCGAGAGCCCGCTCCCCCTGCGGTTGGACCCCGACGGGCGGTTGCGGTTGCAGGTGAGGCCCGGCAGCTGGACGATCACCTTGACGGCGCGCCGGGTGACGGCCGGCGACGGCGTCACCCGCCCACAGCCGGGAGGCCTCTGGAAGGAGGGCGAGGAGGTCTGGGTGTTCGAGGCCCGGCCCGATCTGCGCCTTACCGACGTGCAAGGTCCGCAGGCGATTGATCCGGCGCAGACGACGCTCCCTGGCGACTGGAAGGCGCTGCCGGCCTACGCCATGCCGCCGGGGGCGACGCTGACGCTGGTCGAACGGCGGCGCGGCGACGGCGACACCGCGCGCGATCAGCTGCAGCTCCAGCGGAGCCTCTGGCTCGACTTCGACGGCGGCGGCTACACCGTCTCTGACCGGATCAGCGGGCGGTTCGCTGCCAGCTGGCGGCTGGAGGCAGCGCCGCGCACCGAGCTCGGCCGGGTGTCGATCGACGGCCACGATCAGTTCATCACCCGCGTCGGCCCCGACGGGCACGACGGCGTCGAGATCCGCAGCGGCCGGGCCGACGTCAGCGCCGACAGCCGCATCGAAGGGAGCCCTTTCACCCTCCCCGCCACCGGGTTCGCGCACGACTTCGACAGCCTGCAGGCCACGCTGGCCATCCCGCCCGGGTGGCGCCTCATTCACGCCACCGGCGCCGACAAGGTGACCGGCACCTGGATCGATCGCTGGTCGCTGCTCGATTTCTTCCTGATGCTGGTGACGGCGCTGGCGGTGCAGCGCCTCTTCGGCTGGCGGCTCGGCCTGCTGGCGCTGGTCGGCGTCGGCCTGACCATCACCGAGCGCGGCGCGCCGGCCGCGATCTGGCTGGCGGTGCTGCTCGGCGAAGCTGTCGTGCGCGCGCTCGGCGGCGGGAAGCTGCAAGCCGCCGCGCGCATCTACCGCGTGGCCGCCTGGACGCTCCTGGTCGGGTTGCTGTTCCCTTACGCGGTGTCGGAGATCCGGCGCGGCGTTCACCCGGCCAGCGCGCACGAACAGCTGTCCGACCGGTTCGAGCAGCTCCTGACTGGGGGCTTCGACGCAAAGGCGCCCGAGGAGCAAGACGCGCCGGCCGCGCCCGCGAGCGCAACGGCGGAGGGGGCGCTCGGGCACGATTCCGCGGCGGGTCTTCTCGGCAACCTCGTAGGCAAGCAGATCGGCCAGGGGTATGGCGTCGGCGGCCTCCGCGCGACTGGAGCGGCGAGCAACAACGCCACCCCGAAACCCGAAGGCCTCCGTGGGATTGCCCGCCGAGCGGCCCCCAAGAACGAAAACGATGACAACGACCAGGAGAGGATGCGCGTGGCGTTGTCGCAGAACCGCTACGTCTACGATCCGAGCGTCGTCGTGCAGACGGGCCCCGGCCTGCCGAGCTGGGGGTGGGAGACGGCGGGGTTGATCTTCAACGGCCCCGTGCGCCAGGACCAGGAGCTGCACCTCTACCTGGCGCCGCCCTGGTTGAATCTGTTGCTGTCGCTCGGCCGGGTGGCGCTGCTGGCGATGTTGGCGCTTTCGATCCTCCGGCGGCCGCTGCGCCTCGGCGGCGGATGGCACGGAGCCCGGCCGCTCTTCGGCGCGGCCGCGGCGCTGGCGGTGCTGCTCGGGTTCGGCGCGTCGGCGCAGGCGGCGGAGACGGCGCTGCCGTCGCCCGAGCTGCTCAGCGAGCTGAAGAGCCGCCTGCTGCGAGCGCCCGCCTGCGCTCCCGACTGCGGGGCCATCGGCCGGATGGCGCTGGAGGCGACGCCCGGCGAGCTGCGGCTGGTGCTGGAGGCGGCGGCCGCCGCGCCGGTGGCGATTCCGCTCCCGGGCGGCGGCAAGGATTGGTCGCCGACCGTCGCGCGCATCGACGGCAAGCTGGCGACCTCGCTCAGCCGCGGCAGCGACGGGATCCTTTGGCTGGCGTTGCCCGCCGGCACCTTCCGCGTCGAGCTCACCGGTCCGCTGCCTGCACGCGACAGCGTCCAGATCGCGCTGCCGATGCAGCCGCGGTTCGTGACCGCGAAGACGCGCGGCTGGACGGTCGACGGCCTGCACGAGGACGGCGCCGTCGACGAGAGCCTCAAGCTCTCGCGCCAAAGTAAGCCGGGCGCGGGCGAGATCTCCGGGGAGAACGACGCCGCCCCCACCCTGCCCCCGTTCCTGCGCGTCGAGCGGACGCTGCACCTGGGCCTGCGCTGGGAGGTCGACACGGTGGTCCGGCGCGAGACGCCCGAGGGGACGCCGGTCGTCATCGAGGTGCCGCTCCTTCCGGGCGAAGCGATCACCACGCCGGGCGTGCGCGTCGACAAGGGGAGGTCCGCCGCCAGCGTCAGCCTGGGGCCCGACGCCAGCGAGCTCGCCTGGCATTCGACGCTGGCCGAATCGCCGTCGCTCCGGCTGCGCGCCGATCCGGCTTCGGCCACCCGCTGGGCGGAGACCTGGCGGCTCGATCTCGGGCCGACCTGGCACGCCGAGCTGGGCGGGATCGCCGCCGTCCACCGCGCCGACGCCGACGCCGCGCGCGTCCCCGAGTGGCGCCCCTGGCCGGGCGAGGAGGTGCGGATCGCGCTCAGCAAACCGGCCGGCGCCGGCGGGCAGACGCTGACCGTCGACGGCGCGTCGCTGGTCCTCGCCCCCAGCGTGCGCTCGACGCGCGCGACGCTGACGCTCGACATCCGCTCGAGCCGCGGCGCCGAGCACGCGATCACGCTGGCAGAGGGCGTCGACCTCACGTCGGTCACGCTCGACGGTGCGTCATTGCCGCTTCGCCTGGAGAGCGACGGCCGCCACCTGGTGCTGCCGATCGCCCCCGGAAAGCACAGCTTCGTCATCAACTGGCACGAACCGGCGGCGCTGTCGGCGATGTTCCGCGCGCCCGCGATCGATCTCGGCGTCCGCGCGACCAACGTCGAGGTCCAGATCGATCTCTCGGAGGCGCCCCGCTGGGTGCTCTGGGCGGCCGGGCCGCGCCTCGGACCCGCGGTGCAGCTCTGGAGCGTCGTCTTGATCCTGCTGCTGCTCGCCGCGGCGCTCGGCCGCACCGGGCTGACGCCGCTCGGCTGGTGGGACTGGACGCTGCTGGGGCTGGGGCTGTCGCAGCTGCCGCTGCCGGCGGCGGGGGTGGTGGCGGCGTTTCTGTTGGGGCTCGGTTGGCGCGCCCGCCATCCGATCGCCGGCCGCCCACTCCTCTACGATCTGACCCAGTTGATCATCGCCGCGCTGGCGGTGGCGTCGGTCAGCATCCTCTTCAGCGGAATCGAGGCGGGGCTGGTCTCGCAACCCGACATGCGCGTAATGGGGAACGGATCGACCTCCGCGCTCCTGCGCTGGTACCAGGATCGCGCCGGCCAGATCCTCCCCCGCCCCGCGGTCTTCTCGGCGCCGCTCATGGTCTACCGCGGCGTCATGCTGCTCTGGTCGCTCTGGCTGGCGGTGGCGTCGCTCGCCTGGGCGCGCTGGGTCTGGCGGTGCCTCCGTGCCGAAGGGTGGTGGCAGCCGGTGCGGGCGAAGCGCGAGCCCCCTCTCCCCGTGTTGCCGACCGGCGAGCCCCAGCCCGAAGGGTGAGCCGGGGGAGCGAAGCGGCGCGCTTCAGAGAACGAATTTCACCAGCAGCTTCTCCTCGCCACGCAGAAGCTCTGCCGGGAAGCGCCACTTCTTGAGGTGACCGCTGTAGCAGCGCCGGACGTCCGGGGTCGCAGTATCGGCGCCCAGAATCTGGACCAGCTCGACGGCGCCATTCGCGCCGATCTCGAAGGCGGCGCCGAGCTCGACGGGAGGGCCGCGGTCCGGATCGTCGAGACAGTCGCGCAGCTCCGGGCCGCGCTTCTCGGCGAACGCGCGCAAGGCCTTGGTCCGCTCCCCCTCTTCGAGCGGCTTTCCCTCGGGGAGAGGGACCAGCGCCGTCGCCGCGTGAACGGCCTTGGCGTGCCGCGCCGGTCGCGCCGCGCCGGTCGCGCCGCCGCCGCCGGTCGAGGCACCCGGCGGCGTGATGCAAGCGACGACGGGCGGGCAGGCAGGTGGCGGGATCGGCGCCGGCGCGGCCGTCCGGCGCAACGCCAGTAGATAGCCGGCGCCGCCCCCCGCCGCGAACAGCAGCAGGGCCAGCGCTGCCGTCATGCCTTTGCCTTTGCCTTTGCCTTCGCCCTGGCCCGTGCCCCGCTGATCGCCGCGGCGTCGCCCCGGCACGCCGCTCTGCCGCAACCAGGCCGGGAGATCCGAAGACGGGGGCATGTCGCGCGGCGGCTTGGGGTCGATCAGTTGCTGCTCGCCAACGCGGCGACGCTGTTCCCGAGAGCCTTGATGGCCGCGTCGGGCTTCGATCCGATGAGGGTGCAGAAGTCACCGCTCTGCCCGGTCCCCGGGTTGGCGGCGTTGAGCGCCGCCATGAGCGGCGTGAAGTAGGCGTTCGGCGACGGCCCGATCACGTCGAGGTCGTTGAGCGGAAAGCCCGGCACCGCCTTGCAGTGGGTTTCGAAGTCGGTCTCGCTCTGCCCCTCGGAGGTGGCGATCGACACCTGCACCACCCGCGACGGCGGGATGCCGGCGCTGGCGAACGAGAGCCAGGTGGCGTTGGCGTTGCTGTCGGTGGAGAGGAAGACGTTGGGCAGCGATTGGCCGTTGATGCTGCAGTCGTTGCTCGACAGCGCGCAGCGGCGGGGGAGCGGCTGCAGGTAGACGACGATGAACAGGTCGTGCGGCGTGTCGAAGAACGCGTTGCGATCGATCCCGCCGAGCTCGGGGGGCAGCGCGAAGGCGTTGATCCCCTGGCCGAACCCAATCAGGTTCGCCGCCTCCGAGGTCTGGCCGTCCCCGTCGAAGTTGCCGGACGAGGCCAGGAGCTGCAGCGCCGGCTGCAGGTTCGACGGATCGATGTTCCCCAGCGTGGGTCCGAGCAGAGGGAGCAAGGTCTGATAGTCGGTGATCCCGGCGTCCGCCTCCGAGGCCAGCAGGCCAAGGAGGGCCAGGGATGACGGCGACGGCGGAGCGCCCGCCTGCTGGCCGAGCAGGAGCCGCGGCCCGAACTGGTCGCCGTAGGTGGAGATGAGCCCCATGTTCACCACGTCGAGCCCGACCGACTGCAGGTAGGCGCCGAGCTCGGTGATGATCGAGGCGTACTGTCCGGCGAGGTTCGCCGACGAGCGCTGCAGGTTCGCCACGTAGAGGACGCTCGCCTCGAGCGCCTTGGGCGGCGGCAGCGCGTCGGGGCGAATCACCACCGGAAACGGGACCAGCTTGACCTTGGGCATGCTGCCGTCCGGGCTGGCCGGGGTGACGATCGTGCAGCCGGCCGACGCCGCGAGTGAAGCGAGCGCGAAAAACGTCAGGATCGATTTCATAGCGCCACCACCTTTCCTTTTTCCTTGCTGGTGTCCTTGCCGGTTCCCATCTCTTTGCCGCTCTCTGTTTGCGGCGCCTGCAGGCCGCGGGAGCGAAGCGCCTGGCGCAACGCCGCGTAGAGCGCGCGCCGGGCCTCGGCGGTCTGCCGCGGCGTCGCCGTCACCGCCAGCGACAGATCCTCCGCCAGCGCCGCGGCCACCGTGGGGGGCAGCGCCCCCATGGTCCGGGTTCCGACCTCCGGGCTCGCTGCCCGCAAGAAGCGGGCGAGGATCTCCGTCGGCACGCTCACCACGGCAGCGCCCAGGATCTCCTCCGACACGAGCTCGAACGAGGCCTCGGAGATGAGCGACGCCTCCACCGCGCGCGCCTTGACGGGATCGGCGCGCCGCATGGCCTCCAGGATGTCGCCCTGCTCGGCGATCGGCCGCTCCTCGATGAGCTCGACAGCCAGGTCGATGTCGCCGGTCTGCCCCGAATCGAGGTGCGCGAGGTCGATGGCCCGCTCCCGCAGCGTCGACGCCACGTCGAGCAGGTGCTCCTTGGAGAGCGACTTCGGCGAGGCGATGGCCGCCGCCAGCGCCGCGCGCTCGCCGGGGGAACGCGCCTCGAGATAGGCCGACCGCAGGTGCGCCGGGGCGTAGCGCAACGCCGCGGCTCGCACGGCTGCCGGCTCGGACTCGAGCAACGCCGACAGACGCGGCGGCGACAGCCCGAGCAGGAAGGCGAACTCCTGCTCGACCGGATCGTCACTGCCGATCATCCGGTGCTTGAGCACGCGGCGGTGGAGCTCGGCGACGATCTCGCCGGTCTCCTTCCGCGCCCGTCCGTCGACCAGCATCGCCGCCGCCTCGCGCAGCCCGGCGCTGCAGGCCGGATCGCCGCGCAGATCCTCGACCACGCCCGGCCCGATCAGCTCGACGGCCACGGCGACCTTCTCGATCTGATTGTCGCGCAGGAGCTCTCCCATCACCCGGCGGGCGAGCACGCGATCCTCGCGCAGCGCGCGCCGGACCTCGGGGAGGTGATCGACCGCCGGCTGTGTCCCGCCTTTCGACGATGATCCCTCGCCCCGCCGATCGGGGGCGATCCCCGCCTCGATCTTGCGCCGGGCGCGACGGTCGGCGAGCGCGCTCAGGAGCGCGAACGCCAGCGCCCCGATGAGCAGGCCCAGGATCGCCAGCGCGACGGCGAAGATCCAGGGGACGTTGCGCAGCGAAGTGTCGGGCGGCGTCGCCGGCGGCGGCAGGGCGGCGGGGAGCGGCTGTGGCTCGGGCTGCGCGCGCTGCGGCGGCGGCTGAGGCTGCGGCGGCGGGTAATTGTAGGGCGGCATCTCGCGCTGCTGCGGCTGCGGCCGCGGCGTCGGGAAGGGGATCACGCTCTCGGTGATCTCGACGGGGATGTCGAGCAGGTCGAGCTTGCTCTTGATCAGGTTCTTCAGATCCTTGCGGAACTGCAGGGGGAGCTTGGCGTCGAGGGTCAACGCCACCTCGACCCGCTCGGCGACGAACTCCGTTCCCGGCGTCAGCTCCTCGAATCCCGGCGCCGCGCCCGCCGGCAGCGCGGTGGGACGGTTGACGCGCACGTCGATGTACTTGAGCTCGGCCTGCCCGGGCGCCATCTCCTCCAGCACCGGAGCGACGCGTCGCTGGACGTCGTCGCGCACGTTCGTCTCCAGCAGCTGCGCGTCGTTGCCGAACGGCGGGCGGCGCTCCGCGTGCGCGGCCGTCACCCCCAGCAACGTCACGAGCGCCGCGGCGGCGGCCCCCATCCCTGTTCCCTTATAGATGATGCGCATCATGCAACCGCTCCCTGCTAGTGGACCCTAATCACGACCCTACGGTTCTCTCCCCGGGCGCGCGCCTGCTGCCCGGCATCGCCCTGAACGGGCGAGGCCGGCCGCGTGTCGGCGTATCCCTGCGCGGAAAGTCGCTGGGGGCTCACCCCCGTCGCGGTGAACAGCTTGAGGACGTTGATCGCCCGCGCCGACGACAGCTCCCAGTTCGAATCGAACCGGCCGGTGTGGATGGGGACGTCGTCGGTGTGCCCTTCGATCGCGATCTGGTAGCGGTTGTCGATGGTGGGGAGCAGCTTCCCCACCCGATCGATCGCCGCGTGGCCCGCCGAGGTGATCTCCGCCTGGCCGCTGTCGAACAGCAGCGCGCTCTTCAGCTCCATGCGCAGCCCCTCGTCGTCGAGGACGGTCTTCACCTGGCTCTGCAGCCCCTGCGAGGCGATGACGGCGTCGATCTTCTCCTTGAGCACGTCGAGCGAGGGCGGCGGCGCCTGATGAGAGATCGCCGCGGAGACCATCTCGAACTTGCGCAGGTTCACCTTCGACATGGCCAGCGCCAGGATCAGAAAGGCGAGCAGGAGGCTCACCACGTCGACGTAAGGGATGAGCCAGGAGGTGTCGTCCTCTTCGCCGTAGGCGAGCAGATCGGCGGGGTCGGGCCCGCGTCGTCCTCCGGCCAGCTTGGCGCCGACTCCGGCAGGCGCGCCGCTGTCGCCGCCGATCATCTCGCCGATCATGCCGCCTCCGCGGCCGGCGACGCGCCGCCGCCCGATCCGGCCAGGAGGCGCAGGTCATAGAGCGACCGCCCCTCGGCGATGCTGGTGAGGCCGCGCTCGAGCAGGCGCGCCGACACCGACAGGTTGCGCCCGTAGTTCTCGATCCGCTTGGCGAACGGCGACCAGATCCCGTAGGCGAGGATGAGGCCGTAGAACGTGGCCAGCTGCGCGACCGCCATCGCCGGGCCGAGCTGCTCGAAGTTTTTCAGGTTGATGAGCATGTTCACCAGGCCCACGATCGTGCCCATCAGGCCGACGGCCGGCGTGGTGCGGGCCAGGAAACGGAACACCTCCTCCGCCTCCTTGACCTGCGCGAGCCGCGCGTAGGACAGCGTCAGCACCGTCTCGCGGGCGTCCGCTCCGCCTCCCGGCTGCAACAGCAGCGGCCCCACTTCACGCAGCAAGGGATCGGCCGCCTCTCCCACCACCTTGGCGGCCTCGACGTTGCGCCCCTGCTTCAGCTCGCGCCCGAAGCGATAGAGGTCGGCGATCATGCGCGCCTCGGCCCGTCGCGCGTTGTAGCGCAGCGCCTGCGCCAGCGTCACGACCCCCTGCCAGATCTCGCGCACGTCGTGCCCCACCAGCAGGATCGAAGGCGGCGCGCCCATGAGCAGGATGAACGCGGCGGGGTGAAAGAAGCCCGTGAAGCCGTTGGGCATGTGGCTGCGCGTGGCGGCCAGCGTCGCCAACAACCCCGCCAACCCGATGATGATGTGCATCTTCTCCGCCCTTCTCTTTCTTTTCCTATTTGCCGAGGCGCTGGAGCGCCTCCAGCACCGCGAGGTTGAACGGGTTCAGGCGCAGCGCCTCCTGCCAGGCCTCGCGCGCCAGGTTCTTGTTGCCGAGGCGCTCGTAGAGCGAGCCCTTCATCGACAGGATGTGCTCGTCGTCGGGGTACTGAGATTCGAGCTTCACGATCTCCACCAGCCCGAGCTCGTAGTGGCGCGTGCGATAGAGATCCTTGACCCGCGCCAGCGTCAGCAGATAGCTCGCCTTGGCCGGTTGAGGGATGCCGCTGGCGACCTTGTCCGGTCCGGTGCGCGAGGCGCCCTTGCCGCCCTCCCCCGAGCGCGCGGGGCCCGTGCGCGGCTTGTCGGTCTCGTCGATCGTGTCGTCCGGTCCGGGGGCCGTGACGGCGCGGGCGCGGGCGGCGGCCTCGTTCTCGGCGATGATCTCGCGATCGGCCTCGGTGGCCGAGTCCATGTCGGCCGAGAGCAACGACGCCGGTTTCCCGCTGAGCGGCACCTTCACCTCGTAAGCGGTGGCGATCTCCGGCAGCTGGATCTCCCAGTCGCGCTGTCCGTCGGTCATGCGCACGACGTAGCGGCTGCGGCCGTTCTCGCCGGAGGCCGTGTAGGGCGAGCCACGCAGCAGATCGGGCGGCACGCGAACGTCGGCCGGCACGGCGCCGCCGGTCGTACAGCCGGCAAACGGCGCGGCGAGCGCCAGCGCGAACATCCAGAGGCTATGAAGGCGACTGTTCGACATCTTTTTCACCAATTGAGGGCCACCCGCAGTCGGAACCCCAGCCCCCCCAGATCATAGTTCGAATACGTGGTGGGGAAGACGTACATCAGCCCCCCCTCGAGCGAGAGGCGGTATTTGAGGTGCAAATCGAGGCCGCTCTCCAGATAGAAGGTGTTCCCCTGGTTTCCGGTGAACATCCCGCCCGCCTCCCCGTAGGCCCAGAGCTCGGGCTTGTTGAGGTTGGGCTGGGAGAGATCGTGAGAGTAGTAGGCGCCGAGCAGGATCGAGTTCAGCGCCTGCGGCTGCTTGCCGGTGCTCGGCGGCCCGGTGGTGAAGATCCCGGCGCTGATCCCGAACAGGCTCCCCTGATTTTCGCCGAACTTCTCGTGGAACCGCAGCGACACGTTCGCCCCGACGACGTCGCCGGTCGGCGCCGAATAGCCCATCTGCATCATCCCCAGTGACGCGGCGTAACCGTAGCTCGGACGCCCTTCGATCTTCTGCTCCAGCTCCGCCGCCCGCTCGGCGCGCGTCGGGATGTGCTGTCCCGTGCGCAGGAGCGCGGTCATCGTCCCGTCGGAGCGGTAGGCGTCGCTCCAGACCACGCCCCCGTCGGAGGCGCGGAAGATCGTCGCCTCCATCCAGATGACGTTCTGATCGGGGCTGAAGGTGAAGTCGAGATCCATGAAGGTCTTGATCCCGGCGGTGTCGCCCAGCCGCTTCAGATCCTCCTGCTTGACCGCGCCCAGGCTGATGATCCAGCTGCCGTTCTCGACGCGCGAGCGCAGCGCCTCGCACTCGGCGCAGACGATCACCTTTACTGCAGTCGCGTTGATGATCCGCGCGACCAGGCGTGCCTCCAGGGTGTGCGCGAACTCGGGGCGCAGGTTGGCCGACACCCGCACCAACCGAATCGCCACCGGCGACATGAGGTTCGGATCCTCGAGCGCGATCCGGCGGGCCATCTCGTCGATCATGTCGTCGACCAGCTCGAAGAAATCGATGTTGTCGGTGGAGCGCCGAATGAGCTCCTCCACCTGGCTCGGCGAGGCGGGCTTGGGTGGAGGGGGGGGCGGCCCGGTCGGCACCGAGCTGGCTCGCATCGCCGTACTCGACGTCGAGGTGACCGGCCTCGGCGCGCGCACCGGCGGTGGCCCCTCGACCTCGGGCGGCGCGCGATGCTGGCGCGGGACCTCGTGATCGGTCCGCTGCTGAACCTCGCCGCCGTTCTGCGTTCGGGCGTCCGTCGCCGAATCCCGGGTTGGCGGGCGGGCGCTCCGCGGGGGCGGCGCCGGAGCTGCCGCCGCATCGCCCGTGTCGGGCTCGGTGTAGGTGCCGGGCGCGGGCCCGGGATCGGGCTCGGCCGCGCGCGCCGCCGAGCCGGCCGCGAGCAGGGCCGCCGCCGCCGCAACGAACAACAGCCGAGCGCGGGCGCTAGAACCCATAGCCCACCTGGAATCGAACCCCGTTGCGGTCGGCGCGGAGGCTGTTGGCCAGCGCGGTGTCCAGCTCCGGGCTGGGGGTCTTCTTCGTGTCGTCCAAGCTGGCCCCCGTATAGAACGTGTACTCAAACACATATTCGAGGCTCATCCGGAAAGCGCGCACCGCGAGCGTCAGGCCAGCGCCCGCGCTGAGGCTGTTCGCCCGTCCCGTCCCGGTGAGCAAGCTACCGCTGGACATGGAGTTGACCTGGAGGGCCGAGGTCATGAGCGAGAGGCCCGTGTCGACGAACGGAGTGACGTCATGATCGGTCAAGTACCACCTTCCCCGGAGCCCGAACGCGGTGCGGCCGCAGTCGCCCGTCTCGCCGCCGTTCTGATCCTGGCAGGAGATGGGCCGAAATCCGATCCAGACGCTGGCCTCGGCCCGCCGCAGAAAATCCCAGGCGAAGGAGAAGCCGTAGCTGGCGAGGCCTGTCCCCACGAACCCCTCGAACGCCATCGGGTGGGTCACCCGCGATGGTTGGGTCGAATCGATCCACTGTTGCACGCGTGCCTCCCGCGACTGCTCCTCGACGGCGACCTGCTGGCGTCGGTCGGCGGCCAGCCGATCCTCGAACCGCTCGAGGCGACAGCTGCGGCGCACGTGCTCGGCGGCCGGGGTCGTGTCGCTGATGTCGAGCGCGCGCGCCCCCTCGCAGGCATCTTCCGGCGCCTCCTCGACGAGCGACTGCGCGCGCGTTCCCGGCGCGGCCAAGGCGACGATGACCGCGGCCAGCGGCGCCCAGCGGATCACGAGCCGCCTCCGGTCCAGGCGAGGCGAAAGTTCCCCGGCCAGCGCCGCAGCGAGGAGGGGGTCGGATCGGTGCCGTGGCGGGGGACGAACACCAGCGGGCCCGCCTCTTCCAGCGCCGGGGTCAGATCGATGGACGGCGCGCGGACGTCGTAGCTGCGCCCGATGAGGATGTCTCCGAGGAGAATCGGCCGCCGCTCGGAGCCGACCGTCTCGGCGTAGGCACGCGCTCCCGACTTGAGGTGGGCGCTGGCCGCGCGGTAGAGGGTGGTCAGCTCCTCGTCGACGGGGCCGCGCCCCGCCTCGTCGAGGTGCCGCTTCAAGGTCGCGACCAGCGTCGCCAGATCGGGTTGATCGTCGTTGTCGACCAGCGCCGGCAGCGCGTCGCGCGCCACCACCAAGAGTGCGCGTTGCCAGTCGACGGAGCGCGTGGCGCGCTGTTTGGCGTGCCGCCCCTCGGCCTCCGCCGAGGCGATGAGCGCGCCGTCGTCGGGCCTGGCCGTCGCCTTGGCCTCCGCCTTGACGGTCGCCTTGGCCGGTTGTGAGCGACCGGGGCTCTTGCCCGGCGACCTCGCGTCGCCGGAGTCGCCCGCTTCCTCTTGTCCGGCGAGCAGCTGAAACGTCCGGGCGAACTCGGCCCGCGCGCCGCCGCGCGCCGCCGCGACGCACTCGCGCGCCAGGTGCTGCAGCCGGCGCTCGGCATCGGTGTCGTTGTCGTAGAGCCAGGCAAACGTCGCCATCGCCGAAGCGTAGGCGCCCGCCGAAAGCGCCATCTCGGCGAACGCCTCGGCGCGGGCCAATCGCTCGCGGGGCGGTCCGAGCGCCTCCAGAACCTCCAACGTCTCGGCGGAAACCGGCGACGCCTGCAGCGTCCGCAGCGCCATGTCCATCACGGCGCCGAGCGCCGGGTCGGCGTCGACCTCGACGCGGCCGTGGCGGTGCAGCGCCTCGCGCGCCTCGGCGAGCAGCTCCGCGCGGCGGCCGGCGCGCGCGTGCGCCTCCACCTGCCGGAAGGCGATGTAGCGGCCGATGGCATCGTCGCCGTGCGGCGGCGGGCCGAGGATCGCGACCGCGTCGCCCGCGCGCTTGGCCGCGTCCAGCCGCTCCGCCAGCAGGAGCGCCAGCGAACGGCGAATGACAGGCGGCCGATCGAGCGCGAACGCCGCGCGGGCCCGCGCGAGCGCGACGTCGGGCGCGACAGCGGACGCGCTCGTCGCGATCCCCGGATCGAAGACAGAGGCCAGCGCCGCGGTGAAGACAGCGTCCTCGTGCTCCCGACGGTCGACGCCCCCCGTCCCCTCGAGTCGAACCAACGTCGCGACGGCGGCCGCCGCCCGGCCGCGCGCCATCTCCAGCACGGCGGCCTGCAAGAGCAGCGGACCGGTCGCCGGGTGTCCGGGCGGCATCCCGCTGGCGGTCGAGGCCACGAGCGCGATCTCCGCGTCGTCGGCCGGCGCCCACCCCGTGGAGACGACGGGGGCCGCGCCCGCGATCTGGCAGCGGGTGACGAGCACGGGGACGGCCAGCTCGTCGTTCCAGTGTTCCCGCTCGACGGGCCACACCACCTCTTTCATGCCACGGGCGGCGCCCGCCTGGCCGTCGAGGCGCGACATCATCCGCGCCTCCTTGGGCGGCTCCGGCCGCGCGCGCCCGAGGCGCACGCGCTCGATCTGCACCAGCCGGCGCAGCTGTTCCCAGGGATCCCGCAGGGGCGGATCGCCGCGGCCGATGCGCGGTGCACGCCCGAGTGGCTCGCAGCGCAGGAGCGCGAGCAGCTCCGACCAGAAGTCGAGCGCCGTGTCGGGCCGCCCGCGCTCGCGATCCGCCAGCGCGGTGAGCGCGACCCCCGCCGCGGCGAGGTCACCCCGCCAGACCGCGTCGCCGGTGGCGGTGAGGAGCCCGTCGCGCGAGGTCGGCGCCGGCACCGTGGCGCCCACCCAAGGCGCGGGGGCGGCCGCGCGCACGCCCCCCTTGGCATGGAGCGAGCAGCCGGCGCCCGAGGCGAGCAGCGCCAACGCTCCGGTCACGGCGAGCGCTCTCACAACATCCCTCCCACGCTGAGCGCGGGGGCCGTGCCCCAGACGGTGACGGTGCGGCCGGAGCGCGACTCCCAGTCGAGCGTGACCGAGACGTCGGCGCGCATGAACATCCGCGGCAGCAGGAAGACCAGGAACCCCAGTCCGAAGTCGGCCGACGGCCCGACGTCGCCGCCGTTGTCGTGGATGCCCCCGTGCACGAACGCCTGAGGCTCGAAATGAATGACGCCACCGAGGCCGCCCACGATCAGCTTGCCGTACCCGATCGAATAGCGCGCGCCGGCCAGCATCAGCCAGCCGGGCGGGTGGCTGTTGGGGAGCGTTCCGGTATCCATCGACACCTGCTGGGCCGTCGCATCGAGCGAGCTCCAGTAGTGCGAGATCTGGGCCTCCAGGCCGAGCGACTCGAGGAGGTAGTAGGCGCCGCCGGCACGCAGGCCGGGGCTGTTGTAGAAGTCGCCCCGCGAGAGGTACTCGAACCCTGCGAAGATCTGCGTCTGCTTGGCCTTCACCGCGAACCGCTGCTGAACGCGGATCGCGGCCTCGGGCCTGGGCGCCGCCTCGTGAATGAGCGGTCGCGGTGCCGCAGGGGTCTCCACCGCGGGCGACATCGACGCTGCGCCGGCGGTGGCGGACGCCTTGGCCGGCGGGCCGTCCGGCGCGCGCAGCGCCGCAGAGGACCCGATCGACGGAGGCGCGCCGGTCGGAGACGGTGCGCCGACCGCGGGCGGCGCATCCGCCGCGAAGACGATCGTGGCCCGGCCGGCGAACGCGGCGAACGCCGCCGTCGCGAGGAACGCCCGCATCATTGGGTCACCGCGCACTGGTAGCTCTGCGACCACGACGTCGCACCCGGGCCTGCCGTCGTGATGTAGGGGTGGTCGCAATAGCTCGTACAGACCTGGAAGTCGACGTTGGCGCTCGACTGTACGAACGAGCTGAACGGCACCGCGATCTGGGCCGGCAGCGTCACCAGATAGCCCGGCGGGTTGGCCTCCAGGATCGGCCAACTCGGCGTCTTGAAGATCTGAACCGGCGAGTTGACGTCGGCCGCCGTGACCATCGGGCTCGAATCGCAGATCTTGATCTGGCCGCCGCTGTCCGCGGCGGCCAGATCCGGCGTCAGCAGCGGCACCGGCGTCCCTGTGTCGTGCGTCTGGCTCTCGTAGGGGAGGTTCGCCGTGGCGTAACTGGCCAGCGTCGCTTCGAAGGTTGGATCGTCGGCCTCTTGCCAGGGGGGCTGCGTCCAGGTCCAGAGAGAGGTGTCCGTGGCGGCCGCCAGCCCCGGGTTGAAGAGCCACGAGAGCACCCGCACGTCGTACGGCGCGGGCGCCGAGGCGACCGAGGTGAACAGCGCGCTGAACGAATCGGTCAGCGTGGAGGGGAGCGGCGAATCGAGGTTGTTGAAATAGAAAAAAATGAACTGCTGATGGACCTGGGAAAAGGTGGAGATGGTTTGCAGGACCGCCTCGGCCATGTCCGCCGCCGGCAGCGATCGATTGTTCACCTGCGCGCAGTTGGGCGAGCCGCCGGTCGCGGTGGGATCCATCGCGATGTTCTGGGTCGGCAGCTCCACCACCGGCACGGTGGGCACGTTGCCCGCGTGCATGTACTTGTAGACCAGCGTCTCGATGGTCTGCACCGCCGAGGCGCAACGATCGGGGATCGGGATCTCCAGATCCAAGACGATCTGGTAGATGATCGGCGCCTGCTCGACGGTCGGAACGAAGGTCTGCTGCCTGTCCGTCACCATGGGCACCGTCTCGACGCGGGTCTGCGCCAGCACGGCGGGTCCCCCGTCGGAAGGAACCGGTTGGAGCCCGACGCAATAGATCCCTTCGGCGCTGAGCGGCAGGTCGGGTGGAAACCCGCCCCCTTGCGTGGGATCGAGCGGTGAGAAGCTGACACCGTCGGGCGCTGAACCTGACACGCAGAGCCCGTTGGTGGGCCACATCGCCCGGTTGTACGGTCGCGGGTAAACATAGACAGACGCTGCGTCGGACGCGACCAAATCGGTGATGCTGACCAGGACCTGGTCATTGTTGGTGTGGAAAAACGAAGTCGCGCCGAGGGTCACGGCCGGCGACTCGGCTTTCGCCAGCTCGCCCGGGAAGACTCCGTACGCGGACTGAACCGCCCGGACCGGGCGCGGGCGGAGCGCCAGTTGGTAGTGGCCCCGAACCACGTACTGGAAGCAGGTGCCGGTACCGTCGCCGCACAGCGAAGCACCGCCTGGGTAGACAGACTGTGAAAAATCGAGGTCTTGATAGCCGTTGTCGCCGAGAAACTGAAACTGGAGGTCCGACCCTGGCGCCGTGTCGGAGATCCTCCAGCGCACGATCGATATGTCCTCCTGGGCGCTGTAGATCAGGTCGACATTCTGGGGCGTGTACGGAGAGGGGACGAATTGGACGGCGCCACAGCTCAGGCAGAGCAACGTCCCGGCCACGAGCAGATGGGCGATCAATGCGCGGCAGCGGACGCGCCAATGAGATTGGCGCCCTCCGCTGCGCGGTTGGCTCGATCCTTGCTCCGTAGGCGTCCAGAATTTTCCGAAATGGGCGCTCATTGGTCTCTTTGTCTTTTGGCCCCGCCGCGAGTCAGGCAATATTCATGCTCAACAACAGAGCAGATCGCGGCACTAATTGAACGAGCCCCGGCATATTGTCTCTCAGTTTTGTGAAAGCATGATCAGAATGTCGCACATTCGACTCCTCCTCCTCGTTGCCGCCGCCGGAGCTTCGGGGCTGCTGGCCGGCTGTTGTGGGGGCGCCCCCTCCCATAAGTGCAACTTCGCCTCCTGGACAAGTCAGGTTGATTCGGGGGGTGACATGTCGATCCCCTGCGGCACCGAGGGCACCTGCACGTCGCCCGAGGTCTGCTGCTTCACCAAGATCGCCCCCTACGCCCATTGCATCCAACCGGAAGACTACGCGAACGATGGGTGCGAGACGATGCCGCTGACCCCCTCCTGCCTGGTCCCGACGGACTGCACCGGGGGAACAGTCTGCTGCGTCCAGCTCGCCGCGAGCTCGATCTCCTGCCAACCGCAGGCGCTCTGTCCCGGCGACGGCAAGAACACTTACCTGACCTGCGCGACCGACCAGGACTGCCCCAACCAGGTGTCGGGATCCTGCGCGCCCGTGCCCCTCGGGACCGACGCGGGCGTGGCCCTCAACGTCTGCGCGCCCTAGCATCGACGTCGCGGCGACGTCGCGATCGCCTCTCGTCAAGCTGACCGGCCAATCCCAGGTTTGCGGGATGGCGCGAGGCGGATTCTCCCTGCTCGACGGCGATCCGTTGTTCGAGCTTCAACGCGCGGCGCACCTGGTCGGCGGACGGCACGCGGTGCTGCCCCGCGCGCTGACCCTGGCCGCCATTGGGTGGCTGGCGCCGCTCCTGCTGACGGCGATCTCGGGCCGAGAGCGCGGCGCGCTGGTACCGCTTCACACCCGCTTCCTGGTCTGCATCCCCGTGTTGCTCTGGGCGGAGCGGTTCGTCGACAGACGGGTTCGCGCCGCGGTGGCGGGCTTCACCGAGCGCGGGATCGTCACGGCCGCCGCCCTCCCCCGCTTTCGGGAGATCGTGGCGAGCGCCGAGCAGCAGCTTCACTCTGTCCGCGCGGCGGTCGCGATCGTGGCGATTGCCTTCGCCATCTCCGCGGTGGGCAGCCTCTTCGGCCTCTTGCCGCACGCGTCGGCGCTCGACTGGTGGATCGCCTATCTCAGCCTGCCGCTGTTTCGCATCGTGCTCTTGCGGTGGCTCTGGCGCTGGATGGTCTGGGCGATGCTTCTCCTCCGTACCTCGCGTCTCGATCTGCGGCTCGAACCAACCCACCCGGACCTGGCCGGCGGGCTCGGATTCCTCGAGCACGCCGCGACCTCGTTCCTCAGTCTGCAGGTGGCGGCGGGCGCCGTGCTCGCGGGGCGGCTGGCGACGAACCTCGGGGGGCGAGCCGCCGACTTGCGGGTCGAGAAGCAGGAGATCATCGGGTTCTCCTTGATCGCGATCGCCATGACGCTCGGTCCGCTCCTGCCGTTCTGCCGCAAATTGGTCCGCACCGAGCGGCTTGGAAAGCTCGACTACGGGCGTCTGTCGAGCCGCCACAACCAACAGTTCGCCGATCGATGGCTGGGAGCACCTGACGGCGCGCCGCTCGGAGATCCGTCGATTTCGTCGCTGGCCGATCTGGGCACCAGCTACGGATCGATCGACCGCATGCGCCCGCTGCCGATCGGCCGCCGCTCGCTGGCCGCGATCCTGGTGGTCTGCCTGGCGCCCGCGCTCCCCGCGCTGCTGCTGCATGCGCAGCTGCAAGAGATGCTGACCCGGGTCGTGAAGACGCTGCTGTTCTGAAGAAGGCTCGTCACGTTCGTGGCTCGACTTCCTGGATCGCCGACCGAGGAGGGCTTGACGGCACGCGGTCACCCTCGTCAAAATACAGGAACGTATTTGTGGGCTCCGCGACGGGGGAGCGGGTCCCAAAGCCGGGAAAGGTGAGAGTGGAATGAACCCCTACGCATGGGTCGAGGGAGAGAGCGCGCGCTTCACTCCGTTTGGCCTGGTCAGCCCGCCGCTCGATACCGCGGCGAACGAAGACGGCCGAAGGGCTCGACCTCCGGGCGCTCCCCGCGAGCAGATTCTCCTCGTCGAGGACGATCGGAGCATCCGGGCCGCGCTGCAGGGGATCCTAGAAGACGAAGGCTACGCGGTGACGACGGCCGAGAACGGACGTCAAGCGCTGGAGCGGCTCCGGATGACCGCGGCCCCGGCGCTCATCGTGCTCGATCTCCGGATGCCGGTCATGGACGGATGGGAGTTCCGCGCGGCCCAGAAGAGCGACCCCGCCCTGGCGCGGATTCCGGTCCTGGCGGTGTCGGCCGACGGGAGCGCCAAGGCGGCGGCCATCGACGCCGAGGCTTACCTGCACAAACCGCTCAGCACGGACGCGCTGCTCAACACCATCGGGCGAATCCTGGGCGAGGCCGAACGACAACAGCTGCTCGGCAAGCTGGAGGAGGCCGAGCGGTTCGCCGCGCTCGGCCGCCTGGCCGCCAGCGTCGGACACGAGATCAACAACCCGCTCGCTTACGTCTCGATGAATGTCGACCTGGCAGCCTCAGAGCTCGAACGAATCGCCGGGGCCGCGTCCTGGGGCCCCGCCTCCGACGAGGGGCTGGTGAGCCTTCCCGAGCTGTTCCGCGAATGCCGCGTGGGGCTCGATCGCATCCGCGACGTGGTCAGGGATCTCCAGCGGCTCTCGCGCCGCTCCGAGATCCGGCGGGAGACCTTCTCTCTCAATGATCTCCTGGATGAATCGCTGGCGATGGCCCGCAATCAAGTCGAGCACCGCGCCCGGGTGAAGAAGCTCTACGCCGAGATTCCGCAGGTGGTCGGCGATCGCTCGGCGCTCGGCCAGGTGCTGCTCAACCTGATCTTGAACGCCGCGCAGGCGCTCCCCGAAGGGCACGCCGAGGGGAACGAGGTGACGCTGCGGACCGTCGCGCACGTGGGAGAAGGGCAGGTCACCGTCGAGGTGGCCGACACCGGCGCCGGGATCCCGGCCCATGTGCTGCCACACATCTTCGATCCCTTCTACACGACCAAGCCAATCGGCGAGGGGACGGGGCTCGGCCTGGCCGTCTCCTGCCGCATCGTCGCCGACCACGGCGGCCGCATCGACGTCGACAGCGAGGTCGGCCGCGGCTCGGTGTTCCGGGTCTCCCTCCCTGTCGCCTCCGTTGAGGACTCCGAGCCGCCGTCCGACGAGACCACGCCGTTCCAACGCCCCCCGGGGCGGGCACGCATCCTGGTGATCGACGATCTGGCGGTCTTCGGGCGGACGCTCGCGCGCGCCCTCACCGAGCACGAGGTGACCGCCGTGTCGCGGGCCGACGACGCCTTCACGGAACTGGCGGCGAACGACGCGTTCGACGTCGTTCTGTGCGACCTGATGATGCCCGAGATGGGCGGCCGCGGCGTGTTCGACCGGCTGAAGGCCGAATGGCCGCACCTCGTCCCCCGCGTGATCTTCATGACCGGTGGGGCCTTCACGCCCGAATCGCGCGCGTTCGTCGAGCAAGAGACGCAGACCGTCCTCACCAAACCGTTCTCGCTGGACGCGCTGCGGGCGGCCATTCGGGTCTTGATGAAGGATCCCACCGACGGTCGCAACTGATGAAGCGCGAAGCGTGGTTCGAGCTGGCCCGGGACCTCGACTGGGACTTCACCTACGTTCGCGAGGAGGAGGTCTTCCCGAGCGAGGTGAGCGGCCGCCCCTGGTTGCCGCAGCAAGCCTGGCGCGGCTGGGACGAGCCCTACAAGACCACCTACGCCGACTACGTGGCGAACCAGAGCGAAAAGGAGGGCGCGGTGGCGGCCGTGCGGGCGGCGCTCGGTCGAATCTCCGACTTCAAGCGGCTCCCCCGGGACTGGCTCTCGGCGCTCAAGCTGCACAACGCGACGTTGCCGCTGGCCGAGTTCGCCGCGGTGATCGGGAACCTGCGCGCCGCGCGCTTCGGCCGCACTGCCGCCTGGCGCACGGCCGCCAGCTTCGGCGCGCACGGGCCGCACGCTGCGCACGCAGTACCTGCCGCTCCGCTCGGAAACGGGCGCGGTGGTCGGTGTCGCCGCGATGGTCCGCGACGTCAGCGAGGAGGATCGGATCCGCCAGGACCTGCGCGAGACCGACGCCCGCTTTCGAAACATGGCCGACGCCTCGCCGGTGCTGCTCTGGATGTCGCGCACCGACGGGCTTTGCACCTTCTTCAACCAGACCTGGCTGGCGTTCACCGGGCGCACGACGGAAGAAGAGTGGGGCGTCGGCTGGGCGGAGAACGTCCACTTCGAGGACCTCGAGTCGTGCCTCGAGACCTACCGGGTGGCGTTCAACGAACGCCGGGTGTTCGAGATGGAGTACCGCCTGCGGCGCAAAGACGGACAGTTCCGCTGGATCCTCGACCGCGGGACCCCGCGCTACACGCCGGACGGCCGCTTCGCCGGCTACATCGGCTCCTGCGTCGACATCACCGAGCGCCGCGTTCTGGAAGCGGAGCTGCGCGCCGCCATCGAAGCCCGCGACGACTTTCTCTCCGTCGCCTCGCACGAGCTCGGGACGCCGCTCACCGCGCTCAAGCTCCACATCGATCAGCTCGAGCGGACGCTGGGGC
This sequence comes from Polyangia bacterium, assembly GCA_036267635.1. GTDB lineage: Bacteria > Myxococcota_A > Polyangia > Fen-1088 > Fen-1088 > JADGRB01. The sequence goes on along the minus strand of DATAVR010000089.1, from coordinate 43,302 downwards.
CCGCCGGTGCGGGCGTCGTGGGCGGGCGCTCCCTGGAGTCGCGGGTCGGCTCCATCGCGCATGAGATCAACCGCCTGGGGCAGCTGGTGGAGACGCTGCTCGACAGCACGCGCCTCGCGGTGGGCGCCTGGAAGCCGAGCGTGGAGCGGGTCGACCTCGGCGCCCTCGTCGAGCGGCTGGTCCGCAACCTCGGCCCGGTCGCGGAAGCCGCCGGCTGCTCGCTCAGATTGCAGAGCAAGCCCGGCCTGTGCGGGAGCTGGGACCGTGGGCGGCTAGAGCAGGCGTTGACCAACGTCCTCGGCAACGCCTTCAAGTTCGGCGCCGGCGAGCCGATCGGGTCACCGTGGACGGGGACGGCAGCTCGGCGACGGCGCGCATCCGCGATCACGGTGTGGGGCTCCCGCCGGAGCAACAGGAGATGATCTTCCAGCGATTCGGCCGCGCGCCACACACGCGCGGGTATGGCGGACTCGGGTTGGGTCTCTGGATCGCGCGGCAGTTCCTAGAGGCCATGGGCGGGACGATCCGGGTCCAGAGCACGCCGGGCGCCGGCGCCACGTTCGAGATCGCGCTGCGCTGCCAGCCCGCTTCCGAAGCGATCGCGGTGGCCTGACACCCGATCGGCCGTTCCCCGACTGTCCGGCCGGCGGGCCCGGGCGCGCGACCCGGGTCGTCGAGCGCGCTTCGGATCCTCTACCCACCCTACGGCGGGCACTTCCTGCTCGATCCGGGACGGCCACCCGCGCAGCAACGACCGCCGCTGCGGCCCCTCCCGGCGGGCGCGCCGGTGCGCTGGACGATCGACGGCGTGGCCGCCGAAGCCTGGGTCCCCACCGTCGGAAAGCACCTCCTCGAAGCCGTGGCCGGAACGGTGCATCGGCAAGAGGAGATCGACTTCGACTGAGCCTCCGGTACCATAACAAGATGTCGATCGATCGATCGATCGCTCTGGTCGTCCTCGCGCTGCCCGCGCTGCTCGGCTGCAATCCGCCAGGCGGAGGCGGAAGCGCCCAGGGCGGCGGTGGCGGTGGCGGCGGCGCGGGCGCTGCAGGAGCCGCGGGATCGACCGCCGGCAGCGGCGCCGCCGGGGCGGCCGGAAGCGGGAGCGCGGGCGTCGCGGGAGGCGCGGCCACGCCCTGCAAGCGCGGGATCGCGACCAACACGGCGCCGGGCGCGGCGTTCTCTCCGGCGATCAGCTGGTGGTACAACTGGAGCCTGCAGCCATCGGGCGGCAATACCGGCCTCGAGTTCGTGCCGATGGTCTGGGGCGCCAGCACCGTGAGCGGGGCGATCCCGGCCGGATCGAAGTTCCTGCTCGGCTTCAACGAGCCGAACTTCATGTCGCAGGCGAACCTGACGCCGGCCGCGGCGGCCGCCGACTGGGTCGCGTTGCAGGCCAACGCGCTGAAAGCGACCGTGTCGATCGTGGGGCCGGGGATGAACTTCTGCGGACCGGCCGCGAGCTGCAACGGCACCGATCCCTTTCAATACCTGACGACGTTCTTCACCGACTGCGCCGACTGCGCCGTCGATTACGTCGCCGCTCATTGGTACAACTGCGACCTTCCGTCGCTGCAGGACTACCTCGAACCCGGCGGCAGCCTGGCGGGATACGAGCAATTCGGCAAACCGATCTGGCTGACGGAATTCTCCTGCGACGGAAGCGCGAGCGAGGCGCAGCAGGAAGCCTACATGCGCGCGGCCATCCCCTACCTCGAGAACAACCCGCACGTGTTTCGCTATTCCTGGTTCAGCGCCGGCCCGATCCCCAACGCGCAGCTCATCAACGCCGACGGTTCTCCCACGGCGCTCGGGCAGGTTTACGCCAGCCTGCCGCAGAACTGTCAATGACGCCTGGGGTGGCGAAACCGTGGGCGGCCTTCGCCGCCTGCGGCGCGATCTGGGGGAGCACGTTCCTGGTCATCAGCATCGGCAACGACGCGCTGGCGCCGGTCTGGGCCGCGACGTTGCGGCTGACGCTGGCGGCGTTGCTGCTCACCGCTTGGACGCGCGCCCGCGGACGGACGTTGCCGCGCGGCGCGGCGTTGCGCGCGGCGCTCGGGTACGGCGTCGCGCAGTTCGGCGTCAACCTGCCTCTCCTCTACTGGGGTGAGAAGCGCGTCCCGTCGGGGCTGGCGGCGGTCGTCTACGCGACGCTTCCACTCTCGAGCGCGCTCCTGGCGCGGGCCGCAGGGCTCGAGCGTCTCACGCCGGCGAAGGTGGCGGGCTCGCTGGTGGCGCTCGGCGGCGTCGCGCTGCTGTTCTCCTCGACGTTGCACGGAGACGCCGCGCCCGCCGGGCTGGCGGCGATCCTCGTCGGCGCGACGGCCGCCAGTCTGGGGACGGTTCTGCTCAAGCGAGGGCCGCGCCAGGATCCGTTCGGCACCAACGCCGTCGGATGCGCGATCGGCGCGGCGATCTCCGCCGCGCTCAGCTTTGCGCTCCGCGAACCGCACGCCCTCCCCGCCACGTTCGCCGCCGCCTGGCCGCTCGCCTACCTGACCGTCGCCGGCTCGCTGGGGGCGTACGTCATCATGTCCTGGCTGGTGAACCACTGGTCGGTCACGCGCACCGCCTACGTGACGGTGATCGTGCCGGTCATCGCGCTCGCGCTCGGCGCGCTGGTGCGCCACGAGCGACTCGCCCCCACCAGCCTCGGCGGCGCCGCGCTGGTGCTGGCCGGGCTGCTGGTCGGCATGCGCCCTGAACGATCGACCTAGCGACGGTCGGGGACGACCGGGAGCGCCACGAGATCAGGCACTTTGGGATACGGGTGCCCCCCGCGCCAGTCGTGGGCCAGCGCAAAGAGCAGGGTCTCGCCGTCCCATCCAAAATCGTCGGCGTCCGCGAGACCGCTTGCCAGCACGACCGGCGCCGCGGCGCCGTCGACGAGCTTGGCGACCAGGCCGGGCACCAGTGAAAAGAAGAGTGTCGTGCCCGTGGCGAAGATCGGGCCCACGCGGCTTCTGGTCGTAGCCCCACGCGGCGAGGATCTCGAAGCCCGCGCCACCGACCTGGTCCACGCGGTCGGCGTCGTCCTGGCCAGCGCCGGCAGCAATGATCGGACGCTCGGGGATGAGCGGCGGTCCCGACTGGCAAGCGGCGCAAAGCGCCCAGGTCATCGCTATCAAACCGACGCCGAACGCGTCTCGTGATCTCATTGCCGCCATGCTCGTCCGATCGGCGACAATTCTCGAATGGATATCGGTGATTGTAAAAAAGCTCTTGACGGATCCAATTGCCGAGTTCACTTTCACCAAATCATGTTGATCGTGCGCGGAACAGAACCGATAGCGATGGGGGCCGTATTTGCGGCCGATCGCGGTCGTCTGCTCGGCGGTCAACATGACGCCAAGCGACCCTTGTGGACGGTCACCTGTTCGATTCCCGTCAGCTATTCGTCCCAGGGTTTCGAGCAGAACAATTGGAGGGGCGGCTAAACACGAACTGAAACGCTGGTTCGATGTGAAGCCGCCCTGGGAAACCACGGCGGCTTTTTTCATTTCTGGAGGTCAATCATGCAAGCGGGAAGCTATCGCGGCAGGTTCGAGTCCTGTCGCTCCCACATGTTGAGCGTCGACTGCGAGGGCTCGAAGCTTTGACGGCGAAGCACTCGGTTCTTACCCGAGCGAACGGGGTTCGACTCCCCGCCAGCCCACGCTTGCCCGATTCGGGATCGGTGCTCCCAATCGGGGATCGGCCAATGGCAGGCCCACAGGTTTTGACCCTGTCAATCGAGGTTCGAGTCCTCGTCCCCGAACGACTTCGTTGCGCAACGAAACTGCTCTTTGACAACCGAATAGTTGACGATGCCCGTGGCCGGGCACCACCCCGGCCACAATATGCCCTTGTAGCCGATCTGGTGATGGCGCCTGCCCGAAGAGCAGGAGACGCTGGTTCGATTCCAGACGAGGGCACCTGGCACGAATGCGCGTCTTGCCCACCGGGCCGCCGCGCCCGGTGCCGAGAGGCGTATCCCAACAGGAGAGCACGCGCACGATAAGCGCACGACGAGGGTGCGACTCCCTCCGCCTCTACGACCTGGTGGCCGTGGTGTAGTGGCTGTGCACGTCGCGCTGTGAACGCGAAGGTTCCGGATCGATACCGGACGGTCACCCCGCACGATCTGGGCGGCGATCTGGGATCGCGCTGGTTTCCAAAACCGGCCAGCGAGGTTCAATTCCTCGGCCGCCTGCGCCCTCTCTGTTTTTTCCGAGTGGGCCAGCCCGGGTGAGCGGTGGTGAACCGAGTCCCGGGCCGGCTCGCTCGCTTTGTCTCCACTCTCATCTCGCGCCCAAGGTGTTCGAGGCTGCACGCCGGCTTGCCAGTTCGGAGGAGCGGGCTCGATTCCCGCTGGGCGCTCGCAAACGCACGCGTGACTGGGAGCGACCTCGTGGCGCTGCTCTAGTAAAAGGCGCCTCGTAAGGGGCCGACGTTTCGAAGAGCACCGGACGCAAACCTGGCAGCTGTCGGAATGGGACGAGGGCAACAACCTCTCGAGCAGCATCAGAGCAAAGCGCGCTGGCAGACCGCGTGTCGCACGTCTGCAAGTCGGCGGTCGCCTGGTGGGGCGACCGCCGAACGCTGCCTCTCAAGCGTAGATGGCGACGCGCCCGGTCCGTACCCGGGAGAGGACCGTTCGAATCGGTCGAGAGGCTCCGCGTGATCTACCAGGGTGGCGAAATGGCAACGCAGGCGCCTGTTAAGCGCCCCACCGCAGGTTCGAGTCCTGCCCCTGGTGCACCTGTCCCAAAGGAATGTCCCCATCGGCTAGCTGGCCTAGGCCGCCGCCCCCTCAAGGCGGAGACCAGGGTTCGAATCCCTGTGGGGACGCCAGGCACCACGCCCCCGCGGTCCGATTGGAACGGACGCCGCACTACGAACGCGGAGACAGCAGGTTCGAATCCTCCCGGGGGTACCAAAACGCAACTGCTCCCGGAAGCATCTGGCGAGGCTGCCCGGCCGTCTACCGGGTGAGGCGGGTTCGATTCCCGTCGGGAGCGCGACACGAGGGCGCTTGGCGAAACGGTATACGCGGCGAGCTCAAGCCTCGTTCACAGTCCGGGTTCGAATCCCGGAGCGCCCACCAACGACTGCTGGGCCTGGATAGTCCAACTGGTAGAGGCCGTGCGCTCAGACCGCACGCAGTGAGGGTTCGAATCCCTCTCCAGGTACGAACGACGACGGAACGCAACCACCAACCAGAAAGGAGCAGGTCATGACGATCGTATTGTTTCTCGACGCCGACTGGCAGCCGCTGCGGATCGAGCCGTGGACGCGTGCCATCACCGACCTGTTTCTTGGAAAGGTCGAGGTGATCGCCTACAGCCGGGATCGCACCATCAAGTGCGTCTCCCGCGAGCTGCCGATGCCGGCGGTGGTGCGCGTGCTGCGGCGATTCCGCCGCGATCGCCAGGCCATCCGGTTCTCTCGGGTGAACATCTACACGCGCGACGGCTTCGCCTGCCAGTACTGCCGCGCGCGCCTCGACACCGAGGACCTGACGTTCGATCACGTGGTCCCCCGCTCCGCCGGCGGACGCACGACGTGGGAGAACATCGTGACCGCCTGCGTACCGTGCAACCACGCGAAGGCGAACCGCACGCCCGAGCAGGCGCGCATGCATCTGCGCCGGCGCCCGACCAAGCCGCGCTATCTGCCGGTGGTCACGGTCCAGATGGACCGACGGCATGTCCCCGACGAGTGGCGTCCCTACTGGAACGTCACGCTGGACGACTGACCACGCCGGCGCCGCGCGCGAGCGCAACGCCGGCCCTGTCCCCGAAGCCCAAGTGGATGGGCGCCGCCCTCCGCAGGCGGAGACTGCCGGTTCGAATCCGGTCGGGGACGCGATTGGGGGAGACGCTCCGTCGGTAACTTCTCGCTCGCTCGTCGAGCCGCCGATCGACGGTTGTCGGTAGAGGCCGCAAGGTCGACGGGGTTCGAATCCCCGGCGTCTCCCCCGATCTTGGGGGCGTAGCTCAGTGGGAGAGCAATGGTCCGTCACCGCCACCTCGCGCGCGGACCGAAGGTCGATGGTTATCGGTCCTGCCTCCGGCCTACAGGATCGTGATAATGTTCCAGTGGGCCGACGTCACTTGGCGGCCGGCAGGAGGTCTCATGAGCTACCTCTATGGCGATTCGACGCCTTCCAACCTGAAGGTGAACTACGTCGAGTTTCTGCGAGACGCGGTCGAGAGCTGCGTGCAGGTCTTGCTGGCCGACCAGCGCATCGCCGAGGGGGCGGCGCGCACGCGCGCCCTCGACACGGCGACCGCCGCCGAGATCGCTCGGCTGCAAAAGGTTGGCGCGCTGATTCCGAAGGCGTTCGAAGGGACGCCGGTCGGTGATTCGGCGTCGGCCACGGCCCGCTGCGTGGCGACCATCGTCCGCTCGGCGGCCGACGCCGTTCGCGCGGCGGCAGCCGAGGAGAGCGCGAACCTCCAGACGGCGCTCGACCGGCGCGACGCCGAGGCGGCCGTCGAACGCGAGGTCCTCGTCAAAGCGATCGAGGCGCTGCTCATCAAGCACGATCTGCCCGACATGATCTCCGACACCAACGTCTCGTTGGTGGGCGGCGCCCGCTATGCGTGCGGGCTGCACGTCGCGACGCCGTTCGGCCTCGACGTGGCGTTGCAGCTCGAGGTGCCGGCCGGCCACCTGCTCGAACGCGTCGTCCGTATCGATCGCCTGGCGGAGCGGTTGGAGGTTCAGGTCCCCGAGATCTCCGGCTGGCTGCACAAGGAGGTGAAGCTGCGCATTCAGCACCTGGAGAAGCACCACCTCACCGCGTTCTCGAACGGCCCCGCCGGGAGCACGTTCCGTCTGCGCCTCGCGCCCGACGGAACGGGTTCGGGGTACGACGTCACGTTCGCGGAGGGCGAGCCGATCCGCCTGGTGCGGGTCGACGAGCAGCAGAAACGAGAGGAGCCGTTCGACGCCCAGGAGGCCGACGTCCCGAAGCTGGGCGCGCTGCGCGAGAAGCTGGGAGAGGCGGTGGGTGAGCTCGCGCGACATCGGACGAAGATCGTCGAGGTGAAGCTGGACGGCGAATCGTTGCGGAGCCATTCGAAGCCGACGTTGCTCGTCGAGCGCCTGATCGCGGTCCTGGTCCCGGAGACGCAGGAGATCGCCGCCCGATCGCAGTCGCCCGGAGAGCTGGTGTTGCGCCGTTCGCTGGGCGGCGATCGGCGCGAGGAGATCTTCCTCTCCAGGGAGGATCTCAAGTCGAAGCTCGAGCCGCTCAACGACCACAACCGCGCGCTGTTCGATGCCCTGTTTCTCGAGAAGGGCGCGGCGCCGAGCCGCATCGAGCCGCCGCCACCGCCGCCGCCCCGGGCGGCGCCGCCACGCGCTCCCACACCGCTCTACGGTGTGACCCCTCTCATCCCGATCTCGAAGCCGATCCCGGGCGCCGAGCCGCTGGGCGCGACACCGGCAGATGGCGATGCGCCCCCGCGAAAAACAGCCTCGTTCGAGGTGCGGGCGCCGGAGCGACCGTCGGCGGCCACGCTGGATCGCCCCCCTCCTCCCCCGGTCGTGACCGGGGAAATCGACAGCGTGCCCGAAGCGAGGCCAGAAGAGAGGCGGCGGCCGGAGCAGAGCGGCCCCCTCACCGGTTCCTAGCTGACCCCTCGGCCGTCAGGGGGTGGCGGGCGAAAGCTCGATCTCGACGCGGCCGATCTGGGCCGGGATCAACCAGTTGATCGCCAGCGCCCGCGCCGACGGCGGAATGCCGGTCGCCGTCACCCGCACCGGCCGGAGCGCCTCGGGGTTGCCGCCCGGCACGAAGAATGACGTCTCCTCGCTGGGCAGCTTGACGAAGTCATGGCCGTCCGACGACCAGGCGAGCTCGAACACCTGCCCCGGCCGGTCGTCGAACACGTAGATGCGCAGCGCCGTAGCGCGCCCGTCGGGCCGGTAGACGACGCGGGCCCCGGCCGCGCCCTTGAGGCGCGCGAGGTCCATCTTGCAGCGCTCGGGGTGCTCGGTCGTAACCTCGACCTGGCTGTCGGTTCGCCCCGGCGGCGCGACCGCCTCCATCTCGTCGACGAGCAAGCGCCCCTCGACCGAGATCTCGGCGCTCGGCACCGACGGCCCGGAGCGGCCCGATTCGTTGCCGGCGATCACCCGGTAGCGGACCCTCTGGCCGACCGGCGGCGCGGGATCGACGAAGGGGCGATAGGGGACGCGCGCCTCGTCGTAGTGATCGGCGATCACCTCCCAGGCGCCGTCGGGCGCGACCTGTCGCTCGATCGCGTAGTCGCGCGCGCCGGCGCTGCCGCGGAAACGAACCTCCCCGTGCCCAGTCACGCCGAGGACCAGGGGCGGACCGGGCGCGGGAACGGCTGGCACCGGGAGATGCTGGGCGTCGAAGGCCAGCGTCCGCATGAGGCGCATGATGGTCTGCTCGTCGTACGCCGCGCCGCTGTCGGAGCCGGTGAAGTGGAAGGCCTGGAACGGCGCCCGCTCGAGGTGGTGATAGAAGCCGCCTTCGCGCCTGTGCCCCCGCAGGCCCCAGATGAGGGCCCCCTCGATGGGGAGCGTGAGCGCGTGGCGCACGAAGTGCTCGACGTCCGCCGCCGGCCAGAGGCCAAACTCGCCGATGAAGTAGCGCTTGCGGCCGCGAATCAGCCGGACGTTCTCGTCGATGAGCTCGAGGTTGCGCCGTGGGAGCCCGTAGTGGTGCGACGACACGATGTCGACGTTGGGATCGACGAGAGACGCCTCGCGTACCGTTGGCCCGTAGGTGCCGTCGATGAGCGCGTGCTTGCTGTCGCGCGCCTTGATGTACTTCGTCACCCGCGCCGCCCACCTGTCGGGGCGCTGCAGCTCGTTGCCGGTCTCCCAGGCGAAGATCGTCGGATCGTCGCGATAGGCTCGCCCGTTGATCGTGTTGGTGCGCAGCAAGACCTTGTCGATCGTCGCCTCGTAGTCGCCGAGGAGCTGCTCGTCGGTGAAGAAGGCCTCGCGCCGCTTGCCGCGAAAGGCGGCGTACTCGGCAATACCGCCCCAGTGGGACCAGTTGTCGACGAAGGGGAGAATGACCTGCAGCCCCAGCTCGGCGGCGACGGCCAGCACGCGATCGAGGGCCACGAACGCCTCTTCGTTGAACTGGTTCGGGCCGAGGACGTGGCGGACGGCGCCCGGCGGATCGGTCGGTTTTCGCACCGACAGCACGTAGATGCGCACCACCCGTCCCCCCATCAGGCGGATCGTCTCGAGCCCGTCGCGGATCTCGAACTCGTCCGGCAGCCGCTGGTGCAGGGGCGCATCGAAGCGCGCGTCGTCCTCGATGTAGTGGAGGTTCGGGATATTGAACGACACGAACGGCAGCGGGCGTGGCGCGCTCGCAAGCGGCGGAGACGGCAGAGACGACGCGGACGGCGCGCTTCGGAGCGCCGCGCTGGCGCATCCCCAAAGGGCGAGCAACGCGAAAACGGGGGCGAGACGAGCCACGTGAGTGTTCCTATCGCGTCGCGCCTCACGCCACAACCAGCGCCGTGGCGCGGGCGTTCAGCCCGGCCGCGCCCGCAACGGCCCGGGCGCTTCGCACAGCGGACAGCTGTCGCGCCGCTCGGCCACCGTCTGACTGCAGGTCCGGCAGACGGCGCGGAATCCGTGAAAGCCGTCGTCGTGCGGCTCGGTTCCGCTACGGGCCTTGTCGGCGCGCTTCCCTTCGTAGCGAACGCGGGCCGGCAGAAAGGCGGTGTAGCGGATCTCCTCGCCGCCGCAGCTCGGATCGGGGCAAGAGGTCGGCACCGGCCAGCCGTTCGGCGTGGCCAGCGCGCGGGCCAGGCCGCCGGGAGCGTGGCACCGCGGGCAGCCGTCGGCGGCGAAGAGCCGGTGCCCGCACCCCGCGCAGGCAATCGCATAGACGCCGTCGACGAACTTCTCGCCGTCGTAGGCCCAGCTGACCCGGCCCACTGGCTCGCCGCCCAGGAACGGGATCGTGCCGTCGACGTAGGTCTCGAAGGTCAACGTCGTCCCGCCGCAGGCGCTGCAACCGGCGGCGATGAACCGATCGAGCGCCGTCTCGTCCAGCTCACCCATTTCCGGCCAGCCTACCGGCATCGACGCGCGAGGGGGAGCCCCGTCGAGCTTTGCCCGTTAAGATGGCCCGTGCCCTTCCCCCCGCGACCTCACCCGTTTCACGGCCGCGCCTCCGAGCTGCGCACCCTCACCGCAGCCTGCCGCTCCGGCGTGCATCCGCGCCTCGCGCTGATCGGTTCGGGCGGCAGCGGCAAATCGACGCTGGCCGCGGCGCTCGGACATCGGGTGCGGCGCGACTATCCGGGCGGGGTCGAATGGCTGCGCGTCGGTGCCTGGGACCACCGGACCTTGATCGACATGCTGGCGATCCGGCTCGGCGTCCGGCTGGGACGCCTCGACGCGCGCGCCGAGCGCCTGGCGGCCGTGCGGCGGCAGCTCCGGGCGCGCGGCCGCACGCTCGTCGTCCTCGACAACCACGAGGATGACGAGCAGATGGCGCGCTTTCTCAACGCGCTCGCCGGCGAGCCGGTGCTCTGGGTGCTGACCGCCCGCCGCTGCCTGCTCTCCGGCGTGTCGGTGTTCCCGGTGGTGTCGCCGCTGGTGACCGTCGGCGGCCGGCTCTTCCGCGCCGTCGGAGAGCTGACGCCGCTGCTCCGCTGGAACCCGCTGGCGCTCGACGTCAGCAACGCTCTCATCGAGAGCGGCGCCACCACGGCCCACGCCCTCGCCGCCTGGCTGGTCGCCGCCGGCGTCGGCCGGGTCGCCGCCATCGAGCACGAGGACGATCTCCCCGAGCTGCGCCTCCTCGTCCGCTGGGTTTGGCCGCGCCTCGAGCCGGCCGGCCGCCGCCTGCTCACGGCGCTGGCCCACCTCCAGGGCGATCACGCCGACGCGCGCGCGCTCGGCGCGCTGGCCGGCGTTCGGCGCTCAACCGGCCTCGGGCGCCTCCGACGCTGGCACCTCGTTCAGGAGCCGCTGCCGGGTCGGTTCACCGTCCACGCGACCATCCGGCACGCGATCCTGGCTCGAACACAATTCGATCAGCGGCGCGCCGTCGCCTATTTCGTGGCGCTGCTGGAAAAGCACCCCCAGCGGCTCGACCTCGAGCAGACCCACCTCTTCGCGGCGCTCGACTACGCGCACACCAACGGAGACTTCCAGCTCGGCCTCCGCCTCGCCCGGCTGCTCGATCGCCTCGGCCTCTCTTGAGACAAGCGCAAGGGCCCCGCTATCGGGCTTGTTGATCAACCGGCCAGACCGCCTGGCGAGCCGCGGGTCGATGAAGGACGTAGCGGCCGACGCCGCTCAGGAAGACCAAGCCGGCGAGGCCTTCGCCGATGACCAGGCTCAGACCTGGGAACACGAGATAGATGCGGGCGACGCCCAGACCTGCCGCGATCACGGCGCCCGTGGCGCTGATGGCCGCGTCGACTTGCAAGCGGCGCAGGATGTTCACCGCGGTCGTGGCGAGCCGTTCCCAGAGCAGCTGCTCGAGCCGCCAGTAGGTGACGATGACAGGGATGATCTCCAACGTCAGGAAGGCGGAGGTCAGCAGGCCGCCGACCATCGGCGCGGCGATCCGCTTCATCACGTCCGACCCGGAGCTCTGCGCCCAGAGCAACGGAACGAGGCCGATCAGCATCGTCGAGACGGTCATCAGCTTCGGGCGCACACGCTGGACGGTCCCCTCCATGTGCGCGGCGACGATGTCGTCCAGGTTCCGGATGAGGCCTTGGGCCTTCCGGCGTTGGAAGGCATGATCGATGTAGACGATCATGACGATCCCCGTCTGCGCGGCCAGCCCGACCAGCGCGATGATGCCGACCCAGACGGCCGTCGAGAGCCGGTAGTCGAGCAGCCACATCAGCCAGACGCTGCCGATCAGCGCGAACGGGATCGACAGCAGGATGATCAGGACCTCGACGACGTTCCGGAACTGCAGGAACAGCAGCAGGACGATGATCGACAGGGTGATGGGGACGACGATCTTCATCCGAGCGAGCATCTCGGCGAGCTGCTCGTACTGCCCCGTCCACTTGAGGTAGGTGCCCGGCGGCACCTTCAGCTCGCCGCCGGCCATCGCACGGTTGACGACCTCCTTGGCCTCGTTCACGTAGCCGCCGAGGTCGCGCTGGGCCTGGTCGATGTCGATGTAGACGTAGCCGACGAGGAGGCCTGCCTCGTCGCGGACCATCGGGGGCCCGCCGGTGACCTTGATCTCCGCCACTTGCCCGAGCGGAACGAAGGTCTGCCGCCTCGCGGTGCCCGCGCTCGGTTGCATTCCGCCCATCGGGGCCTGCATGTCCGAGCCGCCCATCGACGGCGTCGCGCCGCCGCTCTCCATGCTGTGGTCCATGAGCCCCATGGAAGGCATGTCAGACGTCGAGCTCACGCCGCCGGGCAGACGCGGCCGGTCCATACCGGAGCCGCCGGACGGCATGCCACCCGAGGTTCCGCTCCCCATCCCGTCCATGTTCTGAGCGAGGAAGATCGGGTGCGGTGACCCGACGGCACCAGCAAAGGCGAAGGGCGTCGCTCCCGGCGCCGTCTCCAGGGCGCCGTCGGTGCCCATCGGCGTGTCGCTGCCACCGCCCATCGATCCCATGCCGCTGCTGCTGCCACTCGCGCCACCAATCGGGACGAGCACTCGCTTGAGTGACTCCAGGTCGCTTCGAAAATCCTGCGGATAGCGAACATTGATCGAGAAGCGGTTGCGTCCCTCGACGGTGGTTCCGATCGGCGTCCCGCCGATCGCGCTCTCAATCACCCGTTCGACGTCGCCGACCCGAAGGCCGTAGCGCGCCAGCTCGTCGGGCTTGGGGATAATGTCCAGATAGAGGCCCCCGAGGTTGCGCTCATAAAGGACGCTCCGCGTCCCCTTGATCGGCGCCAGCAGGTGCTCCAGCGAGACGCCCACCCGCTCCACCTCGTTGAGGTCGCTGCCGAACACCTTGATCCCGATCGGCGTGCGCACGCCGGTCGTCAGCATGTCGACGCGCGTCTTGATGGGCATCGTCCAGGCGTTGGTCCAACCCGGGAACTGCATCTTTCCGTTCATCTCCGTGGTCAGCTCCTCCCAGGTGAGGGGCTGCTCCTCCGCCCAGATCGGACGGAGCAGCGGCTTCAGCCAGCCCGGCGCCCAGCTCGAGTACCAGCGGTCGTGGTGTTTCTTGCGCCACTCCTTGGGTGGGCGCAGCTGCACGGTCGTCTCCACCATGGTGATGGGGGCCGGATCGGTCGCGCTCTCGACGCGGCCGACTTTCCCGAACACCGTCTCGACCTCGGGGAAGCTGCGAAGGATCCGGTCCTGATACTGGAGCTGCCGCTTCGCCTCTTCGATCGAGATGTTCGGGAACGTGATCGGCATGTAGAGCAGGTCGCCTTCATTGAGCGGGGGCATGAACTCGTTCCCCAAGCGCATCGCCACGGGCACCGCAGACGCCAGGGCGAAGAGACCGATCGCGATGGTCGACTTCGGCCGCCGGAGAGCGACGTAGACGAACGGCTCGTAGAGACGAATCAAGAAGCGCGAGACCGGGTGTTCTTTCTCCGGTTTGATCTTCCCGCGGATGAACAGGTCCTGCAGGGCGGGTGCGAAGGTGATCGAGAGCAGCGCCGAGATGAGCATCATGAAGGTCTTCGTGTAGGCGAGCGGCTTGAAGAGTCGACCGGCCTGCCCGGTGAGCGTGAACACCGGCAGGAACGCCACCGCGATGATCAGCAGCGAAAAGAAGATCGCGGGCGTGACCTCCTTCGCAGCTTCGATCAGGATGCGGTGGCGATCGGCGCCGGGACCGGCGTGCTCGAGCTTCTTGTGCCCGGCCTCGATCATGACGATCTGCGCATCGACAGTAGCGCCGATGGCGATCGCAAGGCCGCCCAGGCTCATGATCGTCGACGGGATGCCGAGCAGCACCATCGGGATGAACGACAACGCCACGCAGATAGGCAGCGAAAGAATGGGCAGCATCGAGCTGCGAAAGTGGAGGAGAAACAGCAGGATCACCAAGCTCACGACGATCGCCTCCTCCGTGAGCGCGTGCCTGAGCGTGTCGATCGACCGCTCGATGAGGCCAGACCGGTCGTAGGCGACCGTCAGCTCCACGCCGTCCGGAAAGCTCGGCTTTAGTTCCTCGATCTTCTTTTTAATGCGACCGATGACGTCCAGCGCGTTCTCCCCGTAGCGCGTGACGACGACCGCACCGACGGCTTCCCCCTCGCCATTCCATTCGAGCAGCCCGCGGCGAATCTCGGGGCCGAAGCGCACGGTCGCGACGTCCTTCACCAGGAGCGGCGTCCCACTCGGGCCGCTCGTCCGCAGGGCGATCTTCTCGATCGCGCCGAGGTCGTGAATGTATCCGCGCCCGCGGACGTAGTATTCGCGCCCGGAAAATTCGATGATTCGACCACCGACGTCGTTGTTCGACTGTCGGATGGCGTCGATGACTTCGCTGAGTGTCACGCCGTAGGCGCGTAGGCGGTTCGGATCAACCGTAACTTGGTATTGCTTCTGATAGCCGCCGACGCTGGCGACCTCCGCGACCCCGGGGACGCTGCCGAGGGCGTAGCGCAACGTGAAGTCCTGGAACGTTCGCAGCTCGTCGAGGCTGTGCTTGCCCGTCTTGTCGGTGAGCGCGTACTGGAAGGTCCACCCGATCCCGGTGGCGTCGGGTCCGAGCGTCGGCGTGGCGCCCTCTGGCAGGGCCCCTTTGAGGCTGTTCATGTACTCGAGCACGCGCGAACGCGCCCAGTAGATGTCGGTCCCGTCATCGAAAATAACGTAGACGAACGACATGCCGAACATCGAGAAGCCGCGCACGTCCCGGACGTGCGGCGTGCTGATCAACTTCGAGACGATCGGGTAGGTGATCTGATCCTCGATCAGCGTCGGGCTGCGGCCCATCCAGTCGGTGAAGATGATGACCTGGGGATCGGACAAATCCGGGATGGCGTCGAGCTTCACCTTCTTCATCGCCACGACGCCCCCTACGAGGGCGAAGACGACACCCAATAGGACCAACCACCGGTTGCGCGCGCAGAACTCTATGATTTTCTCGACCATGATCTGCTCCTCAGCGCCAGGGCTTCGGGATGGCGTTCTTACAGTCGTCTTCCATCGTCCCCATCCCGCGGTGTTGGATCTCGCAGGCTCGGCAGGCTTGCACCTTGTCAGGGAACCTCTGCGCGTCGAACTCGGTGCTGCAGGTCGACGACTGAACGGCGGCGCCCTCGGACGAGGTCTGACCTTCGATCGCGGCGCGTAGGCGACTCTCGGAGTCGACGAGGAAGTTGCCTGTCGTCACCACTGTCTCGCCCTCCGCGACGCCGCTCAGGATCTCCACCTTGTCCTTCAGATGAGCCCCGACCTTGACCATCCGGGGCGTAAACCGGCCGCCGCCCTTCGATACGAAGAGATAGTGCGTCTCCCCGGTATCCACCACGGCCTCGGCCGGCACTGTGAGACCTGCCGTCGACGGCAGGTCCAGGTACACCGTTCCATACATTCCGGGACGGAGGCGGGGGCCGTTGCGGTCCGACTTGTTCTTAAACTCGAGCCGAACCCTGAGCGTCCGGTTTCCAGAATCGAGGACGGGATAAATGAACGTCACCTTCCCAGCCTGCATTTCTCCCGGATACGAAGCCAATTCGAGCCGCCCCCGCTGGCCGACGTGGATCCGGGAGATGTCCTGCTCGTAGATGTCCGCGTTCACCCAAACCCGGCTGAGATCCGCGACCTCGAACAGCACGGATCCAGGCTGGACCGCGACGCCGGCGACGGCGTTCTTGCCCACCACGTACCCATCGACGGGCGAGCGGATCGGGATCGCCTCGACGGCCTTCCCGATTCGAAGCATCTCGTCGATCTCCTGTGGGGCGATCCCCAGCAGCTCCAGGCGACGACGGGCATTGGTGTCGAGCCCGCCCGCCAGATCCTCGTGGTCAGGGGACGGCTTGGCCTCACCGGCGGCGGTGCTCCATCCGTGAGCGAGCAGCAGCTCCTGCTCGGCCCGGAAGACCTCGGGGCTGTAGATGGTCGCCAGTATCTGTCCACGCCGCACGCGCTCTCCCGTTTCCGAGACGAGCAGCTTCTGGATCCAGCCGCCGAACCGGGTGTTGATCTGGGCGAGGCCGCGCTCGTTGGCGGCGACGACGCCGACGGTGCGCAGGTCGCCGCCGATGGCCTCCCGCTTGACCGTAGCGGTACGCATGCCGATGAGTTGAATACGCTCGGGCGTGAGGTCGACATCCGCGAGGCCCGGGACGCCCGCGGTTCGCGCCCCCAGCACCGCCTTACCCGGCGGGCTCGCCTTCCCCTCGGGCTTCCGCACCAACGTCATGCTGCAGATGGGGCATTCGCCGGGATGGTTCTCGACGACCGACGGGTGCATCGGACAGTAGTAGATCTGGCCCGAGGAGGCGCTCGTGCCCGAGCCGAGATGGAGGCCGGCAAAGCTGAGAATCGATCCGGTCGCCAAGAGGCCGGTCAGCAACACCAGAGCCCAACGAACGATCGCCATCGTCGCTGCGCCGCGGGGCGGGCCCGGCGGCGTCTCGGCGCTCGGGGGGTCTTTCGGAACATTCATCGGGGAGCTCCTGCCACCGCGAGCGTTCCCGCCGCGCGTTCCAGGTCCGCCTGACTGGAGGCCAGCTCGGCCAGCGCACGGACCCGCTCGATCCGGACCTGCAGCAACGACCGCAGTGCATCCAGCACACCGACCGCGTCGCCGTGCCCCGCCGCATATTCCGACTGGGTGGCCTCCAGGCTCCGCCGGGCCTGCGCCACCAGCTCCTGGTCGATGATGGTGAACGACTGGCGTGCAGATTCGAGACGTGCCGCGGCGTCGTGCAGCTCGTACCGGACTGTGTTCTGAACGGACTGGAACGCGGCCTCGTCGGCATGCAGCGTCTGTTCCGCCGCGCGCTGCTCGTCCCCATGGCGCCCCGAAAGCCAGGGTAGATTGATGCCGACCATCGCGCCGTAGGCCTGGCGCATGTCCGATGGGAACGTCGGCATGTACCAGTAATCGAGGCCCACCATGACCTCCGGGAATCGCGCCGCATCTCGCGCACCGTCGAGGAGCGCTTCGCTGCGACGAACGGCGCGGGCGGCGGTGGCGATCTCGGGGCGATTCGCGTCGATGCTCCTCTCGAGCGCCGCGATCTCCGCCGCGGGGATGACCGCCAGATCCTCCGGGGGACCGAGCGGCGCCTCGGCAGGCCGGTCCATCAGCGCGTTCAAGAGCGCCCGGCTCGATCGTTCTTCCCGCTCGATGTGCGCCACGTCGGTGTGCAAACGAGTCATCTCGAGCTCGAGGCGAAGGACATCCTGCAAGCTGCCGTGGCCGGTGCGCTGGTTGAGCCGGGCCAGCTCCAGGACGCGTGAGGTCAGACCGACGTGCTCGAGATGCAGGCGCAGCTCCTGGTCGGCCTTGTAGTAGGTCGCGTAGGTGCGACGGACCTGCGCGGCGACCTCTTGCCGGCGCGCGCGCGACATGTCGCGCGCGCTGCCGGCGTCCTCGGCGGCCGCGCGCCCGCGCGCATCGAGCGTTCCCCAGGCCGGAAACGTCTGCTTCACGCCGATCATCAGGGTCTGCGCGCTGTCGAGCGCGTAGGGACGAGAGAGCGGAACACCCCATTGTTCATATTTGAGCTCGAGATCTGGAAGCCGTGATGCCGCCTGGCCGCGCGCCTCGGCTGCAGACGCCCGAGCCTGGCTCTCCGCGACGTCGCGGTTCCGATCGAGGGCGACCCGCAAGACGGTCTGAAGGCGCGCGGTTCGTTCCAGCTCGGCCTCGTCCCCGCGATCGAGCTGTGCTCGGGCGCGAGATCCGAGCAGTGAGGTCAGGACAACGATCGATGCAAAACCAACGAATCTCATGAACGGCTCCTAGAGAAAGACCAACAGGCAGGCGTGGAACAGGCGCGGGACAGGCGCGAAAAAAGAGCTATGCGCGCGGATACGCAGCGCAGCTGCTCACGGCCGACGTCTTCAGCGCCCGCCGCGTCGATACGTTCGGGCGTGCGGAGGTCGGCGCTCGGCGCCGAGGCTCAGATCAGGAACGCGTGCTTCAGAAGAACGATCGGCGGACCGTCACGCGGAGGGCCCTGCGCCTGCCAGGTCGAGTCGGAGCGATCAGGCTCGGCGAGGGGCGCGGCGCTCGGAAGAGCCGCCAGGAACGACGACGGCGCCAGGACCAGCTCGGCGGCCCGCTGGTCGGGCTCGACGGCCGGCCGCTGGCTGACGCTCAGCTCGCGCTCGCAGCAGTCCTGCGCCTTCACGACCGGCCCCGTCTCTTGGGTCTTTTCGGCTTGAGGGCAACAGCAAAGGGGCCGGAGCTGTCCGTCGATCCGGCACCGGAGCATCATCTGGCCGGGCAGATAGACCGCCAGCAGCAGCAGCGGCGCCAGCGCCACCACCTTCTGCCAAACGGAGAATCTCCGCGAACCCATGCGCCCCAAGCGTCCGTCATAGGCTCAATCCTGTCAAATCGAGACTACTGAACCTGCACGACCTCGTACCTCGCGCGGCCGTCCTGCTCGAACGGCTGGTAGTAGGTCTCGCCGAACCGCACGTACGTCTGCGCGCCGATGCTCACCTCTTCGCCGCCCGGCGGCAGCTCGTCGACCACCATCCCGGCCTGCGGCGCGACGACGGCGTAACCGCCGGGGCCCGCCTGGTAGTACGCGCCGCCGTAGTAGTAGACGTTCGGACTGACGGCGACCGCGCCCGGTGGCAGCGCCGCGACGGTCGCGCCGACCGGCGCCGTCACCACCGCGTAGCCGCCGTCCGGGGCCGGCGCGTACCAGACTCCCTGGTCGTAGCTGTAGGGCTGGCTGGCCACCGTCACCGCGATCGCCGTCGCAGCCAGCGTCGCGGCCACGAAGCCGAAGGGATGGAACGCCGGCCCGTAATAGTAGGGCCTGTAGCGGTGATAAACGTACGGGTGATAGGCATAGTAGCGGCGGCCGCCGTAGGCGTAGGGGGCACGGCCGTACGGGCGTGGCGCCGGCCGCACGACGGTGTTCCGCCGCACGTAGACGTCGCGGTTCCTGTTCACCGTCACGTTCGTCCGAGCCCGGTTTGGCGGCGCGTTGTAGTGCCTTTGCGGCGCGTTGTTGTAGCGAGGGGCGTTGTTGCGGGTCTGCGGCGCGTTGTAGTGCCGCGCCGGGGGCGCCGGTCGCGCGGGCATGCTGTGCGGCTGCCCGCCCCCGTGGCTGGGAGCGCCCCCGCCGTGTGGATGCCCGCCTCCGCCTCTATTTTGCGCAAACGCAGGTGTACCGGCGCCCATCAACAGAGCCGCGCCGAGCATGAGGCCGGATGCGATGTTCCGCGCGGTCGGCCTCTCCCTGCCCGAGCTTCCTTCGGAGCTTCTTTCGGTGGATGACATCCGACTGACTCCTTTCCCGCGCGCCACGGAGACACCCCACCTAAAGCTGCGCGTTCGCCCGGACAGGGCAAGCCGAAGCGCAGGCTCGGCGGTGGCGGCCTCGACCGGCTCAGCTACTCGGCGCAGGCGGCGGCGTCCGGGGGTCCGGGGACCGGCTCGCAGGTCCCGAGCGTTCCGGCCAGCGCGCAGGAGAAGCAAGCGCCCTCGCATTTGGTCGCGCAGCAGATGCCCTGCGCGCAGAAGCCGCTTTCGCACTCGCCGTCCGCCGTGCAGGGGGCCGTCAGCGAGTGGATGCTGCAGAGGCCGTTCGGCGCGCAGGCACTGCCGGAGACGCAATCGTCCGAGCTGACGCAGATCGTGTGGCAGACGTTCCCCTGCGGAGCACAGGTGAACGGCGCGCACGAGGCCTGCCCACCGGGCTGGCAGGTCCCCAGGCCGTCGCAGGTGCCCGGTCCCGTCCAGAGCGCTCCCGTGCACGAAGAGGCCGCGCAGACCGACCCCTGCGGATAGAGGGCGCATCCCCCCACGCCGTCGCAGGTGCCGCTCTTCCCGCAGCTGGCCGGTCCTTGATCGACGCAGATCCCGCGCGGGTCGACCGCCCCGGAGGCAACGGGCGAGCAGGTTCCGATTCGACCGGGGAGCGCGCAGGAGAGGCACGGGCCCGCGCACGTGGTGTTGCAGCAGACGTGGTCGACGCAATTTCCCGACAGGCAGTCGCCACTCGCGTTGCAAGAACCGGTCGCCGGCGTACCGCAAACGCCGCCTTGACAGTGAACGCCGGCGGCGCAGTCGGCGTCGGTCAGGCAGGAGGTCAGGCACCGACCGGCCTGGGGGTCGCAGCCGTACGGATTGCAGAGCAGGACCGCGGCGCCCGGCTGGCAAACGCCCTCGCCGTTGCAAACCGCCGCGCCAACGACGGTGTCGCCCGAGCAGGTGCCGGGGACGCAGACGTTCCCCAGGTACGACCGACAGGCGCCCGCGCCGTCGCACAATCCGTCCAACCCGCAGGTGACGGGGTCGCTGGTCGGGCAGTCGGCCGGCAAGCGCGGCGCCGCGCCCCCTGCCCGCCTGACGCAGGTGCCGACGGCGCCCGGTGACGAGCAGGTCAGGCAGCCGCCGGCGCACGGGCTCGAGCAACAAACCCCCTCGACGCAGGACTGACTCTGGCAGCCGTCGTCGCTCGCGCAGGCGGCGCCGTTCGGCACGCTGGACGCGTCGACGGCGGTCGCCCGGCCGCCGTCGCCAGCGGCCTTGGTCGCGTCGTTCGCGGCGCCGTCGTGGGGGGTCGGAACGGCGACCCAGGTGTCGCCGCGCCCGCCCGACGGCTGAAGCGAGCGTCGCTGACATCCGAGCGCGGCGGCGCAAATAGCCGCCACCACCACCATCAATCCCCCTCGCCTCGACGTTCGCGCCACGGTGCCTGCCTCCCAGGTTCAGCTCCACAATGCCCGCTCGAGCGCCGGAGGGAAAGCCTCTCGCCGCGTCGCTCATCGGCGGCGCGTTTGACGGGCAGGTCGCCGCGCTTATTGTCTGTGGCGACGTGTGGCTCACGCCCACGGACGAGCACCCGCCGGGAGCTAAAGGCCTCGGCGAAAGGAGATCCCGATGCAGGTAGTGAAGAATCTCGCCGCCGATGAGCGCGTCCCGGCCGAGGCGGCCGCGCTGGACGCCTACTCGAAGACAGTGACCGCCGTGGCCGAGCGCGTGAGCCCGTCGGTGGTGCGCCTGGATGTCGAAGGGGCGCCGACCCGCACCGCCCCGGGCCGCCGCCCGCGCCCCGATCGGGCGGTCGGCAGCGGCTCCGGGTTCGCGTTCACGCCCGACGGCTACGTGCTGACCAACAGCCACGTGGTGCACGACGCCCAGCGCATCACCATCACCACGCTCGACGGGCGCAAGCTCCCCGCGCAGCTGGTGGGCGACGATCCCGACACCGACTTGGCAGTGGTGCGCGTGTTTGCCGGCGATCTCCCGCCGGCGACGCTGGGCGATTCGTCGGGGCTGCGGGTCGGCCAGATCGCCGTCGCTGTCGGCAACCCCTACGGGTTCGATTGCAGCGTGACCGCCGGCGTGGTGAGCGCGCTCGGCCGCTCGCTGCGGACGCAGACCGGCCGCCTCATCGACGACGTGATCCAGACCGACGCCGCGCTCAACCCGGGGAACTCGGGCGGGCCGCTCTGCGATTCGAACGGCCGGGTCATCGGCGTCAACACGGCGATGATCCTCCCCGCGCAGGGGATCTGCTTCGCCATCGCGGTCAACACCGCCAGCTTCGTGGTCGGCAAGCTGATCCACGAGGGGCGGATCCGCCGCACCTACCTCGGCGTCGGCGGCCAGACGGTGCCGCTGCACCGGCGCGTGGTGCGCTTCCACGAGCTCGGCGCCGAGAGCGCCGTCTTCGTCACCTCGGTCGAGCCCGAGGGCCCGGCCGCGCGCGCCGGCCTACGCGACGGCGACCTGATCGTCGCCTTCGACGGCAAGCCGACCGCCGGGATCGACGATCTGCACCGGCTGCTCACCGAGGAGCAGTCCGGCCGAACCGTCCCGCTGGCGATCATCCGCGGCACCGAGCGGCTCACGCTGTCGGTCGCTCCGACGTTGCGGGGCGACCGGCGGTAACTTTTTTGATACCTAGCCGGCCTGGGGATAGAACGCCAACAGGCGAATGAGCGCGCGGCGCCGGGTGGGACTGTCGTTTTCGTGGTGGGTCCCGGCCCTCTCGCTCGCCTTGGTGGGCACGGCGGCCGCGCAGTCGGCCGGGCCTCCGCCGGCATCGCGGGCGCCGATCTCGACGCTCCAGTCGGCGCCGATCCCCGACGAGCCGGCCGCCGCGTTGGTCCAGACGCCTTACGCCAAGGCCTGGAAGCTCGACTACCGGATCATCCTCACCGGGTACAAAGACAACTACATCATCAGCGGCTTCTCCGACACGACCGAGGTGAAGTTCCAGTTCAGCTTGAAGTTCGATCTCTGGCCGAACCACACCAACCACTCGGTCTATTTCGGCTACACCCAGAAGTCGCTCTGGAACCTCTACGAGACCTCGAGCCCCTTCGTCGACTCCAACTACAACCCGGAGATCTTCTACGGGTACTTCAAGCGTTACGGCGACGTCTTCTGGGCGCCTGGCCGGGTGTCGCTCTTCGTCGACAGCGCGCGGGTCGGGCTCGAGCACGAGTCCAACGGCCGCGACGGCACCGCCTCCCGCGGCTGGAACCGCGTCTACGGCTACGGGAACGCGGGCGCCTATTTCGGCACCGACGTCTACACCACGGTGGCGCTCAAGGCCTGGTTTCCCCCCTTCGCCCTCGACCAGTACAACAAAGACATCGTCGCCTATCACGGCTACGGCGAGGCGACCCTGGTGCTCGGCTACGACCCGGACCACCCCGCCTGGTGGGGAGGCGGCGACGTCGGCGCGACCTATTTCCACGGCAAGAGCGCGCTGTGGGCGCGGCAAGGGACCGAGGTCTTCGCGCAGTGGCGGCCCGCCTACGACGATCGCGTTTCGTTCTGGCGCTTCACCCCCTACGTCTACGCGCAGTTCTTTCACGGCTACGGCGAGTACCTCCTCGCCTACAATCAAGAAGAGACCGCGTTTCGGATCGGGCTCAGCCTCGAGGATCGGGTGCACTGGCTCGATCACGTCGGCCACTGACGCAAGCAATCGCGCCGATCGACGCTAGAATCTCGACATGGCGATCGCCAAAGTCCCCTCCAAGTCGGTGCCGTGGCTGGCCCTTCAACCAGAAGGAAGAGGCTACGAAACCAGCCGGAGCCCGATGATCGATCCGATCAACGTGGTCAAAAACGCCACCCGCCACAACGTCGTCGGATCCTTGAAGAACACCATCCCGATCGCCGCGGTGCCGAAGGCCCCGATCCCGGTCCAGACGGCGTAGGCCGTCCCCAGCGACAGCTCGCGGGTCGACAGGTTCAGCAGGCCAAAGCTGAGCAGCGCGCAGATCGCGAAGGCGACGTTGTAGCCCCAGTGCTGGAAGCCGTCCGACAGCTTCATGAAGGTGGTGAATCCCATCTCGCAGACGCCCGCGGCGAAGAGATAGATCCAGGGGTTCAGGTGCGCGTGCGCGGCGTTCATCGACGAACGCCATATCATGCCTTGCTGCGCGGCGAGGCAAGATCAGCGATGTTCGGCGCCGTCACCGACCGCGATCTCATTGGACGCGAGCTCTGGCGAGGCGTCCGGTGGCGCACCGGTTCGTGCGCCACCGGCGGAGGCCGCCTACTGCCCGACTGCCACGTCGCCGGCCGGCGCGCTGGTCCCGGTGATGGAGGTGGCGTAGCGGAGCGCGATGCGCCCGACGCCGCCGGCGCCGCCGTTGGACGAGCCCCCGAGGCCCCCGCCGCCCGCCACCGCGGTCACCAGCGAGGTCCCGACGGCGAGCTGGCCGCCCGACAGGTAGATCGAGCCGCCCGCCCCACCGCCGCCGGGGCCCGAGTAGTCCCAGCAATTGGTGGTGGAGTTCCCGAAGCAGCCCGCGGCGGCGTCGCCCTGACCAACGGTGCCGCGCGACGAGAGGTTCCCCGCCACCGTGATGGTGGAGGCCTTGAGCACCAGAATGCCGCCGCCCCCGCCACCGAGGCCGCCTTGCGGATTGTCGGTGAGCACGTTGTCGTTGCCGCCCGACCCGCCGCCCGAGCCGAAGAACAGCTTGGTCAGCGTCGCGTTGCCGTACACCGCGGCCCCGAACCCCGTGCAGCCGGTGGCGGTCGGGTTGACGCCCAAGCCGTTCGACCCGACCGTGCCGTATCCCGCGCCGCCGCCGCCCACGCCCTCGGTGGAGCAGGCGTCGCCGAGACCGCCGCCGCCGCCGCCCAGGAGCGCCGCCTGTAGGCCCAATCCTCCGAGACCACCGTACGACTCGCCTTGGTTGCCGGCCTGGAAGGTGTTGGTGGGGCGCGCGCCGCCCCGATAGCCGAGGCCGTCGAGCGTGAGCGACCCGGCGATGGTGACGGCGCCCGAGGTGCGCACGTAGAGCACGCCCCCCTTCGTTCCGTCCCAGGCGTTCACCGTCAACGTCGCGCCCGCGCTGATGCTCAGCGACGAGAAGTTCGGGACGCGCACCAGCACGACGCGCTGATTCGTGGCCGCCGTCCCCAGGTTGGTATCGTCCGCCGCGCCATTGCCGTAGCTGTTGACCTTCGCGCCGGTGAACGTCACCGTCGACCCGGCCACCGAGAGAACGTGCAGCGTCTCGTAGTTACCGACGTTGCCGTTGGCGGCCGCCGTCCCCTGCAGGTTGATGAGCAGCACCTCGTCGTTCGCCACCAGGCAGCCGGTCCCGGGGCTGGCCAGGAGCGTGGCCGCGGTGCTGGTGAGCGCGGTGACCGAGTACGAGACGGCGTCACCGCCGTCGGCGCAGGTGCGGCCGGTCGCGACGTTGGTCGTGCTGAGGTTCGTCGTCCCCGAGCTGACCGACACCGCGCCGTCGGCACCCGTCCCGACGGTGAGATTGGTGGCGCAGGTCGCCCCGCCGTATCCGGAGGCGCAGGCGCAGGTGAACGAGTTCACGCCGTCGGTGCAGGCGCCGCCGTTTTGGCAGGGGTTGGGCGCGCAGTCGTTGATGTTCACGCAGCCCGTCGCCCCGGTTCCGCTGTACCCGACCGGACAGGCGCCGCAGCTGAAGCTCCCCGCCGTGTTGGTGCAGGCGGTGAGCGGGTCGCAACCGCCGTTGTTCGTCGCGCACTCGTTGACGTCGTTACACCCGGTCGCGCCGGTCCCCGTGTACCCGGAGGGGCAAGCGCCGCAGCTGAAGCTGCCGGGCGTGTTGGTGCAGGTGGCCAGCGGGTCGCAGCCGCCGTTGTTCGTCGCGCACTCGTCGACGTCGTTACACCCGGTCGCGCCGCCGCCCGTGTAGCCCATGGGACAGCCGCCGCACATGAAGCCACCGGGCACATTGGTGCAGGTGGTGAGCGCGTCGCAACCACCGTTGTTGGTCGCACACTCGTTGATGTCGGTGCAGCCCGTGGCGCCGGTTCCGGTGTAGCCGGAGGGGCAGTTGCCGCAGGTGAAGCTGCCGGGCACATTCGTGCACGTCGTGAGCCCGTCACAGCCACCGTTGTTCGCCGCGCACTCGTCGACGTCGGTGCAGGCGGTCGCGCCGCTGCCGGTATAGCCGGCCGGGCAGCCACCGCAGGTGAACCCGCCCGGCGTGTTGGTGCAGGTCGTCAGCACGTCGCAGCCGCCGTTGTTCGTCGCGCACTCGTTGACGTCGGTGCAGCCGGCCGCGCCGGTCCCCGTGTACCCGGACGGACAGGCGCTGCAGGTCCGCGATCCGGGGGTGTTCGTGCAGGTGGTGAGCGTGTCGCAGCCGCCGTTGTTCGTCGCGCACTCATCGATGTCCACGCAGCCGGAGGAGCCGCCGCCGGTGTACCCGGCCGGGCAGTTGCCGCAGGTGAACCCGCCGACCGTGTTCGTGCAGGTGGTGAGCACGTCGCAGCCGCCGTTGTTCGTGGCGCACTCGTCGATGTCGGTGCAGGCCGTGGCGCCGCTGCCGGTGTAGCCCGAGGGGCAGCCGCCGCAGGTGAACCCGCCCGGCGTGTTCGTGCAGATGGCGAGCGCGTCACAGCCGCCGTTGTTGGTGGCACATTCATTGACGTCGGCGCAGGCCGTCGCGCCGGTACCCGTGTAGCCGGCCGGACAGGCGCTGCAGGTCCGCGACCCCTGCGTGTTCGTGCACGTCGTGAGCGCGTCACAGGCACCGTTGTTGGTCGCGCACTCATTGATGTCCACACAGCCCGAGGAGCCGCCACCGGTGTACCCGGCCGGACAGTTGCCGCAGGTGAACCCGCCCGGGGTGTTCGTGCAGGTGGCGAGCGCGTCGCAGCCGCCGTTGTTCGTCGTGCACTCGTCGATGTCGGTGCAGGCCGTCGCGCCGGTGCCCGTGTATCCCAGCGGACAGGCGCTGCAGGTCCGCGATCCCGGCGTGTTGGTGCAGGTCGTGAGCGCGTCGCAGCCGCCGTTGTTGGTCGCGCACTCGTCGATGTCGGTGCAGGCCGTCGCGCCGGTGCCGGTGTATCCCGAAGGACAGGCGCCGCAGACCACGCCGCTCGCGCCGGCGGTACAGCTCACGAGCGGATCGCAGCCGCCGTTCGACACCGCGCAGGCCGAGACCGCGCCGTCGGTCCCTGTTCCCCCGTCCGGTCCCGCACCGGCCGCGCCCGTCACGCCACCGGTCGCGCCACCGACGGCGCCGCCCGCGCCCGCGGCGCCAACCGCACCCGCCGCTCCGCCCGTGCCGGGGGCTCCGGCCGCGGCGCCCTTGCCTGCTGCGCCCCCCGTTCCGCCCGATGCGCCGCCACCTTTGCCGCCCGAGGCGGCCGCACCGGCGGCCCCTCCCGTGCCCGTCTCAGTGCCTGCGCCGCCGCCGCCGCCCCCGCAAGATGCGACGAAAACCACGAAAGAGCAGAGGGAGAGCAGCCGGATCGCGCGCAAGGGGACCTCCAGGGGTGAATGGCACAGCGTTGCTCGACCGAAAACGGTCGAGGACCTACGCCGGCGCGGGCCCCCCTTCCCACGGCGGATCTATCGTTGCGCGATCGATATCGACGCGAGGCCGAGTTACTTGAGCCCGAACGAAAAAATTCTTCGGGGCTCACGACGGGCCGCCGCCCGTCAGACCGCGTGCTGGACGACGGCCCGGTAACGGACCTTGCCGGCCTGCAACCGCTCACGAACCTCGTTCACGCGCGCCAGCGGGTAGAGCTCGAGCTTCGGTTTGACCTTGCCCGCCGCGGCGAGGGTCAGCACCTCGAAGAGATCGGACCGCTCGTCCTGCGTGCTGCCGCGGAGCTGGCGCTGCCCGAACATCAACGTCATCGCGTTGATCACCAGCGGCCCGTCCGGCACGCCCATGTTCACGAAGCGGCCTTGAGGGCGCAGGCCGGCGATGGCCGCGGCGATCTGCTTGGCCGAGTTGGTCGTCGAGAGGATCACGTCGGCCCCGCCCGCGGCCTGCAGCGCCGCGCCGGGATCGTCGCCGGACAACAACACCTCGTCGGCGCCGAACCCGATCAGCTCCGCCTTCTTGTCGGCCTGACCGGTCACCGCGAAGGTCTCCAGCCCGACTGCCTTGCTCAGTTGCAGGGCCAGGTGTCCGAGGCCCCCCATCCCGAGGACCGCCACCCGCTCCCCCGGCTTGGGATCGCCGTTGCGGAGGCCGCTCATCACCGTGTACCCGCCGCAGAAGAGCGGCGCCGCCGACTCGAACGAAAGCCCGTCGGGGATCAGCGCGCAGCCGGACGCCCAGGCGAGCATCAACTCGGAATTGGCGCCGCCGATCTGCATCCAGCTCTGCCCGTGCGGACAGCGATCGGGCCGCCCCGCCTGACAGACGGCGCAGCGTCCGTCCCCCTTCTGATTCCAGAAGACACCGACGCGATCGCCAACCTTCAGGTCCAGCACGCCGGCGCCGAGCTCGACGATCTCGCCGGCCGGCTCGTGCCCCAAAACAATCGGCAGCTTCGCGCCCAGGTGCCCGTGGTGGGCGTGCAGATCGGTCCCGCACATTCCGCTGGCGCGGATCCGGATCAACACCTGTCCCGGCGCAGGTCGTGGATCGGGAAGCTCCTCGAGGACCCAGTCTTTATTGAACTCGGTGAGGACGGCGGCGCGCATGGAAACTCCTTCGTGGGCGGGAAGCGTAGGTGATGGAGGGGCGTCGGGGCCCGTCGTCGTCAGGGCGTCGCGGACTCGAGCTTGTGGCAGTTGGCGCATCCGAAGGCGCCCTTGACGGGCTTCTTGGGATCGAAGACCGGCAGATCGAGCAGCTTGCCCATCGCCGGCTCGACCTTCTGGGCCATGAACTCCGTCCACTTGGGCCACGCCGGCTCCGTCTTCAGCTTCGCCTGAAAGGCCTCCGGCGTGTTCGGCAGCGGGTGGATGTCATTGCTCGGCATCTTGAACTTGCGGTCGGCGCCGTCGGCGCCGTGGCAGGAGACGCAGTTGAAGGTCTTGAACTTCTTGCCGTCGAAGGCCTGGAAGATCGGCTTCATCGTCGGCGTGACGGCGGCCTTCATGTAGGCCTTCTTCTGCTCGAAGGTCATCTCCTTCCAGGCGACCTCGGGTGGCCCGACGGTCTTTGTCTTTCCCTCGGCGAGACGACCGCCCGACGGGATCAAGAGCAGCACGAGAGTGGCGACGACCAGGACCGATGACAGACGAAGATGCATGACGGCACGATGCGCCGGTCGGCGAGATGGTTACAAAGAAATCGACATCCTCGATCCCCGAGCGGGCACAGCCGGCCCAGACGGACCGGTGGCGGTTGCCTCGGGAGACGAAGTTGCCAGCTTCCGTCTGGCCATGTCAGACGAACGCAAAATCCACGCTGTCGGGCAGACCGCGATCAAGAGCTACCAGCCGACGGTGTTCGACGAGGTCCCAGGAGCGCCGACCCTGAGCGACATTCGCCTGACGGAGACCTTCTCCGGCGATATCGAGGGGGACGGCGTCGCGCACGTGGTCCAGGCGGCGCGCGCGGACGGCGCGGCCAGCTTCGCGGGAATCGAGCGGGTCCGCGGGTCCATCGGCGGCAAGCAGGGGAGCTTCTTGTTGCAGGTCCACGGGACGGTGGTCCGCAAAGAAATGAAAAAGGAAATGAAAGCGGAGTGGATCGTCGTGCCCGGCTCCGGCACCGGCGAGCTGACAGGGCTGCGCGGCGACGGCGGCTTTACGGCCGAGCTCGGCCAACACGGTTCGATCTGGCTCGACTACCAGATCGAGGCGCCGTGAGCCCGCAGGGGATCGGCGCCCCGCCGCGCGCGCTCGGGTAAGAACTTGCTACCATTGACCTCCTCGCTGGGCGGTCGGCGCTGCGGATCAGTGGGTACGCATGATCGATCCCGAAGAAGCGCTCTCAGATTTTCCCCAGGGCACCGCCATTTGCGGCGTGTGCGGCGGCGCGCTGTCGGCCAAACGCTTTGTCCACGTCGACGCCCGGTCGGTGGTCGTGCTCTGCTCGGTGGCCTGCTTTCGCGAGATCGCGGGCGAGCGCCGGCGCGCGCGCTGGGCCGCGCGGCGGCGGCGAGCGCTGTCGGCCGCCATGACGCTGATCTTGGTCGGCGCCTTCGTCACGCCGCACGAGGGTCCGCCCAGCCACTGGCGGCTCGCGCACGCGGCGCCGGCGCCCGAGGCTCTGTCGCCGTCGCCCGTTCGGCCTATCCACAATGCCCGCCTCGCGCCGCCGCCCGGCTGGTTCGGTCCCGACTGGCCTCCGACGGAGACCACCTTTCTAGCGTCGCTGGGGCAGGACGCCTGGATTCATCCGCTCTCCGGGCCGGTGCGGCGGATGCCGCGCGCCGATTCCCGGGTGTTCGGCGCCGTGCGGCCGGGCGAGCGGCCAGCGGAGTGCCGCAACGGCCACTGCGGCGTCGACCTGGGCGGCGAGATCTGGGGCGAGCAGGTCCACGCCGTCCACGAAGGAGTTGTGGACTTCGTGCAGAGAAACGCCAATCCGGATCGCGGAGGCGAGTTCGTGCGCCTCGCCCATCGGGACGGCACGGTGTTCACGCAGTACTTCCACCTGGCGGCGATCCCGGCCGGCCTCGAGCGCGGCATGCACGTCAAGAGCGGCGACGTCATCGGCCTGCTCGGCGACACCGGCGTGAAGGAGTCGGCGCCGCACCTTCACTTCGCCATCTCGGTGCGGCCCTATAAGGACGGGCCGGAGCGCTATCTCGATCCGGAGCCGCTCATCGCGCTGTGGCCGGTGCGCGTTCCCGTCGACGGCGGCGAAGAGGGCCTGGTCTCCACGCTGGCGCGTCCGGGGATGCCGCTCGGCTCCGCGCCGCTCTTGTCGGCGCGCAAGAGAAAGGTGGCCCAACTCGCCAAGCTGAAACGCGGCGGGGCGCACGTCGCCGGCGACGACGACGACGCCACCAACGACGAAGGCGCCGCCAGCGACAGAGGCGAGCAGCCGGATGAGCCGACCGCCCACGGCGACGCGCCGCCGACGCCCCCCGAGACCGAAACCAGGCCCTCACCGACGGGCGACGAGTAAGCGATGGCCACGCTCGCCTGTGTCGCTTGCAAGACCCCGATCGACGAGGGCGTGGGCGACCGCGACCGCGACCGCGACCGCAACGGCGACGACGGCGCCCGCTTCGTTCTGCTCCGAGGCCGGCACGAAGAGCTGCATTGCTCGCAGGTCTGCCTGGTGGCGAACGTGGAGCGCCGCCGCCTGGCGCACACCGCCCTGCGCCGGCAGTGGCTCCTGCGGGCGGCAGCGGTCGCGCTGGTCGTCGTCGGCGCACCGAGGCTCTGGCACCGGGTCCGCCTGCCGCCGCCGCAGTCGATCTCCTTCGACCCGCCACAGCTCCGCCCGATCCCCACGCCGCGTCCCCTCCCCCCGATGTTCGGCCCGGCCTGGCCCCCCACCGACGAGGACTGGCAGCTCGCCTTCGCCCACACCGCCTGGACCTACCCGCTGCCCGGCCCGGCGCGCCGCGCGCCCGTCGCGGACGACCACCTCCTGCCCACCCATTCGTCCGGCGCGCGCCACCCGGACCCCCTCTGTCGCGCCCCGGGCAAGTGCGGCGTCGATCTCGGCGGCGACCTCTGGGGCGAGCACGTCTACGCCGCGCACGACGGGGTCGTCGACCACGTGCAGCGCGGCACCGGCGACGAGCGGGGCGACGTCTACGTGCGCCTTTCGCACTTCGGCGGCATGGTCTTCACCCACTACGCGCATCTGGCGGCCGCCCCGCGCGGCATCGTCCGCGGCGCCGCCGTCAAGGCCGGCGATCTCATCGGCCTGGTGGGCGACACCGGCACCGAGCACCCCGGCCGCTACATCCACTTCGCGCTCTCCATCCGCCCCTCCGTCGAGCTCCCGGAGATCTACTGGGACCCCACCACCCTGATGGCCCACTGGCCGCTGCGCCTGCCGCCGCACGGCACTGTCGCGGGGTTCGTCCCGTCGGAATCCGACCTCACGCTGCCGGCGTTTCACCGGCGCTCGCGGTGAGTCGTGATCGAGCCGTGATGACCGCAAGGTATCGGGCGATGATGGTGACGAAGGCCGGCGGGCCGGAGGCGCTCACCTGCACGGAGCTGCCGGTCGAAGAACCGCGCGCCGGCCAGCTGCGCGTGCGCGTGCACGCCGCCGGCGTCGGGTCGACCGACCTCATGCTCCTGGCCGGCAAGTACCGCTACGCCCCCAAGATCCCGGTCGTCCCCGGCTACGAGATCGCCGGCGTCGTCGACGCCATCGGGCCCGGCGTCACCGGCTTCACCCTCGGCCAGCGGGTCGCGGCGCTCACCGTCTACGGCGGCTTCGCCGAGCTGCTGGTGCGCGAGGCGGAGCACTTCCTGCCAATCCCCGACGGCGTCTCCGACCTCCAGGCCGCCGGCGCCATCCTGAACTACATCACCGCCTGGCAGATGATCCACCGTATGGCGAAGGTTGAGGCTGGGCAAACTGCGCTCGTCACCGGTGCCGCCGGAGGTGTCGGCACGGCGGCGCTGCAGATCCTGCGCCTCGCGGGCGTGAAGACCTACGGCGCCGCATCGCCGAAAAAGCACGAGACCGTGCGCAAGCTGGGCGCGATCCCGATCGACTACCGCGCGGGACGCCTCGATCGTCTGGTGCGCGAGCTCGAGCCGCGCGGCGTCGACTGCGCGTTCGACGCCGTCGGCGGCGCCAACATCGGGCTGTGCATCCGCGCCGCACGTCGCGGGGGGACGGTCGTCGGCTACGGGTTCATGGGCGTAAAGGGAACGGTCGCGACGCTCGCGATGTTCGCGAACCTGTTGGTCGGCGCGCGGATGAGAGGACGGCGCGGGAAGTTCTACGGGATCACGATGCTGTACAGGAAGGATCCGAAGCCGCTGCGGGAGGATCTGCCGAAGATCTTTGCGCTCATCGCAGAAAAGAAACTCGAACCGCTGGTGAGTGTGACGTTGCCGCTGGTCGAGGCGAGGCGGGCGATGGAGATGCTCGTCGCGGGGAGTGTGGAGGGGAAGGTTGTATTGATGTGCGTTTGACCAACAGACCGATCGCGCCGGCGTTGGAAGCCGGTCGAACGGCCGCCGGCCTGGCCTTTTCGTCTTGCGGGAACAATGCAGGCGGAAGAACGCCGCCGAGGTGTCGCTACAACGGACCTGCCGTGGCCGCGTGACGCCAACGACCCAACGCCATAGACTGTTCCCGATGGCGACCTCAGCGGACGTGATGCCGAACAATGTGAAGGCCCGCTTTAAGGAACTCCAGGACCAGTTGCGCAGGGAACGGGAGCGCTTTCTCCGGTTGCCGAGAAAAGCGGCCGACCGGATCCCGGAGCAGGGAAAGAGTACCGCGAGATCGTCAGGAACAGGGTCCGGATCAATGTGGAGATCGCCAGGATCGAACTGAAATACGATCTCGTGGAGGAACACCTCGAATAGCGTCCTCGGCGGGTTTCTGGATCCCGCACCCAGGCGCCTTATCGTGAGATCGGCCGACGCGCCGAGTGGTGAACCCGCAGGATGGTCAATGTCTCTGATTCTCGGCTGTAGAAAATCCGGTACGGACGAACGGGCCAACTCCGAACGCGCTCGCCCGTGGAGCCCAGCTCGCGCTCTGGTCCTTCGAACTCGCCCGCCGCCAGCCTGTCCATGACTGCGAACACCGCGTCGGCAGTCGCTGCGGCGGCTCGTGGATTGCGCTCCACCAGATACTCCAAGACGGCGGCGAGATCCTCGACCGCCTCGGGAGCAAACGCGATCTTCACCGACCGAGAATCCGGTCGACCCGTGCCTTCGCTGCTTCAAGACTGACAGCCTTGCCCGCCCGCACCGATTCGATCGCGGCGTGGATTCCGGCTTCTTCTTCGTCGGTCAGCTCGGGCACGTCGTCCACAGGCTCCAGAACGTACCGCCCACGCGGCAGCTGGCGCAGCTCCGCAGGCATCAGCTCGCGAACCTCGTCCGGCAGGTCTTGGCCGTTCCAGTTGAGAACGATCGACATACCGCAAGTGTAGCGCGAATCAGGGCCTTTCAGACCCGATGTCGATCGATGGCAGACTCGACCCGATCCAACGAAAGGGAGACGCGCGATGCTCTATCTGATCGTCGAGAACTTCAGAGGTGATCCCGTTCCGGTCTATCGGCGGTTTCGGGACCAGGGGCGGCTGGCGCCCGAAGGGCTGCGCTACGTGAGCAGCTGGGTCACGCGCGATCTGCAGCGGTGCTTTCAGATCATGGAGTGCGACGATCCGCAGCTCTTGCAGCAGTGGATTGACCGCTGGAAGGATCTGGTCGACTTCGAGGTCACCCCGGTGATGACTTCCCCGGAAGCAGCCGCCGAGATCGCGCCTCGCCTTTGAGACCAAACACCCGCCGGAGCTCACGATGACCCTCGACGCTTGCTTGCCCCCCGATCTCCAAGGACCCGCCACCACGATCACCCCGATCGCCGCGGGGCTCTCGGGCGCCGGCGTCTACCGGGTCGAGCGCGACGGACGAGCCTTCGTGCTCAAGGTCGCCGGCCCGGCCGAGGACGACCGCGACTGGCGAGGCGCGCTCGAGATCCAGCGCCTCGCCGCGGACGCGGGGCTCTCGCCCGCAGTCGTTCACGTCGACGAGGCGCGGCGCGCGGTCCTGACTGTGTTCGTCGCCGATCGTTCGTTCCCCGCGCTCTATCTCGACCCGCGCACGCGCGAAACGGCGCTGACGCTGCTCGGTCGCACGGTGCGCCGGATCCACGCGCTCCCCGTGCCAGCCGCGGCGCACGTCCGCGATCCCCGCGCTTTTCTCACCCAGATCTCGGCCGGTCTCGGGAGCGGCTTTGCCCTCCCGGAGCTCGCCGGCGGCGCGATCCAGCGCGCGCTCGCGGAGGAGCCACCGCCCCGGCCAGACGCCCTGGTCCTCGGACACAACGACCTCAACCCCACCAACTTCATCTACGACGGCGAGGGGCTGCTGGTCCTCGATTGGGCCGCCGCAGGCCCGATGGATGCCTTCTACGATCTCGCCGTGCTCTCCGTGTTTCTGCGGATGGACCAGGCCACCTGTCTCGACATGCTTTCGGCCTACGGCGGCGTCCGGTCGACGGCGTTGCCCGACAGGTTCAGCTACAGCCGGCGGCTGGCGGCGACCCTCGCCGGCGCCATGCAGCTCTTTATCGCGCGCCAGATGAAGCATCCGGGAACCACCGGCGCGGAGACGCTCGCGTCCACGCTTTCGCTCGGCGAGTTCTATCAGCGGATGCGAAACGGCGAGCTGAAGATCGGCACCGCCGACGGCCAGTGGGCGTTCGGGCTCGCCCTGCTGAAGGAGAGCCTCGCGCTCTGAATCGCGCCGCGCCAGGGGCAGACGGGTCGTTATACGCCGACCTAGCTACGAGCGTATAAGAGCGCGCGCCGCGCCTTCACGTCAGCCGCCGTCGCCGTGCGCGCAGATTGCCGTGCACTGGGCGTAGGCCGCCGGGAGCGCCGTGAAGTCGGGGCAGGACGATGCGCCGTAGAGGCCGGCGATGCAGCTGGCGCAGTCGGTGGTCAAGCCGGCGGTGAAGCGCTTGCAGGTCGTCATGCAGGTGCTCAGCGTGTTGGAGTCGGGGCAGAAGCAGATCGTGTCGGTGCAGAGGCTCTGCGTGCAGGCCATCATGACCAGGCAGGCGGGCGTCTTCATGTCGGCGAACAGCTGATCGGCGTTGCAGGCGTCGGCGTTCTGCGTCGCCGCGCACGCCTGCGAGGTGGCCACCGTGGCCGAGCAGTCGGGCGTGAGCGAAGTGCACACGCCCAGCGGGGTGACATTCACCGACGCGTCGGCGCCGCAGGAGACCGTGCCGGTTCCGTTCGCCGACTCCTGGGCGCAGAGCTGATTGAGATCCGCTCTGGAGAGGTCGACCAGCTTCGTCGTCGGCCCGGAGCCTGAGGCGGCGTCCTTGTTGCTGTTGTTGCTGCTCGAGCACCCCGCCGCCAGCGCGATCACCAGCGTCGCCACGTTCACCAGCCGCCAAATGAAACGCATGCCGCGATTGTACCCGTTTCCCGAGATCTGCGGCGGCGCTATGCCGCCGCCTTCGCGTCGACGTCTCGAGCGCGCGTCAGGCGGCGATGCTCGGCGCCGCGTCTTCTCGAACGACGCGCGTCCCGGCTATCCGGTCGTGCAGACAGCGGTTCCCCGCGCCGAAGATCATCAGCAGGTCGACCAGCATGAAGGCGTACGCGAGCGGCGCCCCGAACATCCGCAAGACGCCCAAGTAGAGGGCCAGGGTGACCCCGCGCCGGAGCAGGATGGCCCGCGCAAACCCGGGGGTGGTCCCGTCGAGCGCGACGATCTTCGTCTTCATCCAGCGCTTCCCCAGCGACTGCCCCTTCGCCGCCTCGAGGTACATCTGATAACCGCAGAATACCAGCACGCCGGCCAGACAGAGGAGAGCGGCGAACGTCAGCGTCCCCGGAACCACTTCGTGATGCCCGGCGAGCCGCCCGAACCGGAACCCCAGCACGAAGGTCGGAAGCAGGAACGGAAGCGTGATCAGGCCATCGAGCAGATAGCCGCCGAGGCGCTCGCCGCGCGAGGCAAGCACGAAGCCCGACGGATCGCCCACCCCGTCCCCGTTCACCATGACCACGACGATAACATGGGTCGAGCTCGTTGCTGATTGGCGCCGTCGACGACGGCCCGGCCTACCGCGGCGTCGCCTTCGTCAACCAGGGCCTGACGTCGGCCTCGCCTCAGGCGAGGATGACGAACTGATGCCCGGTCAGGTCCAGCTCGACGAAGAGAGTCCCGTCGGGCGCCACCGGCTGTACGGTCACGCTCCCCGCGCCACCGTACAGGTAGGTCAGCTTGTCGCCCGGGCGGTGTAACGACGAATCGATCGTAACGCGGTCCTGACGCGCCGACGCCGACACGTTGTAGGCGACCAACACCTCGCGGCCGTAGAGGAGACGGGAGAACGCCAGCGTGTAGTCGCTGCCGAAGGCGGGGCCGAAGGCCAACCCGTCGACCGAGATTTGTCGGAAGTACATCCGTCCGAAGCGCAGCGGCGGCGTGGCTCGCTGCACCGCCGCGATCTTGGCGATCTCCTGATAGATGCGGCAGTCGGTGTTGAGGAGGCTGGGGGCCTGCGGCTTCGTGTGGTCGAATATCGCCTCGCGCATGTTCTCGTCGCTGCCAGCGCCTTGAAAGCCCTGCTCAGTCCCGTAATAGACGCAGGCGGTGCCCAGCATGCAGAGCAGATACCCGACTCCGGCGATGATCTGGTCGTCGGGGGCGCCGGCGCCGAAGCGGCCATTCGGCTGCCAAAAGGAGTCGTGATTGTCGAGGAAGGTCACCAGATAGCGGCCGATCTCACCGCGGTTGAGGGCACGCTTCTCCTGGTCCTGCAGGCGCCGGAAGACCGAGCCGGGATCGGCCCAACCCTTGAGGACGTCGCGCAACGCGCTGTTCTGTGAGTTCCCCTCCGCCAGCCGAAAGTCGAGAATCGAATCGATCCCGAAGAAGACGGTGTCCTGCCCGGCCGTCACCGAGGTGTTCTGTCCGATGTAGCGATCGATCACTTCGTCGTCGGGCGTGGCCAGCTCGCCGAAAAGAAAGAAGCCGCGCTTGCCGAGGGCGTAGGCGTACTCCCGCACGTTGGAGGAGAAGCGTGAGCAGGCCAGCTCGCCCATGTGCTTGACCGCGTCGACCCGGAAGCCATCCACGTCGGCCTCCCGGATCCAATAGCAGTGGGCCTTGATGAGGACGTTGATCAGTTCCGATCCGGGGATGTCGTCGTCGTTGGCGTAATCTTTGAGGCCGCTCAAGTCGCCATGCTGATTCTCCGGGTAGGTGTCGTAACCGTTGGGGCTCGAGATGTCGCCGCGCCGATGGTAGTAGGCGTCGTTGCGCAGCTCGGTGGGGATCGGACGATCGCCCCGGCGCCAGGCGTCGAGCGGGAACTGTTGGTCCTGGAAGTACTTGTAGTTGGCGTCGAGCGGGTATTGCCAGTTGTTTCCCGAGTGGTTGATGACCACGTCGAGAATGATCCGAAGCGGCGCCGGCTGGCCGTTCTTCTTGTAGGCGTGGGCAGCGTCGACCAGATCGATGAGGTCCTGCTTGGTGCCAAAGTTGGGATCGATGTCGAGGTAGTTGTTGATGTTGTAGCCGTGGTACGCCCCGGCGTTGTTCTCGAAGACGGGGGAGAGCCAGATGGCGGTGCATCCCAGGCCGGCGATGTAGTCGAGGTTCTTGGTGATGCCCTTGATCTTGCCCCCGTAGAAGCCAGCGCCCGCGCTGATCCCCAGGCTGCGGCCCGCCTGGGAGATCGCGCCGCGCGGCAGGCCGTCGTGGAAGCGGTCGACCATGAGGAAGTAGATGAACTCCTCACGCCATTCACGCTCAATGTTGACGTACGTCTTGCCTGGCAGCGGCGACAGATCGACCGCCGCGACAGATTGTGGTCCCGCCATCCCCCGTCCCTCCCCTCGTGTGTGGCCCCGCTCGTCTGCTGCATTCTCTGCGCTGGCCAGGCCAGGGTCAACCGCGGGATGAGCGACCCTGCTACGCCGCCACCTCCGCGAGGGGCCGGATGTCGATCTCCAGCGTCCCGCCGAGGATCGCCGCGTAGGTGCGGCACATGGCGATCGCTTCGTCCATGCCGGCGAGCTCCAGCACCGCGAAGCCGCCGATCAGCTCCTTCGACTCGGAGAACGGCCCGTCGACGAGGCGCAGGTCGTTGTTCTTGAACAGCAGGCGCTTGGCCTGGGCGCTCGGTTGCAGCGCCGTCGCGCGAACGAGGACGCCGGCCTTGGTCATCTCGGTCCGCAGCCGGGTGAGCTCGGCCTTCTGCTGGCTGCTCCGCGCGCCTGACTCCGACGCCTGGTCGGCCTTCTCGACGAGCAGCATCTGCAGCGGCGGGTTCTCCGGCGCCGGCATGAGGCCGATGTCCCACGGCTCGTTCACCTTGCCGAGCTCGATCTCGCCGGTGCCGAGGATCTTGCCGTAACGCTCGGCCCAGCCGATCGCCTCCTGGCGCGTCCGGACCTTCAGCAACAGCAGCGCCGCCGGCAGCTCGTGCTCGCCGCGGTACGGGCCGTGTTTCACGGTGCAGGCGCCGTCGCGGAAGGTGAGGCGCGTGCGCGTCAAGCTGGCCCCCAGGCCCGCGCCGTCGATGAGGCTGCCGGCCTTCGCGTGCCCGCCGATGAACTCGCCCATCTTCTCGACGAGCTCCATCGGGGGCTTCTGGCCCGCCTCGGTGTGGGGATCGTTCTTGTGCATGATCATGAAGCGCATGGTCGTCTCCTCGCAGTCTCTTTAGCGGGTTTTGCTGGTTGAAAGAAGGAACGCGCGCAGACCGGAGCTGCGCAGAGCGTAGGCGATCCAGAGGACCGCACCCATCGCGATGGGGAACCAGAACGGCTGGCCGGCGTGCAGCTGCGTGGCCGTGGCGCCGCCGAGGTACGCCGTCAGCAAGAGCGCTCCGATCGCTTGCGTTCGTGGCAGCAGGTGCAGGAGCGTCGAGAGGGCGAGCACCAGGCCGAGCGGGCGGATGACCCCCACGGCGTAGCCGAGCTGCCGGGTCGCCTCGACGACCGGCGCCACCGCGAGCAGCTTGGCGACGGCGTCGAACAGCAGAAAGCCAGCGCAGAGGCCGGTGAGCACCCGGCCGATCCAGAGCGGCGTTCGGGAAGCCCGCGGGCTCCGCGCGTCGAGCGAAATGGTTGGGGCAAGCACGTTCTCCATGATGATCCTCCTGCCGACCCGACGAACCGCCCGGGCGGCGATCGACACGCCCGGCGATCTTTTTTCAAGCCCTTGAAATGAGGGTACAAAGCCAGGGGGCAGGTCGACAGCCAATGATTACAATCTTGCCCGAGGTGAGCCCATGTCCGCGCCCCAGCCCAGCCCCGTGAAGCTGAGTGAAACCGAAGTTGCGACCGCC
This sequence comes from Polyangia bacterium, assembly GCA_036267635.1. Classification (GTDB taxonomy): domain Bacteria; phylum Myxococcota_A; class Polyangia; order Fen-1088; family Fen-1088; genus JADGRB01. The sequence continues at coordinate 4,049 of DATAVR010000089.1, read as the reverse complement.
CTCGCGAAGCTGCCCGGCTGGAAGCTGGAAGGCGGCAAGCTCCACCGCGAGTACGAGTTCGCCGATTTCGTGGCCGCCTTCGGCTTCATGACCGGCGCGGCGCTGGTCGCCCAGGCGATGGACCACCATCCGGAGTGGTTCAACGTCTGGAACACGGTGCGCATCGACCTCGCCACCCACGACGCCGGCGGCGTCACGGCGCTCGACGTGAAGCTCGCTCATTCGATGGAGGAGCTGGCGTCCCGTCTCACCCGTTGACCGGGCTCGCCCTGGACTCCGATTTCCGCCGGGGGCAACCTGGCGTCAGATGTGGCGACGTCGATGGTTGAGCGCAGCGCTGGCGGCGTTGGCGACCGGGTCCCTCTCGGCCAGCGCCGAGACGCCGGCCGTGCGCGTCGCGGGCGGAGGCGAGCTCTGGATCGCGCCGGCCACCGTCAACAGCGACGAGCTCTGGTTCCCCGAGGAGATCGCGCCGCTGGTCGAGGGGGTGGCCGAGCTGCTGGCGCGACCGGAGCTCGGCGGCTACCGCGTGTTGCCGCCCAAACGGCTGCGCGCGTTCTACGCTGACGTCCGGGCGGGGCGGCTCCCAGGTGTGCCCGTCGTCTGCGCCGCCCCGCCGCCCGCCGCGTCGCTCGCCCGGATCGTCTACCGCGGCGCCTCCACCGCCACGCTGCACGTCGACTGCTTCCCGACGGTGACGCAGGATGGACGGACGACGGATCCCGGCTGTTTTCTGGGCGTCTCGATCGCCTCGCCCCGACCGACAGCGGCGGATCCCGGTAACTTCGAAGAGACGGCGCGCTTCACCGCGCGCCTGCCGCGCGGCGAGACCCCGGGCCGCTGGGCGGAGCGATTGCGCGCGGGAGGCCTCACGCGCGCTCACGGCGTCGAGGGGTTCCCGGGCCTCGGGAGCATCGGCACGCCCACCGCAAACGACGCGACGACGCGGCCTCCGTTCCGGGTCGAATTGAATGGGCTGCGGCTCGCCGGCGCTTGGCCGTCGCCGCTCTCCGCGGCCAGCTTCGGCGCGGCGGCGGCGGCGCTCGATGCCTGCGCCAAGCCGCGGCCCATGGGAAGCGCCACCTTCCGGCGGCCGTACTACCAGATCGAGGTCGACCCGAAGGGGGCCGTGCGCCGCTGCGAGGTCGAACCACCCGACGGGCTCCCCAAGCCCGAGCTCACCTGCGTCTGCGGCGTGCTCGGCGGGGTGAGGCTCGAACCGGCCGCCGCCCCGCGGCGCGCCGGGTTCGCGCTGGCGGTCACCCGATCGGCCCCGGCCGAGCGCGAGCGGATCGAGCGGACCGCCTACCTGCCGATCGACCATGCCAGCGATCCGAGCGCCGCCCTGGCGATCGAGGACGCCCTCGACCAGGCCGCGCTGGTGGCCTGCCTCTCCACGGTAAAAAAACCGATCCGCTATCCGCTCGCCCCCGTTCGTCTCTCGATCGGCTCCGACGGGCGGGTCATCGACCACCAAGTCGACTGGCCCGCCAAGATTCCCACCGCCGTCGCCCAGTGCCTCGACGGCGTCATGGCGCGCGGGCAGTTCAACTGTCCGCTCTCGGGCAAGGCGGCGCTCGACGGGCGCCTGAACCTGGAGATCGCCCGCGGGCGCTTGCACTGAGCTTCGCTAAGGAAGCTGCGGTGTCGGCGCCGTCTTGGCGCGCGCGATCCCCTCGAGGATGACCGTCTTCGCCTCGTCGACGTTCCCCCAGCCGAGCAGCTTCACCCACTTGTGGTCCTCGAGATCCTTGTAGTGCTCGAAGAAGTGCTGGATCTGGCGCAGCCGGATCTCCGGCACGTCATCGATCGATTTCCAATATTCGAACAGCGGGCAGATGTCGTCGGTCGGTACCGCCAGCACTTTGGCATCGCCGCCGGACTCGTCCTCCATGCGCAGAAGTCCCACCGCGCGGCAGCGGACCACGACGCCCGGCAGCAGCGGAAAGGGCGTATGCACCAGGACGTCGACGGGGTCGTCGTCTTCCGCGATCGTGCAAGGGACATAGCCGTAATTCGCCGGATAGTGCATCGCCGTCATCATGAAGCGATCGACGAACATGGCGCCGGTCTTCTTGTCTATCTCGTACTTCACCGGGTCCGAAAGCATCGGAATCTCGATGATCACGTTGAACTCGTGCGGCACCTGCTGGCCGGCGGTGACGTCGTGGATGCTCATCTCGCTGTCATTCCTTCGTGCGGGCGCAACGCGCATGATACAGAACCCCTGCGGGCCCGGGAGGGTCGATCGATCTGCCTGATTTCGATGACGCCGCTCCGCTGCCGCGCAAGCCGCAGGGCTCTCCCTAGAGCAAATCCCGCTCGATGACGCTAGGAATCTCGCGCCGGAAGATCTCGACCTCCCCCTTCTTCGCGACCACCCATTCCTGGAGATGGAACTCCGTGGGCGTGGAGGTCAAGTTGGCGCCGTACCGGATGGTGCAATCCCAGTCGCCGCGCTTCCAGCGATCGGTGTGCTCGATCCTCATGCGGCAGCTGTTCGGGTCGCCTTCGGTGATCTCGATCTTCCGGCTCGCGGCGGTGGTCGAGGTCGTGCCGACCGCGGGGACGAAGGTGCTCGACGGAGAGGCCTCACGGTCGTACCGGATCCGCCCCTGCCCATCGCGCACCGGCATGAGCGCAGCGGGGCTCGCCTGCGCGCTGCCGGCAGCGCCGGAGGCACCGGCATGGATCACCGGAATGTCGAATGGCGCTTCCCTCGCCGGGACCGGCCGCGCCGGAAGCACGATGCGTGAGGCCCCGAGCGCGATCCGGAGCGTGGCGGTCCGAGGCGCAGGCCAGGTGAGCGGCCAGAGACCCGCCGAGATCGCAACCCGCACGCGATCTCCCTTTCGGAAGCCGTGCGCGATCATATAGAGCGGCACCTCGACATCGTAGAGCTTGCCCGCCTCGAGCGGCGCCGGCCTCTCCATCGAATCGCGCCGGGTGAGGTTCAGGAGACCGTAGCTCACCAGCCAAGACTTCCCGTCGGGCGTCACCTCGGTCAGCCGCACCGCGATGTGCGCGACCGGAACGTCGGCGCCGACGCGGATCTTCGCCACCGGATAGCCCAAGATCTCCAGGTCGTGATCCAGCGGCGAGGAGTCGAACACCCGGGAGTTGCGGTCGTCCGCGCTTTGCTCGAGCTCGGTCGGGTGCCCGTAGACCCACTGAGGTTTGGTGAGCCCGACCACCTTGTCGCCGACGTACTCCACCTGATCGTGGGATCCCGGCTTGGGCGACAGCCGGTCGGCGGCATCGAAGTAGAGGCTGGATGAGGCGATACGCGCCGAGGGCCAAGTCTCCTCCGCCACCCATCGGCCCGGAATCTGCGCGGGATAAGCCTCCGAGTCCGCCTTGGCCATCATGTACACCCGGAGCATGGGCTCCTCCATGATCCCGGTGCTCTTGCCCTCGAGCCACTGCTGCCACCAGCGGACTTCCTCGTACTGCCACTCGAGCCCGAGGGGCGTCGCGATATTGGGAAAGATATGGCCCCAAGGCCCGATCAAGCCCTTGCGCGGCACCTCGAGGTGGGCAAGGAGCTCGCCGATGATGCTGGAATAGGGGTCGCCCCAGCCGTCGACGACATAGACCGGACAGCGGATTGCCGCGTAGTCGGCCGCGATCGAGCCGCGCTTCCAGTACGCGTCATAGCGCTGGTGTGCGCTCCATGTCCGCACGATCGCGGGCGTCGCTTCGAGCCGCCGGCGCCACAAGCTCTCCCACTCCGCGCCGGCAACCTTGGGGTCGGGCGGCCCCGCCATGACGCCTTTGAACGCCGTTCCCCACCCGAGGTTCTGCTCTCCGTAGGCGCCCCCCAGATAATGCGCATCGTCGGTGTAACGGTCGACGACGCATCCCATGGGCATGATGGCCTTGAGCTCGGGAGGCCTCATGGCCGCGATCTGCAGCGAGTTGATTCCTCCCCAGGAGATGCCGCGCATGCCCACCGACCCGTTCGACCAGGACTGCCTGGCGAGCCATGCGATCACCTGCACTCCGTCCGTCAGCTCGGGGAGGTCGTACTCATCGACCATCACGCCCTC